>JAKACQ010000016.1:0-53259 GCA_021821285.1 Pseudomonadota bacterium
CCGCAAAGCGGAGAATAGCGTCCCGCCAGCCTGCCATGTTTCCGGCAGGCAATAACAAGCCACTCCGATCCGGCGCAAAGCTCTCGGGGATACCCCCCATGGCCGCGCCCAGCACCGGGGTGGCGCAAGCCTGCGCCTCCAGGCAAACCCGGCCGAAGGTATCGGGTTCGATGGACGGCAAGGCAAGGATGTCCATGACGCTATACCAGGGGGTCACCGGGTCCTGCCAACCCAGCAGATGATGCCAAGGCCTGTCGCGCAACCGCGCGCGCAGTTCCGCCTCATGCCCTCCCCCTCCCAGCCACAAGCCATGTACTCGAGGGTCCGCCGCATGCGCCGCGTCGAGGGCATCGGCGAGCAGGAACACCCCCTTGCCGCGATGCCAGGCGCCGACAAAACCCACCAGAACATCGGCATCCGCCAAACCCAAAGCCCGGCGCCGCGTTACCCGCTCCGCCGGATCGGACTGGAAATCGGCCAAGCGCAGCGGATTCGCCAACACTTCGACACGCTCCCGGGGCACCCCCTGCAAGATCAGCCGTTCCCGCAGGTAATCGGAAATGGCGAACAACCGTAACGGCGCGTGCGACAGCAACCAGCGGGTGCTGAGCTTGAGACGCAGGTCCATGTGCCGGAAGAGCGCCAGCGGCAACCCCTCACTGCGGCTGATCAGCGCCAGCGGCCAGTACTCCTTGCTGAAGCTGCCGATCATCCAGTCCGGCCGCACGCTGCGGATAGCCCGGCGCAAGGCGCGGATGCCACCCGGATCGGCGCTGTTACGAAAGACGCCGTAATGCCGGGCGACTGGCGTATTCGCCAGCGCCTGCGCGATCCGGCCCTGCGGATGCACCAGAACATGCACCGTTGCCCCCTGCTCCGCCAGGGCGCGGCTCAAAGTGATCATATGCGTTTCCGTACCACCCCCGCCGGGGTTGGTGCCCACCCAGAGCAAACGCGGGGCCGCGGTCAATGACGATCCTCATGCCGGGTCAGCAATTGCAAAGGAAACACATGGGGCGCATGGTGTCCGCCGACCATCACCCGTGGCAAATCGAAGAGATCCCCGGCGGGCAGGGCGCGACCCCGCCGCACCGTCACCGCCGCCGCGAAACCGGCCCGGCGCGCCGCCTCCCGTTCGCGCGCTCCCGCCGCGCCATAGGGGTAACAGAATTGGGTCACCGGCACCGCCAAAACCCCTTCCAGGTCATGCTTGGCACCCGCCACTTCCTCGTCCAGTCCGGATTCATCCAACTCCGGCAAACGGGGATGATGACGACTGTGCGCCCCAATCTCCATTCCGGCATCCCGCCAGCACTGCAACTCATTCCGGTCCATCAGTGGCTTATGCACGCCCAACCGCTGCGCATCCCAGTGATTGTCGGCGCCGATGGCGCCACTCACCACGTAACAGGTGGCCGTAAAGCCATGGTGCCGCAGTACCGGCAAGGCGAATTGGAGGTTGTCCCGGTAACCATCATCCAGCGTGATCACCACCACCTTACCCTCCCGCTCCCCGCGCAGATAGGGCATCGCGGCGGACATGGACAAACCGCGGTAACCCAACCATCGCAGCAGCGCCATCTGCCGTGCAAAACGCCGGGGCGAGACATACAGTCCGCGCAGTTGCACCCCTTTCGGGGCCACCGCGATATTGTGATACATCAGAATAGGGACCGGTTTCACGCGGGCGGATCGAGATGTATCGTGTGACGCACCACGTAGGTCTTCTTATCCTGAGACTCATGATAGATGCGCGCCAGCATTTCGCCGACAATGCCGGTGTTGAGGAACTGTAGTCCGGCGAGGAAAAACAGCACGCCCGCGATCAGCATGGGGCGGCCCGAGATTTCGGCACCATAACCAAATTTATCGACGAACAGATACAGTAGCATGGCCGAACCGATGCTGAGCAACGCCAATCCGATCACCCCGAAGAAGTGCATGGGCCGTTGACTGTAACCGAGAAAAAACTTCACCAGCAGCAAGTCCACCAGCACCCGGAAGGTGCGGGTGATACCGTACTTGCTTTGTCCCGTCCGACGCGGATGGTGCCGCACCGGCACCTCGACGATACGGTCCGTGTAAGTGAGTGTAGACAGCCAGGCCGGTATGAAGCGGTGCATCTCGCCATAGAGGCGCACGCCTTTGATCACGGAAGCCCGATAGGCCCTGAGGGTACAGCCATAATCATGCAGATAGACGCCGGTCAGGCGACGGATCAAACGATTGGCGATGCGCGACGGTATCTTGCGCAGGAGCATGCCATCCTGACGATTCTTCCGCCAGCCCGCCACGACATCCAGATTCTCCGCCAGCAAGCGCTGCGCCAGCGGCAGGACATCTTCGGGATCATTTTGCAGATCGGCGTCGAGCGTGACGATCACTTCCCCCAGAGCGGCGTCGATCCCCGCCTGCATGGCGGCCGTCTGCCCGAAATTGCGTTGCAAGTGAATGATTTTGAAACGCTCGCCCCGCGCCGCCGCCTCCCGGTCCAATGCGGCGGCACTTCCGTCGCGACTGCCATCATCGACGATGATGATCTCCGTATCGCTCTCCCCCAGGGCATCGCTCAGGGCAGTGCAAAGCGGCGCAACATTGTCAATTTCGTTATACAGCGGAATCACGACGGAAATACGCGCCATTTATCCGTTCCAGTGCTGGAGAAAAGCATGGGTGGCCGCGGCGGGCTCTTCCGCTTCGAGGATACCCGAGAGCACCGCCACGCCGCGCGCGCCGGCGGCCAGTGCCTCGGGTAGCCGCCTCGTTGTCACCCCGCCGAGCGCGATGAGGGGCAAAGAGGTTTCGGCGGCCATCGCCGCAAAAGCCTGCGTGCCCAGCGCCTCGGTTCCCGGATGACTCCGCGTGGGGAACAGCGGCGAGAGAAAGGCGTAACGTGCGCCGGCACGAGCGGCCCGCCGCAAGCCTTCAGCATCATGGCAGGATACCCCGAAGGCCTCGCCGGGTCGCACGCCCGCGTCCAACTGGGCTTGCGTCAGATGACGGCCGGATCGTGGCCAGTCGGGTAGAGGATCCGGATGATTGAGATAGACCTGGACGCCCTGTGTCCGTGCCTCCGCGCATAGCGCCGGCAACATGGCGGCAGCGGGTGCATCCGGCTGCGTCTTGCAACGCAGCACCAGCCAGCGCAATCCGGCACCGACCGCGCCTTCCAGCGCCTTCCGGAAATCGGGCAAGGGCAGCCTGTCCGGGTCCGCAATCAAGCACAAGGGCGGCTGCGGCAGCGCCTCCGCCAATATGGCCGCGGTCATGTGGAGATTCGCGGGGAGGCACTCCAGCGCGGGGATCTCCCAGGGATAAAGCCAGCGCACCTCCTGACCTTCCCGTCCGTGGGCGCTGCCGGTCCAATGCCGCACCCGGTAAAAATGCAGCCGCACGGTACGTTCCGGGTAGGTGTAGTCCAACACCCGGAACGGCGCCGGCGCCGTTACCGTGATCCCCAGTTCTTCCCAAAGCTCCCGGATCAAGGCGGCTTCCGGGGTTTCGCCCGGATCGACCTTACCGCCGGGAAACTCCCAGAACCCCGGCCAGGGCTTGCCCTCGGGACGCAGTGAAATCAACACCCGCCCGGAGGTGTCCTCAATGATTCCCGAGGCAACAGGAACGATCGGCATCAGCTGCGATAATCCGCGTTGATACGCACGTAATCGTAGGACAGGTCGCAGGTCCAGATTTGCGCCTCGGCGCTACCCCGGCCCAGGTCCACCCGTACCGGGATCTCTGCCTGCGCCATCACGGCCCGTCCAGCCGCCTCTGTATATTCGGGGTCGCGGGCACCGTCACGGACGATACGGGTCTCGCCCAGCCAGACCTGCACGCCGTCCACTGCCAGATCGTCCACGCCCGCTGACCCGATGGCGGCCAGTAAACGGCCCCAATTCGGATCAGAAGCAAAGAAGGCGGTCTTGATCAAAGGGCTGTGGGCCATTCGGTAGGCCACTTGCAGACACTCGCCTTCGTCACGCCCGCCGCGAATCTGTATGGGGATGAATTTGGTGGCCCCTTCACCGTCACGGACGATAGCTTGCGCCAGCCACTGCGCCACGGCGGTGACGGCGTCGCGCAATCCCGCATAGCGGGGGTCCGTCACGGTAGCAATGGGCGGCAACACCGCATGCCCCGTCGCCATCAGGATGCACGCGTCATTCGTCGAAGTATCCCCATCCACCGTGATGCGGTTGAAGGACTGCGCCACGGCCTCTTGCAGGCACCGCTGCAGTGCCACACCCTGCAACGGTGCGTCAGTGGCGATGTAGGCCAGCAATGTCGCCATGTCCGGACGGATCATCCCCGATCCCTTGGCCATACCGGTGACCGTGATCGTGACTCCATCAATGTCCACTTGGCGGGAACAGGCCTTGGCGATGGTGTCTGTGGTCATGATCGCCGCCGCCGCCGCCTCCCAGCGGGTTTCCGCGAGTTGCTCGACACAGCCTGGCAACACGGCCGCGATCTTTTCGGCCAGCGCCGTGGATTCGCCGATCACGCCCGTGGAGAAAGGCAGCACGGCCTCCGGCAAACAACCCAGGTGCTGCGCCACCACCCGACAACTGGCCTCGGCCGCCTGCAGCCCTGCCCTGCCCGTCCCCGCGTTGGCATTGCCGGTATTGATGATCAGTGCGCGCACCCCCCTCGTCATCGCCAAATGACGCCGCGCCACCAGCACGGGCGCGGCACAGAAACGATTGCGGGTGAACACGCCCGTCACCTGGGTTTCCGCCGCCAGGTGGATCAGGGTGAGATCGCGGCGATTCGCGTAACGGATGCCCGCTTCGGCAACGCCGAGACGCACTCCCGCGACGGGCAGAATATGTCGAGGTGCCTGGAGACCGACGGCCATAGCTTACGCTTCCCTTATTGCAACCGCCCGTGACAATGCTTGTATTTTTTACCGGAACCGCAGGGACAAGGCTGATTACGTCCTACCTTGTCATCCATGACCATGGGGCCGTTGTGCGTCAATCCCTGTTCACCGGCGACCCCCAAACCGGCCGCCGCGAGGCCGGCATCTTCCACCATCGGTCCTGCCGCCCCCGCAAAATCGGGGTGGGAGAACTGTAGATGCCGGGGTTGCGCAGCGCGAGCGATCGCCTCCCAGTCCACGGACTCCTCCGGGGCCGGACTCACGTGCATCCGGGAGAGGGCGCTGACCACTTCTTCCCGTACCCGTTCCAGCATCGCATTAAACATGGCCAGTGACTCCCGCTTGTATTCCTGTTTGGGGTTCTTCTGGGCATAACCGCGCAGATGGATGCCTTCACGCAAATGATCCATGCTCGCCAGATGATCCTTCCACTGGCTGTCCAGCACCTGCAGCATAATGGATTTCTCGAAGTGGCGAATCATTTCGCTGCCCATGATCGCTTCCTTGGCCGCGTAACTATCCAGCACCAGGGTCATGATCCGTTCACGCAGGGCCGCATAGGCCAAACGCTTGTCCTCCTCCAGCCACTGCCCTACAGGTATCCGCAGACCAAACACCCGCTCCAGCGCCGTTTCCAGACCAGGCAGATCCCACTGTTCCTCCATGACGCCTTCAGGCGCATAGCCCGCGAGCACGGCGTCAAGGACATCTTCACGCAGGACCGCGATCTCGCTGCTGACATCATCGGCATCCATGAAGGCATTGCGCTGCTGGTAGATGATCTTGCGCTGCTCGTTGGCCACATCATCATATTCCAGCAATTGTTTGCGGATATCGAAGTTGCGGCTTTCCACCTTGCGCTGGGCATTCTCGATGGACTTGGTCACCCAGCTGTGCTCAATGGCCTCGCCCGGCTTCATCCCCAGCTTCTGCATCAGACCACCCAGGCGGTCACTGCCGAAGATGCGCATCAGCGGATCCTCCAAAGAAAGGTAGAAACGGGTCGTGCCAGGATCGCCCTGACGACCGGCACGCCCCCGCAACTGGTTATCGATTCGCCGCGATTCATGCCGCTCCGTGCCGATGATGTGCAGGCCACCCGCCGCCACCGCCGCATCATGCAGGCCCTGCCAACCACTCTTGAGGGATGCTATCCGCAGGGTTTTTTCTTCTTCTTCCAAATCCGGATCGGCGAGCACCATGTCTACCTGATGTCCGACATTACCGCCCAGCACGATATCGGTGCCGCGTCCGGCCATATTGGTGGCGATGGTGACCATCCCCGGTTTACCCGCCTGGGCGATGATCTCGGCCTCGCGCTGATGCTGTTTGGCATTGAGCAGTTCGTGCGCAATTCGCGCCTGGGTAAGCTGATGCGACAGAAATTCGTTGTGTTCTATGGAGGTCGTACCTACCAGCACCGGCTGCCCCCGCTCCTGGCAATCCCGAATATCGGCGACGATGGCCGCCCACTTCTCTTGCCCCGTGCGATAGATGAGGTCGGCAAAATCCTTGCGCTGTACCGGGCGATGGGTAGGGATCACCACCACTTCCAGTCCATAAATCTGGTTCAGTTCAAAGGCTTCGGTGTCGGCCGTGCCCGTCATGCCGGAGAGCTTGTCATACATGCGGAAGTAATTCTGGAAGGTGATGGAGGCGAGCGTCTGGTTCTCGTTTTGCACCTCGACCCCCTCCTTGGCCTCCACCGCCTGATGCAGACCGTCGGACCAGCGCCGCCCGGACATCATGCGCCCGGTAAATTCATCGATGATGCAGACTTCGCCATCACGGACGATATAGTCCGTCTCCCGCCGGTAGATCAGGTGAGCGCGCAAAGCCTGGTTGAGGTGGTGGACGAGCGTCACGTTGCCGATGTCGTAGAGATTGCCCTCTTTGAGCAGGCCGCTTTCCCGCATCAAACGCTCCGCCTTTTCGATGCCCTCTTCCGAAAGCATCACCTGCTTGCCCTTTTCATCCACGGTGTAATCCGCATCGGGCACGAAAGACCCGACGAGTTGGTCTACCCGGTAGTAGAGATCGGTATTTTCCTCCGTAGGCCCACTGATGATCAGCGGCGTGCGCGCCTCATCGATGAGGATGGAATCCACCTCGTCAATGATGGCATAGTGCAGGCTGCGCTGTACCCGATCAGCGGGCGAGAACGCCATGTTGTCGCGTAGATAGTCAAAACCGAACTCGTTATTGGTGCCGTAAGTAATGTCGGCAGCGTAAGCGGCTCGACGATCTTCGCTGGACAGATCAGAAATAATGGTGCCCACGCTCAGACCCAGAAAGCTATGTATCACACCCACCCATTGGGCATCGCGACTCGCCAGGTAATCATTGACCGTCACCACATGCACCCCTTTACCCAACAGCGCATTCAGATAGGCGGGCAAAGTCGCGACCAGGGTTTTGCCTTCACCAGTGCGCATTTCCGCAATCTTGCCCGCGTGCAGCATATAACCGCCGATCAGCTGCACGTCGTAATGACGCATACCCATCACCCGTCCGGCCGCTTCGCGTACCACGGCGAAGGCTTCGGGAAGCACGGCGTCGAGGGATTCCCCCCGTGCCACCCGCTCCTTGAAAAGGGCCGTCTGCCCCGCGAGAGTGGCATCGTCCATGGCCTTGTAGCGATCCTCCAGGGCGTTGACTTGTGCCACGACGGCGCGGGCTTTCTTGATCAGGCGGTCGTTGCGACTGCCGACGACATGGCGGATGATGGTTCCAAACATGAGCACACGAGCCTAGGTGAAAAATATTGAGCAGGGTAGCATGAAAGCCTATGGATGATAAGCGACACCACACGGCCTGGCGCACTGTGCGCCAGGTTCCCTCCGGGCAAATCGGGCAAATCTACCGGCACGCGCGGATGCTGCGCGAGCGTCAACCGGCTTGGAACGCGCTGCTGCCGCTGGAAGCCCAGGATCGCACCTGGCTGGTCGACTGGTCCAAAGGCACACTGAAGGTGCTCTGTCAGAGTTCGGTATGGATTTCCTGGCTGCGGTGCCATGAGAAAACCCTGCTGAAACAGTGGAACAACCGTTTTCCGGAAGCTCCGGCAATCCGCATTGACGCCTCAGTCAGGCCCTGGCCGCAATGGTCGCAGCAGCCCTCCAAATCGCGGAAGACCCCGCACATCGCCCCCACAGCTCCTCAGGCCTTGCTGGCCGTCACGCAGCAGGTACCGGAACCGGTCGCCGCGGCGCTCCGCCGCTGGGCGGCCACGCTGGATATGCTTCAGGCCGAAACGCTCGCCAACACCTCGGCGAAAGAGAACGGCGCGCGATTCTCGGAATAATCCACGAACTCCCAGGCATCCTGACGCTCCAGCAAAGTGCGGAGCAAACTGTTGTTGAGGGCGTGCCCGGCCTTATAACCGGAAAAATGACCCACCAACGGATGGCCGAGCAGATAAAGGTCGCCAATGGAATCGAGCACCTTATGACGCACAAATTCATTGGTATAACGCAGTCCTTCTTCATTGAGGATACGGTAGTCATCCACGACGATGGCGTTATCCAGATTACCGCCCAGCGCCAGGCCCATGCTCCTCAGGGTCTCCACCTCCCGCATGAAACCGAAGGTACGCGCGCGCGCCACTTCCTTGAGGTAGGAAGTCCGCGCAAAATCCACCGTCACTTCCTGGCCCCCGTTTTTCATCACCGGATGGTCAAAATCAATGGTAAAACTGACTTTGAAGCCCTCAAAAGGCTCCAACTTCACCCAGCGGTCCCCGTCCTCCGTCTCCAGCGGCTTGGTGATGCGGATAAACCGCTTGGGCGCTTTCTGCTCTTCGATTCCCGCGCATTGGATCAAAAAAACGAAAGGCGCCGCGCTGCCGTCCATGATCGGCACTTCCGGTCCATCCAGATCCACATACGCATTATCTATACCCAGACCAGCCAGTGCCGACATCAGGTGCTCGATAGTCCCTACCCGCATCCGCCCATCGCCGATATTGGTGGAAAGGCGGGTGTCCACCACGTGCAACGGATCCGCTTTAATCCATGCCCCCCCTTCCACATCGCTGCGATGGAAGACGATACCCGTGTTGACCGGTGCCGGACGCAGACCGATGTACACCTTCCTGCCGCTATGCAGACCGATACCGGTGCCCCAGATCATGTTTTTGAGTGTGCGCTGACGGATCATGTACGTGGCATCCCGCGATCTCGAAGATCGCCCTCCCGTTGAGTGTTATAGCCTACTTTACAACGTTTGTTGTCTATATACAACCAATCGGCTGGGGGACATACCTTCCGGGATGGCGCCCGAAACACATCCCCCCAAGCCATGGCCGGTTATGTATAATACCAGAGACGCGACTGCCGCAGGGCGGTTGCGCCAGAGCGGACCCTTTTAAAGACAAGGACGTAAATCATGGCAACCCCCAGCAGCAAAAAAACCCTGATGACCCTCTACTCCAGCAGCGATTGCGTCTTCGCGCACCGCGTGCGCTTCGTTTTGGAAGAAAAGGCCATGGAATATCAGACCATCGACGTCGACCTCACCAACAAACCCGAGGATCTTGCCGAACTCAACCCCTACAACCAAGTGCCCACCCTTGTGGATCGTGATCTGGCCGTCCACGAATCGGTACTCATCATGGAGTATCTGGACGAGCGGTTTCCCCACCCGCCACTGATTCCCGTGGATCCCATCTCCCGTGCCAAAGTGCGCCTGGGTCTCTTGCGTTTCGACCGCGACTGGTTCGCACCGCTCTTTCAGGCGGGCTACAGCGCCGAACACGGTAAAACCGCCAAAGAGCAGATCCGCAGCACGCTCGCCGGACTCAGCAGTATTTTCAGCCAGCAACGTTTCCTGTTCGGTGACGAACTCTCGGTGCTCGACTGCGCCATCGCTCCGCTGTTGTGGCGCCTGCCGGTCTTGGAGATAAACCTGCCCGCCGCGGCTCGCGCCACACGGGATTACATGGATCGTCTCTTCCATATGGAGAGTTTCAAGCGCAGCCTGACTCCCGCCGAGAAGTCCCTCCGTTAGCATGGACGTCGACCTCGCCCGCTTTCGAAGTTTACCAGAAGGCCTCTTTGCGCGCTGCGCCCGTGACCCGGGAGGAACGATCGCCTTGCAACGGCAGGAAGACATTTTCCGGCCGTTAACGGCAGCCGCCTTCGCCAACCGGGTGAGGGCGCGGGCCCGGGGGCTCCTGTCTCTGGGCATACGCCAGGGCGAACGGGTCATTCTGATGGCACCCAATTCACTGGATTGGGCGATCATGGATTTCGCCATCCTCGGCATAGGCGCCATCACCGTCCCGCTCTACCCGACCTTCAGCCCGCG
Organism: Pseudomonadota bacterium; assembly: GCA_021821285.1. Lineage (GTDB taxonomy): Bacteria > Pseudomonadota > Gammaproteobacteria > Acidithiobacillales > Acidithiobacillaceae > Acidithiobacillus. The sequence continues at coordinate 10,190 of JAKACQ010000016.1, forward strand.
CGAGATTCACTATGTGCTGGGCGACAGCGGCGCCGGACTGATACTCCTCGAAGGCACCAGCGAGTGGCGGCGCATGTCGAACGAAGACTGGGGTGTACCCCATGATCGCATCCTGCTTCGCGACGCGGCGGCCGCGCAGGGGGCCGGTCTGCGGCACTGGGCCGCCCTCGAAAACGAGGGTTCAGAGGTGCCCGACAGTACGCTGGATGCGCGGATGGCGGCGCTGCAGCGTGGGCAGACGGCCACCATCGTATACACCTCCGGAACGACAGGCTGGCCGAAGGGGGTGATGCTCAGTCACGGCAATATCCTCAGCAATATCGAAGGCTTCGTACCGCTCGTGCCGCTGCGTGCCAGGCAGCGATTGCTCTCCATTCTACCCCTCTCCCATGTGTTCGAGCGCGGCACCGGACACTTCGGCGCCTACCTGCTGGGGCTGGAGGTCGCTTACGCGGAGCGTCCGGATACGCTGCTGCGCGACATGGCGGCCTCCCATCCGGACATCGTCGTCGCCGTGCCACGGGTTTTCCAATTGCTCTATGGCCGGGTGCGGCGAGGTATTGAAGAACGAACCGGACTGCTCGGCCGCTTCCTGCGCCGGGGGGCCGGCCTTGAATCAGAGCGCCCGCCCGCGCCCCGCTGGCAGCGCGCCATTACGCGACGTCTGCTGGTCCGCAATCTGCGCAAAAAACTCGGTGGACGCTTATGCTTCTTTGTCTCCGGCGGCGCCCCGCTGGATGCCGAAATCGCCCGATTCTTCATTGACCTGGGATTACCCATTGTCGAGGGCTACGGCATGACCGAAGCGAGCCCGGTAATCGCCGCCAATCCACTGGCCGCCATTCGCCCCGGAACCGTTGGGCGTTTCCTACCCAACCTGGAAGGGCGGGTCGCGGCGGATGGCGAGATACAGGTGCGCGGTCCCTCCGTCATGCAGGGCTACTGGAACAACGAGAGCGCCACCCGCGAGACGCTCATGGAGGACGGCTGGCTACATACCGGCGACGTAGGCAGCCTGGACCACGACGGTTACCTGAGCATCAGTGACCGCAAAAAGGAACTGATCGTCAATTCCGCGGGCGAGAACATTCCCCCGCAAAAGATCGAGAGGCGACTGATGGCGCAAGCGCTCATTGAGCAGGCCGTCGTTTTCGGTGATCGCATGCCCTATCTCATGGCGCTGATCTTTCCCAATCAGGAACTACTGCAAAAGCAGATAGGCGCCGACGCGGAGGTTGCCACGACACGCAAGGTCATCCGCGCGACCATCTCGGCCGCCCTCACTGATTTACCTGCTCATGAACAGGTGCGACGTTTTGCGCTGCTGCCGACGGCGCTGACGGAAGCCAGCGGAGAACTGACCCCCACCCTCAAGGTGAAACGGCGTGTCGTCGCCGAGCATTACGCGGATCTGTTGGCGCAAATGCGCAAGGACTGACCCCCTCTTGCCGCTCTTGCCGCTGCTCTCGCCACCCATCGCCCTGGTCCCCGTTCTAGCGGCCCTGCAAAGGGCAGGGGGGCGAGTATTGGTGGTGGGGGGCGCGCCACGGGATGCCCTGCTCGGTATTCCCGCGCACGACTGGGATCTGGAAGTTCATGGACTGAGCGAGGCGCGCCTGGCCGAATGTCTGGCTCCCTGTAACGCCCAACGGATAGGAGGACACCGCGCGGTCTGGGTGGTGGCCGGCGCCGAGATTTCCTTGCCACAAGGTCCGGGCGGACGGATCGACCCGCATTTACCCTGGGCCATCGCCGCGCAGCGGCGGGATTTTTCGGTCAATGCCCTCGCCTGGGACTGGGGGGCGCAACGCCTTCTGGACAGTGTCGGCGGCGTGACCGATCTGCACGCCCGACGACTACGCATGGTGGGGGCAGACACCTTCGCGGAAGACCCCTTGCGCATCTTCCGCGCCGCGCGACTCGCGGGACAACTAGGTTTTTCTATTGAGACGCGGAGCGCCGCGCTCTGCCGCCAACTGGCGCCGCGCCTGCAAGGCATTCCCGGGGAGCGGCTGCGCAAAGAATGGGAAGCCCTGCTCTTGCGCGGCAGGCACCTGATCCGGGCCTGGGATAGTCTGGCCCTCACCGGGGCCATCACCCAATTTCCGGAATTGCGCGCCCTGCAGGCCGTGCCCCAACGCCCCGATGCCCATCCGGAAGGCGACGTGTGGATTCATACCGGCCGCGTGCTCGCGGCGGCGGGGCAACTGCGCCGCGGTGATCGGGCGCATGACCTGCCCCTGATGCTGGGTGCCTTGCTGCACGACCTGGGCAAGGCCAGTACGACGCGTCGCGATCCTCAGGGCCGCTGGCGGGCTTTCGGGCACGAGCAGGCACTGGCCACCGCTCACGCCTTTCTGGGCCGCTACTTTCCCGGTAACCGCGTCAGCCGCCAAGTCCTGCCGCTGATTCGCTGGCATGGCGCGCCCTACGCCCTGCACCGCGACAGCGCCGGACGCGCCGCCTACGCGCGCCTGGCCCTGCGGCTCCCTGACCGCCCCTTGTTGCTGGATGTCGCACTGGCGGATGCGCGCGGCGCGGGCACGGAACAGCCCCCGGCCCTTGCGCACACGCGCAAGGTCTGGCAGGAGATGGATCTTTGGTCCAGCCTCCCGGAGCCGCTACTGAAGGGGTCGGACCTCATGGCCTCGGGAATGGTCCCCGGTCCGACACTGGGCAAGGCACTAGCACTGGCCCACGAAATACAGGTGACCATGGGCATAAAAGACCGCCCACAGCTGCTCGCCGCACTACGCCAACGCCTACCGGAAATCAATCCCCGAGACGGCCGCGCTTGTTCACCGCCGCCACATTCCCCCACTGACTGAGGTCCCGCACCTGTACCCCCACCCACCAGTATGGGGCGACACTGTCCCGGCCATGCCCGCCGACGAGGCCTTGTCCCGGCGCCAGATACACATGTTCCAGCAGATGGCGCGCATCCTCGCGGCTCCGGAAGACCGACCAGGCCACCACTCGCTCCATGGGTGCGATCGAGGGCACCTCCCGTGCTTCATCCAGAAAATGATCATCGGTCATGACATTCCGCTCCTTCCTGTGGATACCGGCCCCACCGCGGCGCTTCGTATCTCCGCGCCTCACAGTATAATGCGCGGAGTCCAAGTCTGCATGTTTCTCTGACAGGGTGTCGCAAAACGGGTATCATCGGCGGCGGAGTGGGCCAGACGACCGCCGCGGAGCAATCCGGGGAGGAAAGTCCGGGCTCCATAGGGCAAGGCGCCGGCTAACGGCCGGGAGGCGTGAGCCTACGGAAAGTGCCACAGAAAATATACCGCCAAGCGCGCGAGCGCCGGTAAGGGTGAAAAGGTGCGGTAAGAGCGCACCGCATTTCCGGTAACGGAAATGGCAGGGAAAACCCCGCCCGGAGCAAGACCAAATAGGCATGCGATACCGTGGCCCGCGGTGCATGCGGGTAGGTTGCTGGAGCCAGTGCGCAAGTGCTGGCCTAGAGGAATGGTCGTCCACGACAGAACCCGGCTTATCGGCCCACTCCACCTCTGTATGCTTTGCCCTACGGCTTCGGGCAAATCTCGGCCACCGTCGCTTTAGCGCCGATCAACATCAATAAAAATCAATCAGATGTAAAAAATCGTCGGCGTTGCCCATCACCACTCCATTTCCCGGAGTATTTTTACGGTATTCTATTTTCCATCATATAATTAGGTGATTGCGAATAACCCTTCAAGTATTTTATTTACTCTTCATAAACATGATCTAACATGCCGTAATTATTCGTTTTTTCTCCTTGACAGCAGGCCTGCTTCCCTTTAACCTTCAAGTTGTGGGGAGAAGTGGGGCAAAGTGGAAGATTTTGGAGGGATGCGCAGGCATGTTTAGGGGAACCCATCGGCACAGCCTGGATAGCAAAGGACGCATGAACGTCCCGGCGCGATTCCGCGACTGGCTGAGTGCCCACTGCGACGGACAACTGGTGGTCACCATCGACGTTCAGAGCCGGGAAGGTGAACGCTGCCTGGTCGCTTACCCTCTGCCCACTTGGGAAAAAGTGGAACACCGCATCGCCGGACTTCCCAGTAACAATCCCACGGCTCGCCGGTTTCAGCGGCTGTTTGTCGGCCAGTCGGAAGAATTGCGGTTGGACGCCCAGGCCCGCATCCTCTTGTCTCCCAACCTGCGCAAATTTGCGGGATTGGACAAGGAACTGGTACTGGTCGGCCAGATCGAAAAGTTTGAAATCTGGGATGCCACCCGTTGGGATACCTGCCAGGAAAATTGGCTGGCCAATGCGGACGATTTCGCGAGTCTGGATGATCTGGTCCTGTGAGAGGTGCACATGAGCCAAGTACAGCGCACATTGCGGTTCTTCTGGCGGAAACCATGGCCGTTCTGCGCCCGGCGCTACAAACCGGCGCCGCGGTCCGCTGTGTGGATGCGACAGGCGGACGTGGCGGCCACAGCGCGGCCTTGCTGGCGGAACTGGGCGCGGCAGATGCCTTACTCGTGCTGGATCGCGATCCTACCGCCATTGCCGCGCTCCGCGCCCGCTTTGCGCAAGACTCCCGCGTCCGCGTCCGCCAGGCGCGCTTCAGTGCATTGGCCGATGTCCTCGGTACGCTGGGTTGGAACACCGTGGACGCCGTCCTCGCCGACCTTGGCGTCTCTTCACCCCAACTGGATGAGGCGGTGCGCGGTTTCAGCTTCTTGCGCGACGGGCCCCTCGACATGCGCATGGATCCGGAGGCCGGCATGAGCGCGGCGGACTGGCTGGCAGCGGCATCCGAAAGGGAAATCGCCCAGGTGTTACGGGAATATGGCGAGGAACGTTTCGCCCGCCCCATCGCCCGCGCCATTCTGCGTGCCCGCGAACAAGCTCCGATTACCCGCACCCTGCAGCTCGCGGAGTTGATCGCCCGGACACTCCCCCGTCAAGAAGCCGGACAGCATCCGGCCACGCGCAGCTTTCAGGGGATTCGCATTTTCATCAATCACGAGCTTGAAGAACTGAATGCTTTTCTGCCTCAAGCGATGCACGCCCTGCGCGCAGGCGGCAGATTGGCCGTGATCAGCTTCCACTCCCTCGAGGATCGGTTGGTAAAACGCTTTTTCCGCGCCGACGATTATCGCATCAGCGTCGATGCGCCTCTGCGCGCCAACGAACTCCCGCCCCTGCCCTGGCAGCCCGTAGGCAAAGCGCTGCGGGCAAGCCCACAGGAGATCCGCGCCAACCCCCGTTCCCGCTCCGCCGTGTTGCGGGTCGCCGAAAGGAGTCCTCGTCATGCGGCGTAGCACTATCCTTCTCGCTCTGCTCATTACCGCCACCTTGCTCGGCATCGTTGCCGCCCGGGAAAATACGCGCGGCCAGTTCATTGCCTTGCAGGAGGCCCAAGCCAAGCATTTTGCCCTCGACAATCGCTGGGGTCAGCTCCAACTGGAACAGGCCACCCTCGCCTCCAACGCCCGGGTCGGGGATATAGCACGCCAGAAGTTAGGGCTGGAAGCGCCCAAGAACGATCAGATTGTCATGGTCAAGACGCCATGACCCAACCCCGTACGCACTTTCGCGCCCTGTCCCCTGTCCCGCTCCCCGCGTGGCGGGCTACGGCATTGTGGGCGGTGGTCACGCTGGGTTTGGTGGTAATGATGGCGCAAGCCTGGCGCGCACAGGTGGAACGTGGCCCATTTCTGCGGGATCAGGGCGCGCTACGATACTTGCGCCATTTTGCATTGCCGGCTCAGCGCGGTCCCATTCTGGATCGTTCCGGGAAGGCGCTGGCCTTGTCCGTCCCCGTGCAGACCCTGTGGGTGGACCCGCGCCTATTCGATGCGCAACAAGCACGCTGGGCGCAGATCGCGACCGCCCTCGGTATCAGTGCGGCCACCCTCGCGGCACGGGTGCGTGGCGGTGGCAGCCAATTCGCCTTCCTTGCCCGCCAGCGCGCGCCGGAACGCGCCGCCGCCGTTCTCGCCCTGCACGTACCCGGCCTGTACAGCCTCCATGAAGACCGGCGCTACTACCCATCCGGCAGCATCGCCGCGCCATTACTCGGTTTCACCAATGTGGATGGGCGCGGGATTGAAGGGCTTGAACTGGCCTATAACGCCTGGCTGCAGGGGAAAGCGGGAGAAGAGACCGGTCTGCGCGACAATCTCGGACATCCACTGGCTCTTTTGGGCGCCGCCAGACCGGCGCAGGCTGGCCGGACCCTGACCCTCAGTATCGACCGCAACATTCAGTATGTGGCCTATACCGCCCTGGCCTCCGCTGTGCAGCGTTTTCAGGCCCGCTCGGGAGCGGCGGTCCTCATGAATGCGCGTACCGGCGAAATCCTCGCCATGGCCAGCTATCCCTCTTTCAACCCCAATGATCGCGCGGATTATCGACCCGGCCTCTATAACAATCGCGCCGTGGCCGACACCTTCGAGCCGGGCTCGGTCATGAAACCCTTCACCATCGCGGCCGCGCTGGATGATGGCAGCATCCGGCCCGATACCACTTTCAACGTAAACACGAACTGCTTTCGGGTGGCGCACTACTGCATTCGGGACGATGTGCGTCACGGCATCCTCGACCTTGCCCAGGTACTCAAGTACTCCAGCAACATCGGCGCCGCCAAGATTTCCCTGCGAACGCCTCCCGCCGACCTCTACCAGATGCTGCGCAGCGTAGGCTTCGGACAGGTGAGCGGGCTGGGTCTGCCAGGAGAAACCGGTGGCGCCGTCCCTGGTTGGCAAGGATGGGATGTGGCCCGCCGCGCGGCCATGGCCTACGGTTATGGTTTATCCGTCACGCCGTTGCAGCTCGCCGCAGCGTACGCCGCCATCGCCAATAATGGCATTTATGTCCAACCTACCCTGCTGCGCAGGGATAGCGGCACCCCCCTGCATAGTCAGCGGATCATGCCCGCCGCGACCGCCGCGCGGTTACGCGACTGGCTCACTGGAGTGACCCGCCGTGGCGGAACGGGTTTTCTCGCCGCCATACCCGGCTATACGGTAGCGGGCAAAACTGGCACATCCATCATGGCGAATGGCAAGGGTGGGTTCCGCAAGCACCAGGTCAATACCACTTTCGTCGGTTTCGCGCCTGCCAAAGACCCGCAACTGGTCATGGCCGTGGTCGTGCGCGAGCCGACGCAAGGCTGGCGTTATGGCGGTGTGGTCGCCGCTCCCGTATTCCGGGTGACCATGAGCGCTGCCCTGCATCGGATGGGTGTGCAACCGGACACCAATGCTCAAACCTGGACGACAACCACCGCCGAACACCTCACGGCGGATCAGGAACGGCGTTGGGCCGAAGGGGCGGGCGATGCCGCGCACTGAGATCCTCGCCACCTTGCTGCCCGACGCCCCGGCACCCCTGCGCGGGATTGCCGTGCAGGGGATCGAAACCGATACCCGCCGCTTGCAACCGGGCATGCTGTATGTCGGCTTGGACACCGCACACGGCGACGGTCGCCGTTTCCTGGCGGAGGCCTGGGCGGGGGGCGCGGTCGCCGCCCTGGTGGAAGGCGATGCGGAGACCACCCGCACGGAGGACGGCCATCCCGTCTGGCAGAGTCCGCGGGCGCGAGACTACCTGGGGGCCGCCCTACGTCGCTGGTACCAATGGGATGCCGGCCGGGCACCGATTCTCATTGGTGTCACCGGCACCAATGGCAAGAGCAGTGTCGCCCGCCTCATCGCCAAACTGGCGCCACAACCCGCCATGATCATCGGCACCCTGGGTCACGGTCCCGTGGACGCTCTCGTCGCTCACCCCAACACCACGCCGGATCCCGTCCCCCTGTGGCGGACGCTGGCCACCCTGCGAGATCAGGGCGCCACAGTCATTGTCCTGGAAGTTTCTTCCCATGCCCTCACGCTGGGCCGTGTCGCGGCGGTGCCTTTTGCCGCCGCCGTCTTCACCAACCTCAGTCGGGATCATCTGGATTTTCACGGCGACATGGCGCGCTATGGTGCCGCCAAAGCCATCCTGTTCCAGACACCGGGACTGCAACTCGCGGTTTGGAACCATGACGATGCCTTCGCTGGGCAGATCGCCGCCGCCGTGGCGCCGACGGTCCGGCCCCTCAGCTTCGGGATGCGCCAGGGGGATTATCGCCCCATCGAGATCCATCCCGGCGCCAGCGGCACCCTGCTCGATTTGCACACCCCCGCGGGTCCACGCCGTCTGCGCAGTCCCCTCATCGGCCACGGCAATGTCCAGAATATGCTGGCGGCGCTAGCCACCGTGGAGGGTATGGGCTGGCCGGTCAGCGATGCCGCCATCGCCGGACTCGATCTGCCGGAGGGCCGCTACCAGCGCCTGGCGCCGATCCCTGGCAAGGCCCAGGTCATGATCGACTATGCCCACACCCCCGACGCGCTGGCGCGGGTGCTCACCGACCTGCGCGCGGTGGCCAAGGGCACGGTGACCGTTGTCTTTGGTTGCGGCGGTGATCGGGATCGCGGCAAACGTCCGGAAATGGGGCGCATCGCCGAGTGTCTCGCCGACCAGGTCATCCTCACCGATGACAACCCGCGCAGTGAAGCCCCGGAAGTCATCATCGCCGACATCCGCAGCGGCATGCGGCACGCGGCACGAAGCACCGTCATTCATGACCGCGCAACCGCCATCCGTAGGGCCATCCTGGCGGCGGGCGCAAAAGATTGGGTGCTTATCGCTGGCAAAGGACACGAGCGCGTCCAGGAGATACAAGGACAGTGTTTGCCCTTTCAGGACAGCGCCGTCGCGGCGGAGATACTACGCTCATGATTCGCCATACCCTCGCGGAAATCGCCCAGATCACCCAAGGGACACTCCTGCCGGGTAGCGATGCCGCGACGGTCATCCAGGGGATCGCCACGGACAGCCGTCAGCCGATGCTCGGACAACTCTTCGTGGGCCTGCGCGGCGCCCGCTTCCAAGGGGAGGACTTCGTGCCCGAGGCCATCGCGCATCATGCCGGGGCTGTACTGGTCGGGCGCCCCGTGGCCGCGCCAGGCGTGCTGGTGGAGGACACCCTCGCCGCATTGCAGGCCCTGGCCACCCGGTGGCGGCAGCGCTTCAGCCTGCCGCTGCTGGCGATAACCGGCTCGTGCGGTAAAACCACCGTCAAGGAAGTGCTCACCGCCATTCTCAACGAGTCGGGTCCGGTACTGGCCACCCGCGGGAACCAGAACAACCATATCGGCGTGCCGCTGACCCTGGCCCGGCTCGGGGCGGAGCACCGGTATGCGGTACTGGAAATGGGCATGAACCACCCCGGCGAACTGACCCTCCTCAGCGGAATGGCGCGGCCCACCCTGGCCCTGATCAACAACGCGGCCCCGGCGCACCTGGAAGGTCTGGGAACCCTTGCCGCGGTGGCGGCCGCCAAGGGCGAGATCCTCTCCGGCCTGAACCATCGCGGCATCACGATCCTCAACGGGGATGATCCCTTCGCCGATTTCTGGGCGGAGTTGGCACCGGGCGAGGTCTGGCGCTTCAGTTTACAGCATCGTCCGACACGGGTACGCGGACACTGGCGAGGCCACGAACACGGCGGAGTGATGGAAGTGCGTGCGCCGCAGGGGGAGTTCACCCTGGAAATCCCCTTGCCCGGTCAACATAACGGCGCCAATGTCCTCGCCGCCAGCACAGCGGCACTGTCTCTCGATATCCCCATCGCCCAGATCCAGCGGGCCGTGGCAGGACTGAAGGCGATCCCCGGACGTTTGCAGTGGCGCGCCGGGCTGCACGGCAGCCGCCTGCTCGACGACACTTACAACGCCAACCCGGCTTCTCTGGAAGCCGCTCTGCGGGTACTGGCCGGGCAGCACGGTCAACGCATTCTGATACTCGGCGACATGGGCGAACTGGGTCCCGAAGCGGCGTTGTACCATCGGCAGGCTGGAACCCTGGCGCGGCAATTGGGCATAGAACGCATATACACCCTGGGCGCCTTGGCTGCGGAAGCCGTGGACACCTTCGGCCCCAGGGCCGAAGCGTTCTCCGAACTTCCCGCACTGCTCGCCGCCGTCCAGCGCCAACTCGACGGGGAAACGGTCGTGCTGGTCAAAGGCTCCCGCGCCGCGCACATGGAGCGTGTCGTCCAGGCGCTCACTGTGGGAGACGCCTGATGCTTTACGCCCTCTTCATGCAACTCGGCCAGTTGTATCACGGTTTCTATGTCTTTCAATATCTCACCCTGCGCGGCGTACTGGCCATTCTGACAGCGTTGGTGCTGTCTCTGCTGATCGGGCCGCTGTTCATCGCCCGCCTGCGCCAATACAAGATCGGTCAGATCATCCGCAATGATGGTCCTGAAACCCATCTCAGCAAGCAAGGCACACCGACCATGGGGGGTGCCCTGATTCTCCTGGTGGTGATCTTGACCACCTTGATCTGGTCGGATCTCGGCAATCCCCTGGTCTGGATCGCCGTGATCACCACCTTGGCCTTCGGCGCCATCGGCTTTGTGGATGACTGGCGCAAGCTGCGCCGTAAAAACACCAGGGGCCTGTCGGCACGGACCAAGTACGGCCTCCAGTCGCTGGTGGCTTTTGCCGCGGCGAGCGTGCTCTATGGCATCGCCAGCAGACCCGTGGAGACCAGCCTGATTCTGCCCTTCGTGCCCCACGTCCTGATCCCGATGGGTATCGGCTTCATTCTGTTCAGTTATTTCGTGATCGTCGGCACTTCCAACGCGGTCAATCTCACGGATGGACTGGATGGCCTGGCTATCGTACCCACCGTTATGGTGGCGGCGGCATTGGGCATATTCGCCTACGTCTCCGGGAATGCCGTCTTCGCACGCTACCTGGATGTGCCGTGGGTACCGGGATCCGGACAAATGCTGATTTTCTGCGGTGCGCTGGTGGGTGCGGGACTGGGGTTTCTCTGGTTCAACACCTACCCCGCCGAAGTCTTCATGGGAGATACCGGCGCTCTGGCGCTGGGCGCCGCTCTGGCCATCGTCGCTATCGTCGCTCGCCAAGAACTGGTGCTGCTGATCATGGGCGGCGTTTTCGTGGTGGAGACGTTGTCCGTGATGATCCAGGTGACTTCCTTCCGTCTCACTGGCAAGCGGGTGTTTCGCATGGCGCCTTTGCACCATCATTTTGAGAAAAAAGGCTGGCCTGAACCCCGGGTGGCGGTCCGCTTCTGGATCATCACCGTGATTTTGGTTCTCGTCGGCCTTTCCAGCCTGAAGATACGCTGACATGGACCTGAACGGCAAAAAAGTATGCATCGCGGGCCTCGGTAAAACCGGCCGCACGCTTCTGCACACCGCATTGCGCCTGGGTGCCGTTTGTCGTGCCGCGGATACCCGCCGGCTGCCCGATGCCGATGACCTGCGTCATCGTTATCCTCAGGTAAGTTTCCATTTCGGCGAGATGCCCGATGATCTGTTCGAAGCGGCGGACCTCATTCTGCTCAGCCCAGGACTCGCGCCGGCACTGCCCGCCTTGCGGCAAGCCGCACGGGCGGGCACCGAAATGATCGGGGACATCGAACTTTTCGGCCGCCTCGCCCAAGCGCCCATCGTCGCCATCACCGGCAGCAATGGCAAAAGCACCGTTACCACACTGGTCGGCGCAATGGCTCAGGCTGCCGGGCTACGGGCAGCCGTAGGCGGCAATCTCGGCACCCCCGCCCTCGATCTTTTGCCTTCCACCGGCCCTGAACCAGATCTCTATGTACTGGAGGTCTCCAGCTTTCAGCTCGCTGCCTGTCAGCGTTTTCGGCCGCGGGCGGCAGCCTTCCTCAACCTGAGTCCCGATCACCTGGACTGGCACGGCAGCTACGTCGCCTATGCCGCCGCCAAAACGCGTATTTTCCGGGCCATGGGCGCGGGGGACACCCTGGTGCTGAATGCCGACGACGCCTTTACGGCCGCCTTGCCCGCGCAGGTGCCCGCGGATGTGCTGGTGCAGTTCTTCGGCGGAGAGGGCGGGAGCGACGCCTATATCGCGGAGCAGCGGATCTGTCTCCGTGCCAGCGGACCGCTGCTGGCCCTGGATGAAATGCCACTGCGCGGTGGCCACCATCAGGAGAACGCGCTGGCGGCGGCCCTGCTTGCCCGTGCGGTGGGGATCCCGCGCGCCGCCATTCAGGAGGTATTGCGTACTTTCCCAGGATTGCCCCATCGTCTCGCCCGGGTAGCCGAAATCGACGGCGTGGGTTATTACGATGATTCCAAGGGCACCAACCCGGGCGCGACCCTCAAGGCCATCTCCAGCCTGCCGGGCCCGTTGGTCCTGATTCTCGGCGGCGATGCCAAGGGCGCGGATTTGACCCCGCTCCAGGCAGCCTGCCAGGGCCAGCGCGCCGCCGTCGTCCTCGGCAAGGATGGTCCGCGGATCGGCGCGCTGCTCGCGGATGTGTTACCGGTGCAATCCGTCGAGACCATGGCGGCGGCGGTGCAGGCAGCCGCTCGAATGGCCCGCAGGGGCGACCAGGTGTTGCTCTCGCCGGCTTGCGCCAGCACGGATATGTTCACCGACTATCAGGACCGCGGCCGCCAGTTCGCCGCGGCCGTCAGGATGTTGACGGGGAGGGGAACATGACCAAACCGGCTTGGTGGCTGGCCGAAGATGGGCCCGCGGATACGGTCCTGTGGTGGATCATCCTGATCCTGCTCGGCTTCGGCTTGGTGATGGTGTACTCCGCCAGCGCTCCCATCGCCCAGCACGAAACCGGCAATCCCTTCTTTTTCGCCGAACGGCAGGGTATCTACGCCCTCCTTGCCGTCATCGTGCTCTACTATTTCAGCCGGGTGGATCTGGATTTCTGGGAACGCATCACCTTTCCGCTGATGGGGGTGTCACTGATTGCGCTCGTTATCGTTTTCGTGCCGGTGATCGGGATCTCGGTCAACGGTTCCCATCGCTGGATCAACTTCCTCATCGTTCGCCTGCAACCTTCCGAACTGCTGAAATTTTCTCTCCTGCTCTTTCTCGCGCGCTATGTCGTGCGCAAGGGCGAGTTGCTGGGGCGCTTCAAGGAAGGGCTTTGGCCGATTTTCGTAGTGCTCGGCCTGCTCGGTGTGCTGTTATTGATGCAACCGGATTTTGGCTCTTACGCCATGGTGGTGCTACTCACCGGCGTATTGCTCTTTCTCGGCGGTCTGCCCATGCGCTTCGTGATCCTTGCGGGCGCCGTCTCCGGCGCTGCCCTCAGCGTTTTGGCGATATCCGCGCCCTATCGCCTGGCGCGTATCACCGCTTTTCAAAACCCCTGGGCGGACCCTTACGGTGCGGGCTTCCAGCTGGTGCAATCCCTCATCGCCTTCGGCCGCGGTGGCATCTTCGGCGTCGGGTTGGGTGACGGCGTGATGAAATATTTTTACTTGCCCGAATCCTATACCGACTTCATCCTCGCGGTGATCGGCGAAGAACTGGGCATGATCGGGGTCTGGGCGCTGGCCGCCCTTTACGGAATGGCCTGCTGGCGGATTTATCGCAGCGGACGCCGTGCGGCGGCCGCGGGTGACGCTTTTTTCGCCCTCTTCTGTTACGGCACCCTCACCTGGTTCGGCGGCGAAGCGGTGCTTTCCATGGGGGTCAATCTCGGCGCCCTGCCGACCAAAGGTTTCGCCTTGCCGCTGATCAGTTACGGCGGCAGCGCGCTGGTCTTCCTGTGCGCGGCGCTGGGCGTCGTGCTCGGTGTGAGCCGGCGCTACCCGGCGCTGCGCCCAGACAAACCGGTGACACGGGAGGGATTCCAGAGTGGCGGATAGCGTCCTGATCGCGGCAGGTGGTACCGGCGGCCACGTCTTCCCGGCCCTGGCCGTTGCCGATGCGCTGCGCGCGCGCGGTGTCGAGGTCGCCTTTGCCGGAACCGTCACCGGGATGGAAGCGCGTCTGGTGCCGGAGCGCGGCTATGCCCTGCATACCCTGGATATCCAGGGACTGCGCGGTCACGGCGCCGGCCGCTGGTTGCGAGCCCCCTGGCGGGTGGGTATGGCGGTTTTACGGGCGCGGCGGATACTCCGTCAGACCCGGAGCAGCGCGGTGCTGGGCATGGGTGGTTATGTCGCGGCCCCCGTCGGTATCGCCGCATGGAGCCTCGGACGACCACTTTGTCTCCATGAGCAGAATGCGATCGCCGGCCTCAGCAACCGTCTGCTGGCTCCGCTGGCCCAGCGTATTTTTCTCGGTTTTCCCGGCGCGGGGCTGGCCCGCGGCGAATGGGTAGGCAATCCGGTACGGGATACCATTCGTGCCCTCCCCGCACCACGGAACCGCTTCGGCAGCCGTACGGGGCCGGTACGCCTGCTGATCATGGGCGGCAGTCAAGGCGCTAAAATCCTCAACGCAATCAGCATATCGGCACTGGCCGGAATGCCCCCCGCCGAGCGCCCCGCCATCTGGCACCAAAGCGGCAAGGATCATGTGGAAAGCACGCGGGCGGCCTACGCGCAGGCGGACATCGACGCCCGCGTAGAGCCCTTCATAGACGATATGGCGGCGGCCCTGGGTTGGGCCGACCTCGCCCTCTGCCGTGCCGGAGCCGCCACCATCGCGGAACTTGCGGCGGCCGGCCTGGGCGCCATCCTCATCCCCTTTCCCTTTGCCGTGGACGACCATCAGGCCGCCAATGCCCGTTTCCTGGAGGAAGCCGGCGCGGCGCGGATGCTGCGTCAAGAAGGACTGGATGGGGTCCGGCTCCGCGAAGTGCTCACGCCCTTGCTGGAAAACCCCGCACTGCGCCTGCAATGGGCGGAGGCGGCACGCCGTCAGGACAAAGGTGATGCCGCCGCGGCGATCGCCGCGGCGTGCATGACCCGCGCGGGAGGCAAAGATGCGTAACTGGGTACGGCAAATCCACATGGTCGGTATTGGCGGCAGCGGCATGCGCGGCATAGCCGAGGTATTGCTCAATCTTGGTTACGCCGTCTCCGGTTCCGATTTGCACCTCGGTGGTTCCACTCTGCGCCTGACAGATTTGGGTGCACGGATTTTCAGCGGTCATGAAGCCGCCAATGTTCGTGGTGCCGATGTGGTGGTCATTTCTTCGGCCATTCCCGAAAGCAATCCCGAGGTGCAGGCCGCCCGCGAACTGCGTATCCCCGTCATTCGCCGCGCCGAGATGCTGGCGGAATTAATGCGCTTCAAGCAGGGAATCGCCATTGCCGGCACCCACGGCAAAACCACCACCACCAGTCTCGTTGCCAGCATCCTCGGTACGGCCGGGCTCGACCCCACCTTCGTCATCGGTGGCCGCCTGAAGAGCGCCGGCAGCCACGCGGCCTTGGGCAGCGGCGAATACCTGGTGGCCGAGGCCGACGAGTCCGATGCCTCTTTTCTTTATCTGTCACCGGTCATGGCGGTCGTCACCAACATCGACGCCGATCACATGGAGACTTACGGCGACAGCCTCGATAATCTGCGCGGCGCCTTCCTGCAGTTTCTCCAGCGCCTGCCTTTCTACGGTCTCGCCGTTCTCTGCACGGATGATCCGATGGTCGCCGGGCTCATTCCCGAATTGCACACGCCGGTGCTGCGTTACGGTTTTGGAGAAGAGGCCGATTTACAGGCGCGCGACGTGCGGGTACAGGGCCTGAGCAGCCGCTTCGCCGTGTGGCGGCGGGTGGATGGTGACTCCGTTCACTGGCTGGACGTGGAATTGGGCATCCCCGGTCACCACAACGTCCTCAACGCCCTTGCCGCCATCGGTATCGCCAGCAAGGTCGGCGTGCAGGAGCATACCATCGTCGCGGCCCTGGCGGATTTCCGCGGCGTCGGCCGCCGCTTTGAATTGGTCGGCGACTTTGCTGGGATCACCATAGTGGACGATTACGGTCACCACCCGCGCGAAATCACCGCCACCATCGCCGCCGCCCGGGCCGTGTGGCCGGAGCGGCCGTTGGTGGTGGCTTTCCAACCGCATCGCTACAGCCGCACCCAGGCACTTTTCGGTGATTTCGTCGCTAGTCTGGCCGCCGCCGATCGGGTGATTCTGACGGACATTTACAGCGCCGGCGAAAAACCCCTCCCCGACGTCAGCAGCAGGGCGCTCACCGAAGCGCTGGTAACCCGGGGCGTCTCCGCCCACTTTCTGCCGGACTTACTCCACGCGCCGCAGCAAATTCGCACCCGACTCCCCGCTGGCGCGGTGCTGCTGACGCTGGGGGCAGGCAGCATCGCCAGCCTTGCCGCACGATGGCCCCAGGTCTTCGCGGAGGGGCGGCCATGACGGGCTTCATTGGTGGCCGTCTGCGCCTGGGCGAACCGATGAGTCGCCATTGCAGTTGGCGTGTCGGCGGCTCGGCAGATCGCTTCTATCTGCCGGGCACCCTGGAAGATTTGCAAGATTTTCTACGCCGCTTCGCCATCGCGCCCATTACCTGGATCGGACTGGGCAGCAATCTGTTGATCCGGGATGGCGGCATTCGCGGCACCGTGGTCTGCCTCAGCAACGCTCTGGACGAAATCACCCTCGCGGAGGCCGATCTGATTCGCGCCGGCGCGGGTGCCGGCGCGGTCAAAATCGCCCATTTCGCCGCGAAGGCGGGGCTGTCCGGCGCCGAATTTCTCGCCGGCATTCCCGGCACTCTGGGCGGCTGCCTCGCCATGAATGCCGGCGCCCACGGTGGGGATACCTGGGGTTTGGTGGAGTGGGTCGACGTGCTCCATCCCGACGGCCAGTCGCAACGTCTGTCCCGGACAGCGTTCCAGATCGGTTACCGCGAGGTGCGCGGGCATGGCGACGCCTGCTTCGTGGCCGCCGGATTGCGACTGACGCCGGCAGACCGCGACAGCGTGATGCATCGCCTGCGTGCCTGGCAGGAACACCGCGCCGCCACTCAGCCTCTGGAATGGCCGAGTTGCGGCTCCGTCTTTCGCAATCCGCCGGGCGATCACGCCGCCCGCCTCATCGAGGCGGCGGAACTCAAGGGCATGCGCTTCGGTGACGCGGAAATCAGCACCCAACACGCCAACTTCATCATCAATCGCGGCACCGCCCGCGCCGAAGAGATCGAAGCGCTGGTCGCCACCGTGCGGCACGAAGTGCACCGCCGCTTCGCCGTGGATTTACAGCCGGAGATGCGCACCATTGGGGAGGTGGCCGATGTCTGAACTACCCCGCATAGCGGTACTCTACGGGGGCCCCTCGGGTGAGCGTGAAGTCTCTCTCGACAGCGGCGGTGCCGTCTTGCGGGCATTACAGGGTTTGGGCCTGGATGCCGTCGGTATCGACATCCAGCCCGCCCGTCTTCAGCAACAGGTGGTGGACAGCCGGGCGGAGATCGCCTTCAACGTCTGCCATGGCGCCGTGGGCGAAGACGGTCTGCTGCAAGCCTGTCTGGAGACTCAGGGGATCCCCTATACCGGTAGCGGAGTGCTCGCCACCGCCCTCGCCATGGACAAATGGCGCTGCAAACAACTCTGGCGAGCGGCCGGGTTGCCGGTGACCGACGGCATCCTGCTGCGCCGCGGCGCCAGTGTCCCGGATCTCGGTGCGCGTTTCGGCTGGCCTCTGTACATCAAGCCGAACCACGGCGGCTCCAGCCTCGGCGTCAGCAAAGTGACTGACCCGGCGGAACTGGATATGGCCTTGCAAACCGCTTTTGCCATCGAGGACGAAGTCCTCTGCGAAGATGCTATCATCGGCCACGAGGCCACCGTCGGCATCCTCGACCACCGCGCCCTGCCCCCCATCGTCATCGAAACACCCCGCGCCTTCTACGACTACACCGCCAAATATCTGGCCGACGACACCCGCTACCTGCTGCCTTCCGGGCTCGGCAGCACGCTCGACCAGCAATTGCAGGAGCTTGCGTTAAAAGCCTTTGCCGAACTGGGTGGCCGCGATTGGGGACGGGTGGATTTCATGGTCAGCGCCGAGGGTCGACCTTATCTGCTGGAGGTCAACAGCGTACCCGGCATGACCAGCCACAGCCTGATCCCCATGGCCGCCAAAGCCGTCGGTCTGGGCTTTCCGGAATTGTGCGACACCATACTGCGCATCGCGCAGAGGAGAGTGAAACATGGTTAGCATCATGCGTGATTACCGCCATGGGCAACAGCCGCAACAGCCCGCCGCCACCATCCGGAAACCACCCAGACGCAGCAAAGCCGCGGCGGCTCCCGCTAAAGTGCGTGCATCCATTCCGTGGCGACTGTACGGGCGCGCTTTGATTTGGGGCATGGGCATCAGCGCCATCGCCTGGGGCGGCTGGATGGGCTGGAACTGGGTGCGCGAACCCCAGATCATGCCCATCAACACCCTGAGGATTACCGGAACCTCCACCAGGATTCCCCTGTCAGTGGTCAATGCCGCGCTCCACCCTTATGTGGCGCAGGGTTTTCTCTGGATGGATCCCGAACAGCTGCGCCGCCGCCTCGATACCCTGCCGTGGGTCGCCAACGCCGAGGTCAGGCGCGTCTGGCCCGACCGTCTGGATGTGACACTCCAGCCCTATGTGCCGGTGGCTCGTTGGTTAGGCAGCACCGGGCAAATGGTGGACGCGCAGGGCAAACTCTTCAGCGTCCCACCCAGCCAGGTACCGGACAATCTCCCCAATCTCGAAGGTCCGGCAGACAGCGGCGCCAAGTTGATTCAGCAACTTACCCTCTTCAACCAAATCCTGGCCCCCCTTGGTGCCACGGTGGTCGACCTGCAGGAGGATCGGCGCGGCGGTTGGCGCTGCATCCTCAGCAATGGGGTGCGCCTGCTGTTGGGCAGTGAAGACCTCTTGCCCGCCATGAAACGCTGGGTGGTCGTTGCCCCCCAGATCAAAGAATATCTCGTGTCAGGGGCTACCATGGACCTGCGCTACACCAACGGTTTTGCGGTCGCCATGCCCACGGCGGCCACGGTCAGCAGTCAGTAACGGATCACGCATCCGAAGGAGTGGAATGAAATGAAACGTAGCAACCCGGAACTCATCGTCGGCCTGGACATCGGTACTTCCAAGGTCGCCTGCATTGTCGCTCAATCCAGAAGCGGCCGTGAAGCGGAAATCATCGGCGTCGGCCAGCATCCCTCCCGCGGTCTCAAAAAGGGCGTGGTGGTCGACATCGAATCCACCGTTCAAGCCATCACCCGCGCGGTGCAAGAAGCGGAGTTGATGGCCGGCGTACAGATTCATGGCGCCGTGGTCGGCATCGCCGGTGGTCATATTCGCGGCTACAATAGTCACGGTATCGTCGCCATCAAGAACAAAGAAGTCAGCAACGAGGATGTCGGACGCGTCATGGACGCGGCGCGCGCCATCGTCATTCCGCAGGATCAGAACGTCATTCATATCCTGCCTCAGGAGTTCATGATCGACAGTCAGGAAGGGGTTCATGAACCTGTGGGAATGTCTGGCGTGCGTCTCGAGGCGCGGGTGCACATCGTCACTGGCGCGGTCAGCGCCGCCCAGAACATCACCAAATGTGTGGAGCGCTGCGGCTTGCACGTGCAGGATCTGGTCCTCGAACAGCTCGCTTCCGCGGACGCCGTCCTCACCCCCGATGAGAAAGAACTGGGTGTCTGCCTGGTGGACATCGGCGGCGGCACCACCGATATCGCCATTTTCCGCGATGGAGCGGTCCGCCACACCGCCGTCATCCCCATTGCCGGCGATCAAGTCACCAATGACATTGCCCTCGGCCTGCGCACCCCACCCATCGAAGCGGAACAGATCAAGAAGCTCTACGGCTGCGCCCTCGGCGATCTCATCGAACAGGATGACGAGATCCCCGTTCCCAGCGTCGGCACCCGTCCCCCGCGCACCATTTCCCGGCGCATTCTTGGCGATATCATTGAACCTCGCATCAAGGAACTCTTTGAATTGATACAGGCCGAACTGCGACGCACCGGCTATGAAGACATGGTTGCGGCCGGCGTGGTCATCACCGGCGGTTCCAGCAAACTGGAAGGCATCGCCGAGTTGGCCGAAGAGATTCTCCACCTGCCGGTGCGCATCGGCGAACCCATGCATTTGCCGGGCATGGAAACCGTCGTGCGTACCCCGGGGCACGCCACCGGCGTCGGTCTGGTCATGTACGGACTCCACAACCAGGTGACAGGACAGGCAGAACCTTCACAGGTTCCGGCAGCGGCCTATGAAAAACACATGGACACCGGCTTTGGGGGCATCTTCAGCAAGATGCGCTCCTGGGTACAGACGAGCTTCGGCTGAGCCCGCACAAGGGCTGAACGAGATCATTAACTGAAGAGGAAAATACCATGTTTGAACTCAATGAATGTGAACAGGATGGCGCCATCATCAAGGTTATCGGCGTCGGCGGTGGAGGGGGTAACGCCATCAACAATATGTGCGACGCCGGTCTGGAGGGGGTGGAATTCATCACCGCCAATACGGATGCGCAGGCCCTGCGCCACTCGCGCTCGAATCATACCATTCAACTCGGTGCTCAGATCACCCGTGGCCTCGGTGCCGGTGCCGACCCGGAAGTCGGTCGTAAGGCCGCCGAGGAGGGTCGCGATGAAATCCGCGCGGCACTGGAAAAGGCCGACATGGTCTTTATCACCACGGGCATGGGCGGTGGTACCGGCACCGGTGCCGCTCCCGTGGTCGCCGCCATCGCCAGCGACATGGGCATCCTCACCGTCGGCGTGGTCACCAAGCCCTTCAACTTTGAAGGCAAGAAGCGTCAGCAACACGCACTCTCCGGTATCGACGAGCTCTCCCAGCATGTCGATTCGCTGGTCATCATTCCCAACGAGAAACTGCTGACCGTGCTGGGCAAAAATATCAGCCTCAAGGACGCGTATCAGGCTGCCGACAACATCCTGCTCGGCGCCATCCAGGGGATCTCCGAACTGGTTACCCGCCCCGGCCTGATGAATCTCGATTTCGCCGATGTCCGCACCGTCATGTCAGGCATGGGCCTGGCCATGATGGGTGCGGCCAGCGGTCGCGGTGAAAATCGTGCCAAGGACGCCGCCATTCGCGCGGCTTCCAGCCCGCTGTTGGACGATATCAACCTCTCCGGCGCCCGTGGCATCCTGGTCAACATCACCGCGGGCCTGGATCTGACCCTGGGCGAGTTCGAAGAGGTCGGTGAACTGATCCGGAGCTATGCTGCGGATGACGCCAACGTCAAAGTCGGTACCGTGCTCGATCCGGAACTGGAGGGAGAACTACGGGTCACCGTGGTAGCCACGGGCTTGCAGCGGGAACCCGTGCGGCTGGCGGTGGAAAACATTCGCACCCGTCCGGCGGTCACCCCCGCCACCGCGGCGGACTGGCGCAATCTCGACAAGCCCACGGGCATGCGTCAGTCCGAACGCCCGGCGGCCAGTGTGGCGAATACCCGCAACGGGGGTCATGCTCCAGACTACACCGACCTGGACATCCCGGCCTTCCTGCGCCGCCAGGCGGACTAGACCGGAAAAACCATGGGGTCACGCGGTAATGGCGCCCAACCCGGACAGCAGCGCTCCTTACTCGGCCGCGGCCCTTTGACGGTGGCGTTGCCGTAACAACGCGTCTGCACCCATGGCTCCAGCACAGACCGTACCGCGATACGCCCCGGGCGATTCCGGAAACTCAGCGCTCAACGCAAACGGGCATCCACAGAGAGGGGGCACCACGCCGCTTCCATCGTGGTGCCCTGGTCATCCCGTCGCCAGATGCCCGGTGGCGTCGTGACCCGCGATACTCATCGCCTTACGATACCGGCTGAGATCCTTGACATTTTGGATCGGTGTTTCGAGCAGGGCGGAAAGATTGCGCAGAATACCGTTGATCACCTTGCCTTCCCAGATGGCGTCGAAACGAATCTGGGTATCCAGCCACTGCTCCAGCCAGCCCGGGTCCGGCAAATGACTTTGCACACTATCCTCGGGGTACATGGCCTTGTTCACGTGCAAGTTGGTGGGATGCAAGGCTTTGGCCGTCTTGGTATTGGCCATGAGCACACCGATTCTGGCGAACGCCAAGCGCGCCGTATCCCCCAAACGATCAATCGCCCGCCGCATGTATTTCAGATAAATACCCGCATGCCGCGCTTCATCCTTGGAGAGCGTTTCGTAAATCGCGCGGATCACCGGCTCGCTATGCCACTGCGCCGCGCATTTGTACCAATGCGTCAGGCGGATCTCGCCACAGAAATGAAGCATGAGGGTCTCCATCGCCGGGGCCGGGTCGAATTCAAAACGCACATTATGCAATTCCTCTTCCGTCGGCAGGTATTCCGGCGCAAAGCGGCGCAGATATTCCATGAGTACCAGGGCGTGCTTCTGCTCCTCGTAAAACCAGATGGACATGAAGGCGGAAAAATCGGAGTCATTCCGGTTGTCGCGCAAGAACATTTCCGTCGCCGGGAGCGCCGACCACTCGGTGACCGCGTTCATCTTGATGGTGCGCAATTGCTCCTTGCTCACCAGGCTACGGTCGAACTGCTCCCAAGGAATATCCGTGGCCATGTTCCAGCGCGCGGCTTCCAGCGATTTGAACAACTCAGGATATAACATGGCAAAATGACCTCTCTTTCGCGATCTCGGTACGGGTACCCACGAAGTCTTGTCGGCAACTTCGCCCCATTCTACGCCAAATCCACGCCTTGAGCGATGGTCTGGCAACGCCCCGCACATAGGTCCGGGAACCGTCATAAAACAGTCATGACCTAGATTTATGCGGCTATTTGCGGCAGACTCCATGCCTATACTCGATGTTACGCGGAATCTATGGCTGCATCTCCTCCTCATATCCTCGCGCTGCATGGCCCCAATCTGAACCTGCTGGGCAGCCGCGAGCCTGGTCACTACGGCCCGGTAACTCTCGCAGAGATCGATGCCGAGATGCAATCGCGCGCGCAGGAATGGGGCTGGACATTGCGCAGCCTGCAAAGCAATGCCGAACATCTGCTGATCGATGCCGTGCAGGCGGCCGGTACGCAGGGGGTATCTGACATTATCATCAATCCGGCCGCCTTTACGCACACCAGCATCGCCTTGCGCGATGCCCTGGCGGCTGTCCGGATTCCTTTCATTGAAGTGCATTTGTCCAACATCCATGCCCGGGAACCTTTCCGTCGTCATTCCTATTTTTCCGATCTCGCCCAGGGCGTCATTGCGGGATTGGGCGCAGATGGATACCTCCTGGCACTGGATGCCATTCATCGGCGTCTGAAACGTCACAACCCATAATTGATCTGAAGGAAAGAGCATGGATATCCAATTCATCCGTCGCCTGGCCGAGCTGCTGGAAAAGAGCGCCATCGATGAAATAGAGGTGGTGGAAGGCGAAAGCAAAGTCCGCATCACCCGCCACGCTGCCCCTGCCCACGTGGCGCCGGCCGCCGCTTACATCCATCCCGCACCAGCAATGGCGGCGGCCGCCCCAGCCACGACCCCGGCGGTGGCGCCCCCCACCGAGCCACCACCCCAAGGCTACATGATCAAATCCCCCATGGTCGGCACTTTTTATCGCGCGGCCTCCCCGGAGGCCGCACCCTTCGTGGAGGAAGGCAGCGCCATCAAAACCGGACAAACCCTCTGCATCATCGAAGCCATGAAACTGCTGAACGAAATCGAAGCCGATGTCTCCGGCAAAGTGATCAAGGTGCTTGCCAGCAACGGTCAACCCGTCGAATATGGTGAGCCCTTGTTCATCATTGCTCCCGAGGATTGAGATGTTCGAAAAAATTCTCATCGCGAACCGGGGCGAAATTGCGTTGCGCATTCAGCGCGCCTGCCGCGAACTAGGCATCCGCACCGTCGCCGTCCACTCCGAACCCGATCGGGATCTCCTGCACGTCAAACTCGCCGATGAGTCGGTGTGCATTGGACCGGCCGCCAGCGACAAAAGCTACCTGAACATCCCCGCCGTCATCGCCGCCGCCGAAGTCACCGATGCCGAAGCCATCCATCCTGGTTACGGATTTCTTTCAGAAAACGCCGACTTCGCCGAGCGCGTGGAAAACAGCGGCTTCGCCTTCATCGGCCCGCGCGCCGAAACCATTCGACTGATGGGCGATAAGATTGCCGCCAAGGCCGCCATGAAAAAAGCGGGAGTGCCCTGTGTGCCCGGCTCCGACGGCCCACTTCCCGAAGACAACGAAGCGCTCAAAGCGCTTGCCCGGGAGATCGGTTATCCGGTGATTCTCAAGGCATCCGGCGGCGGCGGCGGCCGCGGTATGCGCGTGGTACATACGGAGGCACATCTCCTCAACGCCGCCAACCTTACCCGCGCCGAGGCGGACAAAGCCTTTGGCAACCCCACCCTGTATATGGAAAAGTTTCTGGAAACGCCGCGCCACATCGAGTTTCAAATACTCTGCGACAGCCACGGTCACTGCGTGCATCTGGGTGAACGCGACTGTTCGGTACAGCGCCGCCATCAAAAGGTGATCGAGGAGGCCCCCGCCCCCGGGATCACCGCCGCCCAGCGCGCCGAAATCGGTGCGGCCGTGGTCAAGGCGTGCGAGGATATGGGTTACCGGGGTGCGGGCACCATCGAATTTCTCTACGATCCGGGCAATCGCACGTTCTACTTCATTGAAATGAATACACGGATACAGGTCGAGCACCCAGTCACCGAACTGATCACCGGAATCGATATTGTCAAGGCCCAGATTCGCATCGCGGCGGGCCAACCCCTTGGATTCCAGCAGGGGGACATCGCCATCCAAGGTCACGCCATAGAGTGCCGCATCAACGCCGAAGATCCGGAACGCTTCGTGCCTTCACCAGGACAGATCACGGCCTGGCATCCGCCCGGTGGTCCGGGTATTCGGGTTGACAGCCACATTTACGCCGGTTATCGGGTGCCGCCCTTCTACGATTCCATGATCGGCAAGATCATTGCGTTTGGCCGGGATCGGGAGGAGGCCGACATGCGCATGCGCAGCGCCTTGCGCGAAACGACCATCGAGGGCATCCAGACCAATCTCCTCCTACACCGGCGCGTTCTTGAAGAAGCCCAATATACGGCTGGGGGAGTCCACATCCACTATCTGGAGGCTCTGCTCGCCCTATGAAAATCGCCTGGTGGCGGCTCGATATGCGGGTTCCCGCGGCGGCGGCGGAAGCTATCGAAGCGCGGCTGCTGGATGCTGGCGCAGAGGCGGTCACCCTTCTCGAAGGCGAGGACAGCGCAGCGGTATTTGTCGAGGGTGAGATCTGGCAGAACAGTCAGTGCCAAGCCCTCTTCGCCGCCGCCGACCACAGTGAAGCCACCCTGCACACTTTGGTCAGCACGTCGAACTGGCAGCAATTCGCCGCGCGCATCACGGCGCTGGAGGAACAAGACTGGGTAGCGGCGACACAAGCCGCCTTCCCCGCTCGCCACTTTGGTCGACTCTGGGTAGTCCCCAGTTGGGACACGGCGCCGGCCAATGCCCGCCACGTCCTGCACCTAGACCCTGGCCAAGCTTTCGGCACGGGTGCCCACGCCACCACGGCCCTCTGCCTCCATTTTCTGGAGGCGCATGTTCGCGGCGGGGAATACCTGATCGATTACGGTTGTGGCTCGGGCATCCTCGCCATCGCCGGACTGTTGCTCGGTGCCAGCCAGGCTTTCGGCGTCGATACCGACCCCGCCGCACTCCAGGTGGCCGCCGTCAATGCCGAGCGTAATGGCGTCAGCAGCAACCTGCACCTCACACTACCGGAACAGGCCGATCTGCCCCTGGCGCATCTGCTGATCGCCAACATTCTCGCTGCCCCGTTGCTCGCCCTCGCACCCATCCTCGCCGCCCTGGTCCGCCCTGGCGGCTGGATTGCGCTGTCGGGCATCCTGCATCGCCAGGAGGCGGAGTTGAACGCCGCCTACGCCCCTTATTTTGATCTCGCCGTCGCACAACACGAAGCAGACTGGTCGCTCATCTACGGCCAGCGCAAAACCGGAGTATGAGCCATGGAAATCACCTGCCCCCGCTGTGAATCCACCTTTGCCGCCGACAGCAAAGCCCTGCGCGACCATCGCTACCAGGCGAAGTGCGGCGTCTGCCAACATGTATTCCAGGTTGATGTGGCTGCGGAAGAGGTGCGCGCGGGGAATGGCCTGGGCTACCGTCTGGGCCGTTTCTCGCTGATCCTGATGATCGTTCTTCTGTTTATCGCCCTGATCGGGCAGGTACTTTGGTGGACACGCAGCTATAGTTATGCCGCCACCAGCACCCCGGTGCGCCGCGCCTTGCTCGCGGGCGCGGCGCAATTGGGGATCCGCATCCCCTGGCCAGGCCCCAACAAGAAAATACGCATCATCCGCAGTGCAGTCACTCCGCTGGGCGACCACTTGGCGCGCATTAGCGGCAGCATCGAAAACGTGGCCCACCATGTCCAGGCCTATCCGGTGATCGAAGTCACCTTAAGCAACGTTTATGGCGCGCCCATTGCCCATCTGCATTTCACCCCAGAGCAATATTTGAACGCCCACTTTCCTCCCGATGCCGGATTCGTCCCGGAGACGGCCGTACCGTTCATCCTCAGCAGCCCGGACCTGACAACGGCTGCCGGTTACCAAGTCACCCTTCTCAGTCGTTCCTGAGGAGGTGGCCATGGAAACCACGAATCTCTCCCTGAGTGATTGCGTGATGCTCGTCATGGATCGCTATTTGGCGGATTTGCAAGACGAAGCACCCAGCAACCTGCACGCGCTGATCATGGACGAAGTGGAGCGCGCCTTGCTCGCCAACACGCTGCAGCACTGCGACGGACAACGCGGCATGGCGGCCCAATGGCTGGGCATCAATCGCAATACTCTGCGCAAAAAACTGCAAGCCTACGGATTGGATATCTGAATCAGTTGCGGAGCGGCATTCACCACCGGCCGCGGGGCCGCATCCGCCGCGTTGCCACTGTCCCCCAGGTATTTTTGGTAATAGGCCAGCACCCGCGGAACGTAAGCCCGCGTTTCCGCAAAGGGCGGAATGTGATAGCCCGCCTGAATCACCGCCTTCGAGCCCGCGTTGTAGGCGGCTACGGCGAGTTTCAGATCACCGCTGAATACCCGCAGCAAATGGGCCAGATACGCCGTACCCCCATTGATGTTGTCGACTGGACTGAACGAATCGGCCACCCCGAAGCGATCCGCCGTTGCCGGAATGAGTTGCATGAGCCCAACCGCCCCCTTGGGTGAAACCGCCCCGGCGTTATAACCGGATTCCGCGCTAATCACGGCGTTGATCAGCGCCGAACTCACCCCGTAACGGCTGGCCGCCGTCTGAATCAACCGCTGATAACGCGCCCGGGCCATCCGGTTAAAGTCCGCGCGCGCCACGGCCACCGGCATTTTCGGCGTTCGCATCACCATCCGGTACCGGGCATTTCCGGCAGGCACATTGGTCAGATGCACCACGCCGTTATTATCGGTATAGGCATAGATATCGGCTTCCGCCACGCCTCCGCAAAGGAGCAGCACCGCACCGAGAATCAGGCCGAATCTCACTTCACCACTCGCAGTGAAGGACGTTCTGGCTTACTTGGCGTATCGGCATCCTCAACACCGCCTCCTTCCGGGGACGCGGGAGGCGTGGTCGGAATCTCGGGATCGGCGAAGCCCATTCCTTCCTGCGTTTCCGCGGCGTAAATCGCCGTCACGGCCGCCATCGGCACATCCACCGTCCGCGCGATCCCCCCAAAGCGGGCATTGAAGGAAATCCAATCGTCCGCCATGCTGAGGCCGTGGCAAGCCCGTGGCGAGACATCGAGAATCATCCGCCCATCCTTTTCATAGCCGCTGGGGACGGATACCCCCGGATAAGCCACGACCACCAGGATATAGGGCGTATATCCCTGATCCACGCACCACTGATAGACGGCATTGAGCAGATAAGGCTTAGCACTCTCAGGTAACAATTTTCACCCTCCATCATCGTCAGCGCCCAGCAATTGAAAACCCGCCCGGAAGAGAAAAAATCAGCCATCCCGGCGGGACAAACCAGAAGCGTGCGGCCCCCACCCTGTCGCCACGGCATCCAAACGCAATCCCTAAGGCGGTTATAGACGATTTCCCGGAATTCTCAAGACGGTCATAAAAACCTCTGGTTCCCGGTGGCGTACTCCCGAAGCGGAACGGAACGTGATACATGCACTTCCATGGTCGCCACGGGAACCTTGTGCCATAATCACCGCCCATAGCGTAACGTGTATCTCCCCATGCCAGGAACCGTCCTCTCGTATATTTTCGCAGGTGTCATATTCAGCCAGGTCATGGTGACCCTGTTGGTGCTTTGTCCCCGCTGCACATTGATCAGCCCGAATATGGTCCGCCTGCCTCCGGCCGCCATTGCGCGCCGCGAAATTGCGCTCACCTTCGATGACGGACCACATGAAGAAGTAACCCCGCAAATACTGGATCACCTGGATCTGTACAACGCCAAAGCCACTTTTTTTTGCATTGGCGAAAAAGTGGCCGCGCACCCGGAGCTAGTCGCCGAGATAGTGCGCCGAGGTCATAGTGTGGAGAATCATAGTTATCACCATCGCACGCTCTTCGCACTCAACGGCCCGAAACAGCTGAAGCGTGACATTATGAACGCGCAAAAAACCATCCAAGACGCGGCATTCGGGGTAGCGCCACGCTTCTTTCGCGCGCCTTTCGGATTCCGCAGTCCATTCCTCGGAGCGATATTGCGAAAACTGGCCTTGCAACACGTTGCCTGGACCCGACGCGGTTACGACACCACGTGTGGAAATCCGGACACCGTGCTCAATCGCCTCAGCCGCAACCTGGCCGCCGGCGATATCCTGCTATTACATGACAGCAACACCCGGCGCACGGCCACTGGCCACCTGCTGGTGTTGGAGGTACTCCCCAGATTGCTCGCGCTGTGCGAGCACAAACAGTTGCATAGCGTGTCTTTATCGATGATATTTCATGACCAATCCACCGCGACCACCTCCACGGTTTACAGACCAAAAGAGGATACCTTGAGTTAACCCGTCCGCGTAGTTACTCTGAAACCGATCCACTGAAGGACCGTATATGATCAAAGAACAGCAGCCATCCGGTGAAAATACCGCGGCACAGGCGTGTGATGTCCTCGTCATAGGAGGCGGACCGGCCGGCTCGACGGTCGGTGCACGCCTGGCGGAACGCGGCTATCAGGTCACCATCCTTGAAAAAGCGAATCATCCAAGATTTCACATAGGGGAATCGCTGCTGCCCGCCAACCTGCCGCTGTTGCACCAGTTGGGTGTGGCTGAGGAAGTAGATCGCATTGGGATGAAAAAATGGGGGGCAGAATTCAACTCACCCTACCACGCGGAAAAAACGCAAACCTTTTTATTCGCCGACGCCTGGGATAAATCCATGCCCATGGCTTATCAGGTACGGCGTGCGGACTTCGACCATATCCTATTCCGTAACGCCATCCGAAAGGGAGCGAAAACCGTCGAGGGCTGCCGCGCTCATGCGGTAGATTTTTTATCCGGCAATGGCGGGGTGTTAGTGCATTCACAAGGAAATGACGGACGCAAGGAGACGTGGCATGCCCGTTTCCTCGTGGATGCATCAGGCCGGGACACCTTCCTGGGAACACGCTTCAAAACCAAACGCAGCAATCAGAAACATAACAGCTCCGCTCTTTATGCGCATTTTCGCGGGGCACATCGTCTCACCAACAACGAGGAGGGACACATTTCGCTGTTCTGGTTTGAACACGGCTGGTTTTGGTTTATTCCGCTCGCAGATGGCACGACCAGTGTCGGCGCGGTGGTCTGGCCTTACTATCTCAAAACACGAAAGAAGTCCATAGAAGACTTCTTTGATGACACGATCGCCATGTCTCCGGCTTTGGCCGCGCGCTTGGCTGATGCACAGCGTGTTACCGACGTCGAAGCCACCGGCAACTACTCCTATGTCTGCGACCAGACCCATGGATCGAACTACCTCATGCTCGGAGATGCCTTCGCGTTTTACGATCCGGTATTTTCATCCGGCGTCATGCTCGCCATGCAAAGCGCTTTCTTCGGCGCGGAGGCCATTGACGCGTGTCTCCGTGAGCCGGAGAACGCAGCGGCGACACTTAAATGGTTCGACAAAAAAGTTCGGCACGGCGGTAGCGTTTTCTCCTGGTATATTTACCGCATCAGCCAACCCGCGATGCGCGATATGTTTATGCGCCCGCGTAACGTGGTGCGGACCAAAGAGGCGGTGCTCTCGGTCCTTGCCGGAGATATCTTTGGAAAGACACCCATTTGGCCTTCCCTTCGGCTCTTCAAATTCCTCTACTATCTCACCTCAGCCCGACACATAGGCCGTTCCTGGGCCGCACACAGAAAGCGGAAAAATGACATAAAAGTCTAACCATGAGGGCAAGTGACATGAGAACAAGCCAGCGCACACCACTTTCCGTTTCTTATGCGCCAACCGCGGAAGCGATGGAGAATTTCGCGCTCCGGCGAGAACACATTCTCAGCATCGTCACGTTCAATCCCCTTTCGACCTCAGAAGCGCATCCGGAATCACCGCGCGGAACCGCCAAGATTCCCCTGTCCCTCTCGGGACCGGACATTTGCGAAATATGGAGCACGGATCAACCCGTCATTTCAGCGGACTTTTTCGACATCACCTATCGCCGTAGCCAGGATTTTATTTTTGGCGGTATTACCCAAGCCATCGCTTGCCCAACAGGGCAAAACGGCGACCACGGGCCATCATCGCTACAGGTACGCACAGAAGAAGCCTATCGGCAAATATTCACACTTCTTGAAGGCATCGAACATCACCGCCTGTTGCGCGTCTGGAACTGGATACCAGACATCAATTCCAATACCCG
This sequence comes from Pseudomonadota bacterium, assembly GCA_021821285.1. Classification (GTDB taxonomy): domain Bacteria; phylum Pseudomonadota; class Gammaproteobacteria; order Acidithiobacillales; family Acidithiobacillaceae; genus Acidithiobacillus. The sequence continues at coordinate 40,823 of JAKACQ010000016.1, forward strand.
GGGACTGGAACACTATCGTCAGTTTAACATTGGACGGCAGAATGCCTTTATCGCGCACAACCGCCTTTCAGACACCGGCAGCATTCCCGCGGCCACGGCCGTAGGAAGCCGTGCGGAGGCGCTGATCGTGCATTTTCTCGCCGGGCGATGCATCCCCGTGGCCCTGGAGAACCCGAGACAGGTCGAGGCGTATCGCTACCCCGAAAAATACGGCCCACGCAGCCCGACATTTTCTCGTGGCGGATGGATCGACCTGGGACAACAAAATATCCTTTTCATCTCTGGAACCGCCAGCATCGTCGGACATTCCACCATGCACGCCGGCGATGCAGCGGCCCAGACACGGGAAAGCATACATAACATCGCAGCGGTCGTTGCCGAAGCGAACCGGATGGCAAGAAGTGATGTATATGATCTCAACCTACTGAGCTATCGGGTGTACTTCCGCAACAAGCAAGATTTGACCAAGATACGGGCTGAACTGGATCGTCTCATCCAGCCATTTGCCACCACCCTGTACCTTCAGGCAGACATTTGCAGGGCGGATCTCCTGGTGGAGATCGAGGCTACCGCAGGTCTTCTGAACCGCGACGACGGCCACCGCTAGTATGCGCATCCTGGAGCGGGGCGATGAATCGCTACTCCGTGACGATTCGACCCCTTCCGCTGGTTTTAACCCGGTACATACGGTCGTCGGCCAGTTTCACCAGATCGTCCCAACTGTTACCGCTTTCAGCCTGCAGTTCGGCAATGCCCCCACTCATCCCGATGGCTTGTCCATCCGGTCCCCGCACGGCACGCTCACCCAGAATCGTCTGTAGACGCGCCTGGGCCTGTACAGAATTCACATAGGGCATCACCACCACGAACTCTTCACCACCCCATCGTATCACGGCGTCCCCCATCCGTACCCCGGTGCGTAGTAATTGCGCCACTTCCTGAAGCACCCGATCGCCCGCCTTGTGACCCCACTGGTCATTGATCCTCTTGAAATTATCCACGTCCAACAGGGCGATGGAAAGCGCGTGGGGGTGGCGTTGGGCCTGGGCAAACAGCAGGGTCAACAAATTTTCACCGGCGCGCCGGTTAAACAACCCGGTCAAGGGGTCCGTGGTGGATTGCACGAAGAGTCTGTTCATGCCTTGAAGCTGGCTCATGGCGGCCAGGGTGGCCACACTGGCTACCAGCACCAGATCAACAAGCTCCGGTAGGATGCGCGGGTCCTCCCACAACCATAAGGGAAGCGCAAACACCACAAGAAGGGAAAAGGTGAACGCCAGGGTTTCCAGCAGGACCATGGGGAACACCCCGATGCTCGCCATGAGTATGAAGGGCAGATAAGTGTACCGGTCGAAGTATTCCGCCGCGCCCTGCAGCGGGGTCCGGGCGAGTAAGACGTGTGAAAAGAGAAAGAAGAGGGCGGGGATCAGAAAGAGTATGACCATCGCCAACCGGGCGTGCCGCTGTGTTGGGCTGCACTTGCAAAAGAAAGCCAATATGACGAACGCCGCGGCCACGAGGACCCGTCCGCTGTCAATCAGGATGAAAAGGGGATGGGGAAGCAGCAATTCATCCACAGCAATCCGGAATGGGGCGAGAATGGCCAGCAGGGCGGCCATGATATGGACGCGGGAGAGGATGAAGCGCGCCCGTTCGTGCTGGAAAAGGGAGGGGTGGTGGAGACTGGAAACGAGATCCCGCCATTCCCCTGGGGCCAGGAGGAGAAACGATTCCATGGAGCGCGACACGGCCGCCGCCCTGGGGTTCCCAGGCGTGCGCAGGGTCTGGGGGTATAGAAACCTCATCATACAGCGCCCTCCGGGTGACTGGATACGGTCGAACTGAATGGCCCACACCGGCCCGGCACACGCTTTCTGATGATTTCCTCCCATGCGGAACCCGCCCCGGATTCAACGCGGGATCGGTAGCCTATCGGCAGCAGTATAGGAAGATTTGAATGCATGGGCCAAGCAACGCTCCTATGATTTCGAATCCTCGGCCTCTTCCGCGGGTCCGATGGGCGTGAACACTCCGTCTTTGACACGATAAGCGCGGCCAAATCCGATCACCAATCGTCCGCTTAGCGGAGCAAGACGGAACATGCGGAAATCTGGCAAGGCCGCCAGGGTGGCCACTATGGCACCGAAACGGTCATTCAAGCGATCCAGCCTGTTTCGCCATTCGGAAGTGTCTCGAAGCAGTTCCGCCACGGCGCAGACATAACTCATCCGCTTGCGGGCAAACACGTCCAGGGCGTCATGTTCGTCCTCGATCAGCAGGACCCCCGTCGGTTTCAGGGCGGCCAAGTGCGCGGTATGCGGCGCGAGGGCACTCACCAAAACATAGAATCGGTTCTCTTCATCACGGACGAACGGTGCCGGGGAGGATTGAGGGATACCATGTGTATCCATCGTGGCCAAGATCAAGGTGCGGCAGTGTTCAAACAAAGCGGCGACCTCGATTTCCGGATTGAGCAGGTTTTTCATGTAAGCGACTCCCAGTCAAAAATAACCTATAGAGGGAAGTTATCCCTGCTGCGCTCCCTAGGCAAGGTGACGAAGCAACCGGTGGAGCGAACACTACAGGCCGAGGTGGCCGAGCACCCGGACTGCTCAGCATGAATCCGTGGCCCATTCCCCTTATGGCATGGTTACGGCCTCTTGAATGGGTTCAGTCATGGCCCTTTTTATCCGCATTTGATCAAAACTTAATGTGTGGTGCCGTGGCAAACTTCCCTGTCGTACGGCTAAGGGAGTGTCTGCTGCAGCAATGCCATGAGTGACCGGTTTTCTCTTCCCAGATCAGAGATCTTCTGCAGCACGCCTTGTGCGTCGCCAAGATCGCGGCATGCTTTGGCTTCCCGGGCCAGTCTGTGCAGGCTATCGTGCCGTCCCAACAGGTCTTCATAAAGCATCGGGTTATTGGCATAACGGCGATACCCCTCTCCACGCAGCCAGAGCCCCAAATGACAACGTTGTTCCGCTGCGGGCTCGGTCACCAAGTCGGGGAAGCCGCCTTGCCCGGCGAGCGCCTTGATGAAGCATTCAACTCTTTGATTATGAACGTGAATTATACAATGCGGGGGGGTGGTAATTATCATTATAAATCATTGGTTTATATTGCTTCACCCAATCCGGGATCCACTCCGGCGCCATCGGTCGCGCGATGGCGTAGCCCTGTAGACAGTGGCATTGCAGTTGGGTGAGCAGAGCGACGTGCCTGTCGGTTTCCACCCCTTCGGCCACCACTTGTAATCCCAGAAGGTGGGCGCTTGTCACCACGCCGGCCACAATCGCATGATCCTTGGGATCGTGAAGGATGTTCCGGACAAAACTCTGATCGATCTTGATGGTTTGCGCAGGCAGCTTCTGCAAATAGGTCAGTGAGGCATTCCCCGTGCCAAAATCATCCAGTGCGATCCGCACCCCCATCTGGTTGCAGGCCAATAGGGTTTCTCGCGCCTTCTCGAAATCCTGCAGCGGTGCGGTTTCGGTGATCTCGATTTCCACCGCGGATGCGGGCAAATCGGCATGCGCATCCAATGCGATCCGCAGATCGGAGAGAAAAGCCTGGTCCAGCAGGTGATAGGCACTCACGTTCACCGTAACGCACAGGGGCAGGTTCTGCCGGTACCAGGTTTCCGCTTGCGCCAGCGCTGACTCCAGCACGAAGCGGCCGATGCGCCGCGCCAGGCGTGGGGCGTCCAGGGCACTGGCGAAAGCCGCGGGGGACAGTAATCCACGTTCCGGGTGGTTCAGGCGGAGCAACGCTTCCACCGCCACAGGTCCGCTGGCGATCTCCACCACGGGCTGGTAGTGGAGCAGCAAGCGCCCCTGATTCAAGGCGGCTTCCGCCATTTTGTACACCTCCATTCGGTCTTTTTGACGTTGATCCATGGGCCATTCAAACCATTGAAAGCGATCCTTCCCTGCCGCCTTGGCGGCATAAAGGGCCAAGTCCGCATGCCGCAGCAAATCCTCAGCGGGCGCGTCATCCAGCGGATAGCTGGTCAACCCCACACTGCCTGACAGGGGGACATCTTCCCCGGCCACCCGGAATGGCGTGCTGAGCACCTCTAGCAGACGGGCGCAGACTCCCTCCACTTGTTCAACCCGCTCGATGTCCGGGAGCAACAGACCAAATTCATCACCACCCATCCGTGCCAGCGTATCCCCGGACCGTAGTTCGCCCCGCAATCGTCGGGCCATTTCCTGCAGCAACGTATCCCCGGCGGCATGTCCGAAACGGTCGTTGACCTGTTTGAATCCATCCAAATCCAAAAGCCCCACCACCAACAAGTGTTCATGACGCAGCGTTTGGGCCCGATCGTGACCCAAACGGTCCATGAACAGCGCTCGATTGGGCAGTCCGGTGAGCGCGTCGTGAGTGGCCTGATAGGCCAGTTCGGTGGTTAGCCGTCGCTTTTCGGTGACATCCCGGAAGACCAGGACCGCACCCAGCAAAACGCCCTGTCGATCCCGGATCGGTGCCGCGCTCTTCTCAATGCCGCGCTCCTGCCCGTCCTTGGTGATGAGCACGGCGTGATGCGCCAACCCTACCATCGGCCCGACGACCTCCATGCTCTTTTCCAGGATGTGCCGGACAGGATTGTCCACCGGAATCTGACTGCCTTCCTGAACGATGCGAAAAATGGCTTCCAAGGACCCGCCCATCACTTCCGAACGGGCATAACCTGTTAAGGTTTCGGCGACGGCATTCATATCCAGCACTCGGCCCCGGACATCCGTGGTAATCACCGCATCGCCAATAGAGTGCAGGGTGACTTCCGCCCGTTCTTTCGCTTCCCATAGTTCCCGTTGGGCCTGTCGTTGCTCCTTTTCCCGCTCTCGACCCACTTGCCGCAGATAGCCGTAACCAAAGGTGGATAGCAACAACAAGGCAAACGCGCCAGCGGTTGGCGCCTTCATGCTGCGCCACCAGTCACTCACCAACACGCCGTGGGTCATGCTCACCCCGGCCACAAGGGGGTACCCCATCACCCGGTGTACGGCACACAGACGCCAAGCGTTCACCGCTGTGCTTACGCCGGAAAATACTCCCGACCGTAGTTCCGGATGCGCCATAAGCTGTTTGGCTACCACGCCGTCCTGAAGCGCCGCGTAACGGGCGCGTATAGGATGCGGAGATTGGCTTTCCAGAAATCCGTTATTCCGCAGGAGAAAAATGACGGATTGAGGCGGCAGAGGCAGGCCGCGCCAGGAAGGCAACCGCCCGTCCACGAGTGGCAATAAGGTGGCTAAAAGCCGTATTCCGTCCGCTCCGGAGGTTGGCTGAAACAGGGGAATCAGCCATGCGCCATGGCCACTGCCGGGGTCCATGTCGCGCACGGGGGGTCCCAGGCAAAATCCGGCAGAGCGTCGGCACTGGCCCAGTGCGGCCCGCTGTGCGGCATTCAATTCCGGCTGAACCGTGCGATTCGGATGATCCACCTCCGCCAACAAATCCTTGAGGAAACGCTGGCGAACGCCCGCGGTCAGTATATGCCCGCTCGCCGTGGACATTCCCACGGCGGACATATCCGGTCGCAACCGCAAATAGCCCCGCAGCAGCCTTTTCGCAACAGATACCGAGTTAGGAGGCGCCGATGCCAGTTGCCGACCGATCAGCACCATCGAGACCCGTGCGCCATCCAGCATGACCCGTGTCCCCTCGGCCAGCGACGCCGCCAGCGTCTGGAGGTTGCGGGTTTCCCGTGCCTTGGTTTGTTGCCAATCGGACCATCCCAGTCCTACTCCCGCGAGCAGAACGACCAGCATGAATACCCACCACAGCCGATGAAGCCAGCGCGGAATGTAAGTATGATGTCCGGGGACCTGCGGGTATGGCCGATTCAATGCTGCGTCCCTGTTCTGTTCGTATGCATGTGTCCATACATAGTACAAATAGTCGAGGAATGCCCGCCTTGGCTCGAACCTCTTCGTTATTGAGCGACGCTTTCAGCGTGTGGCTAACGCCGCTGGCGGCGCTCCGCACCCATCAGACCTCTCGCAGCAGGCTTAAAAAAGCAATCGTGGAATGCTGGTGTAACCCCCATTGACATAATGTAACATTTTGTTAACGTCACGTCACAAACGCGACAGCCTGCTCCAGATGCTCATTCTGCGGCATATCCACTATCTTCATGTTGTTTTTATATCTCCCGACAACATCGCGAAGCAAAATGATTGGCATTTTTTTTGCTTGGCAAAACACGTGGTTTTTTCAAGGAAGCAAATGACGCCCATCGACTTCACCGACCCTTGGCGAACAATCATCGAGACCAAGGACGCTCTCTCATGAATGGACAGGCATTCAGACAAGAGTCTCTGCCCAATTTCCTTGGTCTACAGGAAGAGGATTTTCAAATCATCGATCGATACCGGGAAATCCTACAGGCGGAAACAGATGCATTAGCCCATACCTTTTACGATTATCTGCTTTCTCATCCGGTTACCGCCGCGATTTTCCGTGATTTTACGCCTGAGCGGCTGGACACCTTGATCAAAAAGCAGTCCGAACATGTTCGCGGGCTCCTGGCCAGCCATCTCGATAAGGGCTGGCGTGAGTCTATGCGCAACATCGGCGCTATGCATCATCATCTCGGCATCGAACCCTCCTGGGTTGCCGGCGCCTACATTCTTTACTGGCGCCAGTGGCAGAAAATACTGCAGGAGCAGGTTCCGGCACGGGAGCGTAATCTATTGCGGGATGCCTTGTTCAGGCTCTTGATCGGCGACCTCATGATCCAGCTGGATGGCTACGCTCGCGCTTCCCGCGACACGGATGCGGAGCGGCTGGCGTTATTCGACGTACTGCTGGGTGTTCTCTCCGTCCCCCGCGGCATAGAGTCCCCGCGTCCGGAGGGGTTGCTTCAGCAAATCTGCGAAGCCTTACCGCGCAAAAGTGCCAGCGCACGGCTGGCCGGCTATCTCGTCAGTAGTGCCATGGGAGACACGCTATCCTTGGAATGTGTTGCCGGGCTTCCATTGCCGCTGCTGCAAATACCCAAAGGGTCAGGAGGCCCTTGCTGGGAAGCATTGGAAAAGGGACAGACCATCATCCAGTCCACGGATGATCCCGATGCACCGGAATGGATCAAAACCTTGCACCATCGTGTGGCAGAAATTGGCATCTTTCCTTTTGGAGCGGGTGAGATGCGCGGCGTCGGACTGGTCGGCGCCCGGCAGAAGGGATATTTTCGCAGAGTCGGGTCCGTATATTTCGATGCTTTCGCGCATCTCGGCGAACTGGTGCTGCTGTTGCGTAACCAATCCTTGCGCGATCCGCTGACTCACCTGCCCAATCGCACACTCTTTCTGGACCGCCTGGCCATCGCGCAACAGCAGACCCTGCGACAGGAGCGGTTGCTGGGCGTCGGGATCCTCGATCTGGATGGTTTCAAGCAGGTCAATGACCGTTTGGGGCATGGCGCCGGTGACCATTTGCTGCAAGTGGTGGTGGAGCGCCTGCAGCTACAACTCCGTGCAGGGGATACCCTGGCGCGCATGGGCGGCGATGAATTCGGACTCTTGTTGCTCGGACTGGAACGGCTGGAGGATCTGGAGGGCATCTGCAGCCGGTTACTCGATACCATCCGTGAACCGGTCGAAATTCACGGTGAATCCATCAGCGTTTCAAGCAGCCTGGGGATGACCGTTTACCCCTTCGACGACAATAATGCGAGCACGCTCATACAGCATGCGGACATGGCGCTGTATGCCGCAAAAAACGCTGGCCGGGACCAATTTTGTCTGCATACCCAGGCATTGGATGAAGCCATACAGGCCGCGCAAGATACCCGCACCATGCTGGAGCATGCGCTCCATGAAAACCGCTTGCTGTTGCACTACCAGCCCATGGTCTCCGGTACGGGGACACTATTGGGCGTGGAGGCGCTGATACGATTGCATCATCCGGAAAGAGGGTTGCTGCCCCCGGCCGCTTTTTTCACTTCCCTGGATCACCTCAGCCTCGCTCGGCCCATTGGACGATTCGTCCTGGATGCCGCATTACGGCAAGGTAGCCTCTGGCAAAAACAAGGCCTGTCGTTGCGGATCTCCGTGAACATCAGTACGCGCCACTTACTCGATGCCCGTTTCCTGGATGACCTCAAAGAAGTCTTATCGAGATACCCAGATCTGCCGCCCAGCCAGGTCGAAATCGAGATCACCGAATCCGCGCCTTTAGCGGACATTTCCGGAGCGCAAATGTTGCTACACGCCTGCAATGATCTCGGTGTGCGGGTGGCGTTGGATGATTTCGGCACCGGCAACGCCTCTTTGAGTTATCTGCAACAACTTCCGGCGCAGTCCATCAAAATCGATCGAAGCTTTGTGCGTGACATTCTGAATGATCCCAAAGACCTGGCCATAGTGGCGGCGGTGATTACCGCCAGTCACATGCTTGGTCTGGAGGTCATCGCTGAGGGTGTGGAAACAACGGCGCACGCCACTCTGTTGGCCAAGATGGGCTGCGGTCAGTTACAGGGATACCTGTTCTCCAAACCGTTGGTCCCCGAAGACATTCCCGCATGGAAGCACCATTTTCCGCCCGGCTCCCAATGGGAAGAAAATCTTCCCTCAATGGGCGTATTGGCGCCCATTCTGGAAGGACATATTTTGCGCGTCCAAGAATTCATTTATGCCTTGCAGGAGAAAGAAGCGCCCTTCCCTAATCATGTCCTGGAAGAACACGCCGAAAAAATTTGCCACCTGGGGAGATGGCTGCACGGAGATGGTGATCGACTTTTTGGACTTGTTCCCGGATTCACAAAACTGCTCATCCGTCACGACCGGGTGCATCAACTCGCCCGTGCGGCGCACGGCTTCCTGAGGGTGGAGAATATCGAAGCGGCATTGCATCACGGAAATCTCCTTGAACAGGAGAACCATTCGTTGACAACCGAATTGCTCACTATAACCGGACAGACACGAGACCGGTCTCCTATCGGGTGAATGAAGTGGTGGGCGTAGTTTATAGCCAAAAATAGTTTAACAAATAACAGGTGCAGCCAATGAATGATGAACCAATCATACGCGATTTCGAAGCATTCAGAAGATTAGTTGGATTGAATGATCTGAGAGTAGAACGTTTACGCATAGCAGGAGAATGGTTAAGACCAAAAATAAAGGCAATCCCCCAGACACGTGTCCAAGATGTGCCAGATCGCAGGCCGCCTCCTGGATGCCTGTCATTTTCTGATCGACCGCTCTTATGAGCAGGACCGGCTCAACCGCGTTTCGCAAGCTACCGGTATGTCATTACCATTGATAGAGGCTCTGGTGATGCTGAAACCCAAGCAGAATATATAACGGCGAAAACATCAGGATACCCACAGAACTTCAAATGACAGGAAAGCATCGCATGGATCAAATATTTTTGCATTACGTTCAGGAACTGCTTGACCCGCTCGACACACTCGAAATGCTCGCCGAGGCAGACGAGGGGATGGAAAACATGATTTTTTACATGAATCCTGCGGCACAAAAAATCATGGAGGGTGCCCATGCCGGCCTCAATGCCGAACTCCGTGGTGCCGATGTCCGTACCGCCTATGGGCACTCCATCCATCAATTTCACAAAGACCCTGAGCGAATTCGCCAGATTTTACGCGCTCTGGTCAGCGGCGCAGAAAAAGAAAACCGTACGGAAATGACTATTGGCCCGGTAACCTTCGCGCTGAACTTCACAACCGTCCGGAATGATAACGGTAAAGTAATCGCATTCCACGCCAGTTGGCGAGAAATAACGGCACGACGAATGGGGCAGCATACCGCCCAGGAACTGTCTCAGGTTGTCGAAAAGATCAGCGAAGCCGTTACCGACTCGGAAACGCGGGTGGCCACCATGGAACATGCCCTTGGGGACGTCGTCAGTGGTATGGAAGAGAATCAGAAGGCCGTACAGACCTTAGAGCGACAGGCAAAGACCATTGGCGAAATCGCCACCACCATCCGGGGAATATCTTATCAGACCAACCTGCTGGCTCTAAACGCCGCGATTGAAGCCGCCCGCGCTGGTGAATACGGTCGAGGGTTCGCGGTGGTCGCCGATGAAGTGCGCAGTTTAGCCAAAAAAGTGCAGGATGCCACGGTGATCATCCAAGAAAACATGGAAGCCGCTGAATGTCAAGCAAAATCCATACAAGCGGCGGAGTCGAGTGCTCGCCTGCAGTTAGATAAAGCCGGTCAGGCCATGCGTTTATTATCGCTGCAGTTTGAAAAACTGCAATCCATTTCTAATGACTTGCAAGCGTTGACGCAGAATTTGACCACGATCCTCAAATGAAACCGCTTACTGAGACCGCAATTCCGCCACGCCAGACAATGCCGCGATGCAACTGACCCATCCTTCCAGGAAAACCATCTGGATACGCCCATAAAAGGGATGGCGACGTCTCAGGAGAGCTCCCCAGGCCAATCTACGGATATGTTGCTCAGAATCGCTACCCCTGTCTAGCCTCAGAAAAATCTCGGGCCGATAGTGTCGACGAGCCCATAAGATCCAAAAAAACCGATAAGGCGCGGGAACGTCTTGCCGGATTGGGAATAGCCATATAGCTCTGCCATATCAGTTGCGAGGATGTGATGGGCTGAGAGATCAGACCCCAATCCGGCCTCTGCTCAAACACAGTGCGCGTCATAAAACCTATTCCCAAACCCGCCTTCACCATAGCGCCCACAGACTCCACATCGGCTACTTCAATAAAATGAGCCGGTAAGATATCACTTTTTCTGAAGGCCTTTTCCAGTATCCTCCGGACTCCGGAGGATGGTTCTCGCCATACCACAGGAAGGGATTGTACGTCTTCCAGATTCAGTGCCGGCAATGATGCCAGGGGATGGGTTTTGGGCATGACTGCGACGATTTCTCCGGTCAACCATGGCTGTATTTCATAACTGTCCGGTAGATGCGGTATATCCATTTCCCCCTCAAAGAAGAAGACATCCAGTTCGGAAAGATTGATGCCCTCCCAATAGGTCACACCGCTTTTTATATAAAGATTGATTCCTGGATTCTGGCTTTGAAAGCTTTGCAAATATTGTGGCAGTAAATAATTGGCAATCAGGCTGGTAGAGGCGATGCGGAGTTCTCCCGCTTGCAATGATTTTTGGCGCATGAGCAGATTCTCAATGTCTTGTAACTTGGCGCGCAACTGCCGGATGTCGGAAATCAATGCTTGACCGACGGGTGTCAACTGAATGCCACCGCCCTCACGGACATATAAAGGCTCGCCGATTTCCCGTGTCAGTTTATGTAAGCGTTCCGAGATAGCGGGCTGTCCCCGCCCCAGGCGCAGCGCGGCTTCGCTGACACTGCCGGTTTCTGCAACTGCGAGGAGGGTGAGCAACTGCTCGGCATCTATCGTCATCGGGTTCTCCGATATTTGTTTCAAATAAATCGATTTGATTTAACGGTAAAAGAATAGCATATTTTTAAAAAGAGTCTCCGGAGTGTGCTGATGGCCAACGATTCCACCCTGCCCGCCAACATGGATATCCTTGTTATGGAGCGCAACGTCAGAGGATGGCAGGGGGCGTTTCGGACGAACCCGGCCTTTCATCTGATGCTGACGTTCTTCGTGGGGATTGTCGCGGGCTTGGGTGCGGTCGCTTTCCGGCGACTCATCGGTCTGATGCATAATGCCTTCTTCTTCGGTCAGATTTCCTCACGCTTTAATGACTTGCAACATTCCGCAGCCAGCATCTGGGGCTTGGGGGTGGTGCTGGTCCCCGTTCTCGGCGGGCTTGTGGTGGTCTGGCTCGTCAGAGCTTTTGCGCCAGAAGCCAAAGGGCACGGCGTACCTGAAGTTATGGATGCCATTTATTATGGGAGCGGCGTTATTCGGCCCGTGGTGGTTCTGGTGAAGGCGCTCGCCTCTTCTATCAGTATCGGCAGTGGCGGATCGGTAGGACGGGAGGGGCCGATCATTCAGATCGGAGCCGCCTTCGGTTCCAGCCTGGCCCAGTGGTTGCGGTTGCAAGAATGGCAAAGATTGGGACTGATAGCGGCAGGAGCAGGCGCCGGCATTGCCGCAACATTCAATACCCCGGTGGGCGGCATATTGTTTGCGATCGAACTCATGCTGGTGGAAGTCAGTGCACGGACGCTGGTTCCGGTCATGATCGCTACAGGTACCGCCGCCTTCGTATCACGTCTGTTCCTGGGTAATTATCCGTCGTTTATCATCTCTCAGCACATTGTCAACCAGACCTTGCGCCAAAGCGCCGACACCTATGCCGCCTATGTTCTGCTCGGCCTTTTGGCGGGCGGGGCCGGCCTGCTGTTCACAAGCAGTCTGTATTGGACCGAGGATCGCTTCGAACACTGGATCAAAAATCCCTACGCACGACACGCCGCGGGCATGCTGGGCGTAGGCTTGGTCATTTATTTCATGATCACCTTTACCGGTCATTACTACGTAGAAGGCGTGGGTT
>JAKACQ010000059.1:0-11912 GCA_021821285.1 Pseudomonadota bacterium
TTTGCCGGCCAACGTCGCCGGGGGTGGCGGGATCCGGGCGTTGCGCACCGCGGCCAGCGCGGCCTCGTCAAAGGCACCCATGGCCCCCTTTTTGAGGATATCGATTTGACTGACATTGCCATGGAGGAGATGAAAACGTACCAGTACCCGGCTTGTCTCCCCCAGCATTCGGGCAACACTGGGAAAGTGGACTGCGGCCTGAATGGCGCCCTTGACTTGGGAAAGATAATCCTCGCGTACCCCCGGATCGACGGGGGACGGGCTGGGTGGCGGCGGCGCGGGCAGTTCCTGTGCAGGCGGGGCCGCCACCGGGCTCGGCAAGGGTGATGGGGGCAGCATTTCCTTGATCCGCTGAGGCGGCGTGGGCTGTGGGTGGGGCTTGGGTCTCATTTTCGGTGGCACGGGTTTTGGTGGTTCTTCGACCTTGGGCTTTGGTGTCGGCGTAGGGGGCGTCACCGGCTTGGCGGGGGGTTCCGGTGTAACCAGGGCGATTTGCATCGGCGGCAGAGTGGCCTGGATGGGGTGCTGGTGATGGATACTGTAGAAGAGGGCGGTCAAGGCGAGAATCTCTACCAAAAAGGCGAGGCCAAGGGCTTGCCGCATGGCCTTGCCCCCTTCAGGAAGCCGGTAACCGGGCATCTGCGCAAGTTCTGGAGCCATTTTTTTGGGGTCCCGTTCGTATGACTGGATGGGGATAAACATGTTTTGTGTCAACCGTCATGTTCATGTGAATCGCTCAATTGGGTTGCGGCGTGTGCATGATACCTTCCCAAAGGATGCGATTATATTGGGCGGTATCGATGCGGTCCTCGGCCGAAAAATCCATTCCCCGGGTTTTTGCGGCCCAGTATTTCCCGTCATGCAAAGGCCGCAAATGGCCTTTGGCGCTGCTGCAGGATCGGTATCGGGCCGGCCAGCGTCTGGCGAGGGCGGTGCTTTGCAGCAGCCCCGAGGGGCAGGCCTGAAAGCTCCATGGCTGTTGCCGAAGGTCGAACATATCCGCCATCGGGCGGGCGGCGTCGTCCAGGGCGCTCAGGGGTGGCAGTCCCAGCACCATCTCCATGGTGCGCAGCAGGTTGAGGGTGTTGTAGGGGGTGGAAAGCACTGCGCCGTGCTTCACATAGGGGCCGACGACGAAGGCGATGCTGCGGTGGGCATCCACATGGTCCGGGCCGTCCTGGGCGTCGTCTTCCACCACGAATATCAGGGTATCCCGGGCGTAGCGGCTATGGGCGATCCGCTCCACCAGCAAGCCTACGGCAAAATCATTGTCTGCGACCTGGAGTTCCGGCGTGTTGACGCCGTCCATGGCTTGGCCAAATTTGCCCGTATGGTCATTCATGAAGCGTATGAGCGAAAGGGTGGGCAGTTTGCCATTGCGTTCATAGGCGCGGAATTCCCGCTCCCATTCCCGGTAGCGGTAATAATCCGGGTAGGCGTTATCAAAGCTGCGGAAAAATGGATCGGTATGGGCGGCGAGTTCCGGATTGGCCGGATGGGCCTGGATGATTTTTTCCCGGTAGGGATGGCGGGATAGTGGAATCTGGTTGCTGCCAGCCCTGTAGCGTTCCAGATCCACAAAAAATCCATAATTGCGCAGAGTGAGTCTCTGGCGCAGGGCGGCGCTCCACAGATAACCTTGTTGGTAGCGACCGGCAGCACTATCCGGTGCGGCAACGTCGGCGGTCCCCGGCAAAAGATCGGGGTCCTTGGGGGTGTCGGGATTGGCTGCGCGCCGTTCTTCCCCCTGCAGGCCCACGTTGACATTGCGATTGGTGCCTTCCCAGTCGTAGGAACCGCCGCCTTGGGCATAATTATTGGGCAGCATTTTGCTGTTGATGTCCGACTCCCGGGCTGCCGTGGACCACGCCCAGCCATCGCCGCTCACTTCCCCCGTATCCAGAAAGTGATCCAGCAGGACAAAGTCGCGGGCGAGACGATGTTGGTTGGGGGTCACGGCCAAGGGGAATTCGGTGAGGGAAGGGTCGCCGTTGCCGCGGGGAAGGTCGCCCAGCACCTGGTCGTAGGAACGGTTTTCCTTGACGATATAGATTACGTGCCGGATATGCCGGTGCAGGAAATCCATGACTTGTCGATCGGTTCGGGAGGGGAGGGTGGAATGGTTGTTTTTCAGGACCACCGAGGTCATGGACGGCAGGTCCACCTTGGCCAGATGCGGAATCTCCTGCAGACCCGAAAGGGAAAGTTGCAGGATGTATTGATTGGGCTTCGGCCGGACCGGGGATGAGGCGATGCAGCCACGCCGATAACCGGAACAATATCCCGGATTGGCTCCGGGAATGGATTTATTGTTGATCACCCACAGGGCGTCGCCGGCCGGCGCAGGGACTAGGTCCTGCGGCGACCATGCCGTTGGCAGGAGGCCGAGGCTGTGGGGCATTGCTCCCGCCAGGGAGAGCACGGCTACGGCATTCATCTGGCCCAGGGTGGCGTAAAGCCGCTGATGATCGGGCGAGATGCCGAGGGCGTTGGCCGACCAGCCCAGATTTTCTTCGCCCGGGGAAACTCCCGGCGTCCCGGCGCGGCGCGCTTCCCCCGGAACCAGGCCGGCCTGGCCCTGTAGCTGGAGTTTTTGGGTGTCGATGACGGCGATGCTGTCGCGGTTTTCCATGGCCACGTAGAGCCGCTGGCGGGCCTCGTCCAGGACCAGGCGGTTGGGATTCCCCGGCGTGGCGATGCGGGCGACGATCTTCGGATCGTCATTGCCGGTGTCGATGACGACGATTTCACGGTCGCGCATGCTGGAGACATAGGCGCGCTGCCGATGATCCATGACGATCCAGAAGGGGCTTTCACCCCCGGCCTGTCCGTGCCGCCCTTCGCTGGGGCCAGGGCGCAGGTCCATGTCCCGGAGAACGCGACGCTGGTCCAGGTCGATCATGCTTACTGAATCATTGTAGAAATTGCTCACGAGGAGGCGCCTGCCGTCGGGGCTGAGGGCGAGGCCGGCGGTGAGGGGCTTGACGTGGAGACCAAGGCCGGACTGGTGTCCAAGAGGGATGGGGCGGCCATCGGCCCGCCACTGTCCGGAGGGCCCGGTTTTTTGGAAAATCTGCACATTGTCATCGACGCCGCCGCCCACATATAGGGTGTCCCCATCCGCCGACAGGGCCATGCCGCAAAAGCTGTTGTTGATGGGCAGGACCTGGACGGTTTGCGGCTGCCGCGGGTTGGAGATGTCCTCAATCATCACGCTCTGCCGGGAATGCCGCGCCGAAGGATGGCCGTCGGCGTCGGCGTTCCGCTTGAATCCCGAGGTCAGGATCAACAAATAACGCCCGTCCGGCGTCAGTAATGTGCTGACGGCACCCCGCGCATAGACCGGCGCGGCGCCGCCATCGGTCATGAGGCGGTCCCAAAACCGGGAGCCAGGAGTGGCCTGTGGTGAAATACGCTGACCGGTGGGCAGAACTGCTGCCTCTGCCCTTGCGCTTTCCCGGTGCCCGGCACTGGATGGTGGCCCATCCTTCTCGTCCATTGCGCTTTGCGCTGTGGCAGGGCCAGCCAGGAGGGCAAAGGCGCCGGATAGGAGGAATAAGATGGTGCGATGCATAGTAGGCTCCAGTATTTTCGCCGATGTGTCGGCACGTGACGCAAGATAGGGAAGGAAGTGTGGGCACGTGACGATGGCCTGTCCGTGCCCGGAAATGCATCAGAAGGTGCCGCTCACCGTACCGAAGACCTGGCGTGGCGCGCCGTTTTGCAGGGTCCAGAACTGCCCCTGCGGATCCGAAGAGACAAAGCCGTTGGTACCGATGGTGGCCCAGTAGTTTTCGTTGAGGAGGTTGGTGATGTTCAACTGGAAGCGCAGCTCCTGGAGTCCGAGGACGCGGCGCAGGCGGTAGCCGGTGCTGAGGTCCGTCAGCCAGTAGCCCGGCACTTTGGCGTCATTGGTGTAGGTGTAATAGCGCTCACCCACATATTTTGCACCGAGGCGGCCGAAGAAACCGGCACGTTCATAGGCAAGCTGGGTGGCAAACATCAGGCGCGGGGCATCCACGACATTTTTACCCGCAGCCCGTACCAGGGTCGCGCCGTCCAGATAGTCGGACTGGTACTTGGAAGAGGTATAAGTCAAGGAATTGTACCAGGTCACATCCTGGACGGGCGACCATTGAAAGGCGCCTTCCACGCCGCGGGTATGCACGGAGCCTACGTTGGCCAGGGTGGAGGGGCATCCGAGAATGCCCACGCACTGGGAGATGCTCAGCAAGCGGTTATCAAAGTTGACCAGATATGCATCCAGCGACGCCTGGAAATTGCCCCGCTGGGTCTTGATGCCGATGTCCAGGGTCTGGGAAGTTTCCGGTTTTAAGCTGCCGGAGGTGGCGTTGAAAGCGGCCTGCGTGGTGGAGAACGGTCCGCTAATGCCCGGCTGAAAGGCGCGCATGTTCTGGGCGTAGGAGAAGAAAACATTCTCCGCCGGGGTGAGCTGGTAATTCAGGCCCACCTGGGGCAGGAGGCCGCGCTGGGCGTTGATGGAACCGGCGGCGAGATTGCCCACCAGGGAGTTGGCATCGATGTTTACATGGGGGCTTTTGACGCCCAGGGTTACTTTTAGCCGGTTGTTGAAGAAGGTGGCCTGATCCTGGGCGAAGAATTGCCAGGTAGTGGTGTCGAACTGCTGCAAGAAAGCCGTGGCAACGGGATTGCTGAGAAAATGATCGTAGGCACTGATGTCACCGGAGGTGATATTGTAGTAATTCCGGGCAAGCTGATGTTTATTGTATTCATACCAGAATCCGGCGCTGAGTTGGTGATTGTTGAGCTGCGCCACCAGCGAAGAGATGACGCCGCCCCGGCGGATGCCATATTCCGTGGTGCGGATGGATATGGGCAGGCCCGATGGGGAGGGCACATAAGGGGTATACCAATGCCCTTGCCCATCATTGTGGTGATAATAGACGGTGGTATCGAGACGGGCTATGGCGGAGAGCTTGAGATTGGCGTTCACATAAGCCAGTTCGTCGTTGCGCAGGCCGCGGGCGAAATAATAGGCATCGTCAACGCTGGTCACGCCGCCGGTAAAGATACCCTTGGCGGCGTTGACGGCGCGCTGAAAATCCGGGGCATAATTGTCCCAGTTCCAGCCCAGGCGCCGCTGGGAGTCGAGGGAGAGATCGGCGTAGTCGCTTTCGTCACGGCGGGATAGGTCGACAAAAGCCGTGATCTTGCTCTCGCCGAAGAAGTGTACGATCTTGGCGTTGAGCTGTTTTTCGCTTTGCGGGCCATAACCTTTCCATTTGTCGGCGTGGCCATAGAGGAGGCTGACGAAGGCCTTGGTATGGGCACCCAAGTCGCCGGTATCCAGGCGCAGAAAGGTGCGGCTGGAGTTGGCGCTGCCATAGGTCTCGGCCAGGGTCACGCCGAAGCGGTTCTTGGGATCGACGGAAAAGAACTGAACGCTGCCGCCCAGGTTGCTGGTGGATGCCGTGCCGGTATCGCTGGCCCCTTCGGATACGCTGACCCGGCCGATGTTTTCCTGGCTGATGGCGCGCCCGATGGAAAGGCCGTTGTTGTTGCTGTAGCTCTGATCGCCCAGGGGTAATCCATCCAGCGTGAAACCGAGCTGGTTCTGGTTGAAACCCCGGATACTGAAGCGGCTGCCCCATTCGTAGTTGCCGAGGGGGTCTGATGAGGAAAAGAATACGCCGGGCAGCTTCTGCAGGGAGGCCAGGGGGCTATATCCAGGCGGGGCCTCACTGAGTTCCGAACGGGTCATGGTCAGGACCTGCCGCGTTTCCTTCTGGCCGAATACCGAGATATCGTCGGTTTTGACCGGATCATCGGCCAGGGCCGGAACGGGGCCGATGAAGGTGGCGGCCAGGATGGCCTTGACGATGGCGCGTGGTGTCACGATGTGTTTCATGGTTAGCTCCCTCGGTGATGTCAGTCGTCTAATGCGAAATGCACGGTGGTGGTGAAGGTCTTGCTGGGGGCTCCGGGCCATAGGCCGGCGCTCATGGCGTCAAAGCGGCTGGCGCGCAGGGCCTTCAAGGCGGCTTCGTCGAGCAGCTTGAAGCCGGAAGACTTGAGGACGGACGCCTCCACTACGCTGCCTTGCCGGCTGATGGTATAGGCAAGGACGACGTCGCCGGTCATGTCGAGTTCTTTGGCACTGGCGGGATAGACCTTGTGTTTTTCGATCTCGCTCGCCACCCTGCCGGCATATTGTCCTTCTCCGGCCCGGTCCTCGCTGGGCCCGGGGTCACTTTTGACCGGGTTGGTGTTCTGGACCAGCGGGGCGTTCACAGGCGACGGAAGAGATGGCGCAGCGGGCAATGGGCTTGGTGCCGTGGTGGCCGGCCGCGGCGCCTCCGCTGACTGGCTGATGGGCCGTGGAAGCGGCTTTGCTACCGGTTTTGGCATGGGCTTGGGTGTCGCCTTGGGTTGGGCTGCTGGTCTTGGTGGCGGTGGAATGACTTTGGCCGGTTCCGGAGCAATCAGCGCCAGTTGCATGGGGGGAATGGACGGGGATTGCGGCTTTTCCTGACGGAAGAAAAACGCCATGTTGCCGATTACCAGCAATTCCACTGCCACGGCGGCCAGCAAGGCCCGCCGCAGCAGGGGGCCTTCTTCCGGGGGGTGGAACAACGGGGATGCGAGGGCAGTGGTCAAGATTCCTGCTCCGGCTTGGCCGCCAGGCCGATGGCGCTGACGCCGGCGTGGCGGCAGGTGTCCATGACCTTGACCAGGGCCTGGATGTCGGCGCCCTGGTCGGCGGCGATGGTGACCTGGGTCTCGGCGGGATTGCCCTGGCGGAGCCTGGCTTCCAGATCCGGCAGGCTGATGGCGTGGCCGTCCATCTCTACTGCACCGGACTGGCGCAGGGTGAGGACGACCTTGGGCTTGGGCAGATCGCGCGCGGTGCTGGAAGCGGGCATCTGCGCGGGCAGCCCCTGGGTGGGAATCATGTGGATCGTCACCATGATGAAGAAGATCAGCAGGAAGAGCATGATGTCGATCATGGGGATGATCTCCACCCGCCCCTTGCGCATTTCCAGATATTGCATGCTCAGGCCTCCGCAGCGGCGTAAGTGAGGGGCTGGGCCTCGCTGTGGATCAGGGCGTGGCTGTGATCGAGGCCCTCCAGGCGGTTGATGAGCATGGTGCGCAGGGTCTCCATCTGATGAACGACGTAGCGCATGCGGTTGTGCAGGCCGTTGAAGGCCACCAGGCCGACAATGGCGATGATCAGCCCGGCCGCGGTGGCGAGCAGGGCTTCGGCCACGGAGCCGGTGATGAGGGTGGGGTTCTGGGCGGCGTTGTTCAGCACCTGGAAGGCGTGGAACATGCCGATGATGGTACCCAGCAGGCCCAGCAGGGGGGCGAGGGTGACGGTGGTGTCCAGTATCCACAGGCGTTTGTCCAATATCGGCACCTGCCGCATCACTGCTTCCTGGAGGATCTCCGAAAGGCGTCCGCTGTCTTTGATGTGCGGAAAACGCACCGGCCCTTCGAGGATGGCGAGGAAGGGGAAGGCGCTCTTCTCGGCGATCTCCGCCAGGGCCCGTCCCTGCAGGTTGGGCAGATCTTCGACGGCCAGGGCCGCCTCATTACCCAGGCGCACCATGCGATTGAGAAAGAGGAAGCGCTCGATGCTGACGGTCAGGGCAATGAGCAGCAGGATGGGCATGAGGTAAAGAATGCCGCCGGACATGGTGGCGACGTCGGCAATTTGGGTCCAGTTCATGGGCTAACTCCACTTGAAAAAAAGGGGGTGTCCCGGGTGGGGCACCCATCCGGGTTTTTAAAAGGTGGCCTCCAGGGAGGCATAGACGTTGGTGGGCAGGTTGAGCTTCCTGTTGGGGTTGCCCGAACTGCCGGTATAACTCTGGATATAGCTGCGATCGAAGAGATTATTGAGATACAGGCCGGCGCTCACGCTCTTGAAGCCCAGACTCCGGCCCAGGGGTGCATTGCGGAAGGTGTAGCGCAGGCTGGCATCGGTATAGAAGCGGCTGCCCAAGGGCAGGAAGCTGCCGCCCAAGGCATAATAGGCGTTGCCAATTTCGTTGACGCCGATGCTGCCGCGGAAGCCGCGGTAACGCACGATCAGGCCCACCGCCTCCGTATGATGGGGTGCATAGGGAAAGGGCTTGCCGGCCGATTTGAGCCGGGCGTCGAGGAAACCGAAGTTGGCGTAGGCACTGAAAATGTCATTGAGGACAAAATTGTTCTGCCAACTGATGCCTTGGTTGATGGCGGTGCCGGCGTTGGCGAGGACCGTCTGGTTGATGGCACTACCGGGAAGGACGATGGTGGTGGAGAGGATGTAGTTCTGGAAATCCACGCGGAAGAGGTCCAGCGCGCCCGACCACATGCCCGTATCCCAGATGGTGCCGATATCGTAGGTATTGGCCTTCTGCGGATTCAGGCTGGCATTGTAGGTGCCGGTGTAGAATTGGTTATATCCGGGAGGGTTGCTGTTTTGGGTGAAGTTGGCATAGATGTGCCAATGATCCAGGATGCGATAGTTGACGCCGAGGGAAGGTAGCAGGGAACTGAAGGTGGCGTTGAACTGCCCCGGCTTGCCCTGGGCCAGGGCGGTATCGTTGCGGAAATCGCGGGTGGCATAGAGATATTTGACGCCGGCGCTGAACTTGAGGCTGTCCATGGGCTGATAGGTGAGGGCGACGTAGGGCTCATAGGTGTCGGTGACCACCGGTTCGAGGTAGCTGGAGCCGACATAGGTGTTGCCGTTGTAATACCGGCTGTCGTGGGTGGTGTCGTTGTGGTTGAACCAGAAACCCAACTCGGTGGCCATCGGCCCGAGGGGAAAGCTCATGCGCAGGATATTGCCCCAGCGATCGGTCTGGTTGACGCTATGACGTTGCAATACGCCGTTGCTCGGCGGGACGGCGCGGACAATGCTGCCATCGGGCGCCAGTACGGTTTGGCTGAAGGTGCTGGCGCCGGCGCTAAAACCATTGCCATAGTAGTAGTAGAATTGATTGGAGAATTTGACCGAGGAGAATTGCGCCTCATATTTGGCATAGCTCAGCCAATTGAGGTATTGATTGTAATTGTAGCCGGTGTAGGCGGTGTTGGGTTTGCCATTGGCGAGGAAGGGCTGATCGGTATTGCTGTTGTAGTCGCGACCATACTGGGCGATCTGCGCAGCCGTGGCGCCGTTGTAGTAATTGAAGCGCTGGTTGTTCTGGCTGAAGAACAAGGTGAGCTGGCCGGGCCCGATCTGCGAAACCGATTTGAAGAGGAACTGGTTTTGCACCGCTGGATTGTTCTGGAAATAGCCATCCCGCTGGTTCTTGTTGAAATAGACCCAGGCGGAGGTGGGGGCAATGTTTCGCAGGAAAAGGCCGGTATTGATGAGGCCACCGGCATTGTATTTGCCAAAGGACCCGACCCCGGCCAGGGGACGGACAAAGGGGTAGGGAGAGGGCTGAAGGCTGTAGGCTTCCACGGAGCCGCCGAAGGAAGACAGGCCGGGAATGGCGGCGGACTCGGCGCCGGGGTAATACTTCGTGCCGGCGATCAGGCGGGACGGGATGAATTCGTTCGTGTAATAGGCATAGCTGTCGTTGTCGTTCAGGGGAACGCCATCCAGGGTGAAATTGATGAGTTTCTTATCGAAGCCGTTGATGTAGACGTCATCCCCGTCCATGCTGTCGCCGCTGGAGACGACCACTGTGTTGGGCATGTTTTTGAGAGCGCTGGTGTACGAATCGGTGGGAGTGATGAGATCGAACTGCCCCTTGGTGATGAGGGTCTCGGCGTTGGTGGCGCTCCTGTTGAAGCGCTGGACCTTTTTCAGGTCTTCGCTTGGCGTCTGCCCGACATTGCCGGCCGGTGCGCTGCCGAAAAAGTTATTGGCGGCACCAGCCGTACCGGTGACGGTACCGAGGGATTCATCGGCGGCAAAGGCGGCGCCGCTACTGAGGGTAAAAACGGCAAAGGCTACCGCGCTGCGCAAGGCAGTGGAATGCATCTTGGTCATGGTCGCTCCCTATCTGGGGTGTTAAAATTTCTAATTGATCAAGGTGATATGATAATTGTGCCCATGCTATCTACGGTTCATGGATAATCTCCCATCATACAAACGCCGGGTCGCGCACTTTCCCGCTGAAATCCAGTCCATCCGTCGGGGTATAGGCTGCAGCGTCCCGTTCGTTCAGGGGCGGAAGCTGGAAGCGCGTTTCGATGAGCCGGAGGATACTGGTAGTGTCGACGATGCGATGGTCCACATAGCCGGGACGCGTCCAGGCGCTCACGAGCCGGGCGGGGACGCGGGTGCCAGGGCCAAAATAATCCCGCGCCGACGGGGGAACATGGTCCCAAAAACTGCAGCCTTCGTCGTAGGTGATGAGGACCAGCGTATCGGGCCGGGTGGGGCTTTTGGCGAGGCTGTTGAGTATGCCCTGCACATAGTCCATGCCCCGGCGCGACGCGGAGTTGGCCGGGTGTTCGTTGTGGCTGGCCGATGCCTTAAGGTAGCCGAGGACGGCACCGCTGGGCCGCGATACCGAATGGGCGGCCTGCATGCTGTCCACGTCGGAAACGGGGGCGTGGTCCAGAGAGAAGTGGCTTTTGCTCAGGGCCATGCCGACAAAGCGATCCATCTTGCCGCCGTTCGCTTCCCGCTGCATGCGGAAAAAGAGATGGGCAGGGTCCCAGGGGATGTTCTGGTCGGCGGCGCCACGCGGGTGCCGGTATGCCCCGAAATAGTGGTCGAAGCTGCGGTTTTTCTGGTAGATGACGACGAAGTGGCGGATGTGTTGGCGCAGACCGGCGATCTGGTCTTTGTTTCCCGCCGCGGCCAGGGCGGAGAGGGGATGGCTGACTAGCCCTGCAGCGCTGCCCGCGCCCAAGGCTTGCAAAAATTGACGATGACTCCAGTGTTGCATCATCACGCTCCCTTATGGACTGCTTTATTTCGGAAAGCGTAGCAGGCGAATGTGACCGTTTTATGAATTTTGAATGAATTTTTTGTGACAATGTTACTGGAATGTTTCTAACGGATGGGAGGGTGCGTTGCCGCTGCCCTGAAAGGGCGGTTTTTACCGGAACGGGGCAACTGCTGGTGGTGGCGATCAGCGCTGAATCTTTCGTTGCGGGGAAGGGATGAAAAAAAGTACGACTGAAAAGTCGTACCCAAACCTCCTGATGGAGCAGGGCTATGTCAACCTTGAGCCTAAGTTGATGATGTAGTAGTACAAAGGCTGTTTCTGAACTTCCAGGGACGGATGCGGTAACTTTTACCGCATGAAAGCCCCAAAGCTCACCCCAAGCCGTCGATAGTAGCGGTAGCGTAGGCAGCGTTCCACCGCCAGCAGTCCACCATCCAAGATCATGGCGAACGCCCGTTCCGACGAACACATCTACATTCTCTCCGGCGGCCACTGTAACAAGTCGGGCCGGCAGCGTCTCTTTCCGGGGGATTACCTCCTGCATCCCAAAGGATTGGCTCATGGCGCTTTTGTCGCCATCGAGACCACCGTGTTTCAGGTCTATAGCGGAGAACCGGATCAACTTATTGATTTGCAAATGATCGCCGCCAACGGTTAGACAGGCTGGTGCATTCGGCGAAAAGAAGTTTGGAGGTCCGAAACTGGCGAGAATCTCTCGGCAGCATGGGGTAGCTTGATTTCGAAATCCGTTGCATTGCGGGCACGACCAAGGACACTGGGTAGCGTCCCGCAAGGTCTACCAATGCGATCACGGCCGACGATTCCATAAACGTTCGGGCAAATCTAACGTGGGTCAACGCCCATGGCATGATCACAGAGGGTCTGGCAGAGTCCTGACGTCATCAGTCCGGCGTTACCGGCTTCGGCCATCAGGTGTTCCAGGCAGCCGAGCAGTTCATCGCGGCTGGCGGATTCGGTGTGCAGACGGACCCGGATGCGACTGCCCAGCGGGACCAGTTCTTC
>JAKACQ010000060.1:0-11893 GCA_021821285.1 Pseudomonadota bacterium
GCTCTTCGCTGGTTAAAGTCACTTTGGGTGCCACTCGCAATGTTCGACTCCATCAGACTCTTCAGAATGGCGCCTATTTTACCATGCCAACCATTAAATAGCATCAAGAATGCAACACTACACTAGAAAATACGCATCAGCGCATGGATGAAGCTTTGCACCTCCTCACCCATGGTGGAACGAGGCGGCAAGTAACCGGCCAGAAAATGACCCGCAGGATATCGGTGCGCCGGATCACCCTCGGGAGCCAGCGTCCCGGTGCGCGGATCGTAGTGCGCCGTCACCACATCCGGCGGCTGAAAAAAACCGACATCGGGTTCACCCTTCAACGCCGTGTGCATGTAACGAATCCAGATGGGCAAGGCCTGGCGAGCCCCGGCGGCCCAGGTCCCCATCGTGTGATTATCGTCATACCCGACCCAGACCGAGGTGGTGATATGGGGATTGAATCCGTTGAACCAGGCATTATCCTCATGGTTGGTCGTGCCGGTTTTCCCGGCCAGGTCATGCCGATGCAGAATCTGCGCCGCAACACCGGTGCCCTCCCGGATCACCCGTTCCATCATGCGCGTCATCAGAAAAGCCACCCCTGGTGGCATCACCGTATGCTGTGGGGGTGGCCGGTACCCCAACGGACAACCCATCAGGGACACCGCCGTGCCATGCGCCGTCACGATCTTGCGGATCAGATAGGGATGGGGCAAAAAACCGCCGCTGGAAAATACCGCATAGCCCCGCGCGACCTGTAGCGGCGTAATCTCGCCAGAACCCAGCGCCATGGAGGGCGAAGCCGGAATTTGCCTGGCGGGGATGCCAAAACGCGCCACATAACGCCTGACATAAGGAATACCTGCATGCATCAACAAACGCACGCTCGGCACGTTATGGGAATCGGCCAGATCCTCCCAGACCGGGAAGGGGGTTCTGGAAAAGGTACGACTATAATTGGTCGGCGCGTACACCTGGCCGTTACCGAGGTGAATCACCAAGGGCGTGTCGGCGATGAGGGATACCGGCGTCAGGTAATGCGTCTTGCCACTGGCCAGATAGGCCGGCGCATCCATAACCGAGGCGTAGACGAAAGGTTTGAAGCCGGAGCCCGGCTGCCGGTACGCATAGAGCGCGCGATCGAAGTGACTCAATGCGTAGCTGAACCCCCCCGACAACGCCAGAATGGCGCCGGAGCGGCTGTTCAGGGAAACCAGCGCACCCTGGACACGGGGGATCTGGGCAAGCTGCCAGCCGCCGTGAGGAACGTCGTGCCAGACTTTCGTGCCCCAGACCGGATTCCCGGTGCCAGCGGTGGTCGTCGCCACATAACGACGCAGCCAGATGAGGTCTCCACGTTGCAATACCTCGTCCACCGCCGTCGGCGGCTTGCCGCGTGGTGCCGACCGGGCCCAAGCCACATCGCGCAGGGTGAGGCGGAGGAGACGGCGCCCCTCCAGCGACACCTCCGCCGATCGGGCGTTGGCCTTCAGCACCACGCCCCAATGCAAGTTGGCGGGGTTGTGATGGGGTAGCTGGCCAGGACGCTGGCCTTGCAAAGCCGCCGACAACGCAGGGGCCCGCAACTGGGCGATAGGGCCACGCCAGGCCTTGGGGTCCATGCTGTCAAGACCCATGCTGTAGTTTTCCAGACCCACCGCCAGATCGGTATCCGCGGCGCGCTGATCCGTGGGATCGATGCTGGTGTAGACCCGCAAACCAGTCCGATAGGTAAAGACCGCGCCAAAATGGCGCTCCAACCAATTGCGGATCCAATCCGTCGCGTAGGGTGCGATATTGCTGGCGGGCGCGTGGTAGTGGGCACGGACGGGTTCGGCAAGCGCGGATCGCTCTTGCGCCCCGCTGATATAACCCAGTCGCGCCATCCGCCGCAATACGTAATCCCGGCGTGTTTTAGCGGCTCGCGGCGAGGCGATGGGATTGAAGTAGGAAGGCGCGGCGGGCAGTCCGGCCAGCGTCGCCATTTCACTCAGGGTCAGTTGGTTCACGGTTTTGCCGTAATACGTCTCCGCCGCCGCCTGTACGCCGTAGGCGCCCTCCCCCAGGTAAATTTTATTGAGGTAAAGCGCGAGAATTTGTGAACGGGTAAAATGCGCGCTCACCTTATAGGCCAGGAGGATCTCCGCCACCTTGCGGGTCACGGTCTTCTTGGAGGTCAGATAAAAGTTGCGCGCCACCTGCTCCGTGATGGTGCTCGCCCCCTGCACCGGCGCCATGTGGAGCAGATCCACCCAGGCCGCGCGCAGAATACCGGGGAAACTGACGGGGTAGTACAGCGGATCGTGGCTGTAAAATTTAGAATCCTCGGCGGAAATGAAGGCTTCCTGGAGGGGTTTGGGAATCTGCGCCAGCGGCAAAGCATAGCGCAACTGCGGCCCCACCACCTGCAGGAGACGCCCATTATCCGCGTAGATGCGCAGGGGTTCCTGGGGATGCCAGTTTTCGAGTTGCGTGACCGGGGGCAAATCGCTCCAGATGCGCCAGGTCCAGATACCCACACCCACGACGAGACCGGCGCAGAGCAAAACGGTGACAACAAACGTCCAAAAACCCCAGCGGCGCCGCAGGCCGCCAGCCCCTCGCGCCACCACCATCAGTCCCTAATCCAGGCGCATCCGAGTACGCGGGCCACGCCCGGGGCAACCGCCATCAGAGCCACGACTCCCCCGCATGCAACAAACGGGTCAACCAGCCGGCAGGCTGCACCGCGGATTTGGCGACTACCGGGACCCGCTGCAAAAGCCGCCCAGACCAGCGCACCGTCAGCGTACCGACAGGTTCACCCGCGTGAATCGGCGCCTTGAGACCCGTCAGGGGGATGAACTGCGTCTGCAAGTGGGTGCCCCGCTGCTTGGGCTCCGACAAGGTGACGGCGCGGGTGGTCATCACCTGGAGATCTTCAGGGCTCCAGTCTTCATGATGCACGTTCGCCACCACTTGCCCAGCGGTATAGAGGGAGCGATCCCGCCAGCCATTCCAGCCGTAACGCAGCAGCGCGCTGGCATCGTCTCCTGCGGCACGGCGCGAAGGCGCGCCCAGCACCACGGCTACGAGTGTGCGACCGTCACGGCTCGCGCTGGCATCCAGATTCCAGCTGTCCTTGGCGGCCAGGCCGACACCGAGACCATCGATGTCGCTCCGGCCGGCCAGCGGATTGTAGTTGAACTGCGTGATCCGGTTGTAGACATAGGAAGTCTTCCCGGCCACCCGCAACACCTGCGGATGCGCCTGGATCAACCGCTCCGAGAGATGGGCGATATCCAGCGCCGTGCTGGTCTGGCCGGGTTGCGGCAAACCGTCCGGGTTGGTGAAGTGCGTATGCCGCAGACCCATGGCCAGCGCATCGCGGTTCATCAGACCCACGAAACCACCCACGCTGCCCGCCACGGCCTGAGCGATGGCGATGGCCGCATCATTACCTCCGTCGATGAGCAGACCGCTCTCCAACTGCGTCAAGGTGACCGGCATGCCGGGCTGAATGAACATCCGGGAACCCTGCGCATGCCACGCCTCGTCCGAGACCCGCACCGCTGCTTGTGGTTGTGCCATGCCCTGCTTTTCCGCCTGGTACAGGACGTAGGCCGTCATCAGTTTGACCAGGCCGGAAGGGTTGAGGGGTTTTTCGGCATGGTCGGCCATCAGCACCTGGCCACTGTTTACATCCAGCAGCACGGCACCTTGTATATCCGTCAACCGCGGCGCGGGCAGGGGGGGCTGTGGCGGCAAGAGGGGTGGTGAAGGTAAATCCGGGGTGGCCGCGCTGGCGTCCCCCCAGGCCATCATGGCCGCGAGGGCCAAAGCTTCGAGCGATTTCATCGTGTGGGGCGGTTCTTTGATCCGGCTGATAGTACCTGTTGGAAATCCACCCGCAGGGAAAAGTTCCCGATCCGCCCCGCGCGCTTCATCCGCCGGACATGGCGACCGCGTACGCGAAGATCAGTCACCCCGGATCAGCAAGTAACGCGCCATAAGCGCCTGCGTCGAGGCGTCGTGGGGATGGCCGGCCGCCCCCCGTATATCCGCCACGATCCGCTGCGCCAGTATTTTGCCTAGCTCCACACCCCATTGATCAAAGGAATCGATGCCCCAGATCACCCCCTGGGTAAAGACACTATGCTCATAAAGCGCCACCAGCGCCCCCAGGGTATGGGGCGTGAGGGCGTCGGCCAGCACCACGCTGCTGGGCCGATTGCCCGGGAATATGCGGAAGGGCACTTGCGCCTCGGCGACCCTCTCGGCACGCAGTTCCTCCGCCGTTTTGCCGAAAGCCAGCGCCTCGGCCTGCGCGATGAGATTGGCCATCAGCAGATCATGTTGCTCCGCCAGCGCGCTCAGCGGTCGGCAAAAGCCAATAAAATCACAGGGAATCAGGCGCGTGCCCTGATGGATCAATTGGTAAAAAGAATGCTGTCCGTCCGTGCCCGGCTCACCCCAGATGATGGTACCGGTATCCACGGGCACGGGATGTCCGTTCTCATCCACACGCTTGCCATTGCTCTCCATCTGCAGTTGCTGGAGATAGGCCGGGAAACGAGCCAGGTCGTGGGCGTAGGGCAGTATGGCCTGGGTGTGCGCCGCCCAGAAATTGTTATACCAGAGCGCCAGCAGACCCAGCAGCACCGGCAAATTCCGCTCCAGCGGCGCGGTCTGAAAGTGAATGTCCATGGCATGGAAACCCGCCAGCATTTCGGTAAAATGCTCGGCCCCCACCGCCAGCATGGTGGACAGACCGATCGCGGAATCCATGGAATACCGCCCGCCCACCCAGTCCCAGAAGCCAAACATGTGCTCCGCATCCATACCGAAGGCCTTGACGGCGTCGGTATTGGTGGAAACCGCCACAAAATGCTTCGCCACGGCCGCCTCCCCCAGGGCCGAGGTAATCCAGTGACGCGCCTGATGGGCGTTGGTCATGGTCTCCAGGGTGGTAAAGGTCTTGGAGGAAATGATGAAGAGGGTCTCGGCAGGGTCGAGATCGGCAGTCACATCGACGAAAGTCGCCCCATCCACATTGGCGACGAAGCGCAGATCCATATCCGGATGACGGTACGCGCGCAAAGCCTTCCAGGCCATCTCCGGCCCCAGGTAGGAGCCGCCGATCCCGACATTGACCACTTTGCGCAGGGGTCGGCCAGTCGCACCGCGCCAGCGGCCCTCATGAATGGAACGGGTGAAGGCAGCCATGTGTTCCAGCACCTGGTGGACCTCCGGCACCACATTCATCCCCACCGTGGGCATGACACACCCCTTGGGCGCGCGCAGGGCGGCATGGAGCGCGGCCCGACCCTCCGTGCGGTTAACCGGCTCGCCAGCGAACATCGCCGCGCGGCGGTCCTCCAGATGCCGTCCCCGGGCCAACGCCATGAGCAGGCGTACGGTCTCCGAATCGATGAGATGTTTGGAGTAATCCAGATAGAGTCCGCAGGCCTCGGCGGAAAAGCGCTGGGCGCGCTGCGGATCTTCACGAAAGAGTTGACGTAGAGTAACACCATCCCAGCTTTGCCGATGCTGCTGCAGATCCTGCCAGACGGACCATGTGTTCAGGGGTACGGACACGGGCATACTCCTTGTGCGAAGGGGGAACGAACGAGAAACCTCTGGCTCAAGAGTAGGCAAGGCGCGGCGGCACCGCAAGGGTGGATCGGCCGCAGCACCCGCGGGTTATCAAACACGGGCATTCGGAATTTCCTGTGTATAGCGTAATCGGGGAGCGATTCCATGAACGTCTTGCCGCAATCCCGGTATTTGAAGTGTCTCCCCGACCACGGGGTTGTTAGGAATCGTCATGCCATGATGACCTCGTACACAAGTTATTACGAGGTCATCATGGTCGTTACGGACTCGGGAGTCGGTCTACTGTCACCGAGTGATATCAGGAGAAGGCATAGGCCAAGCCGAGATCCATACCCAGCAAGTTCGTAGAGGACGGCGGTTCAAAACTTCCCAGCTGGGCAGCGAGCGGACTGTTCAGATGGCCTCCGGTATAGTTGAAGTGCGTGAAGTTCAGACCGCCAAAGACATGCCAGGGGCCCGAAAGCTGGTAGTCCGCATTAATCGCAATTTTTTCTTCTCCGCTGGTTTCAAATGGCGCATTCCCCAGCTGATCCGCTAGCGGTGTGCCGGAAGGGGTCATGCCACCACCGATGACCGCCAGCCCCTCCACATTGGCAGATAACACCAGCCGGGACATGGGCGCGAACTGGTAGTGCAAACCGGCGCCGACAAGTTCAGCATGGTAATACTCTTTTTGTATGGCAGACAGATTCCGGTCCCAGCTTTGATACCCGCCTGCCAGATAGGGCGTTAACAGCATACGTTGACCCACGGGGAAACCCATACCCAGCCGGGCGAGAACGCGTTGTGTAGTCGCATTCTCGGTGCTTTGTGAGTTGGGGAGCCCCGGCTTCTGCAAGAAGCCCTGATAGTGCAATCCACCACTGGCGTAATCATAGCGCACGTCAAAGTAGAGGTTGGGCAGAGAACGGAAATAATCGCCCATCAGGCTGTAGTTGACCGCAAATCCAGGCATCCAGCCGGATTCGGTGTCGCTTTTTCCATGGGTCTGCGCAGGCGAAAAATGCTCCTGATAATTCATGAGCGTGCCCGTTGCGGCGACACCGATTTCGTTATTGGCGGCGAGGATAGGATTGGTAAAAGTCGCGGCTTGCGCCATGTCCGATCCGGCAATGAAGCAACAGACGGTAAGACATCTCAAAAGTACGGGGTGAACAGGACGTTGCATGACAAAAACTCCTTGGCGCATGGGCTCGTGATAACAAAGGATATTTGAAGATAGACGAAGCGCGGGCCGCGTGCGCCTATTGGAAGGCGTTCAGCAGATTGGATACATTGTTGGCCAGATTGTCCACATTACCGATCGCGTTGCTGGCGTGATCAATGGTTCCGGTCACCGATGGCACGTTCGGCGCGGCGGTGGTTGATGGGGGTGTTGCCGTCCCATTGGGCACACACCGGTAACCCGGCGGGCAGCCGGGCGCAGTCTGGGCGGGGACGGGTTGCAGCGCGGCAAGTGGTGTCGGATTGCCGGTAGCGGAAGCCCGTGCGCTCATCGTTCGGTGGGTGGGCAGGGTCAATGTTTGCGGGATAAACGCGATACTTTGCGCGCCGACCGGGGCCGGCATACTGCGAATCCATCCGCCTTCCGGGCCGTACACGAAGATACGGTGGTCAGTCAGCATGTACAGATGCCCGTTGGCCGGGTTGGCGGCAACCACCGGGTAGATGGCCGAATAGTTGACCCCGAAGAGGCCTGGGAATGATGCGGATAGGGACGCCGGCGTGCCGTCAGGGTGGAATGCGGCAAACCGGGGGTCAGTGTGTCCCTGGTAACTGTGGCCCGCCAAGACATAGACGAGACGGTTCCAGGGGTTGAAAATCACATCCTGGACGGATCTGGCCGCCGGCCATACCGCCGTTTGCGTACCGGCGGCATTAAAGACATGGACGCGATCCATCGGCGCGCCAAAGGCCGCCTCGTCGTTTCCCGCGAAGATTTCTCCGGTTACCGGATCGACGCTCATGCCGTTGATCGTCCCCCGCCACGCGAATGGTGCGCTACCGCCATCCCCCGGCAATGTTTCCGGACCGCCATTGTCGGAAAACACCGCAGTGTCGCTGCCGCCACCACGAGAAAAAACCAATCGCCCTTGCCCCATCCAGGCGATAAAAGTGGGCGCAACCGCGGACATGGTAGGTATGGGGAATGGCACGGACAACGGTTGCCCCAGCGTCGTCGTCACGATCACGTGACCGCTTTTGGTGACGGTATAAAGGGCTTGGCGAGCGGGATCGTAGGCCATACCGTAGGGCACATACGGCACGATAAATTGTGCGGAGAGCGCCTGTGAGGCACGGATCAGCGGATGTCCCTGGGGTGACTCGACCACCACGCCGGGGTGAGTACCTCCATCCTGCAGTCCGGTGCCTATGTAGAGGGCATCGACGGCCAGCCGTAATGTCACCGCGGTGGCATGTGCGCCGCTCCCGACCCGTAGTGCGAGGGGGAATAGTCCTGGTGCGAGTGTGGATGGACAGGTGATGCGAATGGGCAGCGCGCCCTTCCACGGCAGCGCCGCCGTCGCCGTCACTCCGGCTGGCCCCTGACGCACGGATACCGGGGGAATGCCGGTCGACTTGCCGGACCAGGCCAGGGAAATCGTTCGGGTCTGCGTACTGCCTGCGGGGATGGCGATGACGGTGCCATCCGCTGTATAAAGCGGGGTTGCCAGAGCCATGGGCGATAAAATAACCATTCTGGAGAGGACCACCATCAAAACGCACAGAGACCGGTTCACCAGCACACACATAAGCTGCCTCCCACATGAAGATTTGTACCGCCCATGACCAATGGCCGGAAAATACCTGCTTCTCCGTCCGGAATCCATCCGGTTACCGGTTTTTCTGCATAAATTTAAAGCGTGAAAATCCTGTATTGACGGCAGCCGCCACGCTGCTCCAAAATGCCGGACAAAAGGCCGCGGGGAAGCGCATGTTTCGGATATGGATCAGCGGTGGTCACGCGGACGTGGAGGAATTTCCCTGCGCCAGTGACGAGGCGCACCTCGGCAAGGCCGAGGATAATCTGGTGGTCCTCCAGGGATGGACGGTCTCTCCCCATCACGCCGCCGTAAGGCGCGATCGCGACGGCTTGTATGTGCATGATCTGGGGTCGCGGGCGGGCACCCAGGTGAATGGTCAGCGGATCCGGAAGCCCTACGGTCCGCTGACCGCCGAGGACGAAATCCAGATCGGCGGCTATCGCCTCGTGGTCCGTGATGAGACCCCCTTCCCTGCCGTGGTGTCGGCCTCCTCCCCCGTCCGGACGGACCCGATCGCCTCGCCACCGATGATGCCCGTTCCCGCGCCGGTCGATTTCGCGCTCCTTCGCTTGTTACACGACCGCCTGATCGCGCGCATGGATTTCCGCCGGATCGACACGACCCAGATGGCCGATGAGGAGTTGCGTAACCGGACCCGCATGCTGCTGGAGGAAATCGTTTCCGAAGACGCGCAGTTGCGCGGGCGCGATGATCGGGAAAGGCTGATCGAAGCGGCGCTTAACGAGGTGGTGGGGCTGGGTCCGCTGGAATCACTCCTCGCCGATGACGGCGTGACGGAAATCATGGTCAACCGGTTTGACGAAATTTTCGTCGAACGCGCCGGACGACTGGTGCCGGTCCCCATCGTGTTTTCCAGCGCGGAGGCCGTGAGCGCCGTGATCGATCGCATCATCGCCCCCCTGGGTCGACGGATCGATGAATCCTCCCCGATGGTCGATGGCCGCCTGAAGGACGGTTCGCGGGTCAATGCCGTCATTCCGCCCGTGGCCCTCAAAGGGCCGTCCCTGACGATCCGGAAGTTTTCCAAACGCCGTCTCACCGACGAGGATCTGCTGCACTTCGGCTCCGCGCACCCGCCAATGCTGGCCTTTCTACGGATGGCCGTGGAGCAGCGCAAGAATATCCTGATCTCTGGAGGTACGGGATCGGGCAAAACCACCCTGCTCAACATCCTTTCCAACCACATCCCCGACACCGAGCGCATCGTTACCATCGAGGATGCGGCCGAATTACAGTTGTATCAGACCAACCTGATGTCCATGGAGGCCCGGCCGGCCAATGCCGAGGGTCAGGGCCAGATCAGTATCCGGGAGCTGGTGCGCAACAGTCTGCGCATGCGCCCCGACCGCATCGTCGTTGGCGAGTGTCGAGGGGGCGAGGCCCTGGACATGCTGCAGGCCATGAACACCGGCCACGACGGTTCGCTGACGACGGTCCATGCCAACGCGCCCCGAGACGCCCTCTCGCGACTGGAGGTCATGGTCCTGATGGCCGGAATGGATCTCCCCATCCTCGCCATCCGCCAGCAGGTCGCTTCCGCGGTGGATCTCATTGTGCAACAGTCCCGCTTCGCCGATGGCAGCCGCAAAATCACCCATGTCAGCGAGGTGACCGGCATGGAGAACGGCGTGATCCAGTTGCAGGATCTGTTTCTCTTCCGCCATCAGGGGTTCGACACCGACGGCCGTATCCGCGGACATTTCGGTGCGACCGGACGGATTCCGGAGTTCTACGAAGAACTCATCGCCCGGGGCGTCGATGTGGATCGGGGAATCTTCTTGGACGAGGCGGTGACCGAATTATGAGGCGCCTGTCGTCATGAGCACTCTCCTGCTGGTCCTGATTACGGGGGTCAGCGCAACGGTGCTGTTTTTCCTCCTGCTCCTGGGGCTGCGCAGCGGAGCGCTTTGGCAGAAACGCCAGGTGGAGGAAGTCGCGCAGCAGACGCTGGTGGACTTGTTCATCTTCATCGACGCCCGGCGGCTTACGCTGATGAGCCTGGTGGTGTTCGTTCTGCTGCCCATATTCACCTGGCTGCTAACCGGCAGCCCGTTTTTGGTTTTTCTCGCGGCGGTCGCGGCGCTCTTCCTGCCACGCGCCTGGGTGGTCTGGTTGCGTCGCAGGCGGCTGAAACAATTCGTGCGCCAGATGCCGGATGGTCTGTTGATGCTCGCCTCCAGTCTGCGCGCCGGGATGGGTCTGGGCAGCGCCCTGGAAGTGCTGGCGAAAGAGCAACCCGCCCCGTTTTCCCAGGAGATCGCCCTGCTGCTGCGCACGCAGCGCATGGGCGTTTCCTTTGAGAACGCGCTGGCCAAGCTGGAGGGTCGCCTGCCGGTCGAAGAATTTCAACTCTTCACCGCCGCGCTGCGTATCGCCCGGTCGGTGGGCGGCAATTTGTCCGAAACCCTGGAAACGCTCGCCCACACGCTGGCCCGGAAAGCGGAGGTGGAAGGCAAGATCGCGTCGCTGACCGCGCAGGGCCGGATCCAGGCATGGGTCATGACGGGTCTGCCCATTGGCCTCATCCTGGTGTTGCGCATGCTGGAACCCGGACCCATGTCCCTGCTTTTTCACAGCATGCTGGGTTGGGCGGTGCTGGCCGTGATCGCGCTGATGGAATTCGCGGGATTCTTTTTTATCCGCCGTATCGTGCGCATCGAGATCTGACATGCAACCCCTCCTGCCCACCGGATTGCTCTGGTCCGCCGTGCTGGCGGCGGGGCTCGTGGTCACCCTGGTGATCGTGGCCATCGGTATTTTCTGGCAGCGCGTACCGTCGGACGAACGGGCTTATTACGATCGTCTGCCGCCACTCCTGCGTGTGCTGTGGCCCTTGGTGCGCACCCTGGCCTTCCTGGTCACCGCCCGCTTTTCCCCTGCCCGGTTGGAAAAAACACATCGTCGGCTGGCCTCGGCTTCGGCGCTGTTCCTCATGACGCCGGAGGATTACCTGGCCCTGCAGATCGTCGCGGCGCTGCTCGCTGGCCTGCTGGCCCTGGTATCGGCCCTGGTGTTGCACCTGTCGATTGGGTCGCCGACCGGGGCGGGTCTGGTGTTCGGTGCGTTGCTGCCGCTGCTGTGGCTCCGCGAGCGGAGATTGCGACGCAACCGCGAGATCCTGCGCATGCTGCCCATCTATCTCGACTACCTCACTCTTGCGGTGGAAGCGGGTCTCAATTTCACCAGCGCGCTCGGTCAGGCCATCGACAATGGACCGGCGGGCATGCTCCGCCAGGAATTGGGTCTGGTGCAGCGGGACATCAAAGCCGGGTTGCCGCGCAGCAAGGCGCTGCGCCGGTTGCATGAGCGCGTGGCGGTGCCGGAGATCGGCGCCCTGGTCGCGGCGGTCAACCAGGCCGAGCAAAGCGGTGGCAGCCTCGGCAAGATCCTGCGGGCGCAGGCCGAACGTGCGCGCTCGGAGCGCTTTCAGCGCGCCGAAAAGGCGGCGATGGAGGCCCCGGTCAAGTTGATCGGGCCTCTGGTCATGTTCATCTTTCCGGTCAGTTTCCTCATCATCGCCTTCC
>JAKACQ010000061.1:0-11892 GCA_021821285.1 Pseudomonadota bacterium
TTCGACTTTCCCCGATCTGGCGGCCTTGCAGGGGATTCGCGCATCACGCATGGATCTGGTGTTCCTGACCCTGTTGGCCCTGGTGACTGCCACGGCCTTGCCGGTAGTGGGGGCTTTTCTGGTGTTCACCCTGCTGGTCGGCCCGCCCGCCGCGGCCCAATCATTGAGCGGCAATCCCATGCGAGTGCTGGCGCTATCCGTGATTTTTGCGGAGGGCTGCATCTGGAGTGCTATTGCGCTTTCTTACTGGACCAACTGGCCCATCGGTTTTTTTGTCGGGGCCATTGGTGCAGGCTTGTTTGCGGTGGCACGTTCTTACCGGCGCTGGAATCAGCGGCAGCGCAATTTCGTGACGGTATAAATACGCAAGGAACGGTCTACGAATCAGTCTGTGAATCTTTCCCTATCCCGCGAGTGACAGCAGGATGACCAGCTTGAGATCGGTGCTGGTCGCTGGCAACAACGTGCTCTGCTCATAGATCACCTGCCCGTGCTGTGGATGCTGAAAAACCCGCCTGCCACCCTCCCGCTCGACGACATCCTGTGCAGCCCAGAGCTGAGCAAAAATCGCACTGTTTTTCTGAAGATGCTCGATTTGGCGGACCATTTGCGGGTCGTCCAGGTGCTTGCCCACATCCGCACGAAATTCCGCGATGACCCGCCGGGTACGGTCTTCCCAGTCGGCGACAAAACTGCGCGCCGTGGGATTCAGCAGGAGGAATTCCAGCAGATTAGGGGAAGGGCTGCCCGGTGTCTGGGGCTGGTCCATCCAGCCGACAAAATGCGCGGCCGCGGCCGCGTTCCAGGCGATTGCATTCCAATAGCGATCCAGTACATAGGCGGGAGTGTCCAGGGTTTGCACAATCCGCAGTACGGCATGCGGGGGCTGGGCATGGGCCTTGTCGGCAGCGGGATCAGCACGGCCGGCCAGATCGAACAGGTAGGCGCGTTCAGCTGCGGAGAGTTGCAGTGTTTGACTCAGGCGGTCCAGTACGGCAGTGGAGGGCTGTACGGGGCGGCCTTGCTCTATCCAGGTAACCCAGGTGCTGCTGATTCCGCAGAGGAGGGCCAGTTCCTCACGGCGCAGACCCTGGGTGCGTCGTCGTCCCTGTATGCTGAGGCCCGCCTGCTGCGGCGTGATTTTTCCGCGGTGACGGCGGATGAAGTCGCCGAGAAGAGGCGCGTTGCCGATCATGGATGGACGGTCGGCAGAAGATGCCCAGCGCTTATTTCCATGTTTTTCTCCTGGATGCAATACAAGTGCTTATGGTAGAAAATATACCAGTATAAATTGTCATATTGTACCAGTTTAACAAGGTCTGTACGATGCATTCACGCCGTTAAAAACGACAGTGTAAGGATTGATCATGGACCAGCAAAAATTGGTAGATGCACAGTTTGGTGTCGCCGCAATGGATTACCTGCGGAGCCCTACCCATGCGCAGGGGGCTGATCTGCAGCGGCTGCGCGCGTTGGCCGATGGTCAGCGGGATTGGCGGGTGCTGGACCTCGGCTGCGGTGCGGGACACGCGGGCTTTGCGCTGGCGGATGCGGTCATGGAGGTAACGGCTTATGACCTCTCGGCAGAGATGCTGGTGGTGGTGGCGGCCGAGGCGCAGCGGCGCAAGCTGGCGAATGTGCGGACGCAGCAAGGCGTGGTGGAAACATTGCCTTTCGCCGAGGCCTGCTTTGATCTGGTGGTGACCCGCTTCTCGGCGCACCACTGGGCGGATGTGCCACGTGCTCTGAGGGAAGTGCGGCGGGTGCTCCAACCGGAGGGCAGGCTGGTGGTGATTGATGTTATCGCACCGGAAACACCGCTGCTGGATACCCTGCTGCAAAGCATCGAAGTCTTGCGGGATGCCTCCCATGTGCGCGATTATCGGGGTTCTGAGTGGGAAGCCATGCTGGTCCGGGCGGGTTTCGTTGTCAGCGACCGGCAGGGATGGAAACTGCCTTTGTGCTTTGAGAACTGGGTAGCGCGCATGCGAACCCCGGAGTTGCGGGTCGCCGCGATCCGCAGTCTTTGCGCGGATGCCGCCATTGAGGTGCGAGACTATTTCGCCATTCAGCCGAACAACGATTGTGCCATAGATGCGGCCTGGATAGAGGCCGTGCCCCTGCCTGTCTGACGTGGTCCGTCGGTGGATCGGGAGCGACAATTTTCTGAGGAGACAAGCGGTGTCTGCAAAAACACTCTACGATAAGTTGTGGGAAAGCCATGTGGTGCAGGAAAAGCAAGGGGGAGCAACACTGCTTTACATTGATCGTCAGCTTCTGCATGAGGTGACCAGTCCCCAGGCCTTTGCGGGATTGCGAGCGGCGGGGCGTAAGGCATGGCGCATCGATGCCAACATCGCGACAGTGGATCATAATGTGCCTACGACTGATCGCACCGCGGGGATTGCGGACCCCACGTCGCGGCTGCAAGTGGATACGCTGGACCAAAACTGCGCTGAATTCGGTATCGAAGAGTTCGGGATGCACGACAAACGCCAAGGTATCGTTCATGTCATCGCCCCGGAACAGGGGCTGACTCTGCCGGGCATGACGGTGGTCTGCGGAGACTCCCACACGGCGACTCACGGCGCATTGGGCGCGCTGGCTTTCGGGATTGGTACCACCGAAGTCGAGCATGTGCTGGCGACCCAGTGCTTGTGGGCGCGCAAATCCAAATCCATGCGTGTCTGGGTGGATGGCCAATTGGGCTTTGGCGTGACGGCGAAGGATTTGGTGCTCGCTATCATTGGGCGCATCGGCACCGCGGGCGGTACCGGTTATGCCATCGAATTTGCGGGTCCCGCGGTGCAGGCCCTGTCCGTGGAAGGGCGGATGACTCTGTGCAATATGGCTATAGAAGCGGGAGCGCGCTCCGGCATGGTGGGAGTGGATGCCATCACCATCAACTACTTGCGGGGCCGACCTTATGCGCCGGTGGGTAAGGTCTGGGACCAGGCCGTCGTGGCCTGGGGAGACTTGCACAGTGATCCCGGGGCGCAGTTCGATGCGGAAATCCGCATGGACGCGTGTACGGTGGCGCCTCAGGTCACTTGGGGCACCAGCCCTGAGATGGTGGTCGATATCTCCGGCCATGTACCTGACCCGGCTCTGGAAAAAGATCCCGTGCGGCGCAAGGGTTGGCGTGATGCGTTGACCTACATGGGGCTGAAAGCGGCGACCCCTGTCTCGGCGATCACCCTCGACAAGGTGTTTATCGGCTCCTGCACCAATGCGCGGATCGAAGACCTCCGCGCAGCGGCAGCCATTGCCAGGGGGCACCACAGAGCGGCATCCGTCAAGGCGGTACTGGTGGTGCCGGGTTCCGGGCTGGTCAAGGCGCAGGCAGAGGCGGAAGGGCTGGACCGGATTTTCAAGGAGGCTGGCTTCGAGTGGCGAGAGCCGGGTTGTTCCATGTGTCTGGCCATGAATGCCGATCGATTGGAGCCGGAGGAACGTTGCGCGAGCACCAGCAACCGGAATTTCGAAGGGCGTCAGGGCGCGGGCGGGCGAACTCATCTGGTCAGTCCGGCGATGGCCGCGGCCGCGGCCATCGCCGGACATTTTGTGGATGTGCGTGACTGGGTGTCGCCCTGAAGGTGGGGGGGTCGCGATGGCGCCACCGCCCTCGAGGCTGGGTGGCCCGGATGGAATATGTCGCCCAATGTCGGATGGAGAGATAGCGCAATGGAAGCCTTTACCGTAGTGGAAGCGGTGGTTGCACCCCTGGATCGCCCCAATGTGGACACCGATGCAATCATTCCCAAGCAGTTTCTCAAGACCATCGAGCGCCAGGGGCTGGGCAGACATCTGTTTGATGCCTGGCGCTATTTGGAGCAGGGCGGGCAGCGGATGGACAACCCGGATTTTGTGTTGAATCAGGCGGCCTATGCGGGTGCACGGATCCTGTTGGCGCGAGAAAATTTCGGTTGTGGTTCCAGTCGGGAACATGCGCCCTGGGCTTTGGCGGACTATGGTTTTCGTGTGGTGATCGCCCCCAGTTTTGCAGACATTTTCGCCAATAACTGCGTGCAGAACGGCATTTTACTGGTGCGCTTGCCGACCGACGTGGTTGAACATTTGTTCCACGAGGTGGCGGCCAACCCCGGTTATCGTTTGCGTGTCGACCTGCCCGCACAGGAGGTGCAGACCATGGGCGACAGCCGTTACGCTTTTCCCATGGATGCTGGCCACAAACACAAACTGCTGCACGGTCTGGATGATATCCAACTGACTTTGCGACAGGAAGGGGCGATTCGTGCCTATGAAGAGCGGCGTCGGCAGTCGGCACCGTGGCTGTTCCGTGATGAATGACACAGGAGGGGTTAGGACCATGGTGCGGGATGATCAGGGTGATGCGGACGGTTTGCCGCCGTTGAGTCCGGATGCGGTGATTGTCGAGGGGGTCACCAGGCGGGGTAAGCCTTGTAAAGTAATCGACAATACCGGCTCGGTGCCCGAAGCGGAACTGGCGGCTTTGCTGAACGATCTCATCGCCCAAGGGCATTTCGGTCCCTCCGGTGTGAGTACGGCGGGCGGCGATACCATCAGCATCGGCGCTCCCCAGTCCGCTCATGTGCAGCTTGGGGAGGATATATACCGGATTATCGTGCTGGGCTATGAGGCGCGTCTGGAGGTGTTTTAGTGGACGCGCCTACGGCATCAGTCGTTGAATCCTCCATGTTTCCTGAGTTCCTTCCGCGCGGCTATAGAGAAAGCGATCATGCAGGCGATTCCGCCGTCCTTGCCAAAATTCGAAGAGTTCCGGCCGCAGTCGGTAGCCACCCCAGGCGGGGCTGCGGGGGACAGAACCGGTGGGATAACGCGCCTGTAACTCGATGACGCGCTGTTCCAGCGTTTCACGATCGGCAATGGGTTGGCTTTGCACCGAGGCCGCGGCCGCGAAACGACTGCCAAGGGGACGCTGTTGGAAATAAGCCTCGGTTTCGGCGTCATCCAACCCTTCGACGGAACCGCTCACACGTACCTGACGATCATTCTCCGGCCAGTAGAACACCACCGCCGCGCGCGGGTTGGTCGCCAGATCCTGTCCCTTTTGGCTACGCTGATCGGTGTACCAGCACAGCCCACGTTTGTCGATGTGTTTGAGCAGCACAAAACGGACGCTAGGTCGGCCCTGCGCATCCGCGGTCGCCAGGGCCATGGCCGTGGCATCGAAATTACCCGCTTTCGTGGCGTCCGCCAACCAGCGTGCAAATTGCCCGAAGGGATCAGGATCGAGATCCCGGCGACAGAGGCTCCCGTGAGTGAAATCCCGGCGGGTGTCGCGATGGTCTATTTCGCCTTCCATATCCGTATCCTCAAGTGGCAGGATTCGCCTTTACGTCTTCCGTTCGATGATGCCGTCAGCGCTGCCGAACAGCAGCACATCGGCGCGACGGCGGGCAAAGATGCCATTATCCAACACGCCGGGAATGGCGTTGATGGTTTCTTCCATCCGCAGCGGGTCAGAGAGGTCGAGACCAGTGACATCCAGAATGACATTACCGTTGTCGGTGGTGACTCCGTCGCGTAAAGTGGGGCTGCCTCCCAGTTTGACCAGTTGCCGGGCAACGTAGCTGCGCGCAAAAGGGATGACTTCGACAGGCAGCGGAAACTTCCCGAGCATGGGTTTGTCCTTGCTGACGTCAGCGATGCAGACGAAGAGACGCGCGGCGCTGGCAACCACCTTTTCGCGAGTGAGTGCACCGCCACCGCCTTTGATGAGGCGGAAATGCGGATCAGCCTCATCGGCACCATCGATGTAAACCGGGATATCGCCGGTGCCGTTGAGATCGAGCACATTGAACCCTTGCATCTTGAGACGGTTCTCGGTGGCGAGACTGGAAGCTACGTAGCCATCCACATGAATCCTGGCGGCGCCAAGCGCTTCAATGAAGAAATTGGTGGTGGAGCCGGTGCCCACCCCGACGATCATGCCGGGTTGGATGTAGCGTAAAGCGGCTTCAGCGGCCATTTTTTTTAGTGCATCAGCATTCATGTGGTTTTCCTCTATGTGTTCCAAGTGATGAAAGACGTTGTACAAAAGCGTGGGAGAGGGCTGTCGCGGAAGCGGGATTCTGGCCGCTGAGCAGGAGGTCGTCACTGATGATGTGGCTTTGCCAGGGGGCGGCGACCCTGACCTGAAAACCCACCTGCCGTAGTCGTTCTTCCAAGGTATAGGGCCAGCGTCCCGCCAGCGCGGTCGCCGACTCCTCCGCAGCGCTAAAGCAGGTGACCCGCTGTCCGATGAATGGCGACCGCTCGGCCCCGCCACTGGTGGCCAGGAGTGCCGCCGCACCGTGGCAGAGCGTGGCGACGGGCTTGCCTGTCGATCGACAGTGCCGCAGCAAGCGGTCTACGCTTGCTGCCTGACAGAGATCCACGAGCGGCCCGTTACCACCGGGAATGAACACCCCCAGCAAGGCTTCCAGCGAGGCTGTCGACAGGGTGTCGAGATCGATGGGTGTCCGTAAATGCGTCATTTGTTCGATGGCCGTTTTCAAGGTGGACACCTTTTCGCGATTCCCGCCGAATGTCGCGGGATCGAGACTGTCTGCATCGACCTGTGGCGTGACGCCACCGGGCGTGGCTATTTGTAGTCGCCATCCCGCCTTGCGCAGTATTTGGTAGGGCACGACCAGTTCCTCCGCCCAAAAGCCGGTGACTACTTCCGTCCCATCATTGAGGTAGAGCTGGCGCGCCGCGCTCAGGAGGACCAGGACAAAAGGTGGCGTAGTCATGCCTCGAGTTTAGCATGGCCAGTCATCAAGGAAAGGGCAGAACGGACACATTTTGTATGAGATATATCCATATATTTATTTAACTTACTCAAAGATAAGGAGTAACCACATCTGTTTATAGTATTTTCTAATGGAGTTGCCATAATGCGGGGATGAAGATAGTTTTAATTTATATTATTATATATTTTTATAATGATTCTTATATGTGTCACTAATACCGCTTGTTTATACCCAAAAATATTTGTGGCAACTCTCTATTGCTTTGTGTTTTCGGCTGCACTAACTTTACAGCCGAGCGGGAAATAAGCATTAAAAGTATAAGTTTGTACTATTTATACGGATATACAACTCTGCGCGTAACGCTAAGGAGTGTGATCATGAAATCGCCAATACCGGATCGCATCGATCGCCCGGTATCTCCGTTCCTCTAGGCGCCACTTGCAGCGCGGAGTGCTGCCGCTCTGCCGTTCGCACGGGTACCTGACGCAGGGGCGAAGTTTCGTCGACGCGGGCTTGGGGCGTCGGCGGTATCAGGCTGCGTGCCACAGTTTGACACGCGGTTCACAACAATCATCCCCGGGCACCGCACCTATCGAGATCGGGCGGGGTCATTGGATGGTGACCGTTATTTTGTCATATCGCGGATTTCTTGGTTCGCTAGGGAGAAATATCAATGCAAGTGAAGTGGAGGCACAGCCTGAAAAGCGGGTGGCGCTATATCGCCCTCGCACCGATTCTGTTGCTCGACGGCTGCGCGGGTAACCCCTATTGGATCTTCAATCCCAAAGGGTTGATGGCAGACAGTGACTTGTTCTATCTCATGGTGGATGTCGCGGTCATGGGTGTCATTGTCGGGCTCACGGCGCTGTTAGTGGTGTGGTTCATGTGGCGCTACCAGAAGGGTAAGAATCGTGGCGCATACGATCCCTCTTGGTCACACTCCAATGCTATCGAAGTGGTGGTTTGGGGTATTCCGATCATTGCGGTAGGTGTCTTGTCTTGGTTTGCCGTCAAGGGGACCTTCGAGATAAACCCCTATAATCCGACGGTCATTACCAAACACATGAAGCCCGATGATGATCCGGTGG
Source organism: Pseudomonadota bacterium (assembly GCA_021821285.1). GTDB lineage: Bacteria > Pseudomonadota > Gammaproteobacteria > Acidithiobacillales > Acidithiobacillaceae > Acidithiobacillus. The sequence goes on from JAKACQ010000061.1 coordinate 7,829, forward strand.
AAGTGGATGTAATCGCCACGGACTGGCAGTGGCTGTTTGTGTATCCGCAATATCATATGGCTGTGGCCAATGAACTGGTACTGCCCGCGCGCGCCCCGGTATTTTTCCGTTTAACCTCCACCGCCGTGACTACGACGTTCTTCATTCCGCAGTTGGTAGGCATGATCGATGTGATGCCCGGCATGCGAACCAAAGACGCGTTGGAGAGCAGCCATATGGGCAGCTATCAGGGTATCGCCTCGGATTATGCGGGCGCGGGCACCTCGTGGATGACCTTTAAAACCAACATATTGAGCGCAACCGATTTTAGCCAGTGGGTGCGGAAGGTGCAGCGATCACCGACATCGATGAGCTACGCCAGTTTCAATCGTTACGCTGACCCTTACATCAATGTGCACCATAAGGTGGTGTATTTCTCATCAGTGCAGGAGGGTTTGTTTGACCATGTCATTGACGAGGTCATGAATGGCAAAACCTGGCCCATCCCGCCGATGATGACGGAAAACATGGTGAGGTACCTGCAGCAGCAAGATGCTGAACACCGCGATTAACAGGAGGATTGATAAATGCTCGTAGATTTAGCCGGAGGCTGGAACCCCCTAGTGGGGCGCCTTGCCTGGTCCCAGATTCCCTATGACAACCCCATTTTGGCTCCACTCTTCGTCGCTGTCGTCCTCGGCGCACTCATGCTGCTGGGCCTGATTACCTATTATGGCAAATGGACCTATCTGTGGCGCGAATGGTTGACGACCGTAGATCATAAAAAACTCGGCATCATGTACATCATCATCGGTCTGGTGATGCTGTTTCGTGGTTTCATTGATGGTTTGATGATTCGGACGCAGCAGGCGTGGGCGGTGGGATCACAATCTTCGGGTGTTTTTGGCGCGTTGCATGGCTACCTGACGCCCTTCCATTTTGGACAGATCTACAGTGCCCATGGCCTGATCATGATTTTGCTGGCGGCGACCCCTTTACTGGTCGGTTTCATGAACATCATCGTTCCCATTCAGATCGGTGCCCGCGATATGGCTTACCCTTACCTGAATGCGTTGGGGCTATGGCTGACCGCCGCTGCGGGGGCATTGATCATGATTTCCTTGTTCATTGGAGATTTCGCGCACAACGGCTGGTTTGGATATGCCCCTATTTTTGAACTGCAATATAGTCCGGGCGTGGGGGTGGACTACTGGATGTGGACGCTGCAACTGGTGGCCTTGGGTACTACCCTGGGTGGTATCAATATTCTGTCTACCATTATCAAGATGCGTGCGCCCGGCATGACGTGGGGCCGTTTGCCGATTTTTGTCTGGGCCTCGCTTTCGGCCAACGTGATTGCTCTGACCTCTTTCCCGGCATTGCAGGTGGCCCTTGCATTGGTTGCTGCAGACCGCTATTTGGGCGCGCATTTTTTTACGGCGGGCCTGGGCGGCAATCTGATGCTCTACACCAATCTCTTCTGGATATGGGGTCATCCGGAGGTGTATTTCGTGATTCTGCCCGCTTTCGGCATGATGTCGGAGATCTTTCCGACCTTCTCAGAGAAGCCGTTGTTTGGTTACGTCACCATGGTGTTGGCCAGCATAGCCATTGCCGGTGTTTCCTGGCTGGTCTGGTTGCATCATTTTTTTACCATGGGCGCGGGTCCGTATGTCAACAGCGCGTTCAGTGTGGCCACCATGCTGGTCGGTATTCCCACTGGTGTGAAGGTGTTTAACTGGGCATTTACCATGTATCGCGGCCGCCTGACCTTCAATGCGGCCATGCTGTGGGCCATCGGTGCGCTGTTTCTGCTGCTCATCGGTGGGTTGACCGGCATGATGCTGGCTATTCCAGCCATCAATTACATGGTCCACAACAGCGTTTTTGTGGTCGCTCATTTCCACTCCATGCTGATGGTGATTGTATATGCCATCTTTGCTTCGGTGATTTACTGGTTTCCGAAAGTCTTCGGTTTCAAGCTGAACGAATTTTGGGCAAAGACCATGTTCTGGCTTTTTTCCGCAGGAACCGCGTTGGTGTTTGTGCCCATGTACATGCTGGGTTTCATGGGCATGACCCGGCGTTTGGACTACGTGTTCAACACCGCCTGGCAGCCGTATCTCCTGGTGATGGAGTTGGGCATCGTCGTGTATATGTTCTCTGTTTTCGCATTCTTTGCACTGCTGTATATCAGTGTCCGTGATCATGCGAAGAACCGCGTCGGTGCCGATGCGTGGGGCACTTCCCGTTCCCTGGAGTGGATCACGCATTCCCCGGTGCCGTTTTATAACTTTGCCGTGGTGCCACAGATCAACGCGCGTGATGAGGCGGCTTGGCGACGTGAGAATGGCCTGGAACACATTCAGCCGGATCACTATGAAGACATCCATATGCCGAATAATACCGGTGTGGCAATTATCTTGGGTGGTTTGAGCTTCATCTTGGGTTTCGCATTGACCTGGCGAATCTGGTGGCTTTGCCTGCTTTCTCTGATCGCGATTATTGCGTTGGTGATCTACCGTTCGTTTAAGGGTGACCCCGGTTACATCCTCACCGCCGCGGAACTGGAGAAGATGGAGCAAGAGGCGATCCGGCGTGCGTCACGGATTGACGGTGACCACCACCTTCGTCCAGTGCGTGGCGATGGGTGGGCGCAGGAGCGTGCCGATTTGCCCGCTGCAGGGACACTGTATGGTTTGTCTTCGCCGATGGATCACCATAAGTAGCTGGCCATTTTGCGGTGGTCGGAGGTGCCGACCATCGCGGTATCATGTTATTCAAGAGGAGTTTTATATGCGTCCACCCGCAAGTGATGTTGACCCGAAGACGGCGGAGTTATGGGATAGACACCAGCATCAGCATGATGTGATTTCTACGCGCACACTGGGTTACTTCTTGTATCTGTTGAGTGATGCCATGCTGTTCGCGACGCTGTTTGCCGCTTATGGTGTGTTGAGTTACCAGCACAGCTATTTTGGGGGTCCTACCCCGGCGGACTTCGTGAAACCGTGGTACACCTTTGCCCAAACCATGGCGCTGTTTCTTAGTGTTCTGGCCTACGGTTTTGGTATGAATGCACTCAAGAACAAGAACAAGGGCGGCGTGATCAATGGATTGCTCTCGGCGTTCATATTGGGTGCGCTGTTTTTAGTGTTGGATATCCATGATATGGCGCATCTGGCGTCATTGGGGGTCAGCGTCGCGACCAGTGGAGGCGTGTCTGCATTCGTTGTCCTGACGCAGGTGCACGCTACCCATATTTTCTTCGGCCTGATCTGGATTTTGGTCATGATGGCACAGGTGATGACCAAGGGCTTTACCACCGAGGTGGTCGGCCGGTTGTTGACACTGCGCATGTTTTGGCATTTGCAGGCTATCATTTGGGTGTTTGTTTATGTGTTTGTTTATTTGTGGGGATATATGTCATGAGTCACGGCCACGATGATCCGACGTTACATCCAGAAGTACAGATGTCCACATCCCGAGGCTATTTTTTGGGGTTTGCGATTTCCAGCATCCTGATGCTTATCGCCACTTTTTTAGTGACGTCACACTCCATGCCGCCATTTGGTTTGTTGATGGTCATCTCGGCGTGCGCAGCTATAGCGATTATTGCGCAGATTTATTTCCTGCTGCATATCGATACTTCCGAACATAACATCTGGAATGCCATAGCGTTGGTGTTATTCATGCCACTATTTTTGATTACGATCGGCCTGACCTGGTGGATGTTCTCGCAATTGTATCTTCACACAATGATCATGCCGGGCATGCCTGCTATGATGCACTAGCGGAACCCCTGCCGATGGGGATTGAGCGGAAAGCTGCCGTCCCCGCTGTATCGGCCGGTCCATTCCACGCCGCGGAATGAGATCCGATGACGGTGCAGGCTATGGCTGGCTAAGTCACTGTGGAATGTCCCCGGCGGCGTTGGGGGGTGGCGCGGCTTCTTCTACTGGCATTTTGGTAGCGTTTCACCAGTTTATGGTTTTGCTCATGTGTCTCGCCATTGTTTTGCAATGGCGTTGAATGAGGTTGCTGCTATGTTGAAAGAAGGGATAAGCCCTGGTGGTGTTGGCGAT
>JAKACQ010000017.1:0-48395 GCA_021821285.1 Pseudomonadota bacterium
GGGAATCGGGGTCAGTATGACCATCGCGGCCGCCTTGGGGATGGCCGGGATGGTCGCCGCATCTACCGGTGCCGCCGTTACTGGTGCCGTGATGATTTTTGAAATGACCAGCGACTACCACATTATCATTCCCTTGATTATCGTCGCCTCCCTGGCCTTTGGGGTCCGTCGACTGATGACGAGGGAAACGGTTTACACGCGCAAACTGATCCGCCGCGGTCATTTCATTCCTGAGGCGCGACACAGTAATCTCTACCTGATGCTTCCGGCAGGAGAGTTTATTGAAACCCCGCTGATCCGTGTAAAAGGTGGCCGGACGCTGGCAGATATCGCGGTACTGCTCCATCGCGGCCGTGAAATACCGCACATCCTGGTCGTCGAAGGAACGCAACCCCGTGCCGTACTGACCGCCCCGCGCGTACGTGACCTGTTGCGACACCGACAAATCTCGACCCCCATAGAAAATTTCGCCAGCGAGGATTGGTTTAGTGTTCCTGTGGATTACCAAATATATGATTTGGTCGCCCGGTTCCGTGCCACCCGTCATGAATGCGCGCTACTCTGCCGGACTGATCCCCCGGAACATCACGAAGATGTTATAGCTATTGTGACGATTGAGGATGTGCTGGCCTACACCTCCCTGCCCATGCGCTTGCTACGCCCTCACATGACGCAGTGACAGGGGCATTCTAATGGAACTTTCCGTATGGTTTCATCGCAGTTTTGAGCGGCATTTGACGGCCCTGATGACCGCTTTTGCCGTACGCCGTGTGTTTTTACAGGACAGTATTTATATACCCTGCCATTGCCCAGCGAGGGGCATAGCGTTCTGGAAAACCATTATATCGGCGAAGAGAAGGTGAATGACAAATGATCCGCACTTCTCATACACCACAGCCTCATTTTTTAAAATGAGTTACCCGCTTGAGATGATGAGGGAACCAATAACATCATATTTTTGTCAATAGATTGGAATGGGACCTAGATAAGGATCTAGCAATGTCATACTGCAACATTGTCACTGTTTCTTTGCTTTCCATATTGTTTTTATCTGGATGCTCTGGTGTAACATCTAATGAGTCTCCATATCCGCATAAAAGCGTGGCATGGTTTTCAAGAACAAAAAATACTGAAGCACTTCATACTCAGCTCAGTTGGTGTGCCAAGAACAACCCCGATATGTCCTTACATTCTTGCGCAATAGCAAAAAAAGCCTACCTACAGATAGGCGGTCAGTGGAATGCAATGACAATAAGGCTACTTAAATCTAATGCATAAGCAATCAATAATTCGTTAACGATGACTCCAATAGCCCTATAAAAGGATAAATTATGACTACCCCGCAAAACGCTTTGGACGTGCGTGAGCGTCGATCCATTATTGCCTTGGCCGGAATATTTGGTTTACGCCTGCTCGGCTTGTTTCTGGTATTACCGGTGTTTTCCGTGTATGCCCACGGACTGCATGGGGCAACACGCCATCCGGTACTCATCGGCGTTGCTCTGGGTGCTTACGGTCTGACCCAGGCCATTTTTCAAATTCCCTTCGGCAAATTGTCAGATAAGTGGGGCAGAAAACCCGTCATTGCGGCGGGGCTCCTCATTTTTGCCATTGGCAGCGTCATCGCCGCACAGGCCACCAGCATCGAATGGCTGCTGGTGGGGCGCATCATACAGGGTGCAGGTGCCGTAGCCGCCGCCATCATCGCGCTCACCGCGGATCTGGTGCGCGAAGAACGCTGGACCAAGGCTATGGCCACCATTGGCATTACCATTGGCATCAGCTTTAGCGTGTCGCTGGTGCTATCCGCGCCGTTAGCACAATGGGTTGGGGTGCAAGGGATCTTTTGGTTGACGGCGGGGCTGTCCATCCTCGCCATCGGCGTGCTCTACAAGGTGATTCCGGCTGTCCCGGCACGCTTCCATCGCGATGCCGAAATGAATCCTGCTGCGCTGAAGGACGTACTGAGGAATCCCAACCTGCTCCGTTTGGACTTCGGCATATTCTCACTCCACACGGGCCTGACAGCGCTCTTCGTAGTGCTGCCCTTGGTACTCATCGATCCGCAGCATCCTCTTCTCTCAGAGGTGGATCAGTGGATGTTGTATCTCCCGGTCATGCTGCTTTCTTTCGTGGCGATGGTCCCCTTTATCATTGTCGGTGAGGCCAAGCACCGCCTCCGAGAAGTCTTTGTGCTGGCGATTGCGGTCTTGCTGGCCGCGGTCATCTGGATGGCGCTCTCCAATCACAGTATCTGGTCTATTGCCACCGCGCTCTTCTTGTTTTTTGTGGGGTTCAATGTGCTGGAGGCAAGCTTACCTTCCCTGGTGGCCAAATTCTGCCATCCGGGCGCCAAGGGAACGGCCACGGGCGTGTATACCACGGCGGAGTTTCTCGGGGCTTTCAGTGGCGGCTTGTTGGGAGGATTACTTTATCTGCCCGATCAACACAACTACAGTGATGTTTTTTGGGCTATAGCGGCCATCTATTTGATCTGGTTGATAGTGGCGCTCACGATGCAGCAGCCGCGTTACGTCGCCACCAGGATATTTCCTCTTCCTCCCGATAGCCAAGATAACACGCAACTCACCCGGCAACTTCTGCAATTGCCCGGAGTAGTGGAAGTGGCGGTTTTCCCGGATGAGGGCGCGGTGTATTGCAAGGTAGAGAGCAAAATATACGATGACGAGCGGGTGCGATCCGTCATTAGGTATGCAAGCCAAACATAGATGCGGCGAACAATGAAAAACGGAGGTCATTATGCAAAAAGTCGCATGGGATGGCGGCACAAGGTGGCTACATGTCGGCCTATCTACTACATTGACATTTGAATTGTTCGGTGGCTTTTTGGTTTCCGATCCAAATACCAGACTGTACTTCATTATTCATGAGTGGGGTGGTCTCTTGGCCACAAGCATCCTCGTGGTAGAGTGGTTATGGATCTACGCCGATGGGCAGTCAAAAATTCTTTTTCCATGGAACAGTGAGGGAATGTCGCTAATAAAGACAGACATTCTGGCTCTATTTAAAGGAAAACTACCGCAGGCGGGACGCACTGTTGGTCTGCCCGGATTCTGGCATGGCATTGGAGTCCTCACCATGACCGGCTTGGCGATTACTGGCGTACTCATTTTTCTCGTAATCCCCGGTGGGCGCGGTGCATCTTCGTCCTCAGCCGGCGCCGCCGATTTTACCATGCTTTCCGGAGTTCATAGAGAGGTTTCCTATATCGCATGGATTTATTGGATTGGTCATGTTTCAGCTTCCATCCTTCATCAGACACGAGGTGATCCTGTCTTTCGTGCGATTTTTTTAGGAGCGACCAAGCCGCGCAAATGATAGATATCAGTAGTTGTTTCACAGTGGTTAATACAGTAATTAAATAGATGATAACAATCGCCACGCCAGTCGCTCGACAGAGAATTAGTGGAGAATATTAAATGTCAAAATACACAGAGAAAATAATAAAATACTTTTTGTTTTTTAGCATCACACCAGCAGTCGGAGCAATCATATACTTTTCATTTAAAGCTTTTGGGATAGATATTGGATTTAAATATATTATATATTTAATGATATTAGTTTTTCTTGTGAAGCTTATTGTAGGTGGAGTAGTTATCACCGTCTTCAGGAAAAATAAAGAAGGATGACTCCCACAATAGATGAAGCCTTGAATTCGGACGATTGCGCACATTCCCCTGTGGACAAGCATCATTCGGATACATCACCAGCAATTGTGCTATCTTTCTTTAACCCGGAAAGCATCTCCCATCCTCATCACGCCGCGAGGTTCTACCCCCACCCTAATAGTATTTTTTACTTAGCCAGAGAAGGACTATCAAGTTCTTTCTTTTACAGGCGACATGATGCATACATTGATTTTTATCAATGTATGCCGCTCAAGACTTCATGGGGCCGGATCAATAGTGGGGTTGATCCTCCTCGACGCTCGGGAACGATTACAGCGCCCTATTTTTTGGGCATCAAACCCGCGTCTTGGGCGGCGAGGCCGCCGACCGCCGACCAGTCACGGGGTTCGCCGTCCTGCGCTGCCAGGGTAATGAAACGGTCGCGCAAGACACTGGCGAAGGGGAGCGGTACCGCGAGCGCTTCCGCCGCCGTCAACATGAGGCGGATATCCTTCTGTCCTAGGGGCGCGGCGAAGCCCGGCGGGGTAAATTTACGGTCAGCGATGAGGGCGCCGTAGTTCTTGTACAATGGCACGTTAAACAGGCTGGAGGTGAGCAATTCCAGATAAGCGTGGCGATCGATTCCGCCCTTTTCGACGAGAGCCATGGCCTCGCCGAGCGATTCGATGACGGCGGCAATCAGGAAATTACCGCTCAGCTTTACCAGATTGGCCTTGTCGGCTTGCTCCGCGACCACGAAAGTACGTTGGCCAATGGCCTCGAAAAGCGGTTGCAGGCGATCGATGAGGCTTGGTTTGCCGGCCACCGCAAGAAACAATTTACCCGCCGCCGCCGCATCCGGACGTCCAAATACCGGGCAGGAAACATAGTCTTGTCCCGCGGCGGCGTGTGCAGCCGCGAGCCGGGCGGAGAGCGCGACGCTGATGGTGCTACAGGAAACATGTATGGCACCCGCGGACAGGTGCTCAAGCAGACCGTCGCCGGCGAGTACGGTCTGTTCCACCGCCGGATCATCCGCCAACATGCTGAAGACGACGTCGGCGGCGGCGAAATCCGCCAGGGTTTTGGCGGCCTGCGCACCTTGGACGACGAGAGGTTGTATTTTTTCAACAGAACGATTGAAGACGATCAACGCTTGCCCCGCCGCCAGCAGACGCGCGGCCATACCCGAGCCCATCCGTCCTAAACCGATAAATCCGACTTTCATGCACTTCTCCTTGCGACCCGCATGGCATACCAGTCAGTTGATATCAACCATAGTCAGAATCATCCAGGATATCAAGGATATCAAGGACCCCCCAGCCGGACTTTGACGCCCGTACAGACCGGCGCGCCCAGCATTAGCGACCGCCTTTGGCGAGAATGACGATGGACGGCACTGGCCTAGCAGCGGCGCCATCGCGTGCCGGTTGCCGAAGCGCTCTCTTTACGACGATAATGTGCCCTGATGGGTGGTGGGGGTGTTTTGGACCGTTGGCGGGGCATGCGCATGCGATATTTGATTCTGGCGGCATTGATGGCGACGACTATGGCCGTGTCGGGATGTGCCGAGAAAGGTGCGGGACCGCTCGTGGTGGGAAAGACCTATACCGCCGCGTTGTCAATGGCCATGCTCAACTTTAAGGTACTGTCCTATCAGGGAAAGGGATGGTATTCCGTGCAACTCATTGGCCAACACATGTCTCCTTTTAGCACCGCCATACCCGCCCTGATAAACGCGCGCAAACTTTCCCTCCTGCAATCCCAGAGCGGCAACTAGTGCGAGATTTGGAGATTCCTGTTTTTGATCACCCACACCGATTTTTCCAGGCACGGGCGGCAAATCGAATGTCTGTTCCGGCGGAACCATAGATGACCACGCAGATAGACAAACTGTTCCTTGCTCTGGGTGCGCTTAACGCGGGGGTCGCGGTAGCCCTGGGGGCCATCGGCGCCCACGCCTTGAAAAATCGCTTGTCACCTAAAATGGTGGGTATCTACCATACCGGCAGCCAGTACCACCTTTATCACGCCCTGGGGCTGATGCTGGTGGGGTTGATGGCGCTGCAACGGCCGGAATCCAAGCTCATACCGTGGTCGGCCGGGCTGATGCTGACAGGGACGGTGCTCTTTTCGGGTAGTCTGTATCTCCTGGCAATCACCAGCAAGGGTTGGCTCGGCGCTGTCACACCGGTCGGCGGTTTGTTGCTCATTGCCGCGTGGCTGGTGCTCGCTATGGGAATTTTGTAGGCATTCGGTGGTCCCTATGGCAAAGTCGATCCCGCGCCTCACACCCCATGATGCCTTCAACTTCCTGCGGGAAAACCCGCAAGCGGTGTTCATCGATGTCAGGAGCGAAATGGAGTTCCTCTTCGTCGGACATCCCAAGGAGGCATTATCCATTCCCTGGCGGGACGAGCCGGACTGGGAAATCAACCCGGACTTCCTGGCGCACGTGCGGCGGGCCACATCCCATGACCGTCCCACCCTGTTGATTTGCCGCAGCGGCCACCGTTCTCTGGAGGCTGGCCTATTTTTACAAGCGCATGGTTTCAGCGCCATCTACAATGTGGCGCATGGTTTTGAAGGAGATCTGAATGACCGGCATTGCCGAAGCAGCCTGAATGGCTGGCGCTTCGATGGATTACCCTGGGAACAATGCTAGGGTCGGATTGACGGCGACTCACCGATGCAAAGAGGCCCCGCTGATTGCTCGACGGGGCCTCTTCACAAACGACCGGCGCGCGAACTACTTACTTCATCATCGCCTTTTTGAACATCCGCTCAACCTTCGCATTGGCTTCGTCAGCCTTCTGGTTGGCGGCGTTGGCCGTGCTCATCGCCTGATCAGCGGTGCTCTGCGCAGCGCTTGCCTTGCTCAGAGCATCCGTCGCGGTACTCTGCGCGGCATTGGCCTTGGCCAACGCCTCATTGGCGGTGGACTGCGCGGCGTCAGCCTTGGCAGCAACCTTGTCGAGGTCCGAAGTGGTCGCACAACCGGCCAGGCCCAAGGGCAAAATCAGCGCAGTTACCTTCAAAGCGGTGGTAAACTTGCTCATAGCAGTCTCCTTTATGTTGGGTTGGATAACGAGCAGGCACAGCATAGCTAAAAAAACAACAACACGCCAGTAACCGGGACCACGTTTCCGGTGAATATGCCGATCCCGCTCCCCCGAGAATGCCTCGGGCCGCCACGGGCGCCTATCCTCCGCAAACCCCGCTTGGTGGTCTTGGTGCATGCACGGACTCCCCCAAGAAATATACCGCAACAGACTGTTTATCATGGATTAATTTTATCTCCTTGATTTATTCCGCGTTTTCTGTATGATGTTGTTCCGTTTCGTATTTTGAGCATAACATCGGCGTAGCGAACGCTGGGACAGGTCACCAGGACCGGCTCAAATAAGGAGATAGATTTGATACAACGGTTCTCTGCGGGGCTAAGCCTCGCCTTGTTCGCTTTTTTGCTGCCCAACGCCCTGGCGCTCGATCCCCCGGATCTGCCAGCTCCCCTGCTCAGCGCATTATCCAAAAGCACCCACGATTCCCAGGGGATGGATGCTTCCTCGGAAAAGGTCGCGGACACCGCCAAGGAAACCGGCTCCTCCCAGACCCGGCATAGCGATGGCGCACTCCTCATGCGGCGTCAGGTGTTTTACCTGCAGCGGGTGACGGCTTACAACGCCCTTCCCGATCAAACCAGCAGTAATCCGGATATCGCCGCTTGCGGCCCTAATCGACCCGATCAGGTAGCGCTCTCACAGGATTTGTTCTTCCTCAAGAATGGCGGCAACCGTTGCGGTGAGCGCATCGATATCATTCTCCAGTCTGGACGGGTGATTCACGGTGTGGTCTGGGATACCATGAACCCTCGCTACCATAATGCCGCCGATATTCTCATGAGCAGCGTCCAGCGCGCCATGGACTTTGGGGTGAAACAAGCCCAACTGCGTTTCGTGCGCTCGCAAACACCTTCGACCAACGGCCTCTGACCACCCACGGTTCATTCAGCGCTGGCGGGGCCCGCAGCCATCATCGCTTCAATATCCGGCACCCGCTTAGGCACTTCGCTGGAGAGGATATCCGGCCCGTTGGCGGTCACCAACACGTCATCCTCGATGCGGATCCCGACGCCGCGCCAGCGTTCCGGCACCGTCTGGTTGTCCGGAGAGAAGTACAGACCCGGCTCGACCGTGAGCACCATCCCCGCTTCCAAAGACCGCCAAGAGTGATCCGCGCTGCGGTAATGGCCTACGTCATGCACATCCATGCCCAGCCAATGCCCTGTCCGGTGCATGTAAAAAGCCTTATAGCTGCCCTGCTCAATGACCGCGTCGCGACTTCCAGAAAGTATTTTCAGATCCAGCAGGCCGTCAACCAGCACCTTGACGGCCTCGTCATGATATTCCGCCACGGAACGTCCCACCTGGATGGCGCTTATCGCCGCTTCCTGACTGGCCAGGACAATCTCATAAATCTCCCGCTGCGCCGAACCGAAGACTCCGCCGACCGGTAGAGTCCGGGTAATATCCCCGGCGTAGGCGCCCACCTCCGCACCCGCGTCGATCAGCACCAGATCGCCGTCGCGCAATTCCGCATCATTTTCGGTGTAATGCAGGGTGCAAGCGTTGATCCCGCCGCCGACGATGCTCGGGTACGCCACGCTGGTCGCACCGAGGCGTTGAAAAACATGCTCGATTTCGGCCGCCAATTGATATTCCAGCATGCCTGGTTGGCATTGGCGCATGGCGTGGCGATGTCCGGCACCGCTGATGCCCACCGCCGCACGCATGATCTCGACTTCTTCCGGATCCTTGAACAGTCGCATCTCGTGAATCAGGTCAGCGACATCCACCACCTCCAACGGATAGCGCACGCCTTGGCGAACCTTGCTCTTGGCTATATTGCGCCAATGCATCACCCGCGCATCGAAATCCGTGGACTGGCCCATGGGGTAAAACAGCAACTCACGGTCTTCCAGCAGTCTGGGCAGCGCCTCGTTCAGTTCATGAATGGACAGGCAACGATCCACCTGGCATTGCGCCAAGGCACCCTCCAGCCCGGCACGGCGGCCATCCCAGATTTCCCGCTCCGGCTCGCGAGGACGACAAAACAGGATCTGTTCTCCGTCCGCATGCCCCGGCACGAGCACCAGTACTGCCTCAGGTTCCACGAAGCCGGTCAGGTAGAGGAAATCGCTGCTGCCACGAAAGGGATATTGCACATCACCGTTGCGGCTCTTGGGCGTGGCGGTAGGGATGATGGCGACGCCAGCGGCATGCATTTTCCGCATCAACCGGCGACGCCGGGCCACATAATCAGGGCGCGGCAGATGGAGTCTTGTCATAATAAAAGGTCTCCCGTACGGTTCATGTGTCGATATTGCCTGCCGTATCGCAAGAGCGCCAGAGTGTTCCGGGTGAGGCGCTGGAGCCGTGTGCATAAAAATGCGCCGTCAATCCCCTAAGAAAAACAGCGCACGCAGCGAGACGGGGCGAGCCTATTATTGCATAGCGGCTTCCACCTGCTTCGCAAAAGCCGGGTCGGTTTGCGTCTTCTTGAGCATGCTCGAGTACTGTTCCGCGGTTAGATGATTGCTGGCGAGGACTCCGTCCACCTTGGTCATGTAAGACTGCTTCAAGTTTTCGCGTTTGGCGGCGGTGAGGCCTTTCTGACTCAGCGCCGTATGCACCTGTTCGTTGAGTTGCTTGATTTGACCGACAGCGACGGCAAAATCTTTTATCTGAGTGGGATTCGAGGCCGTACCCGCAGTCGCTGCCACACGCAAAAATCCCGGAGTTGCACGCTCCAGACCAGCGGCCAGGGCCGCACCGCCACCAAGACTAAACAGACCCAGAATAAACAAGGTGCCCCATTGGAGACGCGACTTCGCGAAAAACCCCGGCAAAGCCGGTTTCTTTGTCGGATGAACCGCATTCTGGGCAGCATGATGAACTGTAGTTTCTTCCATACCTCTCCCCTCCCCGCCTATTAGAAAAAGAATGCTCGAGATAAGGCACCATTCATACATAAGACGGCTCTTTAATTCGGCCTTCCTGGTCACCCTAACCGCTCGGACCGAATATTGCAAGCACCGCGCATAGGGCGGTCAGGCCACTGTGACGGTAGAGAAAAATGCGCCTCAGCCTCCCTCGAAGGCCGCCTCCATGGCGTCGCCGAGATGCGCGGCAGGATGCAGCGCAAACGCGGGGGTCGCTAAATCCTGCTCGCCGCGCGGGAGGATAGCCCCCTTGAAACCCAGTTTTATCGCCTCCCGTATCCTTGTCTCCATGCCTGCCACGGGGCGAACTTCTCCGGCCAGACCCAGCTCTCCAAAGACGATCCGACGTCCCGTCAGCGGTTTGTTGCGGAAACTGCTCAACAAGGCCAGGGCCACCGCAAGATCCGCCGCCGGCTCGTTCACCTTGATGCCGCCCGCGATGTTCACGAACACATCCTGGTCGAACAACACGCTACCACCATGGCGATGCAGGATCGCCAGCAGGAGGGAAAGGCGGTTGGGGTCCAGGCCGATGGCTATCCGACGTGGATTGGCCAATGGACTAGGGGTCACCAGGGCCTGCACCTCCACCAGGAGTGGGCGGGTTCCTTCCTGGGTCGCCAGCACGACACTCCCCGCCACAGGCCGATCGTGCTGCGACAGAAAGAGTTGCGAAGGATTGGCGATCTCCCGGAGGCCCTCTTCCTGCATCTGGAAAACGCCCAATTCGTTGGCGGCGCCAAAGCGATTTTTGATGGCGCGCACGATGCGATAGGGACTGCCCGCCTCGCCCTCGAAGTACAGTACCGTGTCCACCATGTGTTCAAGTACGCGCGGACCCGCGATGGCCCCTTCCTTGGTGACGTGACCCACCAGCCAGAGGGCCGTGGCCGTGGCTTTGGCGAAACGCACCAAACGCGCCGCGCACTCCCGCACCTGCGCCACGGAGCCGGGGGCCGATTGCAAGGTATCGGTGTAAATCGTCTGAATGGAATCTATCAATACCAGGGCAGGCTGCTCGCCTCGGAGCAACCCCTCGATAACCTCCAGATGGTTTTCCGCGACCACCCGCACCGGGCTTTGCGTCAGACCCAGACGCTGGGCGCGCAAGGCGACTTGTGCCGCGGACTCCTCCCCGGTGACATAGAGTACCTTGCCGCTCCGGGTCAGGTGATGGGCGGTCTGGAGCAGGAGGGTGGATTTGCCGATGCCGGGCTCCCCGCCCAGGAGAATGGCCGCCCCTGGCACCTGCCCGCCGCCCAGCACCCGATCGAGTTCCGTCAGGCCCGTAGGGCTGCGCCCCACCTCCGCGACCGGTACGGCGTGGAGAAACTGCGGCGGACTGGCCGTGGCGTAGGCCGTGTGCGACTTGATCCCGGACTTCCCCGCACGTTGCTCGACGAGGCTGTTCCACGCCCCGCAATCCGGACAGCGGCCCAGCCATTTATTACTGGCGCTGCCGCAGTCCTGACAGACAAACAGGGATTTTTCGCGGCTCATGGAACCAACCGGCGCGGAACGCGCGCTTGTATGCGACAGCTTAGTTCGTAAGGGATGGTGCCAAGCCGCGCCGCCAAGACTTCGACAGCCGCGCCGCCGGCCCCCATCAGCACAACGGGGGCGTCGATTTCCGCTTGCACCTCCGTCAGATCCACGGAGAGCATATCCATGCTGACCCGTCCCAAAGTCCGGGAGGCTTGGCCGGCTACGGTGATAGGCGCGCCCGTACCGAGATGACGCGGATAACCATCACCGTAGCCCGCCGCCACCACCCCCACCCGGCAATGGGCCGGACTTTGCCACGTGGCGCCATATCCCAGCCAGTCGCCGGGAGTGAGATTCCGCGTGGCCACCACGGCACTGCGCCAGGACAGAACCGGCTGTAAACCGATCTCGCTGCCGCTCCGTCCCGCGAAAGGGGAAAGACCGTAGAGCATTAGTCCCGGACGTACCCAGCGATGATGCGTGAAAGGCAACGCCAGCACCCCGCCCGAATTGGCGAGGCTGTGCTGACCCGCCGTGGAGCCATCGAAGCACGCCATGGCCTTGGCAAAAACGTCCGCCTGCTGACGGTTGAAGAGGTCGTCCGGAGTATCGGAACGGGCAAGATGGCTCATCAGACCCAGCACCCGCCAGCGCGGATAATGCCGCAAAGCGGCGAATACGGCCGACAGGCGGTCCGGTGCGAAGCCTAGCCGGTGCATGCCCGTATCCACTTTGACAAACAATCGGAGGGCAACGTCGGCGGCGTGGGTTTCCAGCCAGCGTAACTGCCGCTGTTCATGAATGACCAGCAGGTAATCGCGCGCAGCGGCGTTTCTCACCTCCTCCGCGGCAAACGGGCCGCCGAGGATGCAGATAGGTCGCTCCAAACGCAGCGCGTGGAGGGTTTCCGCCTCTTCCAGAGAAGCCACCGCGAAGGCGTCCACCCCAGCCTCCGCCAGCACCGGCGCGCAGAGCGTGACATCGTGCCCATAGGCATTGGCCTTCACGGCCGCCATGATCCGCGCATGAGGCGCCCTCTGACGCACCACGGCCACATTGTGGCGCAGCGCGGTGGCAGAGATTTCGGCAACCATCGGGCGAGTCATGGATGCATGATACCGCAAAGAAAAACAAAATCCCCGCGCTAGCGGGCGAAACCGTCCCCGGCCGGGGCATAATTCTCAAAACGGGTATATTCGCCGAAAAAGCTCATCCGTACCGTCCCGATGGGCCCATTGCGCTGCTTGCCAATAATCACCTCGGCAATGCCTTTCACCTCTTCCTTATCCCGGTAATAGACCTCCTCCCGGTAGAGGAATAGGATCAGATCGGCATCCTGCTCGATGGCGCCGGACTCCCGCAGATCGGACATCTGCGGACGCTTCTCTGTCCGGTTCTCCAAGCTGCGGTTGAGCTGGGACAAGGCAATCACCGGAATCGCCAGTTCTTTGGCCAGTGCCTTGAGTGAACGGCTGATCTCGGAAATTTCCGCAACGCGGTTATCGCCCCGACCCGGTACCTGCATGAGTTGCAGGTAATCGACCACAATCAGCGCCAAACCGTGCTCGCGTTTCAGTCGACGTGCCCGCGACCGCAGATCCATCGGTGTCAGCGCGACCGAATCGTCGGTGAACAGGGGGGCGTTGCTCAGTTCGCCAATGGCATGCGCGATGCGCGGCCAGTCATCATTACCCAGACTGCCGTTGCGCAGCCGGTGCTGATCCACCCGCCCCCGCGAGGAGAGGGCGCGCAACACGATCTCATCCGTCGGCATTTCCATGCTGAAGACCGCTACCGGCTTGCTCTCGGCACAGGCGACGTGCTCGGCGATGTTCATGGCGAAGGAGGTTTTCCCCATGCTCGGACGACCGGCAACGATGATCAGTTGACCGGGGTGCAGGCCCGAAGTCTTCTCATCCAGGTCGGTGAAGCCCGTGGACAAACCGGTGACGCCCTTTTTATCCCGGGCGATGACTTCGATCCGGTCAATGACCGCCGGAAGGGCGTCCTTGATCTGAGTGAAACCTTCGCCGCCACGCTGTTGCCCCTCGGCGAGTTGAAAGACACGGCTTTCCGCCTCATCCAGCAGTGCTTGCGCCGCTCGCCCTTCGGGGCGATAGGCCAACTCCGCGATTTCCCGCCCCACGCGAATGAGATCGCGCAGGGTCGCCCGCTCCCGCACGATACGGGCATACGCGAGCACGTTGGCCGCCGAGGGGGTCTCGTTGGCCAACATCAGGAGATACTGCACCCCGCCCACTTCGGCAAGTTGCTCGTGGTCCTGCAGCCATTCGGAGATCGTTACCGCATCGACAGCGCGACCGTCACCCAACATGACGGTAATGGCGTGGAAAATCTGCCGGTGGCGACGCTCGTAAAAATCCTCGGCGGCCACGACCTCCGTCACTTGCTCCGCCGTCTCGGGATCGATCAGCAGCGCGCCGATGACGGACTGTTCCGCCTCAATGGAATGCGGCGGGGCCCTGACCCCGCCGCCGTGGTCCGCAGACTCGAACACGCCGCCGTCTCCGTCCCTGCCGGAGTTCAGGCGCGCTCGACCAGCACCGCCACATCCAACTCGACTTCCGGGTGCAAACGCACGCGAGCCGAGAATTCGCCCATCCGCTTGATCGGGCCGTCCGGCAAACGGATTTCCGAATGCGCCACCACATGACCCAGTGCCGCCAGCGCACCACTGATATCATGCAGGCCCACCGAACCAAACAAACGGCCATCCTCGCCCGCCTGCAGGGCGATTCTGACCACGACATCGGCCAATGCGGCGGCCCTTTTCTGAGCGGCTTGCAGACGCTCCAACTCGGCCTGTTCCAGGGCCGCCTTGCGCTGGGCGAAATCTTCCAGGTTGCGTGGGTTGGCGACCACCGCCTTACCCTGCGGTACCAGAAAATTTCGTCCGTAACCGGGCCGTACTTCCACCACATCACCCAGATGCCCCAGTCTATTGATACGCTCCAGCAAGATCACTTTCATTTCAAATTCCTCCCAAAATTCTTTGCAAAACCGCCGCCGGTCAGGACCGTGACCGGACAAACCGTTGGCGCAGGTGAAAAACACGATCCAGAACGCCCAGTACACTGATCACCAGCAAAAGCTGGGAAAGCAGGATCACTCCTACATAAAAAGCGACCAGCGCGAAAAGCGGCCAGCCCCGCAACGCGAACCACAGATGCACGAGACTCAAACCCTGCAACAAATAAAACCCGCCGATCAGAATGGCGAGGTTCTGCACCGGCCACAACGCGCCGCCATGCAGCAGACCGACGCCCAGCAAAGTCGCTACCAGCAGCCAGACCAAGGCGTCCGGCAGCACCCAGTCCCGGAACACCCGCTGTGGCGCGGCGACACCTTGCAGACGCTCGCGCCAGCGACTGGCCAGTAATGCCGCCAAGGCCCAGAGAATGGTCAGCCCCGTGGCGAGAATCCCCGGCATCAGACGCGCCATTTCGCCCAGCATCTGGCGCTGCGTCGAACTCAAATCCTTACGGGCCGGCGCCAGCAGATGTGCGATCTGCGTCTGCCAGAAGCTTGGGCCTGCTCCCTGCGGTATGACCCACAGGGAGAGCACCAGTACCACGAGGGACAAGCCGATGATCACCCAGACCACACCATCCCACTCAGCGCCCCACCGTAAACCTTCCCCCAGCAACCGCCCTGGCAACCACGCCACCAAGGCAAAGGCGACACCATACCACGGGTTCAACATGAACAACGCGGAGGTCACACCGGCAATCAGCAGAACCTCCAGGCTCTCCTTGCGTCCGGCCTGCAAGGTGACCAGCGCCACCAGCGCGACGCAATTGAGCAGCAACAGTCCCGCGAGGAAGGGTACCCGTCCCGCCAGACTGAAAAGCACAGCCGTACTGACGCCGGCTTGCCAGCGTCCGCTGAGAAACCAGCGCAAGATCCCGCCCTCTTCTGGCTGCGCCGCCACCGGGGCAGGGGCTCCTTAACGCACGACGTAGGGCAACAATGCCAGGAAACGTGCGCGCTTGATGGCGGTGGTCAGTTGCCGCTGGTAAAGATTGCTCGTCCCGGTAATCCGACTGGGCACGATTTTGCCCGTCTCGCCGACATACGCCTGTAAGGTTTTCAGATCCTTGTAGTCGATTTCCTTGACGCCTTCCGCCTTGAAACGGCAAAACTTGCGGCGGCGGGTAAAATTGCCGCCGCCGCGTTTGTCGCCATCCCCGTCCCGATCCCTGTCCCGATTGAATGCCATCTGAATCTCCTTGATCAAGCCGTCTTTACGGCTTCGTTATCACTGTGGTCCGGTTCGCCCTCGTTTTCCGCAAGATCCGCGGCCTCTTCACCACGGTCGCGGCGGTCATTCTCTTCGCGAGCCAGAAAGGAGGGGTCGGTGATCGCTTCGTCGCGGGCCAGAATCAGGTGACGCAATACCGCGTCATTGAAACGGAAGGCATCCTCCAACTCGGCCAGGGCAGCCCCGGTACATTCCACGTTCATCAGGACGTAGTGGGCCTTGTGGGCTTTTTTGATGGGATAAGCCAGTTGCCGGCGGCCCCAGTCTTCCAGGCGGTGAAAACGGCCACCATCGCCCTCGACCATGCCGCGATAGCGCTCGATCATTTGCGGGACCTGCTCACTCTGATCAGGATGGACCAGAAACACGATTTCATAATGACGCAAAATAAGCTCCTTGTGGTTCACTGCGGAGTCCGGGCGCCTATCGCCCGGACAAGGAGTAAAAGGTGAGGGCGTATTCTAATACGCGACGCGGGAAAAACAAGGGGTTAACCTTTGGCCCTACGCACCACCCGGACGAAAGCCGACGTTCAGACCCTCTCAACCCGCGCATTCCGGGGCCAGGGCCTGTAATTGCTCGATCTGTCGCAGACAGCGCGCCCGCACCGCGGAGGACAGACGCGACACGGCCTGGTGAGCGGCGAGCCTCTCCAGACGAGGGCGCCGCGGAAGCGGGCCACCAGACTGTAGATGAGCGATGGCCGCCGCCGCACCCGCGGGGTCATTGCAGATCAGCAGCAGATCCGCACCGGCCGCCAGCGCCCCGTCGACCCGGGCCGTCATGTCGCCGATCCCATGCGCCCCCGCCATGCTGAGGTCATCACTGATCACCACACCGGTGAAACCCATGTCGGCACGGAGGATATCCTGCAGCCAGCGCGATGAGAAACCGGCGGGATGCTCGGCATCCACCTGGGGATACAGGCAATGCGCGGGCATGATCGCCGGAATCCCCGCGGCAATCAGGGCGGCAAAGGGCTGCAGATCTTCCTGCAACGCCGCACGGGGGCGGGTATCCACCGGCAAGGCCCAATGAGAGTCCGCGGCTACCGCACCATGGCCGGGAAAGTGCTTGGCGACGCCCTGCAGACCCATCTGTGCCATCCCCTTCCACACCGCCGTGGCCAATACACCCACCCACTCCGGATCACGGTGGATGGCGCGGTCGCCGATCACGCTGGAGACCCCCCGATCCAGATCCAGGCAAGGGGTAAAGTCCAGATCCAGTCCGATATCCCGCAGTTCCGCACCCAGCAGTACCCCCCAGTCCCAAGCGGCCTCCCGTGCCCGCTCCAGACCCTCGCGGTCCGCCAACAGACCCAGGGTCGCCATCGGCGGGAAGCGCGTCACCCCAGTGCGCAGGCGCTGCACCCGCCCCCCTTCCTGATCGATACCGATGATGAGCGGGGGATGACGCAACGCATGCAGTTCACTGCATAAGGCCTGAACCTGTGAAGCGTCGATACAGTTGCGGGCGAAGAGAATGACCCCACCCACCGCGGGTTGACGCAACACCGCGCACTCGGCGGCCGTCGGCCGGCGGCCGGCGATGTCGATCATGAGCGGACCTCGGTCGAGGTCCTGGGGTTCAATCCGTACGGGCATTGGGGGTGGCCTCCTCTACGCCAGCCTGCTTCGCGGCCTTCGCCGCGGCACGCGCCCTGGCTTCCGCCTTATTCCTCTCTTCATTCTGCACCAGTTCCATATCCGGTGGCATGGAGATAGGCAGGGTGATGCTGGGCGGTTGACTCGGGATGCCATGCACGTGCACCGGTACAATCATCATGCTGAAACCATCGTGTTGCAGACGGTCCTGCACGATAAAGCTGACTTCATCGTGCAGCAGTCCCCGGAAAAACCCCTGGAAGGGGGTGTCGATCACCCGTCCGGCAAAAAAAATGCTTTGCGGAAAATAGCGGATGGCGACGTTGGCCAGTTCCTCCATCGCCTGAATGCGATCGGTGGAATACGTGGCGAACCACGTGGACGCCATTCCCTCGTTACGGCAGAAGGCCATGTACTGGTTGGCCTCCGCCTCCACATAAATCTTGAGATCCTCCATCGCCTGGATACCCTTGAACTCGCCCTGACCGACAATGCCGGCGAGCAGAAAGACATAATTCTTGACGAAATCACCGACCATGCGATGCGCGGTCAGCAGGGTATGGAGCCCCAACCCGTCAAAACGACTGACAAAAAACACCGCGGTGGCACCCCGCGGGTCGAGCGGCAAGTTGGGGCCGGGTTCCAGATTTTCGGGGACCACGTCCAGCATGGTTTCGTCCAGTTCCGCTGTGATTTTGCTGATGCTCTTGTAGTGGCGATAGATCAGGTAGCCGAGCACGACACCCACCAGGGTGATCAGTAGGGTAAACCAGCCACCCGCGTCAAATTTCTCAAAAATAGTGATCGCGAGGATGGACGCGGTGACGATAAAGCCCGACACACTGATGGTCAGACGCGACAGCCAGCGGGGATCCTGATATCGCTGGAAAAACCAGTGCCGGCTCAGTCCGGCCATGGTCAGGGTGAAGGTGATGAATACATTGATGCTGTAAAGCACCACGAGAATGCTGACATGCCCCCTCGTCGCGAGGAGAATAGCGATGGCCGCAAAACCGATCAACAGAATCCCGTTACGGGACACGAAACGATCCGACAGATAGGAAAAGCGCTCCGGAAGCCAGCGGTCGACGGCCATGTTGGCCATGACGATGGGTGCCGTGATGATACCCGTGTTGGCCGCGATGAAGAGCAGCAAGCCCTCCGTCAGCAGCGTAATCAACGTCGCCGTGGACCCCACGGGGAGACCGTCCCAGGCCCAGCCTTGGGTGATATCGCCGTATAGCACGGCGTTCAGGGTCTGCCCCGCCACCGCATGCACGTGATAGATCAGATATAGAAAGATTAGGCTGCCTGCCACCAGCGACAGAGAAGTGGCCAGCAGGGTCATGGTGCGCTGCCCCGTCTGCACCCGGGGCTCACGCATGATATGCACCCCGTTGGCCACCGCTTCCAGACCGGTATAGGTGCCGCCACCCAGACTAAAAGCCCGGAAAATCAAGGCGATGATGAATATCCAGCCATACTGCATGCCATCCCGCTGGACGCCCGCCATCGTGTTCCGGGCGATCTTGGGCATATCCTCCACATGATTCATCAGCCCCCAGCCGAGAAGAATGGTATGGGTGATGACAAAAGCCAAGAAGATGGGCAACAGGATCTTGATGGATTCTTTCATGCCGCGCAGATTGAGGAAGATCAAGAACAGCAGCACAGCGACATCCATGAGGATACGTTCGTCATACCAAGAAGTGGGCATGGCGCTGAGCAGGGCTTCGGTCCCCGACGCCACCGAAATGGATGCCGTCAGGATGTAATCGACAATCAGCGCAGCGCCACTCACCAGGCCCGCTTTGGGTCCCAGCAGGGTCGATGCCGTGTGATACCCCCCGCCCCCGTCCGGGAAAAGGGCGATCACCTGCTTGTAACCCGCCGAGATGATGAACACGGAGAGCGGGATGCCAATGGCCAGAAAGACGGAGAGATATTCATGACCCTTGAGGGCGTAATAAATTTCCGGCGGACCGTAGGCGGAGGAAGACAGGGCGTCGGAACCGAGGCCGACCCAGGCCAGAAACGCCGCCAGCGAAAGGCTCTCGAAGAGCTTGGGATTGAAGACGTTTACGGCGCGGCGAAAACGGGGCAGGCGAAGCCAGGCCATTCAGGGCCTCCTCGGGGCGGGAAAGGACAACGGATGCTGCGAGCCGATAAACACCGGGGTTGCCACGGCGCAACGCGCAAAAAGCGCGCCTATCGCTTCCGGCGCCATGCGGACGCAGCCCGCCGACACGGGCTGGCCAAGGTGCTCCGTATCGGCGGTACCATGAATATAGATATAACGGCGCTGGGTATCCTGCCGACCGCCCCGGTTGACGCCACTTTCGCATCCGGAAAGCCAGAGAATGCGGCCGAGAATCCAGTCCTGCCGGGGTTGATCCGCCACCTCTTCCGGGTGGTAGCAGGCACCGGTCCAGCGTCGCCCGCGCAGGATCGCGGTCAGGGGCAGGCCATCGCCGATGCGCGCGCGTATCACATGCCAGCCGCGCGGCGTGCAACCACTGCCAGGCTGCTCACCAAGTCCGTTACGTGCCGTGGACACGGCATACTCCGAATGCGGCGCCAGACCGCGCATCTCACGCAGGCGTTGAGTGGACACATCCACCCAGAGCCAATGCGCTGGCGCCTCAGCGCTCGAAAAGAGCGATGGATTCGACATGGGCGGTATGAGGGAACATATTGACAACGCCCGCGGCGCGCAGGCGGTAGCCCCGTTCATGCACGAGGTATTCCGCATCGCGCGCCAGCGTAGCCGGATTGCAGGAAACGTAGATCAGACGGCGAACCCCGGGCACCAGGCTGCGCAGGACCTCGCTAGCGCCGCTCCGGGGCGGGTCGATCAGTATCTTGTCGATGCCCCCCCTTGGCGCGAAATCTTCCATCCGCACCTGGGTGAGATCGGCCACGGCGAAACGGGCGCATTCCGCCAACCCGTTGGCGGCCGCATTTTCTGCGGCCAAGGCCACCAGTCGGGCATCCCCCTCGATACCGAGCACCTGCGCCCCCAGCCGCGCGATAGGCAGCGTGAAATTTCCGAGGCCGCAAAACAGGTCGAGAATCCGTTCTCCCGGCTGCGGCCGCAGCAGCATCATGGCGCGCTGTACCATCATCCGATTGACCGCCTGGTTGACCTGGGTAAAGACCAGCGGATCAAAACGCAGGCGCAGTTGGAAATCGGACAGATCGTAATGGAGGGGCTCCGGCTGCTCCGGCCATAAAGGATGCAGGGTATCCGGCCCGCGCGGTTGCAGCCAGATCTGCATCGCACGGGTGCTGCCGAAGTCGCGTAAGTGCTGGAGATCCTGGTCCGTCAATGGACGCAGATGACGGAACACCAAAGCCACCGCATCGGGTGTGGTCGCCACTTCGATCTGCGGAAAGTCCTGCGGCGCATGCATTTGCGCGATGAGCTGACGCAGGGGCAGGAGACACTCTCCGACGCGTGGATCGAGGGTCAGGCATTTCCCCATATCCACCACGAAGTTGCTGTTGCGCTCCCGAAAACCCACCAGCGCCCCCCGGGTTTTCGGGGTGCGCACCGACAGCCGCGCCTTGCTGCGATAGCCTAAAGCCGGCCCATGAATGGGCGGCAAGATACGCTCGGCACGCACCTTGCCGATACGCCAGAGGCTGTCTTCCAGTTGTCTTTGCTTGATAGCCACCTGCGCCGTGGGCTCCAGATGTTGCAAGCTGCACCCCCCGCAGACCCCGAAATGGGGGCAGGGCGGTGGCACCCGCAGGGATGAGGCCCGGTCGATCTGCACGATTTCGGCGTGATCGTAGCTTTTGGCGCTCTGGGTACGCCGGATCCGGACCCGTTCTCCGGGCAAGGCGCCATCGACAAAAAGCACCTTGCCCTCGACACGCGCGACGCCGCGGCCCTCCGCATCCAGACTTTCGATGGAAACCCGCTCGGACTGGGCGTTGTGAATGGGTTTAAGGCGCGGCATGCGAATTCTCTGGCCACAAAGTCAGAAATTCCCGGACATGGGCCTCGTCCCGGCTGT
Organism: Pseudomonadota bacterium; assembly: GCA_021821285.1. Classification (GTDB taxonomy): domain Bacteria; phylum Pseudomonadota; class Gammaproteobacteria; order Acidithiobacillales; family Acidithiobacillaceae; genus Acidithiobacillus. Next base: position 21,027 of record JAKACQ010000017.1, read on the forward strand.
GCAGATAGGTGCGTAGTTGTTGCTGACGGACGCCATACCCGGCCCGGTCGAGATGCCCGCGCGTCAATTCGAAACGTAAATAAATCAGGGTGGTGTTGAGGACGTCGACCTCACAGTACTGGCGGATGCCCGCCAATTTCCCCGCCTGATAATGCGCCCAGACTTCGGCACCGCTCATGCCCAACTTGCCGGGCAGGCCGAGCAGCAAAGCCACCTCCTGGAGCCGTGCCACGTTACGCGCCTGATAGCCCGAGAGCAGATCCATGAGATCCAGATGGCGTTCGTGGTAACGACTGGTGTAATTATTCCAGCGATAACTTTGGTCGTGCTCTCCGTGCTCCCAATAACGGGCGGCGGAGATGCCATGGAGCAGAGCGCGGTAATGCAACACCGGCAAATCAAACGCCGCCCCATTCCAGGATACCAGTTGCGGAGCGTGGCGCTGGATAAATTGATAAAAAGCGGCAATCAGGGTGGCCTCGTCATCTTCCGTCTTGCCGAAGCTGCTCAGCTTGATCTGGTCACCCTGCCACCAGAGGGCGGAAATGGCCACCACCCGGTGCAGATAGGGGCGCAAGAACTCCGAGGCGCCCTGGGTTTCAATACGACGCTGGTGCTGCAACAACTCTGCGACACCCGCATCATCCCCCAACCCGATGCCGTGAATCCGTCGGCCACCAGCAACGTCCGGCACCGTCTCGATATCGAAAACCAGTATATCCTGCAAAGCGGCGGGATTTATTTCTGTTGCCACTGACCACTGGGCGCCTGGTACCAGTATCCAGACGGCGCCTTGTTGATCCAGGCCTGGGCAAAGGTCTGCTGAATCTGCCCCGCCCATCCCGGGTGGCCATTGGCATCGGCAATCTGCTGGTACAGGTTGCTGAGGGCCTGATTATAGCTGTTCACCAGGGCATTGAGCGGTGCCCGCTGCGGCAGCGGCACCGCGGCGGCGTCACGGACGGCCACCTGGCCGCTGGCCGTGTAACCCACCGCGCCACTCACGAAGTACGGCCGCATCTGCGTCGCCAGGTCTTCCACCTGGGCCCGCGCCGACTGCACTCCTGGACTGGAGGCATTGAGGTTCGCCGCCGCTTCCGCGGTGCCGCTGATCGCCGAGAAGCCCATGGCCAGCAAATAGCTGGCGGCATGGTAGGGCGAAGCCATGCTCAGGGGACCTATGGCGGGCGCCGAACGCGCGGGCGCCGTCGTGCCGGGTGCGGAAGTCGCGGGCGCGGAAGTCGTCGGGGCCACGGGAAGGTGCGCAGCCCCTTTGGCCGCCGCCTTGTACACTTCGCCGACCACCTGATCGGCCAGCTTCTGAGCGGCAGCGGCTGGAAAGTAGATATTGACCGTCACGCACGCCGACAGCGTCATGAGCAAACCCAGCACCAGCACGCCGCGCCAGCCTCGTCTTTCCAGACCACCCTGCTTCGTCATTACCTCACCCTCCTGTATGGATCTGGGGACCACTCTGTATGGCGGCGTGCAAACGTGCCAGCAGTTCATCCCAATCTACCCGGCGATTGTACCCCACTATATCCACCCTGGGCAGTCCTTGCCCCTGAAGGATCACGAAACCGCCGTCCTCCGGCCGCACCCCGGACAACTCGGCCATACCGTCCTTGAGCGTCACCCCCAGGCCCAGGTGGGCGTAGGCGAAGGTTTTGAACATACGCAGGAACAATCCCTGAAAAAATCCGCCGATACCATCGCCGCCACCGAGTTTGGTGATGCTCTGGACTGCCGCATAACTGATTTCCTGGGACACATCGTGCGCGGGAACCGTATGAAACTCGGCCTGGAAAGCCTCCGGCGACCAGTTCAGCAACGCGAGATGCCGCACATTCCCGTCAAGTACCCCGCTGATATAGCCAAAATGAAAAGCATCCGTCAACGGTTTCAGCCGCACACCACGAATCTCGACATCGGCGCGCAGCAGGGGCAGAGCGCCCAGAAAATTCTCGATATGCAGGTATCCCACCCGCACCTCGCCACCGAACACATGGGCGGAAAGCTCGCCACTCGTGTGGATGTTCCCGGCATGGTACCGCAAATCCGGAATGGAAGCCGAAACCGTTCCGGTGAAGGGCGGCCAATGCAAGATTCGCGTCAATTGCGTCATGCTGACTCCGTGCAGGTCGCCGCTCATGTCGAAACCGGATCGCGGTCCCGTCCAGCGCACCGCCAGATGCCGAAAATCCAGCCCCCCTCCCAACATCGCCAAGGTGAAGGGCTGTCGCAGCATAAAGCCCTGGGGATGAAGCGCCAGTTCCGCATGCAGCGGGCCCACGGGGATACGATACAGGGCTGCGGATCGCCAGCCGATCGTGGCGGCGGACGCTTTCCGGGTACGATTCCAGACACCCCGGCTCTCCGCGCCGGTCACTGCGAGGAGCCCCTTCGGACTGGAAAGAGCCGCGTCGCGCAGGTCCCATTGCAGCGCATTCAGGCCACCCTCTCCCTCCGCAGAAAAGTGCAAACGTCCCGAGGCTTGCATTTGCGCGGCGAGCCCTCCGGGGGATGTCAGCGGCCTGATCCAATTCGCATACAACGGCGCCATGGCGACTTCCACCCGTTTCAGTTGCCAGTGCAGCACCCCGTTCCGGGTCGGCCATTGCAATGCGAAACCGCCATGGCCCAGACCCGGCCATTGAATGGTCCCTCCCGCCAGCTGCCAGACACTGCCCTTCTGTTGCCAGTGCGTGCGCATCCGCACCGGGGTGGCAGGGGCCTGCCAGTACCACGGACTCCAGAGTATCCCGCCCTGGGTCCAGCGCACCTGCGCGGCACCACGCCATTGGCCCGCGTACACCCCCTCGCCGCGCAGATGCAGGGCAACACCCTGGGCGGCCTGCAGGCCGTCCGGGCTGTTGAACTGCAACCGGCTCCCGCTCAATACGAGGCTGATCCGTCGCGCCCGCGCCCAACTCGCCCCCTGGGCTTGGAGCCGCCACCGCGCCTCGCCCGACACCTGCCAAGCAGCGGGCAGTCGCATAAAGGCATGTACGAGGTTCGCGACCGGCAGGCTACCCGCGCTCGTCAGGCGCCATTGCCCTGTGGCGGCGCTCCGGACCTGCACGTGGACGCTCCCGAACCGCGCGCCGCGCAATGCCAGCACGGCTTGACCACTACCACCCACGCGTTGTAACTGTACCTGCCCGTGGCCATTCAGCGCACCCCACGGGCTACCGCCCACAACCAGGCTACCCTGCCGGCAGGACCAACCCGATGCGGTCCGGAGCACACATTGCAACCGGGCATGCCGCCAAAGGACACGTTTGCCCACCCGCAGCGTACCCGTCGCCCAGTCAAGCCGGTTGCCCTGGGCCGTGGTGATCAGCGTCGCGCGCAGGTGCTGCGCGGCCCAGCCCACCCCACTGAGTCGCGCCGCGCGGATTTCCAGGGTCTGCGCTCCGGCCACGCCAGAGACGGCGAACTCCAGGCACAGCGCCAGCAGCCATCCGACAATTTTCGGCGTAGCCTCACGGCGCTGGCGCATCATCGTGTCAGGCCGGGAAAACACCCAGGGAGAGATAGCGGTCACCCCGATCACAAATCATGACGACAATCACCCCCGTTTCCAGCTTTTGCGCCACGCGTATCGCCGCCGCCACAGCGCCACCGGAGGAAATGCCGGCCAAGATTCCTTCTTCCCGCGCCAGGCGGCGAGTCATTTCCTCGGCTTCCTCCTGACTCACATCCACGATCCGATCCACGGACTCGGGATGATAGATGCTTGGCAAATACGCTTTTGGCCAGCGGCGAATGCCGGGAATCTTGGCACCCTCCGCCGGTTGCACGCCGACGATCTGAATCCCGGGCGACACTTCCCGCAGATAGCGGGAGGTACCCATGATGGTCCCCGTCGTCCCCATGGATGAAACGAAGTGGGTCACGGTCCCCCGGGTGTCACGCCAGATTTCCGGCCCGGTACTGAGATAATGCGCTTCGGGATTATCGGGATTGGAAAACTGGTCCAGCATGAAGCCTTCTCCCGCCGCCACCATCTGGTGGGCGAGGTCGATGGCGCCTTCGATGCTCTGGGCCGCGGGGGTGAGAATGAGTTCGGCGCCATAGGCACGCATCAACTGACGCCTTTCGAGACTCATATTCTCCGGCATGATCAACGTCATGGACAGTCCACGCAGCGATGCCGCCATGGCCAGGGCGATGCCGGTATTCCCGCTGGTGGGTTCGATCAGGCGCGTGGCGGTGGTGATGGTGCCACGTTCCAGCGCCCGGCGAATCATATTCACGGCGGGGCGATCCTTGACGGAGCCGGCGGGATTGTTCCCCTCCAGCTTACCGAAAATCCGCACACCGGCATGCGGCGACAAGCGCCGGAGCGCACATAGGGGCGTGTTACCTACCCAGTCTTCCAGACCACCCATCTCTGCCTCCTTTGGCGGAATATTCAATAACCGCATCATAGACCCAAGCCGTGAAGTCCGGCTATCCTTATCCGGCAAAAGCACCGGGAAGACACACCATGTCCGCAGAGGATCATCACGAACACCACCACCAGGAACGCACGGGCTGGCTGCGCGCCAGTGTGCTGGGCGCCAACGACGGGCTGCTCTCCACGGCCGGCCTGCTGAGCGGCGTCATCGCCGGCCAGGCGAATCATGACCAGATACTGCTGGCCGGCATCGCCGCGCTGCTGGCCGGGGCATTCTCCATGGCGGCGGGGGAGTACGTGTCCGTCAGCTCCCAGGCGGACAGCCAGCGGGCACAGATCCACATCGAGGCGCAGGAAATCCGCAAAAATCCGGAGCTGGAGCAACTGGAGTTATGCCGCATCTATATGGCGCGCGGGTTGGAGGAATCCCTGGCGCGGCAGGTTTCCCACCAGCTCATGCAGCACGACGCGCTCGCCGCCCATGCCCGCGACGAATTGGGTCTGACCGAAGTGGCGGCCGCACGGCCGGTGCAGGCGGCTCTGGCCTCGGCGGTATCTTTCATCAGCGGGGCGTTGCCGCCGGTCTGGATTGCCGCGCTGTCGCCTCGACGCTTCGCCCTGTTCGCCCTGTTCGTCATTACCCTCATGCTACTGACCGTCCTCGGGGCGGTCGCCGCACGGGCGGGGGGCTCTTCCGCACGCAAGGGCGCGCTTCGGGTATTGTTCTGGGGCGCCACCTCTTTGGCCGCGACCGCGCTCATCGGCCATCTGCTCGGGCAAGCCGCCGTGTAGCGGCAGCGGCCCGTGACGCTACTCAGGAGTACATCGACATGCACGCCTTCCCACAGGGTAACACCTGGCATATTCATCCGGACCCCGCCACCCTGGCCCAGAGATTGGCGGCGGCCATCGCCCGCAGCGCCCGAGAGGCCATTGCCGCCCGCGGCGGTTTTCATCTGGTGGTAGCGGGGGGGAGCACGCCGCAGGCGGCCTATGCCCTGCTTCCCCAGTGGGGCGGGGACTGGCAGTGCTGGCATATCTATCATGGAGATGAACGCTGCCTGCCTCCCGAGGATTCAGAGCGTAACAGCCTGATGCTGGAGAAGACCTGGCTGTCCAAGGTATCCATTCCGGCGCGGCAGATTCATCACATTCCCGCCGAACGAGGGGCCGAGGCGGCCGCCCGCGACTATGCCACGGCTCTTCCGGCGCACGCCTTCGACCTCGTGCTGCTGGGGGTGGGTGAGGATGGACACACGGCCAGCCTGTTCCCCGGCCACGACTGGGGCATGGAAAAAGGCAGCCCCGCCACCATCGCCATTCTCGACGCCGCCAAGGCCCCGCCCCAAAGGGTGAGCCTGAGCGGCTGGCGATTACGATACACACGGGACATGTTCTTTCTGGCCGCTGGCAGCGGCAAACGACCGGCACTCGCGGCCTGGTTACGAGGCGAGGCCCTGCCAGCCGCCACCGTGGGCACTACGGCCGACATCTGGCTGGACGCCGCGGCCTGGCCGGGAACGACGCCCGCACCGGTCTGAGTCGCGGCATGCCTGCCCGCCCACTGGCGCGGCAGGACCGCCCCGGACTACGCCACAGCGCCCCGCCCATCCACCGGTTTGACCATGGACAATGCGGTGCCCACCAGAGCGCCGATGTTGCCGAGATCCGCCGGGATCACCAGACTGGTGCCCGCCTTGGCGAGGTTGCCCCATTTTTCGATGTAATCCTTGGCGAGTTGCATCTGCAACGCTTCGATGCCGCCGGGCTCCTGCGCGGCGTCGCCGATGACCCGGATGGCTGCCGCGGTGGCTTCCGCCACCAGCTGAATGGCCGCCGCCTCACCCTGGGCGCGTAAGATTTCCGCCTGCTTGCGGCCATCGGCGACATTGATGTCCTGCTGCCGCTGTCCCTCGGACGTATTGATCTGCTGCTGCCGCTGTCCCTCGGACTTGGCAATCAACGCCCGCTTTTCCCGTTCCGCGGTGATCTGCAGCTCCATCGCGCGAATGATTTCCTGGGGCGGGGTAATGTCCTTGATTTCATAGCGCAGCACCTTGACGCCCCAGTTAGTCGCCGCTTCATCCACCGACGAAGCGACGGCGGTGTTCAGCAATTGCCGGGACGATAGCGCCGCATCCAGATGCAGCTTGCCGATTTCCGAACGCATGGTGGTCTGCGCCAACTGGATCACCGCCGTGAAGGGATTACTGGAGCCATACGCCGCTTTTACCGAGTCGGTAATCTGCAAATAGAGCACCCCGTCCACGGTCATGGTGGTGTTGTCGAAGGAGATGCAGACTTGCGCCGGCACCTCCATGGGCACCTCACGCATGTCAAAACGGAAAGCGATCCGATCCAGAAAGGGAATGATGAAATTCAGTCCCGGCTCCAGCACGGTATGGTACTTGCCGAGCCGCTCCACGACCCAGGCGCGCTGTTGGGGCACGACCCGGATCGTGGTGCGCAGAATGAAGAAAGCCGCAACAACAACGATCAGGATGACAATGAGGGAGGACATGGTGGCTCCTTGCCAGAATTTTGTCGGGGTAACACCCCTAAATGTAGCAAGTTATCTGTCTTCGCAATGATGACGGCGCGGTCCCCCGGAGCAGGGGGTGGACCGTCATCCACGATAGCCAGCCACTCGCTGCCGCGATAGTGCACGCCGTACCGCTGATGGTTGTCTGGTCCGCTGATGATGTCCACCTCTTGTCCCAAATCAAAATCACTGAGCCCCTTGGCCTTGGCACCCAAACGATGACGCACCCACATCCCCGCGGGGAGCAGCACCAAGCAGAATCCCAGAAAAACCCAATGCAGCACGGTGTCCGGCAACAGTAAGCCGGTAATGGCGGTAAACAGGGCCGCCAGCGCCACCGCCGCCAGGTAGAAAGTGCCCGTAAAAAGCTCCGCCAGTCCGGCGGCGAAGGCGATGACGACATAGACCATAAGCATCGTCACCCTCCGGGACTAACTCGCCTCGGTCAACTGCAAATAGATCGCCCCCAGGGGCGGCAGCACCAACGCCAGCGAATAAGGCAATCCCATCCAGGCCTGGGTTTGAGCCGGCTGCGGCACGTTGCCGACATTGCCGCCGTGATAAGCGCCCGCGTCACTGTTGAAGATCTCCCGATAACGGCCCGCAACAGGCACTCCGAGACGATAATCGTGCCGCGGTACCGGCGTGAAATTGAACACGGCGAGCACGAAACCTCCGTCCCGATCCCAGCGCAGGAAACTCAGCACGGACTGGTCCGCATCGTGACAATCCACCCAGGAGAAGCCTTCACTCTGGAAGTCCTGCGCATGCAAGGCCGGGATATCCCGATACAATCGCGCCAGATCCCGACTCAACCGCTGAATACCCTGGTGCCAGTCCCACCGCAGCAGGTCCCAATCCAGGGCCCGCCCGCAATCCCACTCCGCCCCCTGACCAAACTCATTGCCCATGAAATTCAGCTTCTTGCCGGGGTGCGCGAACTGGTAGCTGAAGAGCAAGCGCAGATTGGCGAAGCGTTGCCAGACGTCCCCCGGCATCTTGTCCAACAACGAACGCTTGCCATGTACCACCTCGTCGTGGGAAAGCGGCAAAATGAAGTTTTCCGAGTACGCGTACAGTTGACTGAAGGTGAGGTCGTTTTGATGAAAGCGGCGATAGACCGGATCCTGCGCCAGATAAGCGAGGGTATCGTTCATCCAGCCCATGTTCCACTTCATGGAGAAACCCAGCCCCCCGACATAGGTGGGGCGCGAGACCATCGGCCACGCCGTGGACTCCTCGGCGATGGTCAGAATACCGGGATGACGCGCATTGAGGACCACGTTCATCTCGCGCAGAAAATCAATGGCTTCCAGATTCTCCCGACCACCGTACTGATTGGGAATCCATTCACCTTCCTGGCGCGAATAATCGCGGTAGAGCAGGGACGCCACCGCGTCCACACGCAACCCGTCGATGTGGAAACTGTCCGCCCAGTAGCAGGCGTTGGCCAGGAGAAAGCCGCGCACCTCGTTGCGCCCGAAGTTGAAGATATACGTGCCCCAATCGCTGTGCTCACCCTCGCGGGGATCCGCATGTTCATACAGCGCGGTGCCATCAAAACGTGCCAGCCCCCAGTCATCCTTGGGGAAATGACCCGGCACCCAATCCAGCAACACGCCAATGCCCGCCTGATGAAAATGATCCACGAAGGCCCGGAAGTCGTCGGGGGTGCCAAAACGGCTGGTGGGCGCAAAATAACCGCTCACCTGATACCCCCAGGATTCATCCAGGGGGTGCTCCATCACCGGCATCAACTCGATGTGGGTATAACCCATGTCTTTACAGTAGGCCGCCAGGCGCTCCGCCAGGGTCTCATAACTCAGGAAACGGCCTGCCGCATCCCGTTGCCACGAGCCGAGGTGCACCTCGTAGAGATTCATCGGGGCATGCTGCCAGTCCCGGCCGGCGCGCGCCGCCATCCACTCCTGATCCGCCCAGACGTGGTCGTTTTCCACGATCCGTGCCGCAGTACTGGGCCGCAGTTCAAAGGCATGGGCGTAAGGATCGGTCTTGACAAACACGGCACCGGACGCACGGTGACGCATCTCAAATTTGTAGATCTCGCCCACCCCGAGTTCCGGAATGAACAGTTCCCAGAGCCCGCTTACCCCACGCGCACGCATGGGATGCGCGCGACCATCCCAGCCGTTGAAGTCACCCACCACACTAACCCGCTCGGCGTTGGGCGCCCAAACGGCGAACAGCACACCATCCACCCCTTCATGATGGCGGCGGTGTGCACCAAGGTGCCGATAGGCCTCATACAGACGGCCTTCGCCAAAGAGATAGATCTCCAGATCCCCCAACACCGGGCCGAACACGTAGGGGTCATAGCGCTCATGGGTCCCACGGCAATCCTCCCAACGCACGCGGTAGGGCAAGGGCAGGGCTTCGCCCCAATGTACGAAGATACCATCGCCATGGACCAGTTCCATGGCCGCCCAGCCCGCCGATGTCTGCACCTCGGCCCGGAGCGCACCCGGCAGGAAAGCCCGCTGCACCACCTGCTGGCCCACCCTGTGCTGCCCCAGCCAGGCCAAGGGATCGTGGTGGCGCGCCTCACGGATGGCCAGGAGGTCTTCACCGTCGCTGGCTACGCCGATCACCGCATTAGCACGCTCTTGCATTGCCGCCACCGCATCCTCCCTTTCCACCCGACGACGCGAAACCGTTTCCACCCTTCCGAGTATCGTGCGCCCCTTCTTTGAGCATAACACATTCGGACGAGGACGCAGGCCCTTCACACTGGTTGAGATGATTTCCCACCAGAGTCTTGCCGCCACCGGTCAAGTTCAGTACCTTACAAAGCGGGAGCGGCGTGAAAATCTCACTGGTACTGCGGACGAGAAGACGTCTGTGCCGAAACAAGGAGCGGGTCATGTCGGAAGAAGGCAGTCTAGGGACGGGCAATTCACCTCGCTTCGTCAGCAACTTGACCAAGAACACGTTGGCGCTGGTGCTGGCCGGAGGGCGAGGCAGCCGCCTCGGACCGCTGACCGATTGGCGCGCCAAACCCGCCGTCCCTTTCGGCGGCAAATTCCGCATCATCGACTTTTGTCTCTCCAATTGTCTTAACTCCGGTATTCGCCGCATCGGTGTCCTCACCCAGTACAAGTCGCACAGCCTGATTCGCCATATCCAACTCGGCTGGGGCTTCCTGCGCGGTGAATTCAGCGAGTTCACCGAGATTCTTCCCGCGCAACAACGCATGAATACCGGCTGGTACAAAGGCACCGCCGATGCCATCTTCCAGAATATCGACATTCTCCGCGCCCATAAACCGCGCTATGTGATCATACTGGCCGGCGATCACATCTACAAAATGGACTACGGGCAGATGCTCGCCGAACATGTTCAAAGCCAGGCGGATATGAGTGTCGCCTGCGTCGAGGTGCCCCTGGAAGAAGCCCGGGGGTTTGGCGTGATGACCATCGATCACGAGGATCGTGTCATCGATTTCACCGAGAAACCCAGCGAACCCGCGCCCACCCCCAATTACCCCGATCGCGCCCTGGCAAGCATGGGTATTTACGTCTTCAACACCGACTTCCTGTATGAACAGTTGATCCGCGATGCCGACAGCCGCGACTCCAGTCATGATTTCGGCAATGACCTCATTCCCTACATGGTGCCGCGCTACCGGGTGATGGCCCATCGCTTCCGCAATAGCTGTATCGCCAGCGCCGAGGGCGCCAGCGGCCGCTGTTACTGGCGGGACGTGGGCACGGTGGATGCCTACTGGTCCGCCAATATCGACCTGGTGCATGTCACCCCGAATCTCGATCTGTATGACAGTCGCTGGCCCATCTGGACATATCAGGAGCAGTTGCCCCCGGCCAAATTCGTCTTTGACGACGAAGGTCGGCGCGGCATGGCGCTGGACAGTATCGTCTCCGGCGGTTGCATCATCAGCGGCGCCACCGTCCGCCGCTCACTGCTGTTTTCCAACGTGCGGGTCAATGACGGCCACACCCTCATCGAGGATTCGGTCATCCTGCCCAATGTGCGCATGGGGGAGGGCGCCCGCCTGCGCAAGGTCGTGGTGGACAAGGGCACCATCATCCCGAACGGTCTGGTGGTGGGTGAAGATCCCGCCGAGGATGCCCGCCGCTTTTACCGCACGCCCAATGGGGTGACCCTGATTACCCCGGAACTTCTCGGCCAACAACTCCATTTCGTGAGGTGACCCCCATGCCGCCAGCGCGCGCGCTTCATGTCATTTTCTGCTGGCATATGCATCAGCCCGATTATCGCGATGCCGATGGTGTCTACAGACTGCCGTGGACTTATCTTCACGCCTGCAAAGACTATGCGGACATGATCGCGCATTACGAGGAAAACCCCCTCGCCCGGGGCGTCTTCAACTTCGTACCGATTCTGGTGGAGCAGTTGCAGGACTACACCGCGCAATTTCAGACCGGGCAGTTCCGCGATCCGTTGCTGATAGCGCTCGCCACAGACGACCTCAAGACGCTGTCCCGTGAACAGCGCCACGCTCTCCTGGAACAATGCTTCCGTCTCGACCCGGAACACATGCTCAACCCGTTCCCGGACTACCGTCGCCTGCATGACATTTACCAGTTGATGCGTGGCGATGTGCACGAAATGGCCGACTACCTCTCGGTGCAATACATCGCCGACCTGGTGGTCTGGTATCATCTGGCCTGGACCGGGGAAACCGTGCGGCGCGGCAGTCCGCTACTGCAGTCGCTGTTCGCCAAAGGGCGTGGGTTCAGCCAAAAAGACCGCCGGCAACTGGTGGCCCTGCTCGGTGAAATCGTCGGCGGTCTGATCCCCCGGTATCGCGCCCTGGCGGAAGCCGGACGCATCGAAATTTCCACCACCCCCTACTACCATCCCATCAGTCCGCTGCTGCTCGATTTCAGCGTGGCGCAGGAGGCGGTAGCGGATGCGCCTTTGCCGGCCTGTCCGTCCTACCCCGGCGGCATCGAACGCGCCCGCTGGCATCTCGACCGTGCGCAGGACAGTCACCCGCTGTGTTTCGGGATACAGGCACGGGGGGTTTGGCCCGCCGAAGGCGGCGTCTCCACGGCTTTCGTCGAAATGCTCGGCAACGCGGGGATATGTTGGACCGCCTCCGGAGAAGGCGTACTCGCCCACAGTCTGCTCCTGAGTGACGATGACAGTGCGCCGCGCAGCCGCGCGGAGTACCTGTACCGCCCCTATCGTCTCCAGGGGAAGGGTCCGGCGCTCTTCTTCCGGGACGACGCGCTCTCCGACACCATCGGCTTCGACTACAAAACCTGGTTCGGGCATGATGCCGTCACCGACTTCATCCACAAGCTGGAGGCGGTCTGGCGGCAGACCGAGCAGCAGAAAAATCCCATCGTCAGCATCATTCTCGATGGTGAGAACGCCTGGGAGTACTATCCCTACAACGGTTATTATTTCCTCTCGGAGCTCTACAAGTCGCTGACCAACCATCCCCACATCCAGATGTGCACCTTCAGCGATTTCGTCAGCCGCCATCCAGACGACGTGAAAGACTTGCCGCAACTGGCCGCGGGAAGCTGGGTTTACGGCAGTTTCAGCACCTGGATTGGCGACGTCGCCAAGAACCGCGCCTGGGACCTGCTCTGCGCGGCTAAACAGGATGTGGACCGGCATATCGGCGCACTCCCCGCGGACCAGCAGGCCGAAATCCTCGAACAGCTCGGCCGCTGCGAAGGCTCCGACTGGTTCTGGTGGTTCGGCGATTACAACCCGGCCGATTCCGTCCGTGATTTCGACCGTTTGTATCGCCTCAACCTTCGCAAACTCTATACCTTGATGCAAATCCCCGCCCCGGAGAGTCTCAACGAGCCCATCAGCCACGGCGGCGGCACTGCGGAGGCCGGTGGTGCCATGCGCCGCGCCCACACGGAAGGATACTGAATGACCCACAGCACCCCCTTTCTCCTGGGCGTCCATGCCCATCAGCCGGTCGGCAACTTCCCTCAGGTCGTCGACGACGCCGTGCTCCGCTGTTATCACCCTTTCCTCGAAGCGATGCACCACTTCCCCGACTTCCCCTTCGCCATCCACATCAGCGGATGGCTGCTGGCCTACATGATCGACCAGCATCCGAAGACCATCGCCTTGTTGCAAGAGATGGTAACCCGTAATCAAGTGGAACTGGTGGGTGCCGGTGACACGGAGCCGGTGCTCGCCGCTATTCCCCATGCGGATCGGATCGCCCAGGTGGAGGCCATGGCCAGCCGCCTGGAGAAACGCTTCCGGCAGCGCCCGATCGGCGCCTGGCTCACGGAACGGGTCTGGGACCCCAGCGTCGTGCCCGCGCTCAATGCGGCTGGCGTGCGCTACGTCATGGTCGATGACTATCACTTTCTCTGTGCGGGCGCGGCGGCCGGCCAGCTCGGTGGCTTCCATCGCACGGAAGAAAATGGACAAAGCATGGATGTGTTCCCCATTTCGGAGGCGCTACGCTATCGCCTGCCCTTCTCCGAAGCGGCCGCCGCCGTGTCTTACATCGAGGGCATTTCCGAGCGGCATCCAGGCAGTGCCGGGATCTACTTCGACGACATCGAAAAATTCGGCCTTTGGCCCGAAACCTACGACTGGGTTTATGAGAAGGGCTGGTTGGAGCAGTTCCTGCGTGGGGTCCTCGACTCACCGCACATTCAGCCCATGCAGTATCGGGATTATCTGGCGCAAAATCGCCCCCAGGGGATCATCTACTTGCCGACGGTGTCCTACAGTGAGATGAACGAGTGGACCCTGGCGCCGGATGCCGCCCGCAGTTATGCGGCCTTCCTCGAACAGGAAAGATCCGCGGGGCGTCTGGAGGAGCGCAAGCCGCTGATTCGGGGGGGCACCTGGAAAAACTTCCTGACCCGCTACCCGGAATCCAACTGGATGCACAAGCGCATGCTCCAATTATCCCAACGTTTTCACGCCCTGCCCAAACGCCAGCAAAGCAAAGCCATGTGCGAGAACTTGCACATGGCGCAGGCCAATGACGCCTACTGGCACGGACTTTTTGGCGGGATTTATCTGCCGCATCTGCGGCGCGCCGTCTTCAACGCCATCGTCCACCTGGAAGCGCAACTGGACCGGGTTCAGACCCGCCCGCCCATGGAGCGGGTGGATCTGGACATGGACGGCCTGGATGAACTGCTCTATCACAATCACGTCTTACAGTTGATCATCCGCCCGGCCCCCGCCGCCGCTGTGGTGGAGTGGGACTGCTATGCGCTGCGACACAACCTCGGCGACACCCTGGCGCGCCGCGATGAGGCCTACTACGATAAAATCCGCCACGGCGCGATCGCCCTCGCCGTCCCCAGCGAGGGCATCGCCTCCGCCCATGACCGCATCAGCTTCAAGACCGACATCAGCACCGATGATCTGATACCCGACGCCACTCCCTGCCACAGCTTTCAGGAATGGCTCGACGACCGCCCCATTACCTACGGGGAGAGCGATTTGCCGGAGGCTCCACATTTCTCCGGCAGCGTGGCGGACGAATGGGCGATCGACAAACGCTATGCCCTGACGAAGAACCGCCTGACGGTGCGCTACCGCGTCGCGTCGGGCCGCAAGGACATGGACACCCACCGTTTCAGCACCCGCCTTTTTCTGGCCATGCCCAGTTGTGATGGTCCGGCAGGCCAGTTCTTTGCCAACGGCCGCTCGCAGGGTGGCTTTGGCGATCCCATTCAGGGAGAGGCGGCCCAGGAGATCCTTCTGGAAGACGCCGTCCTGGGCGGCAAGATCATCCTGCGGTTCAACCCGCCCGTATGCTGGCAAAGTGCGCCACACCTGACCGTCTCTCAATCAGAGGCCGGCTTCGAAAAAATCATGCAGGCTTTGCGTCTGGATCTGGCATGGTCCATCCAGGCGGGCAAGGCCCATGCCATAGAGATCCAGGCGGAGGTCGTTCCCTATGATTGAAACCCTGACCATCGGAATCGACGTCGGCGGCACCAATCTGCGTTTTGGCGTCTTCCGGGGTAACGATTTTCTGGACTCCACGCGCAGTGAGGTGGATCTGCGCGAAAAATGCGGCCAGGCCCCAAACCCGGAGGCCGCAACCGCGCTGGTCACCTCGCTCTTGGCCGACGGTATCGCCGACCTGCGCCGACAGTATCCCAACATCGCCCGGGTCGGTGTGGCCTTCCCGGGATTTGTCAATGATGACGGCATGCTGCTGCAAGCCCCCAACATCCCGCAACTGATTCAAGTCGACCTGCAAACGGCCATACGCGCCGCTTGCCAGCTCCCCGTCCTGGTCGAAAACGACGCCAACGCAGCGGGTTACGGCGAATTCTGGGAGGAACGTCAGGGGCGGCCCGAACTGCAAAACCTGCTCTATGTCGGACTCGGTACGGGGGTCGGTGGTGGCTGGATACATCAGGGCCGTCCCTGGCGCGGCGACCACGGCAGTGCCATGGAAATCGGTCATATCATCGTGGTGCCGGGGGGTCGGCGCTGCGGCTGCGGCAATCAGGGTTGCCTGGAGCAGTACGCCTCGGCGCGCGGGGTGCAAGCCAGTTATGTGGAGTTGACGGGTACCGCGCCAGACACCGCCATCATCGCCCACATGGCCAACGAGGGGCACGGTGAGGCCATCAGCACTTTTCAGATGGCGGGCAGTTATCTGGGACAGGCGCTGGCCCATATCCTCAAGGTAACCGATGTCGGCGTGGTGAGGATCGGCGGCGGGATGAGCGCCGCCTGGGACAATTTCGCTCCAACCATGCTGCAGCGCCTCCATGCGGATCTGATTCCGGCCTTGCGCGGTAATGTAGAAGTGAAACGCGGGAATGATGATGACCGCGCCGGCATGCGCGGCGCGGCGCTGCTCGCGGATCAGGCGTTTCTGCACGACTGATGCGTATCGGCATCTTCGACTCGGGTCTGGGCGGTCTCAGCACCCTGCTGGCCTGCCTGCGCTACCTGCCCGATGCGCACTATCTTTTTTATGGCGACAGCGCCCACGCCCCCTACGGCGACAAAAGCCCCGCGCAGGTGCGGCAGTGGACGCAAGCAGCCTATGCCTGGTTCATCGCCGCCGGCGTGGATGCGGTGGTGCTCGCCTGCAATACCGCGACCAGCGCCGCCGTCGCGCCGTTGCGGGAGCGCGCCGACGTACCCGTCATCGGCATCGAACCCGCCATCAAGAAGGCGCTCGCCGATCACCCGCAGGGCGACATACTGCTCCTGGCCACCGCCGTTACCGTCAAGGGCGTCAAGCTGCAAGAACTGTTGAGCCGTCTCGAAGGCGGCCAGGAGCGCGTCCGTCCTCTCGCCTGCTCCGGCCTCGCCGAAATCATCGAAACACAAGATGCGGAATGGCGCGAACGGGTCAGCCGCTACCTGCAGGTACAGATCCGGCCTGCACAGCAACAGGATACACGGGCGATCGTCCTGGGCTGTACCCACTATTGCTGGATAGGTGACCTGATACGCGACGTCCTGGGCCGCGACATAGCCATCGTCGACGGCAACGATGGAGTGGCCCGTCAACTGTGTCACCGCCTGGGCGTCCCCACTGAGGCCGGTGTAGTGCCCCCCCTACCCGATCATGCGCGGATATCCCTGCATTTCACCACCGACAACCCGGTAAAAAGCCCGTTGGCGCGCCAGTTGTTAGCCGCAAACGGGGTGCGCATCGATCCGAAGCCGGAGAAGTTCCCCACAGCGCGGCAGGAGATGTCCCGACCCTGACCCCCCTTCTCTGGCCAACGCGGCTACATCATCAACGGCACCGCCAGAGCCAGGGCATGAATGACGATACCGATCATGCCGCCCACCAGCGTCCCGTTGACGCGGATATACTGCAGATCGGTGCCCACCCCCTCTTCCAGAAGCCGCACCATGTCCGCATCCGGCCAAGCACGGATGGTCGCCTCGATATGCTGGGCCAGGCCATCACGCAGGGCCGGCGCCAGACGGCGGGCGCTGTCCTCCAGATAGCCATTGAGCGCGTCGCGCAAGGCCGGCTGCTCACCCAGGAAAAAGCCCAGTTGCTGCGACAAGCGCTGCACCTGCCCCTGCAACCGGGAATCCGGACGCTGCAGATCGGTTTCCAGCCAGACGCGCAGATCGCGGAGCAGGCCATCCACATAGGCCTGCACCGCCGGATGGGCAATCAAACCATGCTGCCAGCGCTGCACCCGCGCCTGGAAGGTGGCATCCGTCTGCAAACGGAGGATGGCATCCTGCATCCAGCGATCAAAAGCCAGGCGGCGGGGATGCTCCGGGTCATCCGCGATTTCCTGCAACAACTGATGCGCCGCCTTCACCAGATTGCGGGCCAGATTCTCACTCAGCGTGGCCGGATCCATGACCGCCCCCATCCACGCGAACAGGGTCGGATAGGCGCGCTTGAGAATCGCCCCGATCTGATCCGCCAGCAGGCTTTGGGTGTCCTCACCGTCCAGCCAGCGGCGCAGGCGCTGGATGCCATCATCGAGCAGGGTCTGATGGCGGTGGTCTTCGGTCAGCAGCGCCAGAATGCTGCCCACCCAGCGCGCGCCATCGATGCCCTGCAATTGCCGCCCCAACGCGGCACGCAAGGCGGTGCGCAGGGCGCGGTCGTCACTGAGGGCCAACCCTTGCTGAAGCAGGAAGGTCATCTGCCGGGCCAGCAGCGCGCTGTTCCCGGCATCACTCAGCCACTGCGCCAACCAGGTGGCCGGATCGGCGCGCCGCAACAGGCGCACGATCGCCTCGGCCTCCAGAAAATGTTCGCGGATAAACTCCGCCAGACGGTGCGCCAGCCGCATCTTATTCCGCGGCAGGATCGCCGTGTGCGGAATCGGCAGTCCCAAGGGATGCCGGAAGAGGGCCACCACCGCGAACCAATCCGCCAAGGCACCCACCATGGCCGCCTCCGCAAAGGCCCCCACCCAGGCCCAAGGCCCGGCAAAGTCATGTGCTGCCGCCACCAGAAACAGCGCCAGCGCCCCCAGCAGCAAATCCAGCGCCCAACGGCGCATCACCCGTAGTTTCTGAGCGCGATCTGGCTTCGCGGTGGTCACTTATGGCTCCTGTAAGTTGGGACGGGCACGGGCGCATTTCTGAGGGTCTGGCCCGGAGTGTAGCAGAAGGCGGCAATAGCCCGGTAAAAGTGCGGCAAGGGCTTGAAGCGCTGACGGCGCCGGTCGTAGTATGGACAGGCGACAAGAGCAGGTCTACAGGGGGAGCACATGCGTCTGTTCTTAGCTATTTTTCTGCCATTTCTGGTGTTTTTCACCATTGGCCGCCCGATTGCGGGGATTATTTGCCTGATTTTGCAGATCACGCTGATCGGCTGGGTGCCCGCGGCCATCTGGGCGGTGTATGCGCTGAGTCAGTACAAGACGGACAAGAAGATTGAAAGGGCGTTGGGGAGGTAAGACAGGGTTGTCCGTGCCATGATCAGGCACCATCGCCCGCAGCTTTTCGCGTCGCATGCACCGCCTCGAAGATCTCGCGTGCCAGTATCGGGAATGCCGTGCGCTGGAAATCACCATCGTCCATATAGCGGGTCACGATCTTGTCGTTTTCGGCCATGCGCTGAATCATCAGGTCCTCGATCAGCTTGCGCACCCCCAACTGGAACTTGTCCAACGGGTTGGCCATCGCGGTCTGGATCACTTGGCTGTTGCTGGTCGCACGGGCCTTGATCTGATCGAAGAAGAGACGATCTTCCTCGGTGAAGGTCGTACCGAAACGCTCATTAAGCACCTGGATGATCTCGGACAGCGGCGCCTTTTCTTCCTTGGCCCTGCCAGTGCCCACGTCGGTGGGGCTGTAGACGCCTTCGGGCTCACCGACCTTCAGTTCAATCGGACCGCTGGAAACCCGCTGTAGCCGGTAGTACTGCAGTTCCACTTCATTGCCGATCTTGACCACGGTGTTGTCGCAATCCAACGGCAGATGCGGCCAGAGAAGGCGACCATAGCTATAGAGCATCTCCAGATCGGGGTCCGCGTAGGGCAGGATCTGGCTCAGGAAGGAATACATCCGCACATAGCCACCGAGCTTGTCGCGGAAGGCCGCCCTCACCTCATCGTCTTCGATGGCCTTGAAGCGATCCACCGCCGGTTGCAGGTGGCGCTGCATGTGGGCGTGATCGGCTGGGTTCTGCCGATCCGGCTGGCGGTAGAAGATGCGGGCAAACGCCTCGACCTCGCTCCAGTGGTAGATCTGCATTTGATCCAGCTCGTGCTTGATGCTGGGCAGCATTTCAAGGTTGGCCGATTCCTGCAGACTGGTGGCGTCGAAATATGGCTTGAACGCCGCGTAGATGTCCTCGGGCTTGTTCACGAAGTCCAGCACGAAAGGCTCATCCTTGCCGACGATCTTACGGTTCAAACGCGACAGCGTCTGCACGGCCTGAACGCCATCCAGGCGTTTGTCCACATACATTGCGCACAACAGTGGTTGGTCAAAGCCGGTCTGGTACTTGTTGGCGACTAGCAGCACCTGATAATCGCTGGAGTCGAAACGCTCGGGCAACTGGCTTTCCGGGATGGACCTGCCGGTGACCACATCCGGGTTCATGCCCGGCTCGGTGTATTCGATACCGGTATCCGGGTCCTTCACCGTGCCGCTGAAGGCTACCAGCGGTCGGATATCGGTGAGATGGTTTTCTGCGAGGTAACGCTCGAAAGCCAGCTTGTAACGCACGGCTTGAATCCGGCTGGCCGTGACCACCATCGCCTTGCCGCGGCCGCCCAACTGATGGCGGACGTGCTCGCGAAAGTGCTCGACGATGACTTCCGTCTTCTGTTCGATATTGTGCGGGTGCAGTTCCTTGAACTTGGCCAGCGCCTTGGCACCCTTCTTTTTCGGGATGGCCGGGTCGTCCTCCACCGTCTTCACGAACTTGAACCAGGTGCTGTAAGTCGTGTAGTTACGCAGTACGTCGAGAATGAAACCCTCCTCGATGGCCTGGCGCATCGAATAGGTGTGGAAGGCCTCCGGCTTGCCGCTCGCGCCCTCGCGGCCGAACAGCTCCAGCGTCTTGCCCTTGGGCGTAGCGGTGAAGGCAAAGAAGCTCAGGTTCTGCTGCTGGCCACGCGAAGCCATGATCTGATTCAGGCGGTCTTCCCAATCGGCTTCATCCTCGCCGTTACCGTTCTGCGCATTGGCGCCCAGGATGCTCTTGAGCTCGCGGGCCGTTTCGCCGGTCTGGCTGGAATGCGCCTCGTCCACGATCACCGCGTAGCGGCGCGCGGCGATCGCCTCCTGCCATGCCTTGGCCCGCGCCTTTTCCTCGTCGCTGGCCTTGTCCTGATTCTCCGCACCAGCCGCGTGCAACAGGCCGCGCAGCACAAAGGGGAACTTCTGCAGCGTAGTGATGACGATCTTGGTGCCATCGATCAAGGCATCAGCCAGTTGCTTGGCGTCCTGGTCAATCGCCTTGACCACACCCTGCGCGTGTTCGATCTGGTAGATCGCGTCCTGCAACTGCTTGTCCAGCACCTTGCGGTCGGTGATGACGATCACGCAGTCGAACACCTTCTGATCCTGCGCGTTATGCAGGCTAGCCAGCCGGTGCGACAGCCACGAGATGCTGTTGGTCTTGCCGCTGCCCGCTGAGTGCTGGATCAGGTAATTGTGGCCAGCGCTCTCCACGCGAGCCGCTGCCACCAGCGCGCACCGCATCGAGTTGGTGGTAGCGCGGGAACACCAGCTTCTCGGTGGTGACCAGCTTCTTGCCGCCCCGGCCGTCGTCCACCTTCTGTTCGTCTTTATCGATGAACAGGAAGTGGCCGAGGATGTCGAGAAAGCTATCGCACTGCAGGGTTTCCTGCCAGAAGTAGCCGGTGCGGTAGCCGCTGAGGTGCCGCGGGTTGCCCGCGCCGCACTGAATCTGTCCCGGATGACTGCCCCGGTTGAAGGGCAAGAAAAAGGTTTTTTCTTTCGCCAGCCGTGTGGTCATCCACACTTCGTCGGGGTCGGCGGCAAAATGCACCAGCGCGCGTTTCTTGAACTCGAACAGCGGCGCGCGCGGGTCGCGGTCGCTCTGGTATTGCTTGATGGCGTGGCGCCAGGTCTGATGCGTGCCGGGGTTTTTCAGCTCGATGGTGGTCACCGGCAGGCCATTGACCGCCAGTACCATGTCCACCGTGCTGTGGTCGCCGGGGTGGCATGGCACCTGCCGCGTCACGGTGAGCTGGTTTTGTGCATACAGCGCCAGCACATCGGGCGACAGCGCATGGGCCGGTTTGAAATAGGCCGGCCGGAACAGCTTGCCGTAGAACTTGAAGCCGTGGCGCAGCACGTGCAGGCTGCCCTTGATCTCCAGTTCCTTGACCAAGGCATCCAGCAGCATCGGCTGGATGTTGCTGCCGTGCTGCGCCACCATCTCGGCCCACAGCTTGGGCTGGGTGGCTTCGATGAAAGCAAACACCCGCGCCGGGAACAGCGCCCTCGCCTTGTCCCATTCGGCATTGGTGCCGGATTGCCAGCCACCATTGGTCAGCATCTGCTCCAGGTAGTTCTCAAAGGCTCTTTCGCTGGTTTGCGCCATGTCTTATCCCTTGGTTTGTGTCTGACCAGAACCACACAAAACGTTTTGTGTATTGGTTTTCAAAAAAAACTGGACACAAGTCGTGTTGTCTGTGCTAGCCCGGACTCAAATGACTTGCCTGCCTTCCGCGCTGTTGAGCAATTCCTTGAAAGCCAGAATGGCCGAACGCCGCCCGCTTTGTTCCCGCAACGGGTGCAGCACCCCCGCCTCGCGCAGTTTGCGCAAAAAAGGCAGCGCTGTTTGCTTGGCGATGCCGGTGCGTTGCACAAAGTCACTGGACTGAAAAATCGGACGATCAAACAACGCATCCAGCACCGTGATGGCGTGCTGCGAACGGGTCAGCTCGGTGATCTGCTGCTTCATGCGTTCATATAAGGCCAAAATCTCGCGCACCCGCTCGGTGTTTGCCTGGGCTTGTTGGGTGATGGCTTGTAAGAAAAACGCGATCCAACCCGTCCAGTCGCCCTCTCGGCTGACACCTTGCAGCCCGGCGTAATACAGCTCCCGATGGGACTCCAAATAATCGCTGAGGTAGAACATTGGGCTGGCCAGTGCCCGCTTCTGGTACAAAAACAGCGGAATCAGCAGGCGGCCAATGCGCCCATTGCCGTCCTTGAACGGGTGAATCAACTCGAACTGGGCATGCACCACTGCCACCTGCACCAGCAGGTCAAGGTCGGTGCCGGCCAGATAACGCTCCCACGCCTGCAAATGGTCGAGCAACTGCAATGGCGACGGTGGCACAAAGCTCGCCTGCTCGATGGTGCAACCCGCCGGGCCGATCCAGTTCTGATCGCGCCGGAACTCGCCCGGTGTTTTGTTGGCACCGCGCACGCTGTCCATCAGCACCGCGTGCATTTGCTTCACCAGCGCCAGCGTGATTGGGCGCTCTTGCACATACTCAGACGCAATGACCAGCGTCTTGCGATAATTGACGATTTCCTGAATGTCCTTGGCCTTCTCACCACCAAACTCCAGCCCGGCCTCGTATTCCAGCACCTCGTCCACAGTCGCCTGCGTACCTTCGATTTTGGACGACAGCACCGCTTCGCGGTTGGTCAAGGGCGAGAGCATTACACCGGGGTTGATGACGCTTTGCAGCAGTCCGTCATACCGCGCCAGCGCTGCATTGGCCGGGCCGATGTGGGCAATCAGGCGGGCGTAGTCCAGGCCGGCAAGTGGTAAGGCATCAGGGGTGTAAGGCTGCATCAGGCCATCTCCGTCTCAAGGCTTGCGACTGCCCGCACGTCGATCTTGCCGGTGACGGCGGAGGTAATGAGGGCTTGGCGGTATTCGGTGAGTCGAGAGATTGCCTCATCAACCTGAACCATCAATCGATCGATTTCGATGGTCTCACGATCAAGATAGATTGCAATAGCCGACTGTTCCGAAAGTGGGGGAACCGTAAAAACTAGATTTTTGGTTTCATCTTGATTGATGATTGGCAAAGTTGTGAATTTCCCGCACTTCACAATGAAATCACGCAAAATCTTTAGGTAGTAAGTTGCAAAAACGGGATCAAGTTTGGAATTGCAGCCAATTGCGTTAATTTGCTGATTGCATGAGCACTCACCCAAGGCTATCCCGACTTTTCCAATGGTTGCACCAATTCCCACGAGCATCACAGTCTTTTCTGGAAAGATCCGAACCTCTGTTTTGCCTTCAGCTGACAAGGCCCTGTTTGCGAGCCCCAGGTAAATATCGTCGGAAAAGTCGCTCGGCGAATACCAGTTAAAGCCATTTTCCTCAAAGTGATGGTCTTCTGCACCGCTTGGTGTGTTTCCTGTTTTCACGAACTTGATAAGCCGTCTCAGTGGCAAAACCTTCCACCGTTCCGGCACCTCGCCTAGCCAATCCACCCCAGAATTCTTCATCTCCGGATGCGGCTCCAGCCCCGCTGCCTTGGCGGCTTCGGGCGGCAAGCCACGGGTGACGGTGCGGGCGATCAGGGCGCTGCGCTTTTCCTTGAGCTTGTCGATGAGTTGCCGCTTCTGAGCCACCAGCGCGTCGATCTGCGCGGTCTTGGCATCGAGGAAGCGGGCGATGGTTTTTTGCTCGTCGACCGGCGGCACCGGGCAGGGGATTGAACCCAGCATTTCAAGGTTCAAACCATCACGCGCTTCGCCACCGGCCAGGTTGCGGATGTTCTGGTAATTGGCTGTGAGCCAGTAGTACAGGTAACGCGGCTCGAAACGATAATTTGGGATCAGCGCCGCCATAGACTGGTTGCAGGTCGTCGGAATGCCTAGCTGTGCCACCATGCCCTTGGTCTTGCCCTGTCCAGCCAGCGCCATGACCAGTGCGCCTTTCGAAATCCACTTGGCACTGCTGTTGGCAAAACCTTCGCGGGTGATCAGCTCAGATGGCTGGGTGATATAGCCATCGTTCACGGCTCCCGAATTGATCCACGGAATTTCTCCATCTTCCCAATAAGCTTCGTTGTCCTTGTCGGATGTGCCACCTGCGTAGCGCTTCGACACCCAGCGAAGTGATGCTGCGCTCCAGTGGGTCGGCAATTGGTCAAGCCAAGCCATCGGACTGATTTTGTATTCCTTGTACACGGCGTATTTCATGCCATCTTCTCCTGCCCAGCATCACATTCTTTCGCCTCTATCCGCGCACGGGCTGTTTCAATGGCTTCGTGCAATTTCAAGTGCAGGACTTCCGGCGGTGGCAATACGGTCAGGTATTCGGCTACATGGATGCCAGAGGCATCCAGCTCCAACAGTTCGATCTGTTCGCTGTTTTTGCCCGCGCACAGAATGAGGCCCAGCGGCGGGTTTTCGCCCGGCTCAGTCTCAAACTTGGCCAGCCAGCGCAAATACAGCTCCATCTGGCCTTTGTATTCGGGTTTGAAATTGCCCTGCTTGAGTTCCACGACCACAAGACGCTTGAGCTTGCGGTTGTAGAACAACAAGTCGATGTAAAAATCATCGCCGTCGAGTTGGATGCGTTTTTGCCTGGCGACAAACGAAAAACCCGAACCCAGTTCAAGCAGAAAGGTTTCCAGCTCACGCAGGATGGCGTCTTCGAGGTCACGTTCCAGAAAGCGGTCGGTCAGGCCGAGAAAATCGAGCAAGTAGGGGTCTTTCAGCACCAGCGTTGGGGCGATTTCGCCCTTGCTGCGCAGGGTGATCAACTCTTGCTGGATAAGTGCGTCGGGCTGTTTGGAAAGGGCGGTGCGCTCGTAAAGCATGGAGTCGATGCGCTCACGCAGCGTACGCACGCCCCAGCCTTCGATGCGACACATCTCAGCATAGAAGTCGCGCTGGCAAGGCTTGTTCAGCGGCAGCAGCGCCAAAAAGTGACTCCAGCTCAATTGTCGTAACAGTGTCGCGACAATTTGTTCATCCGGATAGGCTTCGGCAAACTGCACCATGCGACGCAGGTTTTTCTCGGCAAAACCGCGTCCGTACTCCAGCACCAATTGTCGTGACACTGTTGCGACAATCTGAGCGCCATAAGGAGCACGTTCGCTGCCCAGCAACTCAGTATGAATGCGCTGGCCGATGTGCCAATACATGTAGGTTTGAGCGGCATTCACAGCCGTGCTTGCCTGCTGACGGGCGCGCTCAATGACAGAGCGAATATCCGTTAACATCTGGTCCACAGGCGGTTGATCGTTATACCCAACAGTCGTCATGGGTTTGCCATGTTTACTCATCGGCAAACTCCGGACATAAAAAACCCGCCAGAGTGTGCATCGTTGAGAGGCATGGCGGGTGTGTTATTAACAGTTTTAGAGGTTTGAGCAGCGTCGGTCAATCCAGGAAAAAGTAACCCCCCGGTTTGAGCGTCACCGCAGCGAACTGCAGGATAGGCTTGGGGGGTGTTGTTGCTGCGGAGTATATGCCCAATGGGCGTATTTGGGCAAGCGCCGACTTGCACCCCGAGGACTGCCACGCGGGCAATATCCGTACACACGGTCATGCCGTGACCTCGCCCAGCAGGCGCACGATGTCGGCCTCCAGCGCCTTGATTTCGGCTTCGATCACGGAAAGCTCGCGCGGCGGCTCGTAGCGGTAGAAGTGGCGGTTGAGCGGGATCTCGTAGCCGATCTTGGTCTTGCTGTGATCGATCCAGGCATCGGGCACGTGGGGCAGCACTTCGCGCTCAAAGTAGGCCTGGATACTTTCCCTCAGCGGCACATTCTCTGTGTCGCGCAGTTCGGCATCGGGCTCGGCCTCGCCATCGCGGTGGCGGCAGATTTCGGCGTTCTCGTCGCGCTCACCCAGGGCATTGACCACGGCCTTCAGTTCAGGGGCGCCCAGACGCACGCCGAGTTCACGGTCAATGGGCTTGAGGCGCTCCAGGAACACCTTGCGGTCATTGATTTGCTCTGGGTGACGCCTGGCAAATTCGGCCAGCAGTTCGCGGATCTGTTGCTGGCGGGCCTCACCGATTTCGATATCTTTCAGGCGAGCGGCCCCGTCCTTCTTGGCGCTGGTGGCCAGGTTTTTGAAGGCGGTTTCGTCTTCCAGGCGGGCCATGCGTTCCGATGTGGCGTGGAAGTTCAGGCGCAGCGGGCGCTCGACGGTGATCTTGTGGTAGCCGAAATCCTCGTTGTCGAACAGTTTGCTGACGACCAGTTCTTTCCACGTTTGCCCTTCGGGCGCAGGCTCATCTGGCGCAGCGCTGGTCAAAGTCACCACCTTCCCGCCCTTATCGAACAGCACCCAACGGCTGGCGCCTTCCTGAAACTGGCCGTGCAGGCTGGTGATATCGCCGATGTAGTCCGGGTCCTTGGGCTTGTCGCTGGGGTCGCCAATGCGGCGGCGCTTGTTGCCGAGGCTTTTTTCCATCGGCACCCAGTGGTTGCGGGCGTCGATGAGCTGCACCTTGCCCTTGCGATGCGGCTCCTTGTGGTTGGTCAACACCCAGATGTAGGTGCTGATGCCGGTGTTGTAGAAAAGCTGCTCGGGCAAGGCGACGATAGCTTCCAGCCAGTCGTTCTCGATGATCCAGCGGCGGATTTCCGATTCGCCACCGCCTGCGTCGCCGGTGAACAGCGGCGAGCCATTGAACACGATGCCAATGCGGCTGCCGCCTTCGACTGCGGGGCGCATCTTGTCGATCATGTGCTGCAGGAACAGCAAGGCCCCGTCGTTGATGCGCGGGGTGCCCGCGCCAAAGCGGCCCTGGTAGCCGAGGGTGTCGCGCTCGTGCTCGATGATGCGTTGTTGCTGCCTCCACTCCACGCCAAACGGCGGATTGGCGAGCATGTAGTCGAAGCGGCGCTTCTGGCCCTGTTCGTCGCGGGCGTGGGCGTCCTTGGTGAAGGTGTCGCCCAGTGCGATGTTGTCGGCGTCTTCGCCCTTGATGAGCATGTCCGAACGGCAGACGGCCCAGGCCTCGTCGTTCCAGTCCTGGCCGTAGAGATGCGGCTTGGCATCGCTGTTGAGATCGCGGATATACATCTCGGCCACCGATAGCATCCCTCCCGTGCCGCAAGCCGGGTCGTAGATGGTTTTGACGACGTGGCTGCGGCGCAGGTCCTGCTCGGGCGACAGCAGCAGGTTGACCATCAGTTTGATGACTTCGCGCGGCGTGAAGTGCTCGCCGGCCTCTTCATTGGACTGTTCGGCACCGATCCGGATCAGCTCTTCGAACACATAGCCCATCTGTATAGCGGCTTGATCCGCTGACAGGCTCGCAAAACTCAGGTCAAAGGTGGCAAACTTCTGCACCACCTTAAATAGCAGATTCTTCTCGCTCATGCGTTCGATTTGCTCGCCAAAGCTTGAATCTCTCGAAAATGGCGCGGATGTTGGGCGAGTAGCCATTGATGTAGCTGTTGAGGTTGGGCGCTAGTGTAGTGTTGCATTTTGTTTGCTGCTTAAATGGCCATTAGCGCGGATGACCTTTTGCAGGATATCCCGTGCGGTTTTGGTCCAGATGAAGGGCTTGGGATTCGTATTGTGATGGGCGACGTAA
>JAKACQ010000062.1:0-11338 GCA_021821285.1 Pseudomonadota bacterium
TGTGGGGACGGAGCTTGCGTTATGCCCTGTCCCACGAGATACCCATTGTCCCGGCCGCGTTGTCCCGCACCTATGTGGGGCACACCATCACGCCGCCCCGGGAAGGCCGCTTGTTGCAGGTCGCCGGGCATGTGTTTCTGGATACGGGGGCTGCCCATCTGGATCAGGCTGAGCGATACCGCGATCAGGGCTTGACCCTGTTTTGCCATCAGCAACAGCAGGGGTGGATGGCCACAGCAACCGACATGGAGAGCGTAACGCTGGGAAACGCGCCCGCGCTCTAAATGAGATACAGGAGAAAAACACATGGACATCGCCCTGGAACACGCCTTGCAACGGGATTATCCAGCACTCTACAGCGACTGCCGGGAAAGTCATTTCTGGTGCGAAGACGGCTGGTATCCACTACTCCGCGCCTTGTCTCAGGCCGTAGAGACCTACTGCCAGGAGAACGACATAGGTATCCACGTCACCCAGGTCAAACAGAAATTCGGGACGCTGCGCTATTACCATGGCTACGACTCGACGCTGACGGACGCACAAGGGGACGAACTGTCGAAAATCGTGGATGATTATTGCGACCGCTCACGCCGTATCTGCGAGAAATGCGGTTTGCCGGGTACCTTATTGGTCAGTGGCGCATACTGGCATGTGGCCTGTCCTGAGCACGCCGACGGCGGACTGACGCCAGGCGTATTTCAACAGTTGCAGGAAGCCAAATTCAAACGAATGGAATTGCCACGCGGTGATGGGGTAGATATTCCAGAGGCCCAGATTGAACGCAATCTGTTCAGCGGTTTTACCCACGCCGCGCTGGTCGCGCATCTTGCGCGGCGCCTGCGCGTGTACGATAACCGCGCGACGGTGGACCTGAACCTGCAGGCCGACTATCAGCCGCCCTTACTCTTGGAAATAGAGAGGGGCACTATCCTCCGGCAAAGCATGGAGCCTCTGCCCTGGTGGGCGGAAATTCTGCGTGATGTGGCCTTGGGGGCGGATATGGGCGTGGATATGGACGCTCTGTACCATTGAAGATTTCAGGAATGAATATGCGCACCTTTTTTACCAGTGGCAGTCATTTTTGGAGCGTGGATGGTCAAAGCGTTAGTTGGGGTGCATCCTTTTTGTGCTATAGTGCATGCGTGTAGTAATGCGGTCAGGGAGGCTATCATGCAGGACGTTAAAACGATTGGGAGCAATGGCCAGATTTCTTTTGGCAAACGGTATGCGGGCCGTCAAGTATGCGTGGAAGAACAAGAGCCCGGGGTATGGTTGGTACGGACAGTGACGGTAATCCCTGACAATGAGCTTTGGCTGAACACGCCAAAGGCACAAAGCGATCTGCAACATGCTATGGCTTGGGCGTCGGCGCATCCGGCGGATGATACCGACACCCAGCACGCTCTGGATCAAATGACCCGTGGGTGATCCGGTTCGTCTGGACCTGAATAATCCGGTATTCCAGGAAAACCTGCTTGCCTTGCCCAAGCCAGAACGCCATTCGGCTCTGGAGACCTTGAGAAAGATTTTGCAAATGACCTGGGATCAGGTCTACCGGGATAAGGGGCTGCGATGGGAGAAAATTCTGAGTGTGACGCCGCCCAAAGGTATTGCTGCCATCTACTCGCTACGGATCACGCAATCCCGCAGAGCGACCGCCTACCGGGATGGAGACTACTTGCGGTTTTTAACCGTTGCCCCGGACCACGATGCAACTTACGGCAAGAAATGAGATGAAACGAGAATATGGCGCTGGCTTACGGGGAACTCACCAGGTTCCATAGCGTCATCATCCTTTTTATGATTATCGCTGTAGTCGGCAGCAGGCTGGGCGATTTTTCTGGGCTGAACGCTCTGGCAGACCAATGGCGAAACCTTTGACGAAGTCAAGGCCGAACGGGGTCAAATCCTTAACGGATGCCATTGGCTTGCCAACGGGCACTGATGGTGGGCTGCTGTGAGAACCATCAGTGATTTTTAAGCACAGTTCCCCAAGCGCCATTTCCGTCCATTCAGTTGGCATACACCGACCCTTTTCGGTTATTGTTCCTCATCATTCCTGATGGTGCATTTCTTCTCGAACGACTTTCATGAGGGCCAGTTTCCAGGTATTGGGGTTGGATTCCTCACCATAGACGCTGATGTCGCCCACCTTGCCGCCGTGGGCCTCGATGAACTTTCCGACTGGACGAACATGCCGCCCGATCCGCAGCAAGGGTCATAGATGCGTCCCTTATAGGGGGCCAGCATGGTGACCAGCACCCGCACCACGGAAGCCGGGGTGTAGAACTCGCCGCCGCGTTTGCCTTCCGCGCTGGCGAACATCCCCAAAAAGTATTCATAGACGCGGCCCAGGGTGTCACGGGCCTGGTGTTCCGCCGTGCCCAAGCCGATGGTGCCGATGAGGTCCACCAGTTCGCCTAGGCGGCGTTGGTCGAGGGTAGGGCGGGCATAGCCCTTGGGCAGGATGCCCTTGAGCTTGGGGTTTTCCTTTTCGATTTCGGTCATGGCCTCGTCGATGCGCTTGCCGATGTCCGTCTGCTTGGCGGCGGCCTGCACTACATGCCAGCGTGCCGATGCGGGTACCCAAAACACGCCTTCCGCCGTGTATTCGTCGCGGTCTTCTGAGTAAGCGCCCGCTTCTTCCCGGATGATTTCCGCATGCCTCTGGGCAAAACGGTCCGAGATGTACTTCAGAAAAATGAGGCCCAGCACCACATGCTTGTAGTCGGCGGCGTCCAGGTGCCCGCGCAGCTTGTCGGCGGTGGCCCAGAGTTTGGATTCCAGTGCTTTTTGATGTTATATCATGAAGAGGTGGGGTGGAGAGAGGGTTGCTAGGATGCTTGATACGCTGAGAGGCCTTGGATGGAATTGAAAACTATAGGGGACTGCTGGATTTTCTGGAGTCCATGCTCAGTAATTACATGGGGGATCTTGACTTATCCGGACTGGATATTCAGGGGGACGCGGTGAACATCCCCGCCGATAGGCTGATCGGCGGGGCGGGGACCGCGCTGCCCGACGGTGCCTGGGACGGCGACGACTTTGGGCCGCCGGGGGTGGTCTGCGTGATCAGGTTCATTTACTGCGCAACCTGTGCGAGGCCATGCGGCTGCCCTTCAAAATCAACGGCACCCTCGTTACATACCTTACGATCTCTTCCTTGATGACCTGGAAAAGCGCCGGATCAAACGGGAAGCCGTGAAAGCGGAACGGCTACGCCAGCGGGCGAACCAACTGGTGTTTTTGCGTGAGCACAGTACGGTGAAGATCGGGCGCAGGCATATGCCGCGCTGATGGGGTGGCGATAGCCTATCCCGTTACCCCCCGTCCGTTATACCCACTTACTTCAATGGATACTTTTGTCGATGCCATCGACCATATTCATGTGCCCAATAGGCAGAGAGACCAAGTTCCCGGAGGTACCCCCAACGACAAAGGCCTGCGGGCTGAGCAGCCCATCGGATGGTCCAACCGTACCAGTCGCAAGTCTTTCAGTATGTATCAGTTTACCGGTTCGCGCATCCAACACATACAACATTCCCTGGGCATTCACCGTATAGAGGGTCCCATGGTATATGTTGGGATTGCTGATATCCGCCCCGGTCCGGAAGGTCCAGAGAATTCTTTCGGTACGCGCATCCAACGCATACAGACGCTTGGTCAAGCGCGGCTCGACATAAATGATATGATGCCACGCGGTGAGGGGGGGATCATAGATTCCCGGATGCGTCGGATCGGACTTGTGCATACTGGAAAACAGGGACGGTATATGGATGGCGTGGCCGATTTTCCGTAGCGCCGCCACTACCCAATTCTTCCAATATATTTCGCTGCCGATGATACGCTCATGAACCCATGCGCACGGTGGTAGGTGACGGGTATAGATACTTTTTCGGTGGAGCAACCTCCCAGTCACCGCGTCCAGGCTCACCACCTCGAAGGTAAAGTCACGCATCGGGGTGTGCTTCCAGAGATGTACCAGAATGTCCCACAGGTCATAGGAATCCTTACGCATGAACGCCGTAAACACGGCGTTCCCACACACCACTGGGGAGGCTTCTGCAAGATTGACGGTATGCGCGAAATTCCGCGACCAACGAATTTTGCGGGTTCGCCAGTCGATATCATAGAAATCATTGCGGTGCGTGAAGAGATTGTCCGTTCCGAAATAAAGATTCGAGCCAACTCTGGCAGGGGAAGACATCGCCGACCATCCACCGAGGGGTATCTGCCAAAGCAACTTCCCCGTGCGGGCGTCCAAGGCGATGAAACGCCTGCCTCCGGTAGGTGTTAGAATTTCATGGTGCGCATAGGCAGGCGTCGGCATATCCTGACAGTGTGTGGCATATTCCCAGACCATCTTGCCGGTAGCCGCCTGGAGTGCCGCGATGGCGTGGGGAAATCGGGAACGGCAGGAGTAGCCCGCATTGACCGCGAACATACGCTTCCCGCCGAGCCCAACTATTATGTGATGACCCGCCACGATCGCTTGCGTCATGGTGATGTTGCCCAAAGCGGTCCGCCATAAAATGGCGCCTGTCCGCGCATCAATGCGCAGCACCTGCCCTTTCTGGCGGTGTCCCGCCTTCCCCGTTGTCACCAACAGGGTCCCTCCATCTACTGATGGTGGAGCAATTATGCGCTGACCGATGAAGGTATCAAAACTGCCGATCTTATCCGGGGTGAACGCCAAATGTTGCGCGTTCACCTCGAACTGGGGCGTGGTGGAAGCTGCGGGTACGGTCACGCTCGCCAGCCCCAAAAAAACCCACGCGGTGGCGGGCAGTATGCGGTTACCGCCAAACGTGTTTTTTAAAATCAACAGCTAGCCCATGGCCTTCATGATTGTTTCCGTAAGTTGAGCGAACGCAGGATCTGTTTGTGCCTTTTTTCAACAGCATTTCTTACTTCACTGGCGTGAAATAATTCTGAATTAAAACGTGCATTATTTTCGTTCCGTATTTACGAACATCTAATTTGGGTGACAGTCGTTTTTTCCGCCGACATCACCTCACACACCTGCTTGTCGATTGGACGAGCGGCCACAATGGCCGATGCAAAGTGATGCAACCCCTTGTGAACAACGTGAGGACCCTGAGTCGACTGCGTTGGCATCATCGAGGTAGGGGTGCCCTGTCCAGATTGGGTCGCTGTGCTGGCGGGCTGTCGAGCAGGCCCGCGGGCGATCCCATATCGGCTAAGGCCAAGGTGCTGCCGAAACTAAAAACACCATGTCCTGACAACAAATTGCGTGCAATGCGTTTCATATGGGTTACTCTCCCTATGATTTACGGACCCCTGTAGCGATCCCGCAGCTATGGGTGGCTGATCAGACACCGTGGTAGGCTGGAGCAGCATTCCCGGTGTTGGTAGGGGTGTAGCCAAAACTGATGCCGGTGATAACCGCCATGGGCACTCCTATTCCTACGTAATATCACTCCCCATTAACTCAATGACAGAATTTACTGCATCATGAATACCTGACACTGAATACACATAAACCTGCATTCTTTTTAAGCTAGCAATAATACTTTATTAATGTCAACCGTAACCTTTTGACATTCTCCTCGCCCTCAGCCTGCGGTCACCGCTCTTGAGGGCAGAATGGCGTGGATTAAAATAATGATGTACTTAAGCTGGGCTGGGTGCCCAGGCTGTCGTCAAGGTTTGACCGTCACCTATCCCGTTACCACGTATGCTATTCCTCTCACGTTCAACCAACACGAGGATAGTAGAATGGAACACCTCAACCCTTGGAATCGATGTGCAGTACGGTTTTTCAGCGACCATGCGTATCGCGCGAGCATCCTTGAGCAGGCGCGTGCGGGCGACAAACAGGCAAGTGTCATTATGGCCACCGCCAAAAGCATGTCTCTGGCGTGCCTGGCTTCCATGGGTGCCTGACACACCCACCTGAAGCAACCGCTATACCCCGATAACGTCTATCCGTTATTGGGGTTGCGCCCCGCAGGGTTATCCTTTTATGCACACACCAGATCAGAACATCCTGGACTACAAGGCGCAGCGGGACGCCCGCAATGCCGCGAACATCGCCCTGACCCTCACGGTCATGGCCGGCCTGTTCGGCAGCTTCCTGTTTTCCACCCTCGCCGTGCGCCTGTTCATCGGCAAATACACGGCGAACTTCTTTCCGGGTTACGTGCCCCTGAAAGCAGCGATCCATGTTCGAGACGGATCTGCACGGGTCGGCGCACTGGGCGACGGCCAAAGAGGTTGCGCAAATGGCGCTGTTGCCGGACCCGAAAGCCAAACCCCGCAGCCCATCCCGCCGGATCTGTTACGTCGGCGGCTATCCCGATGACAAGGGCCACCTGCGCTACCTGCAGCATGCAGGAGCCGAGCACATTATCGCCTTCGCGCCGACCCGTTCCGGTAAGGGCGTCGGGCTGGTATTGCCCACCCTGCTGGGCGGCTGGCGAAAATCCGTGGTGGTCCACGACATCAAGGGTGAGAACTATCTATTGACGGCGGGCTGGCGGCGAGCCATCGGCCAGCGCGTCCTGAAGTTCAATCCGGGTTTCGGTTTGGATGGGGATGAAGACATCGGCCACCAGAAAGCGCAATGCTGTCACTTCAACCCGCTGGAAGAAGTGCGCATTGGCACGCCTTTCGAGGTCAAGGACGTCATGAACATCGCCACGATGATCGTGGACCCCGACGGCAAGGGCCTCAACGACCACTGGCAGAAGACCGGTATTTTGCCGAAAAAGTGTCAAGCATGTTGCCTTCTCTTCGGGCGATTTGCTGCGGCTCAGCGGAAGGAGCGAGGGCTGAGTAAGCCGGAGACCTTCGACTTTCTGGGATTCACACACAGCTGTAGCCAGAATCGGCTGGGTTGGTTTGCTACCCAATGACTGACGATCCTCCAGTAAAACTGGTTCATCCCCACTCATCGCAAAGGTTCGCGCCATAACCTGAGGTAGGAGCCATATGCGGTAATTCCGCTCGTACGGATCTGTGCGGGGGTAGTAGGTAACTGCTGTCTCTACCGCGACCGGAGTGAATGTGCCGCAGCCTTGGGTCTCAGGCTGAACAGTCACAAGGGAGCAAAACCGGGTTATACTCGCACCGACGGATGACATTCCGGGCATTCCGACATTCCAGGGCAGGAGATCAATGAACGGTATGGATGCTTCACAACGAAAAAAAGGAATCCGTATAGTGGGCTTTGCGATCAAGGGTGACCCCATCAACGGTATCCTATGAGCCATACATGTGCTTGGAAGCGGTTTCTCGATATCCGCCCCGAAGAACTCGCCTTGGTGCATACTCATGCGGATACTTTGGCCGGATCAGCGGATGTATTGGCACAACGGTTTTACGCTTTCCTGCTCTCTCACCCGGAAACCGCCGCGGTTTTCCGTGACTTCGACGAGCAGCATCTGCGCCATCTGACGGGGAAACAGGCGGAGCATTACCGGCGCATGCTGCTTTCTCCCATGGATGGGAAGCGCGAAAGCGAACTCGAACATATCGGCGCCACTCATCATCAGTGGGGCGTATCTCCTATCTGGGTGGTGGGCGCTTATCGCCTGTACATCGAGCATCTGGAGACGCAAATGGATGGTCTTCCGGCTTTATCACCGGCAGACCGGAGGATGCTGCGCCAAGCGCTCATCAAGCGGGTGCTCTATGACATGGCGGTCCAGCTTGCCGCCTATGAAAAGGCCCGGCATGCGGAGGAAAATGAGCAGATGGCCGTGGCCCGGGTATTACTGGACACCACGTCCCATATGACCAGCGTGGGAACACCGGAAGAGGTTTTTGCGCAGGTTTGCGACCGGCTGGTCGCCGTTTCCCCGTCATTACGCGCGGTATGGTTTGCGGTCGTTCCTGCGGCCGCTGTGGAGATCGTCCCCGCGCATGTGGCCGGGAAGCAGCGATTGGTGCCGCATCGCATCGTCCTGACGGAACAGGACCCGCTCCGGCAGGCCATCCGCAGCGGGCGGCCCGTGGCAGTGGATCCCCATGCCGCCAATGCTCCGGACTGGTGCCAAGGGCAATCCCCTGCGGCGTCCGTGGGGATTTTCCCATTTGGCATGGGAGATGAAGTGCGTGGTGTCGGCGTGGTTTATGCGGACCAATCCGATTACTTCGCCCGGATCGACCTGTCGCCCTTCGGAGCGTTCGCCCATCTGGGCGATATGTTGATGGAACTCAAAAGAGAGGCGCAAAGCGATCCCCTCACCGGATTGCCGAACCGCAAGGCCTTCTCGGAGCATTTGGAACCGGCGCTCAACCGGTCGCGGCGCCACGATCGGCTGCTGGTGGTCGGCCTACTGGATCTGGATGATTTCAAACCGGTGAATGACCGCTATGGACATTCCGTGGGAGATGCGCTGCTGCAAGAGGTGGGACAGCGATTGCGGGCTGGTCTGCGCGCCAACGATCTGACCGCGCGGCTTGGCGGGGATGAGTTCGCCTTCCTCCTGGAGGATGTGCAGAGTCTGGATGTTCTGGAGACCACTATGCAGCGCATCGGGACAGCGGTTTTTACGCCCTTCGTGCTTTCCGACGGGACCGCCATCGAGGTCAAGGGCAGCGTCGGTGTGACAGTTTACCCTTTTGATGAAGGCGAAGGTGATGAACTGTTGCGCCATGCCGATCAAGCCATGTACGTCGTCAAGGGGGAGAAATCCAGGCGGAAGCGCTTTTGGGGCTGTTGGCGATGTCATGCCGCGACGGACATGGCCGGGAGACCCCGCTTTCGGTTGGCGGAACAGGCCATCGCCTGGTTCCAGCCGGTGCTCTCCCTGCAGAAAAGGCGGATCGTCGCCGTCGAAGCGTTGGCCCGGATCGTGGAAAACGGGCAGATCTTGCCCCCGGACCAATTCCTCCCGCTGCTGACTGTGGAG
This sequence comes from Pseudomonadota bacterium, assembly GCA_021821285.1. Lineage (GTDB taxonomy): Bacteria > Pseudomonadota > Gammaproteobacteria > Acidithiobacillales > Acidithiobacillaceae > Acidithiobacillus. The sequence goes on from JAKACQ010000062.1 coordinate 8,880, forward strand.
GAGCGACGGGAGTTAAGCCGGATCATGCTCGCCCAAGGATTGCAGCTATTGGAGCGTCTGGATCAGGAAGGGTTTCCTCTGGATCTGTCGTTCAACGTAGATCCCGATTTCATGGTGGGTCACGATTGCGCTTCCTGTTTTACGGAAACTGTGGCCACGTCGCCCATCGATCCCCAGCGCATCACCATGGAGCTTCTGGAAACTGGCGATTTTCTGAGCCTCGCGACGGCGCAGCTAAAACTGACCGACCTCAAGGCAACTGGTGCCAAAATCGCCCTGGACGATGTGGGGTCAGCCTATTCCTCGTTGCTGCGCCTGAAGCATCTGCCCATTGATGAAATCAAACTGGATCAGGATTTCATCCGTGACCTGCCGGAAGTTCCGGAAAACCTGGCATTCGTGCAGAGCATCCGTTCCCTCGCCCAGGGGCTGCGCGTGCGTCTGGTGGTGGAGGGGGTGGAAACGGAAGACATCCTGGATGCCATGGCGGCCCTGGGTGTGGATCTGGTACAGGGTTACGCCATCGCCCGGCCCATGTCGGCGCGCGCGCTGGCGACCTGGTTGCGCGACTGGCGACCAGAGCCACTGCCGGATCCCAATTTTCCCCATACCCTGCTGGGGGCCTATGCCGCCCATGTGCGCCGTCGCCCCCTGATGGAGTGTATGATGCAGCAAGACTTGGCATTGGTTTTATCCTCCAGGTTGTCGGACTGCCCTTTGGTGGCCTATGTCCAATCGCGGGGATGGAACGACCATCCCGTCATCGAAGGGCACCGTCAGTTCATGGAAGGCATGCATCGTCTGCTGACAGGGCATGGCGCGAACAGCATGTCGCCAGACGAATATCTAGCGGCAGCGGAACAGGAATTAGCAAATCTGATCCGGAAGGAGTTGGCAAACGAATCCGAGCAAGCCCGCTCAAAACAAGCGGAAAATTAGGCACACTTCGCCGCGATTATTCAACAAACTGGTTGGTTTGTGCGCCGTCAGCCGGATTCTCGGCGGAGTGCCTGCGTAAAGCCCGACATAAGTCGGCCAGGGAGAGTCGTCATGTCCAATTTTGCCAGATCCGTATTTTCTGCAGGGCTGCCATCCCGTGTGGCCATTTGCATGGCGATTGCACTGGTCGGTCAATCTCCCATCATATATGCGGACCCTGGCCCTGGAGCCATCCGCGTCGCGCTAACGGGCCTTCCCAAGGGGCTTTCGCCGGGGTTTTATGGTTTCAACCTGGATTTCTGGTTCGCAATCCATGCCGCCCGGTTAGATAATCCCACCCTGTTACGCGCTGCAGCCGCTTTGCATCCCATGGTGCTTCGTTATCCGGGCGGTACGTTGGCCAATTACTGGAATTGGCGTACCGGCTGGTTCATTCGGCATGATCTTCCGAGTCGTTTGCGCTGGACAAAGCATCGCACCCACGTTCCCTATACGCTCTCCCGTTTCAAGACCATCGTGAACGCGACCGGGGCGTCCCCCGTCTTTGATCTCAATCTGCTTACCTCCAAACTTTCCGATCAGTTGTCCATGCTGCATCAAGCCCGGAATTTAGGTCTGCCGGTACGTTACGTGGAATTAGGTAACGAATTTTATCTCTCCAAAGCGGGTTACAAAGCACATTTTCCGACCCCACAATCGTATGCCCACCGTGCATGGCGCTGGGCTACGGCTATTCATCATGCCTTCCCCAGGGCGCGCATCGCCGCCGTGGGTTTTTGGCATGTTCCCGGGCAGCGGCCCGCTCCACGGGCCGCTCAGTGGAACACCGGTCTCGGCCACCTGGCGGGGGTGCAGGCCATAACCATGCATGACTATGCGTCACCGGCCCGGCTTATTCCTCGCGCCATGCTCCAAGGCCGTCTCGACACATCGGCGATACCCCTGCTGCTCGGCCTGCCTTTCCAAGCGGTGCGCGGCTTGGATGAATCGCGATACGAATTGCCTGCTTCCCTGGTGCAGTTACCGATATGGGTTACCGAATACAACCTCGGCCCCTTGCGTCTGGACGGCCATCCCCATCCAGACGCTATTGATGCCCTCTGGGTGCACGGACTCTATAATGCCACGCTGGGGTTGCTCCTCGCCCAAACCCCTCATGTCCAGATGGCATTAGTCCATGCCTTGATCGGTTCCCCGATGTTTTCCGTACTACAGAGCGCACCGCCATACCAACGCAGCGCCAGTGGTTATACATTAAGCCTTCTTTATCGGGCGGCAAAAGAAGCCATCTCTCTGCAGACATTAAGCTTCGCTCCCGAACCGATGGCCCATCCCGTACCCTTCGTTCGTTTGGGGAAAATGCCCGCTTATCCCACCCTGATCGGCGCAGTTTTTCAATCGCCAAGAGGCCAACGCGCCGTGTTGATAAATCTCTCTTCACGGCCACGCACCCTGGATATGGGCAAGCTCCTGGGCGGAGCATTCCATTATCGCGAGCGTTACGCACCCGCACAGATGAC
>JAKACQ010000018.1:0-47425 GCA_021821285.1 Pseudomonadota bacterium
ACCCTCAAAACCCTCACCACCAGACCGGTAGGCGCGCAAACCCTCCGCGAGGGACCGGTCTTCCTCCGCCAAACCGTGAAAAAACGCTTCATCTAATCGCGCAAGACCCTCATCGGAAATAAGTCCTGAACAGGAGAATTCATGCATGGGAGGTCTCATGATCCATTCCAAGCCGGCTTATGGCTCAAAAACAATGAGATGATCTATTTTATGCGCCACACCATCCCATTTGTCCGCATCCGCAGCGGTAATACTCCGCTCGGTGATCACCGGCCACCGGGCGGATAACTGTGCATTCAGCTCAATGAATTCGTGAAATTCATACGGTACATCACTGTCTTTATAAATAGCACCTGCGGGACATTCCGGCTCACAGAGCGTACAATCGATACACTCCATTGGATCTATGACGAGAAAATTGGGGCCTTCATGAAAGCAGTCCACAGGACATACCTCGACACAATCCGTATATTTGCAATTGATACAATTATCCGTAACCACAAACGTCATTATAAATGCTCCTATATTGCCTGTAGTTTTGCGATAGCCCACGCCGCGATCTTCTTCACGTCCGGGTCCCTATCCAAAAGGGCGGCACGCAGACTGGTGATAGCCACAGGATTTCCAATTTCTCCAAGACACAGGGCGGCTTCCTTGCGCACATTGCTCATCGGATGGGTTAACATTTCGGCCACTTCGAATACCGCGTCATGACACTTGATTTTGCCTATCGCCACCAGCAGCTTCGCAATCACTTGCCACTGCGTCTCTGTGGACATAGCCATGACCACTTCGCCACATGCTCCGTCGGCGCCGAATTTCGCCATGGTTCCGGCGGCCTCCGCCCGCACTGGCCACGCATGGTCATGCAAGCCCTGAAGGGCGGCTGCCAAAGTCTCTGGCGTCAGCACGTAGCTAATCGCTCCGACGGCAACCCGCCTCACCTCCGGACTCTCATCATTTACCGCCACTTTAGATAGATCGTGGGCATATGCGGGGTCTTGCAAGTAGCCGAGGACACCGACGCTTTCCAGACGTACCGGCTGCGATACATCATTCAACCCCTGTAGCGCATGGGGGGCCACCCCAGGGATCCGCAAAGGCCTGAGAGCCCGCAACACGGAGGATCTCACGAAGTCACCCGCATTGGTGATCCATGCCTCATATATGTCGCTCAACTCCTTTACGTTGCACTCCGACAAGGTTTCCGCAGCGGTCATACGGACTTTTTCATCATCGTCTTCCAGCAACTTGAGCAGGGGCACCAGCATGTGGTCCCCCGGAATATCCGCGATCGCTCTAGCCGCCTCTTCGCGAACAGTGCCTTCCGTATCATTGAATCCATCGAGAATCACGCGTAAGGCTGTCTCTCTCTCCAACTCTATGGCGTTCATTATAGCCAAGCGCCTCACATCCGGATCAGGATTGTAGTTTTCTTGATCTCGTGGCATTAAATATCTCCTTCAATGTCATTCATTCACTTAACCAGATACGGAATATCCACGGTTAATGCGTGAGTCGGGCAATCCACCTCACACGGGGTGCAATACCAACATTCATCATATTGCATGAGTGCGACACCATTGTTCATATCGATCACGAGCACATCAAGCGGACATACATCCACACACACTGCACACCCTTTTGATGCAATGCATTTGTCGGCATCGACAGATACAGGAACTTTGACAGACATTGATGCTGTAGCCATTGTAATATCCTCTACGGTAACTTATACCATGTCCTTGGTAACAATTCTGAGCCGTTCATATGCCTGAATCTCATCTGCGTCTGGTTCGAATATATAAGGTTCAACAGGAATTTTCTTGCATACCATCCGCCCCTCTCTATCCTTATATAGCTGTACATGACAAAGCCAATCGTCATCTTTCTCTGGATAATCCACCCGATAGTGATACAGGCCCCATCGACTTTCGGTTCGGTAGAGAGATGAAACCGCTGCCATCTCGGCACAATCAAGAATATCGTGCACTTCCATGGCGCGCAGTAGATTATGCGGGCCATCTGCCCAGAGCCCCTCTAAATCATCACGAATCTCTGAAAAACGGCGCAGTCCAAGCTCCATTTTCTTGGTGACTTTTGGAGGTTGAAGATAATCGTTTACCAAGCGTCTAATTTTATACTCGGCTTGGTAGGGTGTAATGCCGCTTTTCCGTTTTAATGGCCGCATAATGCGCTCACTCTCGCGCACCATAAACTCTTTGTCCGTTTCTTCGCCACGCATATCCTCACAATATTTTACCGCTTCCAACCCTGCAATCTCACCATATACGAAGGCGCCCAACATATAATTATGCGGCACACATGCAACATCCCCAGCGGCATAGAGTCCCGGAATGGTCGTTTCCGCACGCTCATTCACCCATATGCCAGAAGCGCTATGCCCACTGCACAATCCAATTTCAGAAATGTGCATTTCAATCATATCGTCGCGGTAGTTAGTACCCCTGCCTTTGTGGAAGCGACCCCGACTGGGACGCTCATTGGTATGCAGAATATTTTCTATTGTGGAAATAGTCTCCTCAGCCAAATGATTTACTTTAAGAAAAACGGGTCCGTTGCCACCTTCAAGCTCCCTGAAGAACTCCAGCATCATCTGACCACTCCAGTAATCACACTCAATAAACCGCTCCCCATGCGCATTGGCCGTGTAACCACCCAATGGTCCGGTCACATAGGCACAGGCAGGACCATTGTAATCCTTGATCAGTGGGTTTATTTGAAAACACTCTATGCCGGAGAGCTCCGCACCGGCATGATACGCCATGGCGTATCCATCTCCGGCGTTCGTAGGATTCTCGTATGTGCCGAACAAATAACCGGAAGATGGGAGACCAAGCCGCCCGGCCGCGCCGGTACAGATTATTACCGATTTGGCTTTAATGAATACAATCTCCGCCGTTCTTGTATCTACCGCCATGACACCTGAGACGCGATGGTTTTTCCCGACGGCCACGCGCGTTACTTTATACCTATTCGTGACATCCACCCTGTTTTTTTTGAGCAGCCTATATAATATCTTCTTTACATTATGCCCTTCGGGCATGGGCAGCACGTAGTTTCCGAGATGATGCACCTTTTTTACCGCGAATTCGCCCGTCTCGTCTTTCTCGAACTTTACCCCCCATTTGTCCAACCTTTGAATCATCTGGAAACTATTACTGGCGTAGGCCAATATGGCTTGCTGATTTACAATTCCATCATTGGCGATAGTTATTTCCCGTACATACTGCTCAGGCGTGGCATGCCCTGGAATCACGGCGTTGTTCAAGCCATCCATGCCCATGGAGATTGCCCCGCTCCGCTTTACATTTGCCTTCTCGATGAGCATTACGTTTAGCCGCGGATTAGTTTCCTTGGCTCTAATCGCAGCCATGGGTCCGGCAGTGCCTCCGCCCACCACGAGAATGTCAACTTCTCTCTCAGAATATTCCATGCCCATTCGTCCGCCCTCAATTACGTCTCAGATTAATCATATATTTCAGTGCGTCACCACGATAATAAATATGTTCATAATCGATAGGCGCATCTTCCGCTGTATAAGTGAGTCGCTCCATCCTGAGGATCGGAGACCCCGCCTCTATTTTTAGAAGCCGGGAGAGCGCCTCGTCCGATAGTATTGACTCCAGTTGAATTTCTGCACGGCCCAGCTGGAGGCCATATTTATTTTCCAGGATGACAAAGATATCCTGCGTCGCGAGGTCCTCCAAAACCAGTCGTCTGCCAATACTGCATGGCACATAGGTAATGTCCACGGATATCGGTTCTCTATTCAAATAACGTAATCTTCTAATTTCCATAATATCCGTGCTTTCGCATTTTAATTTTGATCTCACCGTGCTGTTCTCGATGGTCTCCCTTGCGCCAAGAAACGTCGAAAACGTCTCATGCCCCTTTGCGATCATGGCTTCGCCGAAACCTTGCAGGGAGATTAATTCTTGTGTGGCTTTTGGTCTGGAAACAAAAGAACCCTTACCCGGAACTTTAACTATCAAACCATCTGACTGCAGATCTCTCAGTGCCTGTCTCACCGTGGTTCTGCTCACGTTAAAAGACTTGACCATGTCACTTTCCGAGGGCATCTGAGAATGTGGGGGATACGTCCCGTCCAGGATGCTGGACCGTATTTGCTCTTTCAGTTGCAAATACAATGGATGCATCGAGGTGATTGTTGTGCAGGTGTGTTTTGTGGATGCCATCGTGCCGCTCCTTGGTGATACCTGTAGGAACAGGTAGCAATATCAATGCCAAGCGGACTGCGTCGTAAGTATCATAGAAATTATTGTGATATCACTACCGCAGAAATTCTCACGGTGAAAATGCACTATGGGGGTGCACCATTGGAGTGCATCGCACTAAAATCGGGCGCGACGCGGTCCGGTGGGATCACGGCTTCCGTGGAGACTTCGAATCATGTTGCTGGCGCGGGATTCCGCGCAGGGATACCCAAGTCCCGGCGCTTGAAAACGTACGCTTGGGCATGTGTGCGCGGATGACCCGGATGGCGCCGGACATGCGCGGGGGATTTATTTCCGGTAGTGCTTCCGCCGAAACAGGTCCGTCTTGCGCGAGACCAGTCGGTCCAAAAAAAGGAAACCGTCCAGGTGGTCTATTTCATGCTGAATGGCTCGCGCCTCAAAGCCCTCGCATTCGTAGCTTCGCTCCCGCCCTTGTGCATCTTGTGCCTGCACCTGTATGCGTTCAGCGCGAATGACATTACCGGTGAAGTCCGGGACCGACATGCAACCTTCCCGGCCCACTGCCATGCCCTCCCAGGCCACCAGCTCGGGATTGATCAGTACCATCAGTCCATGACAATCATCCCCCAGTTTGGGGCGCACATCGACAAGAACGATACGCTGGAGGCGGTCCACCTGCGGCGCGGCGATGCCCACACCGCCGGGGCCGGCGTACATCGTTTCGGTCAGATCATCGACGAAATGGCGCAATTCCTCATCAAAGAGGCTGACGGGCTCAGCCACGCGATGCAAACGGGAATCCGGATACGTCAGAATGGACAGCATGACCATCAGAACACCGCCGCCTCAATAGGATGCACACCGATTTCTATGTCTTCCGTCTCTCGTAGCGGTGCCAACGTCTTGCGCACGCTCTCCACCCCTTCCGGGGCATGGCCCTGAATCACCATGACATACAAGGGCCGTTCGGCGCTGCCCGAACTCTCGCTTTCCAAGTCGATGACATTGAAGCCGATGCTGGCCAAAGCACCCGTTACGCTGGCAACGATGCCGGGATGATCGGCGCCATAGACCGTAACCCGGGTATTGGGCAGATCGGCCACCGGCGCCACGCTGGAGATGGGGTCCAAATGTACCCGCAGATTCAGATGCTTGATAGCCGGGTCCAGCGCCATCTCCACAGAACCCAGGTCATAGGGATATTCAATGATCTGCATAATGGTGAAATACCCGCCGAGGCGCATCATGGAAGCATCTCCGATGGAGCAGTTCGCCGTATACAAGGCTTGGGTGACGGCGGCGACGATACCGGGGCGGTCTTCGCCGATGACGGTGAGAAGGGCTTGACTCATCCTAGACTCCTATGGCGAGGGCTTTCGCCTGTACGAGATAACGAAAACAGTATTCCAGCAATTCGAGATGGTGCCTGGCCGCCAGAAAATCCGAACCCCAGGCGGTCACCCCGTGCTGATGAATCAGCGCACCGGGAACGCGAGGCAGCGCCTGGGCGAAGGCCCTGTCCATCTCTTCGGCAATCCGGACGACGTTCACATGATTGGCGAAGACCGGCAGATCCACCCGCGGCTCGGCATCGGGCACCCCCAGACCCTTGAGCATTTCCAGGGCCGGCAGGCGCAGCCGGCCCTGTTGCGCGAAGTGCCCGCAGAGATTGGCCTCGACCGAGTGGACATGGAAAATGACCCGGGCGTCCGCCACATGCCGGTAGACCACCTCGTGGAGGGCGACTTCGGCAGAGGGTCTACGTCCCGGCGGGGTCTGCACCACCTGACCGCGCCGATCCACCAGGACAAAATCCCCGGCATCCAACTGATCCTTGGGGCGGCCGCTGGCGGTAATCCAGAAAGCGTCCGCGTCGCGGCGCGCCGACAGGTTGCCCGCGGTGCCCAACATCCAGCCCCGCGCATAAAAATCGCGAGCCGCCGCGGCGAGGTGAGCGCGCGGGTCATCGTGCATGGGCGGGCTCCCGCCACCATCCACGTTGCGCAAGGGCTGCACTCACCTCCGTGAAATCATCGAAGCGCACGAAGTCTCTCCCCTCCGCCCGCAGATATTCCGCGAGACGGTCCCGCGCGCAGACCAGGGGACATTGCCGGGCTACTCGCAAATCGGTGATGGAGTCCCCGATGCAGACGGCATCCTCGGGATGATAGTGCGCAACCACAGCGGCCTTGGCCACCAGTTCATGGTCATCCTGCCAGGGTGAGAACACCCGCAGGCATGCACCGGTGGTGTCCGCCTCCAGACCGTGGATGGCGTAAATTTCCTGACGGTAAGGCGCGAGGACGATCTCCGCCATGCGCGTGAAGCCGCCAGTCACGACAATGAAGGGGGTATCGGCTTTTTTGGCCTGAGCCAATAATCCGGCCAGCCCTGGACGCAACACCGTGTCCCGCACAAAATCCTCCAGATCCGGCCAACATCGCGAGGGGATGGTGCCGAGCACCTGCGGCAGACCATCGCGCAAGGTCAAACGTTGCGCATAGATCTCCGGCAGCACCCGGGCGGCGGCCTCCGGCGCAAAATGGCGCATCAGGGCCACGAAGACTTCGGCCTCGGTGATGGTGCCGTCGAAATCGCAAAAAATGGCTCTTTGCATCAACCCTGCCCCCATTTTTCCACCGCCGCCCGCAAAGGTCCAACGGGCAAATCTTCCAGAGCGCGCGGCGCGGCATCCTGCCAGCGCGCGATGGCTTCGTGGAAAGCCAGCACCCCGCTCGCGGGGCCCTGGGGATGGTCCATGATCCCGGTTCCCGCATTGAGGATGACCTCGGTTCCATAGTCATCGAGGATGCGCCCCACCATGCCGGGATGCACGCCCGCCGAAGGCACCGGCGCCACGCCCCGCGCCCGCAGCGCGGCGACGATGGCCCATTCATCCGCCACGGCGAAGGGCAGACTGCCGTAATGGGCCGGATACAGCACCGCATCCGCGCCGCCACAGGCCATCAACGTGCCCAACAACACCCCATAGGAAAAGCCGTAATCCGCCGCGCCGCACCAAGCGCCCGCCAAAGCGGGGTGCGCGAAGATCGGCACATCGATGTCGGGATCGGCGGCCAGCGCCTCCAGTAGCGGAAAACCGTAAGCCAGCACGTTGAGAAGCAGCGCATTGGCTCCGGCGGCCACCAGTTGTCGAGCCAGACCTTGCACTTGCTGCGCATCCCCGGAGAGATTCACCGCATAAAGCAGATCACGGCCCGTCTGGTCACGCCGTGCCGCGATCACCGGCGCGCAGGCTTCCCAACGCGCCAGGGTCGCCGCCATCGGCAGGTTCGGGAGGATTTCGTCATCTTTGATGATATCCAGCCCGGCAGCGGCAACCTCCGCCAGAATCGCGGCATGGTCCGCCGCCGTCAGTCCCAGCGCCGGCTTGAAGATGGCCATGACCAAGGGCCGTTCCCGCACCCCCAGTCGTGCGCGGAGGCCACCCAGCCCGAAGCGTGGCGCCTGTCCGAAGCGCTCCGGCAGACGGATCGCCGTCACCTTGGCGGGACCCGCCAGAGAGTACTTGCCGAAAATCATCGTCAGCAGGCTGCCGAGACGACCATCCACATTGGCGGCGGGGAAGCGCACCGTGGCCTGATGCCGCCCAGCCGCCAGTTCGGCGATGGCGATCACCTCCCCCAGATGACCGCGCAACTGCGCCTCCCGGTGCTGAAAGCGCGCATCCCAACTCCCTGCAGTCTGGCCGACGGCGATGGCCTGCGCCTGCCGCCGGGCATCTACCCCAGGGGGAAACTGGTAATCAACCTCAATGAAAGCCGTCATGGACTGGGAAAATGCTGAAGGGCGCGATTCGTATAATGCGGCGTCCAGCCACCGCGCGCACTAAAATAGCGCACCGCCTTGATCCGCTGCGCATCATTCAGGCGGAACCAGTGCTCCACATTCGCCGGGATGTGGATATAATCCCCCGCCTGCACGGTCAACTCGACCTGTGCACCGTCTTCCAGAACGAAGCCAAAAACACCCTCTCCGTCCACAATATAGCGCACCTCTTCATCCTCATGGGTATGTATCCGGCGGAAACGGGCATCGAGTTCCGGCAACTGCGGATGCTCTGGGTACAGCACGACCAGATCCCGCTCCTGATAGCCCTTTTCCCGCTGCAAACGCTGAAAGACGTCATCCAGGGCCGCCAGCAGTGCCGCTTGTGCGTCCGCGTCCAATTGCGCCTGGGCCAATAGCGCCGCCGCACCCGCCGCCGCCACCGGGATCTCTCGCACGCCAACCCCCAGAGGGGCGAGGATAGCGGCAACCCGCTCCATATCGGTGATCCGCTGCATCGATTCCGCATATTGCAAAGCTGCCATGCTACACGTCCTCCTTCCAGATCAGAGAGGCCATACGCCCGGTAACGCCATCGCGCCGATAAGAAAAGTATTGCATGGGATCCGCCACCGTACACAGGGTACCACCAAAAACAAATCGAACGCCGATCCGCCGCAAGCGCTGCCGTGCCAGCATATACACGTCCGCCAGCCAACGGTCCGCCTTGCCGGGGTGGAAGGCCTCTGTCGCGGCCGCATCTTCCGCCACGAACGCCGCTCGCAGTTCCGGCCCCACCTCGAAATGCTCCGGCCCGATGGCCGGCCCCAAGTATATCAGAAGTTCCTCCGGTGCTATCGGCAAAGCAGCCACGCCCCGCTCTAGGATACCTGCCAGCAAACCCCGCCAACCCGCATGGAAGGCGCCCACATAGCGACCATCCCGGCTGCAAGCCAGCACTGGCAGACAGTCAGCGGTAAGCACCGCCAGCACCACGCCCGGCGTGGCGGTCACCGCGGCATCCGCCTCTGGCGGGCTGACGGGGCGGGCCTTCAGGTGTACCACCTCCACGCCGTGGCTCTGCCGCAACCAGCAAGGATCTTCCGGCAGGACCAATATCTCGCGCAGGTGCCGCCGGTTTCGCGCTACCGCTTCGATGGCGTCGCCCACGTAATCACTGAGATTGAAAGAAGCATAGACGCCCTGACTGACGCCGCCGTTACGCCGGGTGATGGCGCTGCGAACGCCACGGGGCAAGGGCCAATCCGGCGTCCAGTGGCAGGGATCAGCCGCCATCACGCGCGCGCCGCAGCAACACCAGCAATTCGGCCATATCTTCAGGCAGCGGGCTTTCCCAAGCCATCCGTTCACCGCTTTCCGGATGGTACAGGCGTAGTCGCCAAGCGTGCAGGGCCTGCCGCCGGAACAGACGCCAACGCACCAGTGCCTCATCATTCAGGCCCTGGGGAACCATCATCCGTCCGGCGTACACCGGGTCTCCCACCAGCGGGTGGCCGATATGCGTCATATGGACGCGAATCTGATGGGTGCGCCCCGTCGCCAGACGCAGTCGCAGGTAGCTGTGGCGGGGAAAACGCTCCACCAGCCGATAATCCGTCTGCGCCGGCCGGCCCTCCTCCCGCACCGCCATCCGCAGGCGATCCTGGGCATGACGGCCAATAGGCGCATCCACCCGGCCGCCACCGGTCACCGCTCCCATCACCAAGGCGAGATATTCACGGTGCAGGGTATGGTCCCCGAGCTGATCGATGAGGGACTGCCGCGCCTTCTCCGTTTTCGCCACCACCAACAGACCCGTAGTATCCTTGTCCAGGCGATGCACAATACCGCCGCGGGGCAGATAGGCGTTACCGGGCACATGGGCGAGCACACCATTGACCAAGGTGCCGCCCGGATGACCGGCTCCGGGATGGGTCAACTGACCGGCTGGCTTGTGGAGGACGAGCAGGTCGGCATCCTCGTGCAGAATGTGCAGGGAAAGATTCTCCGCCTGCCAGACCCCGGCCTCCGCCTCCGGCCAGTCGATTTCCACCCGTTCACCACCGCGCACCCGCGCACTCGGACGCCCGGCCACGCCGTCCACCAGAATACGACCATCCCGCAACCAGCTCTGAATGCGGCTGCGGCTGGTTTCAGACAACAACTGGCTCAACACCGCGTCCAGACGCTCGCCCGCCCGCTCCTCTGGCAAAATCATGGGAATACCCGTACTATCGTCGATCATGGCACGCCACTATAGACTATTGTCCTTCATGAGCAAACGCATACTGATTACCCTGTGTTGCACCGCCCTGATCGCCGGTTGTGCCGGCGGCCCGAACAAACCAGAGACTTCCGCCGACCGGCATGAATCCGCCGAGATGCTGTTTCAGCCCGCCCAACGGGCGATGGAGCGCGGCGACTACAGTGCCGCCATCAAACTGTATGAAACCCTGGAGACGCGCTATCCCTATGGTCCCTACGCCGAGCAGGCGCAGCTCGATACGGCCTACAGCTACTATCGGCGCGATGACTCGGAAGCCGCCGTGGCCGCCGCCGAGCGTTTCATCAAGCTGCATCCCGCCAATCCCCATGTGGATTATGCCTGGTACCTGAAGGGCATCGCTTACTATCAGGCCGTTCAAGGCGCCGAGTGGAACCCGAAGCCCGCCGAAGAGGCGTTAGCCACCCTGAACACCGTGGCAACACGCTGGCCGAACAGCGCCTACGCCACGGACGCCCGTTTGCGCATGGCCAAAATCATCCACATTCTCGGGAAGCGCAATCTGGAAATCTGCAAGTTCTACTATATGCGCCACGCCTACGTGGCCGCGGCGAATCGCTGCAGCACGGTCATCACCCGTTATCAACTGAGTTCGGCGCGGGAGGAGGCGCTCTATTACCTGGCCCGTTCTTACCAGCATCTCAACCTGCAAAAACTGGCCCGGACCACGACGGCGATCCTCGCTTACAACTACCCCAAGAGTAAATATCTTTCCGACCTCGGTAGCGGAGCCAAATCGTAGGGGGCCGTCCCAGGCCCTTGCGGCCCCACCCCCTTTAGTTCAGACCGCTTCTTCGCCCTCTTCCCCAGTGCGGATGCGAATGACCCGTTCCACGGCGCTGACGAAAATCTTGCCGTCACCGATCTTACCGGTACGCGCCGCCTGTTCGATCACCTGAACCGCATGGTCGGCCATGTCATCCCCGACCACCACCTCCAATTTGAGCTTCGGCAGGAAGTCCACCACATACTCGGCGCCGCGATACAGCTCCGTATGCCCCTTTTGACGACCAAAACCCTTGACTTCGGTGACCGTCATACCCGCCAACCCCAACTCCTGAAGGGCCTCGCGCACATCGTCCAGTTTGAACGGCTTGATGATCGCCTCGATCTTTTTCATGGTCATGCTCCTCGTGTATGCAACGCAGCTTCCCAAGAATGGTAGCCATTGGTGATAGGATAGCGCCGATCCTTGCCGAATGCGCGGGCGCTGATGCGCACCCCCGGCGCGGCCTGTCGGCGCTTGTATTCGGCGCGATCGATGAGCCGCAACACCCGAACCACCGTCTCCGCCGCAAAGCCGGCGGCGACGAGTTCCGACGCGCTGCGATCGTCCTCGACGTAAGCGGTTATGATCGCATCCAGCACATCGTATGGGGGCAGGCTGTCCTGGTCACGCTGGTCCGCTGCCAACTCCGCCGAGGGCGGTCGGGTCAACACCCGCTCCGGGATCACCGGACCCAAGCTATTGCGGTAACGGGCGAGGCGATAGACCAGCGTCTTCGGGCAGTCCTTGATCACCGCGAAACCTCCGGCCATGTCCCCATACAGGGTCGCGTAACCGACGGCGATCTCGCTCTTGTTGCCCGTGGTCAACAGCAGGTGGCCGAACTTATTGGAATAGGCCATGAGCAATGCGGCGCGAATACGCGCCTGTAAATTCTCTTCCGTGGTATCGGCCGCGCGCCCGGCGAAAAGCGGTGCCAATGTTTCCAGATACGTGTTGAAGGGTCCCTCGATGGACACGAGATCGGTACGCACCCCCAGACTCCGCGCCTCAGCCACAGCGTCCACAATGCTCATCTCCGCCGTGTAGCGGGAGGGCATGATCAAGGCATGCACCCGTTCCGGACCGAGCGCATCCACCGCCACCGCCAAAGTCAGCGCCGAGTCCACACCGCCGGACAGACCCAGCACCGCGCCAGGAAAACCATTTTTTTCCACATAATCACGCACGCCCAAGCGAAGCACCTCGTAAACTTCGGCGGCTTCATCCAGCAACGGTCTCAGGGGGTCTGCAGATCGTATACGGATGCCGGCACGATCCTTGTCGACATCCAGCAGCATCAGCCCCTCCTCACAGCAGGCTGCGCGCAGTGCGAGCAATCCGTGCCGGTCCACCGCGAAGGACTGACCATCGAAAACCAGCTCATCCTGCCCGCCCACCAGGTTCACATAGACGATGGGCAGATGACACTGCGCGGCCAGGGCGCCCACCTGATCTTCACGAGCGCGCTGCTTGTTCAGGTGATAGGGAGAGGCATTGAGCACCAGCATCAATTCGGCACCTTGCGTCTGAGCCACCTGCACTACTCCCGGCCCGCACCAGACATCCTCGCAAATGGCCACGCCGCACTGGAGTCCGGCACAGGCAAACACCAGCGACTGCGCCCCCGGCGTAAAATAGCGCACCTCATCGAACACCGCATAGTTAGGCAGGCAATGCTTATGGTACACCCGCTCGATCCGTCTCCCGCGCAACAAGCTGGCGCTGTTGTAGAGCCGTTCCTGTTCACGCTGCGGATGTCCCACCAGCATGGGCAGCGGTGTTTCCGTCGCGAGCTGCCGCAGGGCGGTGTCGCAGTCTTGCAAGAAATCCGCACGCAAGAGCAAATCCTCAGGAGGGTAACCACTGAGCGCCAGTTCCGGTGTCACCAGCAAGTCGGCCCCCGCCGCCCGCGCCTCTGCGGCAGCGGCCAGCAGACGCTGGGCGTTGCCGGCCACATCGCCGACCCGGCAGTTGACCTGCGCCAGCGCGATACGCATCAGTATCCCATCACCTCGGCGGCACGGATACCCAGTTCGGCGGGAGAGTGCACACAATGCACACCCGCCGCTTCCAGCACCGCGTATTTGGCCGCCGCCGTTCCCGCGCCGCCGTCGATAATGGCCCCCGCGTGGCCCATGCGCTTACCCTTGGGCGCCGTGGAACCAGCAATGAAGGCCACCACCGGCTTGCGAACCTGCTCTTGAATAAAAGCCGCGGCGTCTTCCTCCATGCGTCCGCCGATCTCGCCCACCATGACAATCACCTCGGTCTGCGGGTCCGCCTCAAAAAGTTGCAAGGCCTCGTTGAAGTTCATACCGACCAGGGGATCGCCGCCGATACCCACGCAGGTACTCTGCCCCAGACCCAGACGAGTGGTCTGCTCCACGGCTTCATAGGTGAGCGTACCGGAACGGGAGACGATGCCCACCCGTCCGGGTTGATGGATGGCACCGGGCATGATCCCGATCTTGGACTGCCCTGGCGTGATGATTCCCGGGCAATTGGGGCCGATGAGTCGCGCCGGCGCCTCCGCCAGATAATGCTTCACCATCAACATGTCATGCACCGGAATGCCCTCGGTGATGCAAACGATGAGCTGGATGCCCGCGGCCGCCGCCTCGATGATGGCATCCGCGGCAAAGGGCGAAGGCACATAGATCACGCTGGCTTCGGCGCCGGTGTCCCGTACAGCGTCGGCCACGGTGTCAAAAACCGGCAGATCGAGATGACGGCCGCCGCCCTTGCCGGGCGTCACCCCGCCCACCATGCGGGTTCCGTAGGCGATCGCCTGTTGCGAGTGGAAAGTCCCTTGTTTGCCGGTAAAGCCCTGGCAAATCACCCGAGTGTCACGGGACAGCAATATACTCATAGTTGCACCAGAATCACGAGAAGAAGAACACCGATTACCGCCTCTCCCAGGAGCAGGAGAAGCACATAGGGATTGCGCCGGGGTACTGGACTGATTCTGGCAACCGCTGTACGCAAGGCCGTCAAATCCTGACGCAATGCCTCCAAATCGTCGGCCTGCGCCACGGATTTGAGCCGTTCGTCGAGAATCTGGTCGAGCAGCACTGCCATCTCGGCCATCACCTCGGCACTTTTCTGATCCGCACCACGTTTCACGTAAACATCGGCGAGACGCGAAATCAGCGGGCCGGAATTACGCAGCACCGGCCACAGGCGTTGCAACCAGAATAGGTTGATGGACACGTCAGCCTTGCGCCGCCGCCACAGCCTTCATGGCCGCGTCGGCGAGACCATCGGCGGTGATCAGAGAGAGGCCGCTGCCGCGCAGCAAGGCCATGCCCTCTTCCTTTTTGGTACCTTCCAGACGCACCACCACCGGCAAGTGTATACCCACCTCCGCCGCTGCCTGGATGATGCCCTCCGCCAGCAGGTCACAGCGGGTGATGCCACCGAAGATGTTGACCAGTATCGCCTTCACCCGGCTATCCGAGAGAATGAGTTTGAAGGCCTGGGTGACCTTGTCCGCGGCCGCGCCCCCGCCCACATCGAGAAAATTGGCGGGCTCACCGCCGTGCAGCTGGATGAGGTCCATGGTCGCCATGGCCAATCCGGCCCCGTTGACCATACAGCCGATGTTGCCCTCCAAGGAGATATAATTCAGTCCAAACTGCCGCGCGGTGATCTCCCGCCCATCCTGCTGGGTGGAATCGAAGAGCTCGTCCGACTCGGGATGGCGGTAGAGCGCGTTATCATCCATCACCACCTTGGCATCCAGGGCCAGCAGTTTGCCTTCCGTCGTGATGGCGAGGGGGTTGATCTCCACCATCAGGGCATCCAGTCGCTGCGCCAGACGGTACATGCCCTGCATGATGCGCGTGAACTGTTGCACCTGCCCGGCATCCAGCCCAAACCGGAAACCGAGCTGGCGCGCCTGGAAAGGCAAAAAACCGGTGCTGGGCTCGACCACCACCCGATACAGGGCCTCCGGGCGGGAGGCCGCCAGATCCTCGATATCCATACCGCCTTCCTGAGCCGCGAGGAAGGTGATCCGCGCCTGCCCACGATCCACCATCAGGGCCAGATAGAGTTCGCGGGCAATGCGGCTGGGCTCCTCGATGAGCAGAGCCGCCACATGCTGACCCTGCGGACCGGTCTGCACCGTGACCAGCGGCTTGCCCAGCAATTCCTGCGCGGCCTTCTCCACTTGGGCAATGCTATCCACCATCCGCACGCCACCAGACTTACCGCGCCCACCAGCGTGGATCTGCGCTTTGACGACCCAGGCGCCCCCCCCCAGTTCACGGGCCTGATTCACCGCCTCCCGCACCGAGAAGGCAGGAATGGCATGGGGCACGGGCACCCCCTCTTCGGCCAGCAAACGCTTGGCCTGATACTCATGCAGATTCATGAAACTTCCTCACAGGCGACGCACCAGCGCCGCGCCAAACTCCGTCGTGCTCAAGGCCGGCACGTCACCGCGCAACGCCGCCAGATCACCGGTTACTTCGCCGCTGGCAATGGCCGCGTTCATGGCCATGCCGATACGCTGCGCCGCCTCGCCCCAGCCCAGATGTTCCAGCATCATCACCGCCGACAAGATCAGTGAACTGGGATTGGCTTTATCCTGACCGGCGATATCCGGTGCCGTACCATGGGTGGCCTCAAAAATCGCATGGGTGTCCGACAGGTTCGCGCCCGGTGCCATACCGATGCCCCCCACTTCCGCCGCCAGCGCGTCGGAAATGTAATCGCCGTTGAGATTGAGCGTGGCCACCACCGAATAATCCTCCGGCCGCAGCAAAATCTGCTGCAGGAAGTTGTCGGCGATCACGTCCTTGATAATCAGTTTGCCATCGGCGATGGCCTGCTGCTCGACCGCCTGCGCCGCCACCTTACCCTCTGCCCGGACAATGGCCGCCTTCTGCCGCCAGGTGAAGACCCGTCCGGCGAACTCCCGTTCGGCCAGGGCGTAGCCCCAGTCGCGGAAGCCGCCCTCGGTGAACTTCATGATATTGCCCTTATGCACCAGACTGACCGAGGGCTTGCCATGCTCCAGCGCATACTGGATGGCACGACGCACCAAGCGCTCCGAACCCGCCACCGACACCGGCTTGATGCCGATGGCCGAACTGGCCGGAAAGCGAATGTTGCGCACCCCCATCTCTTCCTGCAAGAAACGCAGGAGCTTTTCCGCTTCCGGACTACCCGCCGACCATTCGATACCGGCGTAAATATCCTCGGAGTTTTCCCGAAAGATGACCATGTCCACCTTCTCCGGGTGGCACACAGGGCTGGGCGTACCCGCAAAATAACGCACCGGACGCAAGCAGACGTAGAGATCCAGTTCCTGGCGGAGTGCCACGTTGAGGCTGCGGATACCACCACCCACTGGGGTCTCCAGGGGGCCTTTGATAGCGACCTTATACTCGCGGATGGCAGCCATGGTTTCTTCCGGCAGAGATTGCCCCTCACCGTAAAGCGCCACCGCCTTCTGCCCGGCGAAGAGTTCCATCCAGGCAATACGTCGTTCATCCCCATAAGCGGCCTGCACCGCCGCATCCACCACAGTTCGCATCGCGGGCGTGACATCACCACCGATACCATCGCCTTCGATGTAGGGGATGATGGGGCATTGCGGTACCCGCAGCATTCCACCCACCTGGGTGATGGGCTTTCCCTCGGTTGGGGTCCGCACCAGGGACGACGTCATGACACCCGTTCCAGTTGTTCGCTCGCCCAGGACAAGGCGCCTCCCTTCAGAATCAATTCCAGGTCTCGGGTATTCGCCAACTGGGGCATGACCAGGATATCCAGCCCCTGCGTTGCATCACGCAGAGTCAGCACCCGACCCAGCGCCAGCCTGCCGAGATCCAGACTCAGTTGATCGCCCGCCTGTACCTTGGCGTAGTCCTCGGCATTCGCAAAAATCAACGGCAAGATGCCGAAGTTGATGAGATTGGCCAGGTGAATGCGTGCAAAGGACTGCACCAGCACCGCACGCACCCCCAGATAACGGGGCGCCAATGCCGCGTGTTCACGGCTCGAGCCCTGCCCATAGTTATGACCCGCGACGATAAAGCCACCTCCGGCCGCCTTGGCCCGGGCCGGAAAAGTTTCGTCCACCACATGGAAGACAAACTCCGAAATGGCGGGTAGATTGGAGCGCAGCGGCAACACCTTGGCCCCGGCCGGCATGATGTGGTCGGTGGTGATGTCATCTCCCAGACGGATCAGCACCTCGCCCTGCAGATGCGCTGGAGCAGCCTGTCCGGTGGGGAGCTTGGCGATGTTGGGGCCACGGATGATCTCCACCGGGCTGCCTTCGGCGGCGGGGGCGAGTATCATGCGATCATCCACCAGAAAGCATTCCGGCACCGGTATATGAATGGGTGTCAACCCCAGGTCGCGGGGATCGGTGATCACCCCGGTCAGAGCGCAGGCGGCGCAGGTTTCCGGGCTCGCCAGATACACCGCCGCATTTTTGGTACCGGAGCGCCCATAGAAATTACGGTTGAAGGAACGTACCGAGACCCCTTCCGTGGGCGGCGCGAAGCCCATGCCGATGCAGGGTCCACAGGCCGACTCCAGAATGCGCGAACCCGCTCCGATGAAGTCGAGCAGGCCACCATCCCTGGTCACCATTTCCATCACCTGCCGCGACCCCGGCGACACCCCCAGGCTGACGCCATCAGCGATGACCTTGCCCTTGAGCATGCTCGCCACGGTCATCAAATCCGTATAGGACGAGTTGGTGCAGGACCCGATGGCCACCTGCGCCACGGGCGTTCCCGCCACCTCACGCACCTTCTTGACATTATCGGGGCTGTGCGGACAGGCGATGAGGGGCTCCAACTGATCGAGATCGATTTCCAGCATCTCGTCATAGCCGGCATCGGCATCGGGCACCCACTCCGACCAGGAGGCATCGCGCCCCTGCGCCGCCAGGTAACGGCGGGTCACCGCATCACTGGGGAACACACTGGTGGTGGCGCCCAATTCGGCGCCCATGTTGGTGATGGTCGCCCGCTCCGGCACACTGAGGTAGGCGACGCCCGGCCCAAAATATTCAAAGACCTTGCCGACACCGCCCTTCACCGTCTTGTGGCGCAGCACTTCGAGGATAATGTCCTTGGCGCTGACAAAGGGCTGCAAACGGCCGGTCAGCCTGACCCCGACCACCTGCGGCATATTGAGATTGAAAGGCAAACCGCCCATGGCCAGGGCGATGTCGAGACCGCCCGCGCCAATGGCCAGCATGCCCGCCCCGCCGGATGTCGGTGTGTGGGAATCGGAGCCCAGCAAGGTGCCACCGGGCTTGGAAAAGCGTTCCAGATGCACCTGATGGCAGATGCCGTTGCCGGGACGTGAGAAGTGCACGCCGTATTTCGCGGCGAAGCTTTGCAGAAAACGATGATCGTCGGCGTTCTCGAAGCCCGACTGGAGCATATTGTGGTCCACATAGGACACCGAGAGTTCCGTGCGCACACGCGGCAAACCCAATGCCTCAAATTGCAGATAAGCCATAGTCCCCGTGGCATCCTGGGTCAGAGTCTGGTCGATACGAATCGCGATAGGACGCCCCGCTTCCAGTGTGCCACTGACCAAATGGGCGGCAAGTATTTTCTGGGTGACATTCATGGCCATGAACTGCTCTCCTGATCTGCGGAAATCGGTCGGGAACAACGGGTCTCTCCATCATCGCAAAAGCACCGCCCCACGCCAAGTATCAGCAGACCCTAAACAGCAAAAACCCCGCCGCGCCGGCTACCGGTTCGGCGGATGACAATTCCGGCAACACCGTTATATCATGCGTATTCACAAAACCATTTGAAAAACACGGGAACAGACGACAGCGGCCCACGGAAATCCCGCCCGGCCCGTGGCATATCCGTAAGGCGTCTGCCCTGCGCTCGCTGCGGGTATTCAAGGAGTCTTCATGTTTCGTACCCCCGCGGTCGATCCCCTGTGGCTTTATCGGCTGCTTCCTTTTCTGCGCTGGATGCCACGAGTCGGCAAGGAATCTCTGCGCGTCGACCTGGTCGCGGGCGTTACCGGCGCCATCATCGTTCTCCCCCAGGGGGTCGCCTTTGCCACCATTGCCGGGTTGCCCCCGGAATACGGCCTGTATACCGCCATGGTGCCCGCCATCATTGCCGCCCTTTTCGGTTCGTCCTGGCACCTGGTCTCCGGACCCACCACCGCCATCTCTATCGTCATGTTCGGCGCGCTGAGCCTCATGGCCGAACCGGGAACATCGTATTACATCGAACTCGCGCTCACCCTCACTTTGTTGACGGGTCTCTTCCAGCTTGCCATGGGCATCGCGCGGCTGGGCACTCTGGTCAACTTTATCTCCCATACCGTGGTGATTGGTTTCACCGCGGGGGCGGCCCTCCTCATCGCCAGCAGCCAGATCAAGAATTTCTTCGGCCTCAATCTCCCGCATGGTGCCTCTTTTGGTCAAACCATGCTCGGCTTTTTCCACAGAATCGGGGAAATCAATCTTTACGTCCTGGGCGTGGCCCTGGTTACGCTCCTCACCGGAATGGTCATCAAACGATTCGCCCCTCGCTTTCCATATATGATCGCCGCCATGCTGGCCGGCAGCCTGACGGCCTTGGCACTCAACCACTATCTGGGCGACGCACGCACCGGAATCCGCCTGCTCGGCGCCCTGCCTGGTCGGTTACCGCCCCTGTCTCTACCGGACTTCGATCCCAAGGTCCTGGGTCAGCTTGCCCCCAGCGCCCTCGCCGTGGCGATGCTCGGTCTCACCGAGGCGGTCTCCATCGCCCGCGCCATCGCGGTACGCGCCGAACAGCGCATTGACGGCAACCAAGAATTCATCGGCCAAGGACTCTCCAATATCTTCGGCAGCTTTTTTTCCGCTTATGCATCCAGTGGATCTTTCAACCGTTCCGGCCTGAATTTCGAGGTGGGCGCCCGTACTCCGCTGGCCGCCGTTTTCGCCTCCATCACTTTGGGCATCATTCTCCTGCTGGTGGCTCCCCTCATGGGCTACCTGCCCATCGCCTCGATGGCGGCCATCCTCTTTTTGGTGGCCTATGGACTGGTCGACCTACATCACATCAGAGCCATCTTCAAGGCCAGCAAACGCGAGACCGCCATATTGCTGGTGACCTTTTTCTCGACCCTGTTTGTCGAGTTGGAGTTCGCGATCTACATCGGCATCATACTCTCGCTGATCTTTTATCTGATGCGAACCTCACGCCCCAATGTCGTTGCCGTGCCCCCCGACCCCGGAACCTCCCCCCATCCGTTGTCGGCCAGCGCGCAACTCCCGTACTGCCCACAGGTACAAGTAGTGCGTATCGACGGTTCTCTGTTTTTCGGCGCCGTCCACCATGTGGAACAACGCCTGGCCGAACTCGAGCAACAATACCCAGAGCAAAAAATACTGCTCCTCAACGCACGGAGCATCAACTTCATCGACATTGCCGGTGGGGAGTCCCTGGCGCAGGAAGCCAAGCGTCGGCGCAAACAGGGTGGCGACCTCTATATCTATGGCATCAAACCCGCCATGTACGAGGTCATGGAGCGTGGCGGATTTATCCGCGTCCTGGGGTCAGACCATATTTTTGCCCATCGAAAGGAGGCGATCCGCCACCTTTTCCCGCTTCTGGATGCCGAAACCTGCGCTCGCTGCACGCAGCGGGTATTCGACGAGTGCAAGTCGTTACCCATGCCGCTCTCCAAAGCCGCCTCATGAAACGCCCCGCGCATCTCCACCTGGGTGCCATGCTGCTGCTTCTGGGCATCTGCACGACGCCCGCCGTGGCAATTGCCGAAAGTCCCAGCGAAATCAGCGCCATTCAGAATGCCGCCCGCCACGGCAATCAGGGCGCGGAACTGCTCCTCGCCCTGATCTACTTCGAGGGGCGTGGCGTCTCCCCCAACCCGGTCAAGGCCCGGCAATGGATGCAGCATGCCGCCGATGATGGACAACCCTACGCCCAGTACCTGCTGGGCAACTGGTACGCCGACGGCATCGCGGGTCTGCCAAAGAATCCCGACCTGGCCGTGCAATATTGGCGAAAGGGAGCGGCGCAAGGGCAGGCGCAAGCCGCGTATCGCCTCGCCGAAGCCTATCTGAGCGGCATCGGTGTCAAAACCGATCCGGAAGCGGCCAAACACTGGTTGCGCCGCGCCGCAGAGGCGGGATACGCCCCGGCGCAGCGCCTCTTGGGTAAAATGTATCAGGGCGGCTACGGCGTCCCTGAAGATACTCTGGAAGGCAAGGACTGGCTGGCCCGCGCGGCCGCCCAAGGAGACAACGAAGCCATCCGTCTGCTGAGTATCTTCGTCGAACTGGGCGAAGATGCCTTGCAGGGATTCCGGCAAGGCGGTCCAGAACTCCAGGCGCGGGCCCGGTCGGGTGACAGCGTCGCTCAGTATCAACTCGCCCTACGCTACGAAACCGGTGCCTGGGGATTGCCGCAAAATGATACGTTGGCCTTGCACTGGTTCAGGGCATCGGCGGCACAAGGCAACCGGATGGCCATGCGCAGCCTGGCCGACATCTATACCCACGGACTTCTCGGCCAGCCCAAGTCCGCGCGGCAGGCAGAGTACTGGCGACAACGCGCCGACCATCGGGAATTGCCCGGAGTGGAACGCTAGGTGGCGCGCGCGGCGGTCAGATCCAGGTGATGGCCCGCCGCAAACGCGCCAATGTTTCTTCCCTCCCCAGTAAAGCCAAGGTCGCATCGATAGGCGGCGACACCGCCCGCCCGGCCACCGCCACCCGCAGGGGTTGTGCGACCTGGGCCATCTTGCCGTCGGCATGGGTCATTGCCAGTTCCTGGATCACGCTGTGAATCGCCGCCACCTCCCAGTTCGGTAAAACCGTCAGTGCCTGGGTCACGGCCGCCAGCAAGGCGCCCTGTCCGTGTAGATGCTTCTCCACGTCTTTGGGCGCACCGGCCCCCGGCGCCACATAAAACATCGCCGCCGCCGCCGCCATCTCCACCAGGGTCTTGGACCGCTCCTGCAACAACGCCACCACCGCCGGGAGGGTCGGCCCGGCCGCCAGCAAAGGCTCGGTTACACCCACGGCGTTGAGGTAAGGCAGCAGATGCTGCGCCAACCCCTCCGGCGTCAGCCGCTGCATATGCTGGGCATTGATCCACAACAGCTTCTCCGGGTTGAAGGCCGATGCCGCCTTGTTCACCGCCTCGATGCGGAAAGATTCCACCATTTCCTCGCGGGTGAAGATTTCCTGATCGCCATGGGACCAGCCCAGCCGCACCAGAAAATTGAGCAGCGCGCCGGGCAGAAAGCCCTGCTCGCGGTATTCCAGCACGCTCACCGCCCCGTGGCGCTTGGACAGCTTCTGTTTGTCCGGCCCGAGAATCATCGGCACATGGGCATAAACGGGCACCCGGGCGCCGAGCGCCTGCAGAATCTGCATTTGCCGCGGCGTATTATTGAGATGATCGTCGCCGCGGACCACATGGGTGATCGCCATATCCCAGTCATCCACCACCACGCAGAAGTTGTAGGTCGGCGTCCCGTCGGAGCGCGCGATGATCAAGTCATCCAACTCGCTGTTCTGAAAGCGTACGGTTCCATGAATGAGGTCTTCCACCACCGTTTCGCCACAGTCCGGGCTCCGGAAACGGATGACCGGCGAGATTCCTTCACGGGGTGCCGTGCGTTGTCGACAACGGCCGTCATATCGCGGCTTTTCACCGCGCCGCCGCTGGTCCTCACGCATGGCATCGACTTCTTCACGACTGCAATAGCAATGGTAGGCCGTCCCCGTCGCCAGCATCTGCGCCAGTACCTCCCGGTAGCGGTCCATGCGCCGCATCTGATAGAACGGGCCTTCGTCCCAGTCCAATCCCAACCAGGCCATTCCCTCCAGAATGGCGGTCGTCGCCTCCGGGGTCGAACGCTCCACATCGGTATCCTCGATGCGCAGCACGAAGCTCCCCCCCTGCTGGCGCGCGTGCAGCCAGGAGTAAAGGGCGGTACGCACCCCGCCAATATGCAGATAACCGGTGGGACTGGGGGCGAAACGGGTACGAACGGACATGGTGCGCAACCTGAGGCAGTCAAAAGTGGGATAGTAACAGTCTCTTCGGCCCGCTGGTATCCTGCGCGCCGCCGGCTTTCGCCGCGAATCCCGCCCCGCGCCGACCGGCAAACAGCGTTTGACTCAAGGCATTCCTTTTGCCTATCATCCGGGTGAGGATAGCAAGCACCATGCCAACACCATGTTTATAATGGCGTCCTTATTATGCGGGGTTACATCTGCGGGACGCCCATTGCGGATCGAGCCGCCAGGAAGGAGCAGCATGAAAAAGCGATTTATCGCTATCGCCACCCTGGTGGCGCTAGGGGGCATTCCTATGGCCTGGGCGGATAGTCAGGCCATAGGGCTGCAACAAAGTGGTCTTCAGGGCATACCTGGCACGGTCAACGCCATAGGCCAGACTACGGGCATGCAAGATGGCGTACCCGCTACCGGCCAAGGGGGAAGATCCAGTGGTCTGTCGGCCACCCTGCAGCAATTTGAAGCATCAGGCGCGTTTGGCGATCCAACGGAACCGGATAACGTCTGGGCGCACATCGATGATGGCCTACGCCTCAGCGACGTTTCGCGGGTGGAAGTCAACAAGTGGCGCACCTGGTTCTTGCAGCACCAGGGCAAGTTGGAGCAGATCCTCGACAACTCCCGTCCTTTCCTCTATTACGTGGTGACCGCAGTTGCGCAGCGCGGCCTGCCCATGGAATTGGCCCTCTTACCGGCCATAGAAAGCGGTTATAACCCCAGGGCCTATTCTCCGGCGGCCGCTGCGGGTCTTTGGCAATTCGTACCGGGTACCGCACGCAATTTCGGGCTGCAGAATACCCGCTACGGTGATCCCCGCCTGAGTCTCACCGCCTCCACGAACGCAGCCCTCGATTATCTGTCTTACCTCTACAACTACTTCGGCGGCAACTGGCTCCTCGCCATCGCCGCCTACAATGCCGGGCAAGGCAGTGTCTCCGCGGCCATCCAGCAAAATGTCGCGGTCGGCAGGCCCACGGATTTCTGGGATCTCAACCTCCCGGAGCAAACGGAAAACTACGTTGCCGAGTTGCTCGCCCTGGCGCAGGTCATCAAAAACGCCAAGGCGTACCATGTTTCCCTACCCTCCATTCCCAACGCGGCACATATCGCGGTGGTGACCACCCCGAAATCTGTGGCCCTCAATGTGGCCGCAAACCTCATGAACATGCCGGTCAGCGAACTGCGACACCTCAATGCCGGCCTGAGCTACGGCGTCGCCCCCGCCGATTACCAACTGGTGGTTCCCAAAAATAAGGCTGAAACGCTGAAAACAGCGCTTTTGACCATGCCTCAGGAAGCGGCCGCACAACCCGTCGCCGCGCCGCGGCAAACGCAGTTCAGCCACGTGACGCTACACTCGGGTGAAACGCTCTGGAGTCTGGCGCAACGGGTCGGGGTCAGCCCTTCCAAACTCAAGCGCTGGAATCACATCCGCTCCGCCCGCGACCTGCGCGCCGGGCAGCGCTTGGTGATCCGTAGCGCCGGCGGGCTGCGTAATGCGGTCTATGCCCAGCGTGGCAGCCGACTCACCGTCCGGCCCGGCGACACCCTCTCGCAATTGGCGCGCCGGGCCGGTGTCAGCGTCCGCGACCTCATGCGCTGGAACAACCTGCGCTCCGCGCGTGACCTGCAGATCGGTGAACGGCTTATGGTGCGGGGCGGCGGGGCGGCGCCGGTCTATACGGCGGCGCGCGGCCATCAGCGGCTTACCGTCCGGCCCGGCGAAAGCCTGTGGCAAATCGCCCGGCGCGCGGGTATTGGCGTCTCCGCGCTGGCTCGCGCCAACCATCTCACCAGGCACACCGTTCTCCATCCCGGACAGGTGCTGAATATCCCCGTGGAAGCCGCCGTCGCCGCCATCAGTCCACGACAGGAACGTGCCGCCACTTCGGCGCGGCAGGCGCGGACGACCACGTATGTAGTACGTCCGGGCGACACCCTCTGGGAAATAGCACAACAGTTCCACGTGCCACCCAAGTCGCTGATTCAGTGGAATCGCCTGGCATCGGCCAGCCGTATTCAACCGGGCGCACGTCTCACCATTTACACGCGCTGATTCTAATGTAAGGGGTTTCGCAATGGGTTTTATGGAAGGTAAAAAGGCACTGGTGGTCGGCGTGGCCAATGACCGCTCCATCTGCTGGGGCATCGCGCAAGCCATGCACCGTCAAGGCACGGAGGTGCTGCTCACCTATCAAGGTGAGCGCACCAAAAGCCGTGTGGAGGAGTTGGCGGACCAACTCGGCGCACCGGAACCCTTGGAACTGGATCTGATGAACCCGGACCAGCTCGTTAAAGTCACCCATAAAATCCAGTCTCTCTGGGGGGGTGTCGACATCGGCATTCATGGCGCCGCTTTTGCTCCCAAGGAAGAACTGAGCGGCAATTATCTGGACGTCACCACCCGCGAGGGCTTCCGCATTGCGCACGAGGTGTCTTCCTATAGTTTCACCGCCATGGCCAAGGCCATGCACCCGCTCATGCAGGGTCGGCAGGGGGCGCTACTGACCCTTAGCTACCTCGGTGCCGAACGGGCCATGTCCAACTACAATGTGATGGGGCTCGCCAAGGCCAGCCTTGAAGCCAGTGTTCGTTACCTGGCCTACGCACTCGGGCCGGACGGCATTCGCGTCAACGCCATCTCCGCCGGCCCTATCCGCACCCTGGCGGCCAGTGGCATCAGCGAATTTCGCAAGATTCTGGATCATTACGCGGAACATGCGCCGTTGCGCCGCAACGTGACGCAGGAAGAGGTCGGCAACACCGCGGCCTTCCTCTGTTCCGACCTCGCTTCCGGCATCACCGGCGAGATCACCTACGTGGATGCCGGCTTCAACACCGTCGGGTTTTGAGGACGCACCCAAAACCAATGACGGCACGCTGATCACACCGTTGCGCGCTCCACCTCGGCAAGCATCTCCTCGAAACTCCGCGCAAAGGCGGCCAGCCCTTCCATCTGCAACTGCTCCGCCACATCTCCGTCCATGTCGATACCCAAATGGGCCAGTTGCTCCATGGTCCGCTGCGCGCCCACCATATCCTCTTCGACCCGCGCCGCCAAGGTGCCATGGTCGCGAAGCTTGCTCAGGGTTTCGTCCGGCAAGGTATTGATGGTTTCGGGCCCCATCAGCGGCTCGACATAGAGCAAATCAGGGTAAGCCGCGTTTTTGGTACTGGTACTTGCCCAGAGCAGATACTGGGGCCGCCCCCCCGCAGCGCGCAGCGCGGCGAAGTGCTCGCCATGAAACATTTCCTGATAAATGGCGTAGGCCGACTTCGCCAGTGCCACCGCCGCTTTGCCACGCAAAGCCAAAGCCTCTGGGGAACCGATCATCTCCAGCTTTTTATCCACCAGTGTATCCACCCGCGACAGGAAGAGACTGGCCACCGCCTTGACCCGGCGCGGATCGCCACCACCCGCCACCCATTGCGTCAAACCCTTCTGGTAGGCCGCATACACCGCACGAACATGCGCCAATCCAAACATCAAAGTCACGTTGATCGATATCCCCTGAGCGATCAGCGTGGACAGGGCGCGCACGCCGGCGGGCGTGGCGGGCACCTTGATCAGGAGATTGTCCCGCTGCACCAGTCCGCGCAGCCGCCGCGCCTCAGCCACCGTAGCGGCCTCATCCTGCGCCAAGCGCGGCGATTCCTCCCAACTCACCCAGCCGTCGTCACCGTCCGTCTCCCGATGCACCGGGTGCAGCAAATCACAAGCCATGCGCAGATCTTCCACCACCAGGCGCTCATACAGCCGCTCCGCAGGTTCCGCGGAGCGGCGCAGATCATCCTGATAATAGGGGCTGGAGTGAATGGCCTTCTGGAAGATACTGGGGTTGGACGTCACTCCACTGATCCCGTCTTCGTCGATGTAACGCCGCAGAATGTCGTCATGAATGAGGGTGCGCGACAGATTGTCCAGCCAGATACTTTGTCCAACCCGCTTCCTGAGTGCCCGTAAATCCGTTGCCATACCGATCCTCCTGACCCGATTCCACCGTTGTGGGCGATCCCTCTCTCCAGTGTAGACCACAGAGCCTGCTGACGCGCCGGCCCGGCCAGCGGATGCTTCGCCAGCGCCCCGGTCGCTACCAGGGACGCTCGGATTCAGGTGGGCCTACGCTGGATACGGACGGGCACACTCTTCGACGCGGGGGTCTTGGAGGCTTCGTCATGGTACCACAACGGAATCAACGGGTTCATCTCCGGGTAGTAGCCGCCAAGGCAACCGGCAGGGAGATCGAAAGGCGTCACCATCAATCCCGACACCTGACGATGCACGTCATCGCCAGCATCACTCACCAAGCTTACGACGTCCCCTGCGCGCAATCCTTCCTGAGCCATGTCGTCCGGGCCGATCAGCAGGATCATGCGCGAACCCTCCAGCCCGCGCAGGCGGTCGCTGAACCCGTAGATGGTGGTATTGAATTGGTCGTTTGAACGCATGGTAATCAGATGATAACGACCTGGCGCGGTCCCCACGCCCAAGGCGGACATGACGCTGGGGCAGGTAAACTCCGCCTTGCCGCTGTCGGTTTCCCAAATCCGCTCGCGCGCGTGGTTGCCACGATAAAATCCACCGGCGTCAAACATGCGCTGGTTGAAACTGCGGAATTGATCCGGATAAGTCTCCTCGATCAGATCGCGGACACGGGCGTAGTCGGCGATCCATTCGTCCCAGCGCCACCTGGGGTGCGGCGGCAGGAGCGCTTTGGCGATACCCGCCACAATGGCCGCTTCGGAGCGCAGATGCGCGCTGGCCGGTTTGCGTGTGCCGATGGAGCCATGGATGTGACTAAAACTGTCTTCAATCGTCACGGCTTGCGGACCGCCTTCCTGTAGATCCTCCTCGGAGCGCGCCAAACAGGGGAGCAGCCAGGAAGCGCGCCCATGCACCAGATGGCTGCGATTGAGTTTCGTGGCGATGTACACCGTGATCGCTTGTTTCTGCCAGGCTTCCTCCATGGCACCCTGTTCCGGGATCGCGCGGACGAAATTGCCGCCCAGACTGATGAAACCGCGCACCGATCCGTCGCGGATACCCTCACAGGCCTCCACGGTATTCAACCCTTTGTCCCGCGGCGGTTCAAAATCAAAGCGTTGCGCCAGCCAGTCCAGCGGTACCAGCTCGGGCTTCTCTGAAATACCGACCGTGCGCTGACCTTGGACGTTGGAATGCCCGCGTACGGGCGAGATGCCCGTACCCGGCCTACCGATATTGCCGCGCATCAGCAACAGGTTTATCAGCATGGCAATGCATTGGGAGCCGTGAACGTGCTGAGTCAGGCCCATGCCGTACACACCAATCACCCGCTCGGCCGCCATGTAGACATGGGCCGCCGCCTCCAGATCCGTACGCCGCAGTCCCGAGATGGTTTCGATCTCCTGCCAATCGGCCGCCCGGGCCGCTGCTGCGAAATCATCGAATCCGCGGGTGTGCCCGGCGATGAAGTCATCATCGAGCACACCCGTCGCGCCGGCGCGACGGCGCGCCTCATCCACCGTCAGCACATGTTTACAGAGCCCCATGAGCGCGGCGATGTCCCCGCCGGGTTTGACCTGCAGGTACATATGCGCCAAGTCCGTACCATGCCCGGTCAGCATCTCCATCGGGTCCTGCGGATTGACGAACTCCAACAACCCCTTTTCGCGCACCGGGTTGAAGACGATGATCTTACATCCGCGTTTTACGGCTTCCTGCAGCGGGTGTAGAAAACGCCCGCTGTTGGTGGCGGGATTCTGCCCGAAGTAGAAGATGGCGTCGCAACGCGCGAAGTCTTCCAGAAGACAGGTGCCCACCGGCGTTCCGATCACTTTTTTCAAGCTCACCGAGGTGGTTTCGTGGCACATGTTGGAACTGTCCGGCAGATTGTTATTTCCGTACAAGCGCGCGCACAAGGCGTATAGGTAGGAGGTTTCCAAAGAGGCCTTCCCAGAGGCGTAAAAAACCACCGACTTAGGATCGAGGGCCTGCAGTTCCGCAGCAATGCCCGCGAACGCGTCCTCCCAGTCGCACGCAACATACCTGTCGCTGATCGGATCGTAGCGCAGGGGCGCCGTGAGGCGCCCCTGCATCTCCAGATCATAATCCCGCCACTGCAGTAACTCCGTGACGGTGTGTTTGGCGAAGAACTCGGGCGTGCAGCGATCGTGTGTCAGTTCCCAGATGGTCGACTTCGCGCCGTTTTCGCAAAACTCGAAGACATGGGGGTGAACAGGCTTGCCCCAGGCGCAGGCGCTGCACATGTAGCCCTTGGCCTTGTTCTGCCGCATCAACGTCTCGACGATTCCCGGAGTGGCCAGCTCCCGCGCGAGAACACGGCTGATCCCCTTGAGCGATCCCCAACCACCGGCTGGACCCGCGTAGTACTTCGGTGCCACGGTATCGGTCATTTTTTGCTCCTTGTCACGGGCGGCCCCGCCCCCTGCGCCGATTGCACCGGCACGGCTCCCGCTCTGATCGAATGACTTCCAGAGAAGATTATAGTAAAAACCCGCGACCGCGGCCCCCGCGGATCACCATGCGCTTCGCAGCGACACAAGCCATCCTGTACAGACCCTGCCGCAACGATTTATCATCACCCCTTAATTTTTCCACAAAACCACTGAAAAATGGCACTTATCATACAAAAATTCGGCGGCACCTCCGTCGGCAGCGTCGAACGCATCCGGGCGGTGGCGGAACGGGTGACGGCCAAGCATCGCGCTGGCCATCAGGTCGTGGTGGTCGTCTCCGCGATGTCGGGCGAAACCGACCGTCTCCTGCAACTGGCGCACACCCTGGCAGAGGCCCCGACCGGACGGGAACTGGATACCCTGCTCAGCACGGGCGAGCAGGTCACCATTGCGTTGCTGAGCATCGCCGTGGAGAATCTCGGGCAACCCGCCATTTCGTTCACCGGAGGGCAGGTCGCCATCGCCACCGACTCGACGCATAACCGGGCGCGTATCGAGCATATTGACGATCGTAAGATCCGGGCGGCACTGGATGCCGGCAAGATTGTGGTCGTCGCGGGCTTTCAAGGAGTCGATCCCCACGGCAACATCACGACCTTGGGGCGCGGCGGCTCCGATACCACCGCCGTGGCCCTGGCGGCGGCTCTGCGCGCTGAAGAGTGCGACATCTTCACCGACGTGGACGGCATTTACACCACCGATCCGCGGGTGGAATCCCGGGCACGCCGTCTGGACCGCATCACCTTCGAAGAGATGCTGGAGATGGCCAGTCTCGGCGCCAAGGTGCTGCAAACCCGTTCCGTCGAATTCGCCATGAAATACAATGTCCCCGTGCGGGTCTTGTCCTCCTTTCAGGATGGCCCCGGCACCTTGGTTACCAATGAGGAAAATCCTGTGGAAGCTCCCCGCGTCTCCGGCATCGCCTTCTCCCGTAATGAAGCCAAAGTCACCGTGATCGGTGTACCCGACCACCCGGGCATCGCTTCCGCCATCCTGGGTCCGATCTCTGCGGCCAGCATCAATGTGGACGTCATCCTCCAGAATGTTTCCGAGGCCGGCAAAACCGACTTCACCTTCACGGTGGAGCGCAACGACTTCGCCCGGGCCCGCGACATCCTCCAAGATGTGGCGCGGGCACTGGGTGCCGAGGAGGTGCGCGGCGATACCCATATCGTCAAGGTTTCCGTGGTCGGGGTCGGTATGCGTTCCCATGCGGGCATTGCCGCCACCATGTTTGAGACCCTCGGGCGGGAAAACATCAACATTCAGATGATTTCCACTTCCGAGATCAAGATTTCGGTAGTCATTGAAGAAAAATATCTGGAGCTGGCCGTGCGCGCCCTGCACGCCGCTTTCGCCCTGGATGGGGAGGTCCGGGTCTGATGGCACTCATGTCCACCTACACCCGCCTGCCCGTCGCCTTCGCGCGCGGTGAAGGCGTCTGGCTCTATGATACCGAGGGACGGCGTTATCTGGACGCGCTGGCGGGGGTCGCCGTCTGTGGTCTGGGGCATAGTCATCCGGCGGTGACCCGCGCGTTGCAAACGCAGGCCGGACAGCTGCTGCACACCTCCAACCTCTACCATATTCCCGCGCAGGAACGGTTATCCGACACCCTCTGCGAGATCAGTGGCATGGACGCCGCCTTTTTCTGCAACAGTGGCGCTGAGGCCAATGAGGCGGCCATCAAGATCGCCCATCTCCACGGCCATGGCAAAAACATCGCCGAACCGCAGATTCTGGTCTTTACCCACGCCTTTCACGGCCGGACGCTGGCGACACTGACGGCCACCGGCAATCCGCGCATTCAGGAAGGTTTCAGTCCCTTGGTGGCAGGCTTTGTGCGTGCGCCCTATGGCGATCTCCACACGGTGCGGGCGCTGGTGCAGGCCAATCCCGGCATTTGCGCCATTCTGGTGGAACCGGTCCAAGGAGAGGGCGGCGTGCACCCAGCGCCTGAAGGGTTCCTCACAGGCCTGCGGGAGATTTGCGATGCGCACGAGCTGCTCCTGATGCTGGACGAGGTGCAGACCGGGATTGGCCGTACCGGGACCTTCTTCGCCTACCAGCGGATTCCCGGCCTACGGCCCGATGTCCTCAGCCTCGCCAAGGGACTGGGCAACGGGGTACCCATCGGCGCCATGCTGGCCCGCCAGCCGACCGCCGCGCTCTTCGGACCAGGTAAGCACGGCACCACCTTCGGCGGTGGACCTCTGGTCTGCGCCGCCGCCCAGGCGGTGCTCGACACCATGCGGCAAGAGGCCATCCCTGCCCATGCGGAACACATGGGGGTCCTGCTCCGGCAGCGCCTGCAGGAGCGTCTTGGCGGACACCCCGAGGTGCTGGAGATACGCGGCATGGGTCTGATGGTGGGTATCGAGCTGGCCCATAAACCCGAGCGTCTGGTGGAACGCGCCCTGGAGGCCGGTCTGCTTATCAACGTCACTGCCGAACGGGTGATCCGTCTGTTGCCACCGCTGATTCTGCGGGAAGCGGAAATCGACCTGCTCGTTGCTGGCCTGGCCAAGCTTCTGGAGTCCGGCACATGAGCATCCGTCATTTTCTGCGGCTCTCCGACCTCAGTCCGGTGGAACTGCGCGCGCTCCTGCAACGCGCCATCGCCCTGAAGAAAATCCAGCATGCGGGCGAGCGCTACACCCCTTGCGCGGGCCGGACGCTGGCGATGATCTTTGAGAAATCCTCCACCCGCACCCGCGTGTCCTTTGAGACCGGTATGGCGCAACTGGGCGGCCACGCCCTTTTCCTCTCACCACGCGATACCCAACTGGGGCGCGGCGAGAGCATCGAGGACACCGCCAAGGTGATCTCCCGCATGGTGGATATGGTGATGATCCGCACCTTTGGTCATGACAATCTCGTCCGCTTCGCCGCCGCTTCGCGCGTACCGGTGATCAACGGTCTCTCCGACGATCACCACCCCTGCCAGCTCCTGGCCGATCTGATGACCGCGACGGAGCACTGGGGTGATCTGCGCGGCAAGACCGTGGCCTATATCGGCGATGGCGCCAACAACATGGCCCACTCCTGGATGGAGGCCGCACGGATTTTCGACTTTCAACTGCGCATCGGCAGCCCCGCAGGTTACGCGCCCACCGCCGAAATGCTGCGAACCGGTGATAACCACGTCACGGTCCAGCACACGGCGAGCGCCGCGGTACGCGGCGTCCACCTGATCGTGACCGACGTCTGGACCAGCATGGGGCAGGAAAAAGAAACGGCCGCGCGCAAGGCGATTCTCGGCCCCTTCCAGGTCAATGCCGATCTCATCGCCAGCGCCGCGCCAGACGCCCTGTTCATGCACTGCCTTCCCGCCCATCGTGGTGAGGAGGTGAGTGCCGAAGTCATCGATGGCCCCCAATCCGTCGTCTGGGAAGAGGCGGAAAACCGCCTGCACGCCCAGAAAGCCCTGGTGGAATTTTTATTCGGCATCGGCCCCGTCGCCGCACTGCAAGGAGATTGATGCATGGTCAAGAAAGTCGTTCTCGCTTATTCCGGTGGTCTGGATACCTCGGTCATCCTCAAGTGGCTGCAGGATCAATACCAGTGCGATGTGGTCACCTTCACCGCCGACATCGGCCAAGGTGAAGAATTGGCACCCGCGCGCACCAAGGCTGAACAACTCGGTGCCAAGGAAATCTTCATTGACGATCTGCGCCAGGAATTTGTCCGTGATTACGTTTTCCCCATATTCCGCGCCAACGCGATTTACGAGGGAACGTATCTGCTCGGCACTTCCATCGCCCGGCCACTCATTGCCAAGCGCATGGTAGAGATCGCCGCCGACGTCGGCGCCGATGCCGTCGCCCATGGGGCCACCGGCAAAGGCAATGACCAAGTGCGTTTTGAACTGGGGGCCTATGCCCTCAACCCGGATATTCGGGTGATTGCCCCCTGGCGGGAATGGGATCTCAACTCCCGCGAAAAGCTCCTCGCTTATGCCGAACAGCACGGCATTCCGGTGGAACGCCACGGCCAGAAGTCCCCCTACTCCATGGATGCCAACCTGCTGCATATCTCCTATGAGGGGGGTATTCTCGAAGATCCCTGGGTGGAAGCGGAAAGCAGTATGTGGCGCTGGACCACGGCGCCGGAACAGGCCCCGGACCAGCCCCGTTACCTGGAGATCACTTTTGCCCATGGCGATCCGATTGCCATCGACGGCGAGTCCCTCAATCCCGCGCAGTTGCTGGCGCACCTCAACACGATCGGAGGCGAACATGGCGTCGGGCGCCTGGATATCGTCGAAAACCGCTACGTCGGCATGAAATCCCGGGGTTGTTACGAAACACCCGGCGGCACCATTCTGCTCAAGGCGCATCGCGCCATCGAGTCCATCACCCTGGATCGGGAAGTCGCCCATCTCAAGGATGAACTCATGCCCCGCTATGCCAGCATCATCTACAACGGCTTCTGGTGGAGCCCGGAACGCCGCGCCCTGCAAACACTCATTGATCAGACTCAGCGGCTGGTCAGCGGTGTGGTGCGCCTCAAACTCTACAAGGGCAACTGTTCAGTGGTGGGACGGCAATCGCCGGAAAGTCTCTTCGATCCCCGTATCGCCACCTTTGAGGATGATGCCGGTGCCTATAACCAGAAGGACGCCGAAGGCTTCATCAAACTCAATGCGCTACGCCTGCGCATTGAAAAACGCCTGCAGGGCTGATTTTCAACGTCCGCGCAGGGTCACCCGCCGAGGAGGGCATGCGCGGACGGGCATGCGCTCAACATGAGGAGGAAATCATGCGTCTCTTGCACACCATGCTGCGCGTCGGGGATCTGGACCGCGCCATTGCCTTTTATACCGAAATACTCGGGATGCGTCTGCTGCGGCGCAAAGATTATCCCGAGGGCAAATTCACCCTGGCCTTCGTCGGCTATCAGGAGGAAAGCGCCGGCGCCGTCATCGAGTTGACCTACAACTGGGGAGTGGATCATTACGCGCTCGGCGAGGGCTTTGGGCATATCGCCCTGGAAGTCGAAAACGCGGCAGCGGCCTGCGACACCATCCGCCAACGGGGCGGCAAGGTCGTGCGCGAGGCCGGTCCCATGAAACATGGCAGCACGGTCATCGCCTTCGTCGAAGACCCTGACGGCTACCGCATCGAACTCATCGAAAAGAGCGCGGATTTCGTCGAGCATCCGGCCTGAGCGATCACACCGCCAGGGGCAGAAAGGCGGGCCCAGGAATCACTCATCCTGCCATAAAGCAGCTGGTCCCAGGTTGCGCAGATACTGCTGATGCGCGACACATTCCCCGTCGTTGGCACGAATCACGCGCAATGCGGCCTCGTGCCGCCGGGACCCCGGGTCGTCGGGCCGTGGTTCGGCGCCACCACTGATGGTGGCGCCGGAGAGCCTCCGGGCTGCCGAGGAGACCACTGGCGGTGACTCTATGGGACTTAGAAGACCCATCATATCCACCTGTCCCCCGGTCATGGCCAGGTAGACTTCCGCGAGTATCTGACAGTCCAGCAAAGCGCCGTGCAGTTCGCGCCCGCCATTATCCACGCCATAGCGGCGGCACAGGCTGTTCAGGTCATTTTTCTGGCCCGGATGGCGCCGCCGCGCATCCACCAGGGTATCCAGCACCGCTTGCGGCAGCGGTGATCTTCCCACTTTCTGTAGTTCATCATTCAAAAAACCCAGGTCAAACGGCGCATTGTGAATGATGAGTTCCGCATCGCCCAAGAATTCCAGAAAGGCGTCCGCGACTTCCGCGAAACTTGGCTTATCCTGCAAAAACGCATCCGTCAGCCCATGCACCCGCAACGCCTCGGCATCACTGCTGCGCTGCGGATTCAGGTATTGCTGGTAATGCACCCCCGTCACCCGCCGGTCGATCAGTTCCACCGCGCCGATTTCGATCACCCGGTGCCCTTGCTTCCAGTCAATACCCGTGGTTTCCGTATCCAGCACCACCTGCCTCACAGCCATCCTTCGCCCTCCTGCGCCCGCCCGTCCGCCGCATACCGATCCATGACCAGATTCAACAACGCGTCTACCCGTTCATTCTCGACGTGCCCCGAATGCCCTCTCACCCACTCCCACTGGATCTCGTGACGGGCCGCCACGGCCGCCAGCGCTTCCCAGATATCCCGATTTTTGACCGCGTCCCCTCCCGCGGTCCGCCAACTCCGGCGCTGCCAGCCCGCCAGCCATCGGACCATGCCATCGCGCAGATAGCGGGAATCACTGACCACCCGCACGATGCTGGGACGCTTGAGCGCCTCCAGGCCACGCAAGGCCGCGGTCAACTCCATCCGGTTGTTCGTCGTTTCCGGAACGAAGCCCCATAAGACCTTCTCCCGCCCGGCCGACCGCAGACACGCACCCCAAGCCCCCACGCCCGGATTGCCGCGGCAACCCCCATCGGTGAATAAGTCTACGATTTTTTCGGACATGACGCAGGGTTCTCGGCAGAATCGGGGCCATCATAAGCCACAGGCGCTTCGGAACGGACTTTTTGGCGTCCGGAACGCCGCTTGAGCGGCCGCAGCGCGCCAACCAGCGGGCGCTCGGGGTCACGCCGCTGCGCCAGCAACAGATAGGCGTTGGCCCCCGCCGGCCACCAGCGGTCACCCATCAATTCCATCCACGGCGCATTGCGCTTCAGACCGGGCACGGAATATTGAAAGTAGCGTCCCTCGCGCAGCACGAAATCCTGCGCTTCCAGCAGGGTACGCAGTCGCCCCAGGGGCAAAAAGGGACGCCGCCACGGCCAGGCGCGATCGCGGCGCCAGAGATGCCAGCGGCGGACCACACTCAGGCTGCCCCCCGGATTGAAATCCATGATCAACACATGTCCCTCGGGACGCAGCACCCGCCAGCACTCCTCCAACACCGCCTGTGGATGGGCTATCCGGGTAAGACAGAAAGGGACGATCACCAGATCGAAGCGCATGGCCGCAAAGGGCATCGCCTCACAGGCGCCATAGGTCTGCAGATACTCATCGGAAGGCAAGGCAAAGCCATCGTTGAGCAGCACCCAGATGTGCTCATGGCCGGGCGGCAGCCCCCAGAAAACGGGTGGCCCGAGTTGCAGAATAGTCTCCGGCTGCAGGCGTTCTATCCAGCGCGGCAGAATATCCCGGGCACGGTCCAGTAAAAGGCGACCGCTGCTACCTTCCCACCAGATGGCGGCACGACGCGCCCGCGGCTGGCTGCGATGTTTCAGACTCTGCATATATCAGCGCAGTGACCTCGCCGCGGCAAAAAAGGAAAACACGAGCGTCCAGTACCCCTATTCAATGCCATAATAGACCTATGGTACCCTGCCCGTAGCGAGATGCAAAAATGCCCATTCATTTTATTTCCGCCTTCACGGACAACTACATCTACGTCGCAGAAACGCCCGCAGGGGCATGGATCATCGACCCTGGTTGCGCGGAGCCCGTCTTTACCTGGTGCGCTGAACACCACATCCGTCCCAGCGCCATTCTCTGCACGCACCATCATGCGGATCACACCGGTGGCGTGGCGACACTGGCACAACATTTTCGCCTACCGGTCTACGGCGCCAACCAACGCATCCCGCAACTCACCCACGCGGTCAGCGCGGGCCACCTGCCGCTGGATACGGAGTCACTCGCGGTTCTGGAAGTGCCCGGTCATACCCGCGATCATCTCGCCTATGTCTGGAGAGACGCGCTTTTCTGCGGAGACACCCTCTTCGCCGCCGGTTGCGGGCGCCTCTTTGAGGGCACGGCAGCGCAGATGTTTCGCAGTCTGCAACAGTTCGCCGTATTGCCGGAGGATACCCTCGTCTACTGCGCCCACGAATACACGCTCAGTAACCTGCGCTTTGCGGCACAGGTCGATCCGGAGAATCCGGTCATAGCGCAGCGCCAAAAAGAGGCCATCGAACAGCGCGCGCGCAACGCACCCACCTTACCCTCCACCATGGCCCTGGAGCGCGCCAGCAACCCCTTTCTGCGCTGCCATGAGCCCGCCTTGATCCACAGTGCCAACGCCTTCGATCCCAATACCGGCGACGACCCCGTCCGCGTCTTCAGCGCGCTGCGTCGCTGGAAGGATCATTTTTCCTGAGTCGAGGTCGCGCTGGCAGGCACACCCATTCAAAGTGCTCGGTCCAGGCCGCACGCAAAATCCGCAGCACGGTCTCGGCGTCCACAGCGGCAAGGGTCTGGAGGGATTCCTCCACCGGTACCAGGCGCCCCAGATACAGCCATTGCCGCGTCAGACGGTTCA
This sequence comes from Pseudomonadota bacterium, assembly GCA_021821285.1. GTDB lineage: Bacteria > Pseudomonadota > Gammaproteobacteria > Acidithiobacillales > Acidithiobacillaceae > Acidithiobacillus. Next base: position 37,797 of record JAKACQ010000018.1, read on the forward strand.
TGCGAATTTCCGCATCCTCTTGTCCCAACAGAAGCTGGATCCGCAAACTACGCTTCGCCCAGGCCATATCCTCCTCCGTAGGGCCACGCTCCAGCAACATCGCCAGGACTTCCGCCATGGCCTCTGTCGCCTGCGTTTCCTGCGCGCCCGGTGTGGCCGCATAGAGCGTCCACTCTCCGCAATCGCGGAGGGCCTCGAGGTGGGAGAATACCTGATAGGCCAACCCTCTTTTTTCGCGCAGTTCGCGGAACAGATAAGACGCCGTGCCCCCACCCAGTATGGCATTGGCCACTACATAGGCCAGATGGTCCTCCGCGGCGACACGGCATCCCGGTGCCATCCAGATGAGATGCGCCTGTTGTGCTTGGGCGCGGCGTAAGCGTTTCCGCCCACCATGGAAGCGCGGGATTGGCCCTGCGACACGGGCGCCATGGCGCGCGCTCTGGAAGGCCGCCTCTCCCCAGGCACAGAGCGCCGCATGTTCCACTTCCCCGACAGCGGTGACGACAAGAGGCGATTCGGCGAGTATCCGCTGATGATAGGCTTGCAGCCGCTGCCGATTCGCGGTCCGGATACAACGCGCATCCCCCAATACCGGCCAGGCCAGGGGGTGATCCCCCCAGATCTCCGCAAGGGCGCGCTCCTGCGCCCAATCCTCCACATCCTCGGCGGCCATGGCCGCCTCTTGCGCGACTACCCGCTTTTCGAGCCGGAGATCGGCGTGGTCAAAACGAGGCTTCGTCAGTAGCTCGGTCAGCAGCGCAAACGCTTCGGCGGCATCTTCCGCCAGCACAGTCCCGTGAAGCACCGTGCTTTCGCGGTCCGTAAACGCATTGATGGTGCCGCCCAGCAATTCCATGGCCGCATTGAGTGCATCGCCATCGCGCGCCGTACTGCCTTTGAAGAGCATGTGCTCCAGCAAATGGGCAAAGCCGTTTTCGCCTGGGGCCTGATCCCGGCTGCCGTTGCCGACGGTCAAAGACAGCGCCACGCTGCGACGTCCGGGCAGGCGCTCACTGATCACCGTCACGCCGTTATCCAGCGTGGTGCAGTATGGCGGTGATTCGGGAGCGTGCGTCACGGCTGAAGAGCGCCATGACGCAGGAGTGGACACGGGTATGGTCCAGCCCTGCTACCAGAATGGCTCAGCACCGCTGATAAGGATGTCGATGGACCGCTTATTGCGGGATATCCTTCATGCTCAATTTGATCTTGCCCTGGCGGTCCACTTCCAGGACTTTGACACGCACCGTTTGCCCTTCCTTGAGGTGGTCGTGGACATCATTGACCCGCTCGCTGCTGATCTGGGAAATGTGCAGCAGACCATCCCGTCCCGGCAGAATCGTCACAAAAGCGCCAAAATCCATGATCTTGGCCACTTTCCCATCGTAAATGGTATCGACCTGCACATCCGCCGTCAGCAGCTCGATACGCCGCCGCGCTGCTGCGCCCGCTTCACCATCCACAGAAGCGATCGTCACCGTACCGTTGTCTTGGATATCGATGGTTGCCCCGGTCTCCTCAGTCAACGCACGGATGATCTTGCCGCCCGGGCCGATGACGTCACGGATGCGATCCGGATTGATGTGGATCGTGATAATACGCGGCGCATAGTCGGATAACTCGCCGCGCCCCGCGGACAGCACACCGTTCATCAGTCCGAGAATATGCAACCGCCCTAGCAGCGCCTGTTCGAGTGCCCGCGCCATGATTTCCCGGGTAATCCCGTCGATCTTGATATCCATTTGCAAGGCAGTCACCCCGTGCTCCGTACCCGCCACCTTGAAATCCATATCGCCCAGATGGTCTTCGTCACCCAGGATATCGGTGAGCACGGCAAAACGGTCCCCTTCCTTGATGAGGCCCATGGCCACACCCGCCACCGGCGCCTTGAGCGGCACCCCGGCATCCATCAGCGCCAAGGAGGCACCACAAACCGTCGCCATGCTGGAAGAGCCGTTGGACTCCAGCACTTCGGAAACCACCCGCACACTGTACGGAAATTCGTCGTTATCCGGCAAAACCGCCACCATTGCCCGCTTCGCCAGGCGCCCGTGGCCTATTTCCCGGCGCTTGGGGGAACCCACCATACCCGTCTCGCCAGTAGAGAAAGGCGGAAAGTTATAGTGCAGCATGAAGCGATCACGACTCTCCCCTTGCAAGGCATCGATAATCTGTTCATCGCCCTTGGTACCCAAGGTCGCCACCACCAGGGCCTGGGTTTCCCCTCGGGTGAAGAGCGCCGAACCGTGGGTTCGCGGCAGCACGCCCGCTTCAATGGTGATGGGACGCACCGTCTTGCTGTCCCGACCATCAATGCGTGGCGCGCCATCCAAAATACGTCCGCGCACGATGCGGGTTTCAATTTTTTTCAACAGGCCGCGGACCAGGTCGCCGCACTGCGCATCCTCCGCGGCAAAACTCATCACCACCGACTGCCGCACCTCTTCCAGACGCTTGCTGCGTGCCTGCTTCTCCGTCAGCGCATAGGCTTCCTGCAAGAGCGGCGTGGCTTTCTCGCGCACCTGCATGCCCAGCGTCTCCTCAGCCAGCGGCGCCACCCATTCCCAGCGCGGCTTTCCGGCCTCCAGCGCCAAGGACTCGATCGTCGCGATCACCGGCTGGAACTGCGCATGACCGAACATCACCGCTTCCAGCATGATCTCTTCGGACAACTGCTGCGCCTCGGACTCCACCATGAGCACCGCCTGTCGAGTCCCCGCCACCACGAGATCCAATTGTGAAGCATTCAACTGCGAATAGCTGGGATTCAGCACGTATTGCCCGTTGATATAGCCCACCCTGGCCGCACCAATCGGACCGTTGAACGGAATGCCGGAAACCATCAGGGCCGCCGAGGCGCCAACCAGCGCCAGAATATCGGGATCATTATCCCGGTCCACCGACAGCACCGTAGCGATCACCTGCACTTCATTCATGAAACCCTTGGGAAAAAGCGGCCGGATGGGACGATCGATCAGGCGTGAAGTCAGTGTTTCTTTTTCCGCAGGCCGCCCTTCACGCTTGAAAAAGCCACCGGGGATTTTGCCTGCCGCATAGGTTTTTTCCTGATAGTTCACCGTCAACGGAAAGAAATCCTGGCCCGGCTTCACCTCTCGGCGACCCACCGCCGTCACCAGAACGACGGTATCCCCGCTAGAAACCAGTACCGCACCGTCCGCCTGGCGTGCCATACGGCCCGTTTCCAGTTGCAGGCGGCGACCACCAAAATCCACCTCTTTCCGAATAATGGTCAAGACCTTCTCCTTACTTACGCAGACCCAGACGTTCAATCAGCGTACGATAGCGATTCACATCCCGTTTCTTCAAATAGTCCAGCAACTTGCGGCGCTGACCAACCATTTTCAAAAGACCCTGGCGGGAATGGTGATCATGCTTGTTGACTTTGAAATGATCGGCCAGCCCTTCAATACGCGTGGTCAGCAGGGCGACCTGCACCTCGGGGGAGCCTGTATCCCCCGCATGCGTGGCGTAACCCTGGACAACTTCTGCTTTGGTATCACGAGACAATGACATAAATTCCTTCTCCTCGGAAATTCTAAAAAAAACAACGGCCCCCTAGTCTACTCTCATGAGGCGACGAGGCGCCACCCTTCCGTCGTCCATGACCTCTCCCAAACCAAGAAATTGCTCCCCCGGCCCATAGAGGCGAATACGCCCGAAGGAAGGCGCGTGCGCAACCACGACCCCCTGCCCCTGACGCAGATAATAGGCGGTATGCTCCGTCAGCGTCACCGACGGTAAATATCCCAAAGCCAGATCCATGGCTTTAAGCGGACACTCTCCACGCTCAAGCGCATCGGCAAGCGTTTCCAGGGTCAGCGCTTGCGCAATACCGAAGGGACCAGTGGAAGTGCGCCGCAGCCCCTCGACATGCGCACCACATCCCAGCGCCGCGCCAATGTCCACCGCCAGGCTGCGGATATACGTGCCCTTGGAACAGCGCACATCCAGTAGCAACCGGTCGTTTTCCAACGAAATCAGTTCAAGCGCGTCGATGCGTATCCGCCGTGCCGCCCGCTCCACCTCCAGTCCTTTGCGCGCCAGTTCGTAAAGCGGCCTACCCCCCTGCTTGATCGCCGAGTACATGGGCGGTATCTGCGCGATCTCACCGAGAAACCGTGGCAACACCACACGCACTTGCGCTTCGCTGACCGCGACGGAGCGATCTTCCAGCACCTCGCCTTCGCTATCCCCCGTCGCCGTGATCTGTCCCAGACGCAGAGTAACCAGATAAGACTTGTCCGCATTGAGAATATAGTCCGAGACTTTGGTGGCCTCACCGAAAAGCAAAATCAGCAGTCCGGTGGCAATGGGATCGAGGCTGCCCGTATGTCCGGCCTTTTTACTGGACAACAGGCGCTTGGCGCGTTGCAGGACCGCGTTAGAGGTCAAACCCGCAGGTTTGTCAAGCAACAACAATCCATCTCGACAACTCACGGCATTTCCTCGGGAGGCGGTGGCAAGCGCGCCAACAATTCGGCCATCTCCGCGCCCCGGTCAAAACGCGCGTCATAGACAAAACGCAACGGCGGGATCCGCCGCAGGGCCAGCCGTTTACCCAACAACTGACGAATTTGTCCGGCATGATCCTGCAACACCTGACGTACCGCACCCGCCCGCCCGGGTCCATCCATCAACGAAAAATAGACCACGGCCGAGCGCATATCCGTCGGCAAATCCACCCGCGTGATACTGGGGGGCAACAAGGCTACTTCAGCGGTCAACCCATGCAAGCGCGGCAATACCGCCGCAATTTCCTCCCGCAACAGATGCGCTACCCTGGCACCCCTTGGATACGTGCGATGAACACTCTGCACCACTGTCTCCTAGACCGTCCGCGCCACTTCAGTGGTTTCGAAGGTCTCGATCACATCGCCGTTCTTCAAATCATTGAAGTTGCGGATACCCACACCGCATTCAAAGCCTTCCCGTACCTCCCGCGCATCTTCCTTGAAGCGGCGCAGCGAGATCATTTCGCCCGTATGAATGACGACATCCTGGCGGATGACCCGTACCTTGGCATTACGTCGCAGAATACCGTCAGTGACCATACAACCCGCAATCGTGCCTATCTTGGGGACCCGGAAGATATCGCGCACCTGCGCATGGCCCAGTATCCGTTCACGAATTTCCGGCGCGAGCATGCCACTCATGGCCGCCTTCACCTCGTCCACCGCATCATAAATCACACTGTGATAACGGACATCCACGCCACTGTGTTCAATCAGGCGCCGCGCCGGTGCCTCGGCACGCACATTGAAGCCGATGATTACCGCCTGGGAGGCAGCGGCCAGGTTGACATCCGATTCACTGATGCCACCGACCCCCGAATGAATCACGTTCACCCGCACCTCGGAGGTCGACAAACCTTCCAGTGTCGTCACCAAAGCCTCGGCCGAGCCCTGCACGTCTGCCTTGACCAGCAAGTTCAACTGCTGCAACTGCCCATCGGCAGCAGCCTCGAAGAGGCTCTCCAACGTCGCCTTCTGGTTTTTGGCCAGACGCACATCGCGGAATTTACCCTGACGGAACAGGGCCACTTCGCGGGCCTTGCGCTCATCGGCGACTACCACCACCTCATCGCCGGCCTGGGGAACATCCCCCAGGCCCAGCACTTCCGCGGGCAATCCAGGCCCCACGTCCTGGGTCGACTTGCCGGTATCGTCCACCAAGGCGCGTACCCGCCCAAATTGGGCCCCGGCGAGCAACATGTCTCCGGTATGCAGGGTGCCCTGACGCACCAGCACGGTCGCCACAACACCGCGCCCGCGATCCAGTCGCGACTCGATAACCACCCCTTTCGCCGGGCCATTGATCTGCACGTCCAGATCCAGCATTTCCGCCTGCAACAAGATCGCATCGAGCAAATCATCGATATGCAGCCCCGCCTTTGCGGAGACGTTCACAAATTGCGTGTCCCCACCCCACTCCTCAGGCACCACCTCGTGCCCCGCGAGCTCTTGGCGAATGCGCTCGGGGTCCACCGACGGCTTGTCGATCTTGTTGACCGCCACGACGATGGGCACCTTGGCGGCCTTGGCGTGATGCACCGCCTCGATCGTCTGTGGCATCACCCCGTCATCCGCCGCCACGACCAGCACGACGATATCCGTTGCCTGCGCACCGCGTGCGCGCATGGCCGTAAACGCCTCGTGCCCCGGCGTATCCAAGAAGGTCACCATCCCTTTGGGGGTTTCCACATGGTAAGCGCCGATGTGCTGGGTAATCCCCCCGGCCTCACCGCTCGCCACCTGCGCGGAGCGAATCCGATCCAGCAGGGAGGTCTTGCCATGATCCACATGACCCATCACCGTCACCACAGGTGGGCGCCTGCCCATGACCGGTACTTCCACCTGTTCACCGTCTATCAGCAGGGCTTCGGGACTGGTGATCCCCACCATTTTCACTTTGTGCCCCAGTTCTTCCACCACAATCGCGGCGGTTTCCTGGTCGATGATTTGATTGATGGTGGCCATTACGCCCATCTTCATCATGGCCTTGATCACATCACTCGCCTTGATCGCCATCCGGTTGGCCAGATCACCGATCGTAATCGTCTCGGGGACGGCCACCTCGCGGATTACCGGTGCCACCGCCCATTCGCCGGGAGTCGCCGGGGTGCTCCTGCCGCGATTTCGTTTGTCTCCGGATTTGCGGCGCCGCGCCAGAGCATCGGTACCGTTGCCCTCTTCACCGCGTCGCCCTCCGCGCCGAGGCGCGCCACCACGCCAGGCATCCCGCTCATCGCCTCCGGGACCCGCTTTTTTACCTTTGGCGGGCGCCGCGGAAGGGGTTCTTCCGACGGGCGCCGCTGCCAGTCGAGGACGATCCGCGCCGACTGTCGGAGCACGTGAGCGATCCAACACCGGACGGTCGGGGCTACGGGATGGCGCACGCGCCACCGGTTCCGAAGACGGCGGCGTCCTGGTAATCACGGGTTCTTGAACGACAGTTTCCGTCTCCGCCGCCACGTCGGGCGCAGCAGGGCCATGGGGCTCACCGGACGTCGCGCTAGGCGACGTCCGTACTTCGGTATCCGTGGTCACCGCTGCTGCGGTCGTTTCTAATCCCTGGGCCTGTGCCGGTTCCGCAACGGTCTGGTGAACGGGCTCCCGAACGGGGGAGGATTCCGGAAGCGCGGCTTCGGCCACGTCCTCGAGCAATGCCTCCCTTTTGACGTAAGTGCGCTTGCGGCGCACCTCCACCTGCACGGTACGTGATTTCCCCGCCCCCACGGATTGTTTAATCTCCGTCGTGCTGGTGCGGTTCAGCGTAATGCGGCGTAGCTCTCCACCCTCCTCTCCGTGCGCGCTGCGCAGCGATGCAAGAAGACGATGTTTATCCTCCTCAGTGACCACATCCTCGGCCGTATGCTTGGGAATGCCCGCAGCCTTCAACTGCTCTAATAAACGAGCATTCGATACACCCAATTCCGCAGCAAAGTTGGCGACAGTTACCGTCATGATCCTCATTCTCCAAAACCACCACCCCGCCGACACGCGTCCCGGGGACAGGGTCTGTAATCAAGCAAACCAGGGCGCACGCGCCTCCAGAATAAGCGCCTTGGCGCGCTCCTCATCCATACCGACCATCTCGCACAATTCGCTCGCGGCCAGTTCCGCCAAGTCCTCGGAAGTCGCAATGCCCTTGCTGGCCAGCAAGTGTGCCAATCCCCTGTCCATGCCAGTCAGAGACAGCAGGTCTTCAGCGGGTTCACTCAATGCCACCTGTTCTTCCTGAGCGATGGCTTTATTCAATAAAACATCGCGCGCACGGCGCCGCAACTCACCGACGAGTTCCTCGTCGAGCCCCTCGATCTCCATCATCTCGGCAACCGGCACATAAGCCACTTCTTCGATAGAGGTGAACCCCTCACTCACCAGCAGATTGGCCAGGTCCTCGTCAATACCCAACTCTTGGATGAAATGATGGAGGAACACCGACTCCTCTTCGTCGCGTTTGGCCTGGGCCTCTTCCTCGGTAAGGATATTGATCGTCCATCCCGTGAGCTGGGTCGCCAGGCGCACATTTTGCCCGCCCCTGCCGATCGCCTGCGACAGGTGCTCGGGCCCGACTACCACATCCATGCTGTGGGTATTCTCATCCACCACGATGCTGGAAACCTCTGCCGGAGAGAGCGCGTTGATCACATAACTGGGTGGATCGGCCGCCCAGATCACAATATCGATCCGCTCACCCTTCAATTCGTTAATCACCGTCTGCACCCGATTACCGCGCAACCCGACGCAGGCCCCTACGGGATCCACTCGCGGATCGTGAGAACGTACCGCCAGTTTGGCCCGCAACCCCGGGTCACGGGCGGCGCCCATGATTTCGATCATTCCATTACTGATCTCCGGAACTTCTTGAGCAAAGAGTTTGATCAGCAACTCCGGGCTGGTACGCGACAAAAAGAGTTGCGGCCCCCTCTGCACCCGCCGCACGTCCTGGAGATACGCCTTAACCCGGTCGCCCGGGCGGATGGCTTCGCGCGGCATCATCTCCTCTTTGGGAAGCACCGCCTCGGCACGGCCCATATCCACGATGGCATTCCCTTTTTCCAGACGCTTCACGAGCCCGCTGATAATATCCCCCTTACGCAGCGCAAAGTCCGAGACGATGCGGTCGCGTTCGGCATCCCGCACCTTTTGGACAATCACCTGTTTGGCGGTTTGCGCCGCGATCCTGCCGAATTCCACGGGCGGCAGCACCTCTTCAATGTAGTCGCCCAAGGCCACATCGGGGCGCGTCCGACGCGCGTCGCTCAGAGATATCTGTTGGTCTGCATCAAACTCGGTACTATCGTCCGCCACGACTTCCCACAGACGGCGGGTCACATAGTCGCCCGTTTTGCGATCGACGCTCACCGCGATATGCCAATCCTGCCCATATTTTTTCTTGGAGGCGGAAACCAAAGAGGCCTCCAGGGCCTGGAAAATCACTTCCCGGTCCACATCCTTCTCATGGGCGACGGCATCCGCCAGATAAAGAAGCTCACGACTCATTGACCTACTCCTCTCCGCATGTTCCGCCTGCTCACCATTGAGGCACCAGTTTCGCCTTCTGGATCTCCTCCAGCGCAACCTCCCAGCGTCCCTCTGAATTCACCCAAACCACCCTCTGCTTCACCACGCCGAGCAACTCACCCCGCCAGCGTCGCCGCCCTTGCAGCAAACCGTGCAAATGGATTTCCGCCTGAGATCCCTTGAATCGTTCAAAGTCCTCCAGCTTTTTCAGTGGCCGGTCTAAACCAGGGCTGGAGACTTCCAAACGATACGCCGCGTTGATGGGGTTTTCCACATCCAGCCACAGGCTGAGCTGACGACTCACTGCCGCGCAATCATCAATGTTGACTCCGCCGGTTTCATCTTTCTCTATGAAGACCTGCAAAGTCACCGCCCGGCCCACGCGCACCATGCGCGCATCCACCAGGGCGTAGCCCATGGCGCCGACCTGCTGTGCAATACCTGTGTATAATCGTGTTTCCACGTTTACCCTATGTGTGCTGGAAGAAACAAAAAGTGGGCACTGGGCCCACTTTTTTGCGCATGGTACGCAAACGCCCATAAAAAAACAACCCCGTCTCGCTGGGTGGAGACGGGGTC
>JAKACQ010000019.1:0-46765 GCA_021821285.1 Pseudomonadota bacterium
TGGCCAAGGCGGGGCTGAGCGTATTGCAACTGGAACGGGGTGAAACCCCCGGCACCAAAAACGTCCAGGGGGCCATTCTCTACGCCGACGCGCTGGAGCGCATCATTCCCGATTTCCGCGACGATGCTCCGCTGGAGCGCCACGTCATCGAACAGCGCATGTGGGTGCTGGATGACCAATCCTTCATTGGGACCAACTATCGCTCGGATGCCTTCAACAGCGACCAGCCCAATCGGTATACCATCCTCCGGGCGCCTTTCGACAAGTGGTTCTCCGGGAAGGTCAAGGCCGCCGGCGGCCTGGTCATCTGCGAGACGACGGTCACCGAACTCATCCAGGAAGGCAAAAAAGTCATCGGCGTCCGCACCGACCGTGAGGGGGGCGATATTTATGCCGATGTGGTGATTCTGGCGGACGGCGTCAATTCGCTGTTGGCCAAAAAAGCGGGGTTCCATGGCGAACTCGAAGCCAAAAATGTGGCGCTCGCGGTCAAGGAAATTCATTTTCTGCCCGAGGAGGTCGTCCAGAGCCGTTTCAACATCCAGGGCAACGAAGGGGTGGTCATTGAGATCGCCGGAGCCGTCACCCACGGCATGGTCGGCACCGCCTTCCTCTATACCAACAAGGAATCCATCACGCTGGGCATCGGTTGCCTCTTGTCCGACTTCAAAAAAGCGGGCATCGCGCCCTATACCCTCCTCGAAGAACTCAAGGCGCATCCGGCCATCGCTCCCTTGATTGCGGGGGGCGAAATGAAGGAGTATGCCGCCCACCTGATTCCCGAAGGGGGCTACAAGGCCGTTCCGACCCTCTACGGCGAGGGCTGGATGATCGCGGGGGACAGCGCCGGCCTGGTCAATGCGGTCCACCGCGAAGGCTCCAACCTGGCGATGACCAGTGGCCGGCTGGCCGCAGAAACGGTGATCGCGCTGAAAGAGATGAAGCTCCCCTGCACGGCCCCCCATCTTGCCCGTTACAAAGCCGCGCTGGACGACAGTTTCGTCATGAAGGATTTACGGAAGTACAAGGAGTTGCCCGAGATCCTGCACGGCAATCCGCATTTCTTTTCGGTTTATCCGCAACTCCTCAACCGCGCCGCGCATACCATGCTGATGGTCGATGGCCAGGATAAGCACAGCAAGGAAAAGACCATTCGTGGCAGCTTTGTAGAGCAACGCTCGTTGTGGGGTTTGGTGGGAGACGCTTACCGCATGTGGAGGGCAACGCGATGATCAAGATCGAAGAAAAACTGTTTCAAAACCGCTATCGGGTCGATGAGGGTCGGCCGCACATCCGGATCAGCGATCCCCGGGTCTGCGCGGATGATTGTAAAACACAGTCCTGCACCTTCGCCTGTCCCGCGGCCTGTTACGCCAAAGACGAGGGTGGTGGTGTGGTCCTGACCACGGACGGCTGCCTGGAGTGCGGCACTTGTCGGGTCATTTGTTCGGAATATCGCAACGTGGACTGGTCCTATCCACGGGGCGGTCACGGCATCCTCTTCAAGTTCGGTTAAGCCGGGGGCATTTCATGAGCAAACCGGAACGCCACGTCTTTGTCTGCGTCCAGTCCAGGCCGCCGAGCCATCCCAAGGGCTCCTGCGGCGCCCAAGGCTCTGCGGATCTGCTCCGTGCTTTTCAGGACACCTTTGAAGCACGCAAACTCTGGGGGCGTTTCGCCCTGACGCAGTGCGGTTGTCTGGGGCCCTGCGGTGAGGGTCCCAATGTGCTGATTTATCCCGAAGGCATCCTTTATGCGGGAGTACGTCAGGATGATATCGACGTCATTATCGACGAACATCTGATCGGCGGCACCCCCGTCACCCGCCTCTACCCGACGCCGGAGGCCTGGGCCAATGAGCCCTGACGGCGCCCTTCGAGAGATCGCCCTGCCCTTTGCCGGGCCGGCGGCTTCGCTGCTGGAGGCCGCATTGGCCAGTAGCACACACCCGATCGCGGTGGAACCATTGCTGAGGCAGCATCTGCTGAGCGATCCGGATGCTCTGCCCGCCTATTTTGCCCTGTACAAGCTGCTGTTCCGCCAGTCCCGGCTGGCGGAAGCCGAAGAGATGGCACGCACCGCCCTGGCCAGAGGGGCACGACTGGGCGGATTTTCCCCCGACTGGCAGCAACTCGCTCCAGGCACGGCAGACTGGTCCATGATTCACAGTCCTGCCCATTTTTATCTCTTCACCCTGAAGGCCCTGAGTTTCATCCTGTTACGCCGCAAGCAACTGGACGAATGCCGGGAGATTCTGGAAAAGATCGGCGAGCTGGACCCCCGCGATCTGGTGGGGTCGTCCGTCATCCGCGCCTATGCCGACGGTGTGATGGCGCATGGAGTCGGATGATGCGTCAAACAAAATGACAGACTCGCCCGGAGTGCGCCCGTGCTGAACATCTCCCCCTTCACCGCGATCGAGGAGGCCGGCACTGCCGTACTCATGTTGACCGAAGGGCTGGAGAAGGAAGAATTTCTTGCTTCGCGCCTCACCCGTGCGGAAACCCGGCGCCAGCTTCGCCTCATGAGCGCGGCCGCCCTGCTCCTGTCGTCAGAGATCCACGCCTTGATGGTGGAAATTGACTGGGATGGCTGGCGCACCCTCGACCAGCGCCTCGCGACCAGTGATCAAGCAGCGGACGTCCTGCTTTGGCTCGCGGTGCGCGCGCTGGCACCAGATACCCTGATGTGGCTGCGGGTGTACCGCAAAAACCAGCCGGAATGGTTCAAAGTGGACGATTGATGGACCAGACCCGCCGTGCAGCGCGTACTGCGCGAGGAAGCTTATCGATGACCACGGAAAGCGCAAACCGCTTTATTCTGGAGGAAATAAATGCTTATTGTCATCCCTGGTGAAAAGCATAAGGCATATTGAATTCCGCTTCATGATCAGTTATCGAGAAATGGGAGCAGATGCCTGTTATCCCCCCATTTCGCCCGGCACAGGAGTCCGTCCATGAACTACGCCTTCCCGCCCGCCCCTGTCGTGACTCTGGACGCCATGTCCAGCCACCCGTTCCCGGTGCGACGCATTTTTTGCGTCGGGCAGAACTACGCCGATCACGCCCGGGAAATGGGCGCTGCGCCCGATGCCGAACCCTTCTTTTTCATGAAACCGGCCAGCGCCATTCTACAGAATCATTCGGCGCTGCCCTACCCGTCCGGCACTACCGACCTGCAGCCCGAGGTAGAACTGGTGGTGGCGCTACACAAGGGTGGCAAAAATATCCCCATGGACAAGGTCGATTATGACTATGTGTTCGGCTATGCCGTGGGTCTGGACATGACCCGCCGCGACCTGCAGCGCACCGCCCGCGAAAAGGGCCAGCCCTGGGAGATGGCCAAAGCATTCGACCATTCGGCGCCCTGCACGGCCATCACGCCCGAGTTTTATTCAGGGACCATCGCCCGCGGCAGGATTGAACTCAAGGTGAATGGTCACATCCGCCAGAGCGCCGACGTCGGTGACATGCTCTGGAAGATCCCGCAGCTTGTTCATTACCTGTCGAATCAGGTGGAATTGTTTCCCGGCGATCTCATCTTTACCGGCACCCCCGCCGGCGTGAGCGCCGTGGTGACCGGCGACGTGATCGAAGCGGTCGTCGCCGGGCTGGAACCACTGACGATTACCATCGCCTAGCCCGATCATCCCCCCACTCGACCAGGAACCCCCGGATGCCAACTCCCAGCATTTTCCAGCATCATCGCATGATCCTCTGTCACTTCGACAGCTACAGTACCGCCCTGCGTTTCGCCCGCTTTGGCGATAGCGTCATGATTCCCACGCCGCTGCCGGAACAGGTCAGCCTGACCACGGCATCTGCCGACACGGATGATCATCCACCCGCCGCGGTCCTCGATGCCGTACTGACGCGGCTCGGCATCCCTCCCGCGCGGGTGGAACTGGACCACCGCTTCAACGCCTCACTCTCCAGCGACCGTGGCCGCATCCACATTCACCTCGCGCGTTTCATGGATTTCGACGCCCCGCACGCATCGATCGAAGCGCATGACGGCGTTTTCAAGCCCCTCAGCGAATTACGGCGCCTACCCCTGATGGAGTTGAACCTGCTGCGCGACATCTTCAATCTGATCATGGGAAATGGTTGAGATCCCTTGAGAAAATGGGGCTGGATTTGGTACCCTCCGCACCAACTATGTTAGTCTTGCCGGAGACGCCGCCGTCCGAACTGCCGGAAGGCCTTAACAGGGGAATCCGTTCGTGCCGACCACATCAGATGCCACTTCCAGCCACCGGGATCTCGCCCAGAACGTCATCGACATCCGTGGACAGCCGGACGCGATTGCACAACCCTGGGTATTTGCCGCCGCGAAGCGGCTAGGAATTGGCCAGCGGATACAGATTTTGACGGATACCGATCCCAGCGCCATGATGCGCGCGGTTGCCTTTCAGTTGCGCAACGCCATCTCCTGGCGCTATGAAACGGACGGCAGGCTCTGGCGGGTGGAAGTGCGCCCGCGCGCCGAAACGGAGGCCAGGGATGTGGTGGACCTGCTCACCTGGGACCATTTCCGCCTCGATCGCCGGTTCTCGGATGTGCTGACCGCGGCCAACGAAAACCGGGGCGCCGAGGCTGCGGTGATTTTTAGCGACTATTGGGTCGGCTTACGGCGCCATGTCTATCTCGAAAACCACATCCTGAGCCCTGCACTGGGGGGAGGTGTCGACCACGGGCCGCTTGCCGACATGCTTTTCGAGCACGACAGCATCATCGTTCAATCCCGTCTGGTCGAGGAAACCTTGGATGAACAGGACTACGGCATGCTACCGGCCATTTGCGCGATGCTTTCCGGCGCTCTGGCCAAACATGAAAATCGCGAAGAAAACACCCTCTTTCCGATCTGGCAGGCCAGCGACAACCGTGACCGTGGACGTGCCACGGAACTTCTTGCCCAGGCCAAGGAAGTGCTGGCCGGGGCCGAGGATCCGCAAGTCGACACCATGTTTCCCGGATAAGGCGTAGCCGCCGATTGAACCAGCACCGCGTGCCTATCCGGGATAGACGCCCATGCGGCGCTGTCCGCGCCGGAGTAACCAGCGGCCGGTCAGAATCAGCAGCAACACCCCACTCGTGATCAGGAAGGCCGCCGCGAAAGCCAATCTGTGCGATTCGGCGAATGGCTCGTTGATAAAGGTCCAGATCACATAGGTCAGGTAGCCGATCGGCTCCTTGGTGAAATGTCCGTTCCACATATAATTGGACCAGCCCGCCGTGTACAACAAAGGTGCGGTCTCTCCCATGGAAAGGGCGACGGCGTAAAAAAGCCCCGTCATAATCGCTGGCGCGGCACCCGGCATCAGAATGTGCAATACGACGCGCCCTTCGTTGGCGCCCAGTCCGTAACCTGCCTCGCGTACCGCCACCGGAATATTACGCAGCGCAAACTCGGTGGAACGGGCGATGTAAGGCAGCAACATCACGGTCAGCGTGATGATGCCCGCTGCGACGGAGAACTGCCACCCCAAGTAGATCACCATGGTGATATAGCCCACATAGCCCAGCACAATGGAGGGAACCCCCACGAGAACGTCGGAGAGGAAACGCAGCATTTTTCCTGTCCCGGCCTCACCATGCTCGCTCAAATAAATTCCCGAGGCGATGCCGATGGGTGCGGCCAGAAGCAATGCCCCCAGGGACATCACCACGGATCCCTCTATGGCGTTTTTGAGCCCTCCGCCAATGCCATTAGTGATTTCCGTCAGCAATTGAGGGGTGAGAGCGGGCCACGCATGAATAAACACATCGCCGATTATGGAAATAAACATGGCTGCGACAAACAGAAAGGAAAAGACGACAAAACACCAGGCAAAAGCCGTCGTCAGTCTGCGTGACCACGACACTCTGAAACCCTCTGAACCGGCTTTCCGGAAAACGCCGACATCCATCTCTTTAGCGGCCATCAACGCACCCTCGCCATCCAGAGCAGCAATCGTGCCGCCACATTCACCACCACCGTAATCAGCAGCAGGGCGAGCGCAATTTCTGACAACGCCTTAACGGCCATGTTGGTAGGATCCTGCAATGCACTATCCAACTGGGAGGCAATGAATGCCGCCATGGTGGAGATGGGCGCATAAATATTATTGGGGAGATAATTGAGCGCATTGCCACTCACCATGAGCACGGCCATGGTTTCTCCCAGGGCGCGCCCCAGGGCAAGAATACCCACTCCGATCAATACGGTCTTGAGTTTAGGCAATGTGATATGCCAAAAGACTTCCAGGCGGTTCAGGCCCAGGCTCAAACCCGCCTCCTTCAACGCGGGCTCCGTCATCTGAATGGACTCGCGCAAGGTGGCAGAAATCAGGGGAATGATCATCACGGCCAGCACAAAAGCCGCGGTCAATAGCCCGTATCCACTGCCCGGATCACCGTTCAGGAAGGGAATAAAAGAAAAAACATGGGCCATGGATGGAAAGATATATCGACCGAACATCGGCACCAGCAAGGCGTAGCCCCACAAACCATATACGACGCTGGGAATGGCCGCCAGCAAATCCACAAACAGGGAGAGCGGACCGGCCCAGGATTTGCGAACCCCTTCACCAAGGAAATAGGCCGCACCTATGGCAATAGGCATCGCCATGAGCATGGCCAGGGCGGAACTCACTATGGTGCCGACGACCAGAAACCAGATGCCATACTTCGCGCCTGGCATGATTTGGGCCCCTTGTACGGTAATCGGGTTACCGTAAAGATTCCCGAGATTCCAGTCATTGGTCCATAAAAAATGCAATTGATTGAACTGGATGGCGGGCCAGGAATAGATCGCCAGGAAAACGATCAACGCTATCAGCGAGAGCGGCAAGAAACTGGCTGTAGCGATCAAGCCTGCCCTGAACACAGGAAGCTTCATTAAAAAGACTCTCCCGGCTCTACCGCGTCTGCGTGTCGGCACGAATAACCATAAAATGGGCCACTGGGTTCCGCATCTATCATGGAAGAGCCGGGCTACCCCGGCTCCGGTACAAGTTTTACTGGATTTCCGCAATCTGCTTGCGGGACAGTTTCACTGCGCTCTCGGGCAGTGGCACGAAGTTCACCGCGTCGATGAAGTGTGGCGCATTACCACCCTTCGGATCAAGTGCCCAGTTCAGGAACTTGCGCATGGCCGCGGCCACTTCCGCATTAGGCTGGGTCTTGCTGACGATGGCGTACTCGTAGTTGATGATGGGGTAGGACTTGGCGCCAGGCGCGTAGACCAGACTGATACGCTCGTCAGCCGGGGTCTTGCTGACCATTTCGCTCGCCGCCATCTTCGCATTACCCACGGTAGGCAGCACAAACTTGCCTGCGCGATTCTGCAGCATGGCCAAACCCAGCTTCGCCTCTTCAACCGGCTTCTTCCAACTGATGCCAATGTAGGCAATCCCATAAGGGGTGGTTTTCAGGGCCTGCACCATGCCGGGGTTTCCTTCAGCGCCAATGCCTCCGGGTACCGCGGGCCAGCTCACCGTAGTGCTGTAACCGATGCTGTTGCTCCACGACGGGGTCGTGTCGGACAGATAAGTAGTGAAGATGAAGGTATCGCCGGAACCATCGGTACGATGTATCGGGATGATTTTGTGGTGGGGCAGTTTCACCCCCGGATTCAACTTGGCAATTGCCGCATCGTTCCAGTCAACAATCTTGCCTGAATAGATGCCGGCGAGCACCGAACCCGACAGTTTCAGATGCACATGATTCAGGCCGGGAATATTGTAGTTGACCATCTGGATGGAGATGGCCAAGGGAATATTCAGAATGTTGGGATGTTGCTTGATCTGCGCGTCGCTCATATATGCGTCAGAGGCACCGATCTGCGCCACACCGGAAATCGCCTCGGCGATGCCGGTGCCGCTACCCGTGCCCTGAGTGGTGATCTGGATGCCGGGGTTCATCTTGGTGTAGACGGGCACCCACAGGTTGAAGAGCGGGTACAACAGGGTGGAACCGGTTTCGAGCAGCGAGATCGTCGGGGCAGCGGAAGCAGGCATGGTGTACAGGGCGGAAAGGCCCAGCGCGGACAAGATCACAACGCCTTTGACACTACGCGATACTTCTTTCTTCAAGCGATGCAGCATAATAAAGCCTCCAGGGATGGCAGTGATATTGGTTTACGGCTTGTCCATTGAGCATCTCGCACTCAGACGGGCACTACGGCGCCTCTTTAGCGAATGTCGAGAAGCAATCTAGCACAGTCATGTGACATTTTGATGAATGTTTTATGTCAAATTGATGACAAATGATATACCTGGATCATCATATCAAGGGGTTATGCCCACAGTGGCAAGACCCGTCCGCTGGACGGGTCTCCGCTGGCCGAACACCGGAATTGCGGAGCGACTTCTACCAGGTAAGCACACGTCCAGCAGCAGCCAGGGATGGCAGGGCCGCGCTCGGATTCATCATGGGAACCGGTTTAGCCAAGTCATCCCTGGTCATACCGTTGAGCTCCAACGATTGCAGGCAACCGATGATCTGCACCTCGTTGTCTTCGGCCAACTTCATGAAATCGGCCACGCTCTTGCCACCCGCCATGGGGAAAATGGTCTCCGCCTTGCCCTTGGCCAGCAACTCGGTGGCCGGACCGGTAAAGTACATCACCACCTTCTGCTCCGCGGCGGCAGCCGTGGCCGCGAGAAAAAAGGCGGAAGGCAAGCGTTTGGGGTTTTCAGGGCCAGTAATGAGAATAATGACCAGATCGGCAGCTTCGGACATCGTACACCTCCTGATAAACGGTACATGGCACATGGGAGAAGATCACGGTGCTTTACCCAGTGACTTCAACCAGTATAACGCAAGCCGGCTTTGATGCCGAATGGATTAACGCGCGCGATCGCTCGCAGGTTCGCCCAGGCGGGCCAGGGTTTCGGGTAGCGCATACCAGAGCAATCGACCGCCAATGCCCGAGCGATCCAAGGCAATCGCCATGGCACTCGCCTTCTTGACCGGCAGAGAGACCCCCATCAGCAATGCCCCCCAGACACCAAGATGCGGCTGATGACCCACCACGATCAGGGTATCCGTCTGCGCGGAAAGCGCTTGCCAATCATGGCGAAGCCGATGGAGATCCCCGGCGGGAATCGCGTCGTGATAACGCGTCACCTCCACGTGCAGCGCCGCACTGAGATGGGCCGCTGTTTCTCTGGTCCGCAGCAGCGGACTGCTCCAGAGCGTCACGGATCCGCGCACGCACAATGCCAATCCTGCCGCCATGGCGATCGCGCTGGCATGGCCCCGCACGGTCAAGGGACGCGCATGATCCGACCCCCCGGCCTCCGCATCTTCCGCCTCAGCGTGGCGGACGAGCAATAGATCCACGACGCACCACCTCCTGTCCAAACCAAAAACGCGTCATAGTCGACGGTAACACCCGGGCCAGAATAGTCACCACCGCGATGCCCATGAGCGCGGTCATCCACGCATCGATACGCACGTTGCCCACCGGGCCCGTACCCACAAAAACATCCAGACCGGAAAGCGCGGCGCCCAGGAAAATCGTCACCGGACGCCAGCCATAAGGAGAGAGCGCGGGGGCAAAACGCGCGATGGCACCCAAGGCCAAAGCGGCCCAGAGCGCGTACTCCGCGGCTCGCAACCAGATGGTTTGCGCATCGACGGGAAGCTGGCGATTGCCCACCACGATGAGCACATAAACGCATAAGGCCATCAGCGCCCAGCGCCGCCACGTTGGAAGACGCGGCGCCATTCAGGATGACCCCCGCCCCGGTTGCGGATCGTATGGATTCTCGCCCTGCCGGAAAACCAGACGCAGCGGAACGGCATCCAGCCGAAGCGTGCGACGGAACGCGCTCTCCAGATAGCGCTTGTAGGATCCCGGCAAGCGCGTCAGTTGATTACCGTGAAAAACCAGGGTGATAGGATTCTCCCCCCCCTGATGACAGTAACGCACCTTGATGCGCCGTCCACTGACGATAGGGGGCTGATGGGTCTCGAGCACATCGGCCAATGCCCGATTCAGTTCGCCGGTGGAAAAATGGCGACGGGCGTCGAGCCACAACCGATCGATACTCTGGTAAAGGTCACCCACACCCGTACCGTGCAACGCGGATATGGTGTAGACCGGCGCGTAGGCAATGAAGTCCAGCCGCCGCGCCATTTCCTGGCGGATGGCTTTACGATCCTCGGGATTCAGCCCGTCCCACTTGTTGATCACCAAGATGATGGGGCGCCCCAATTCGACCGCCACCCCCACCAGATGCGCGTCCTGCTCGGCGATGCCTTGGCGGGCATCGAGCACCATCAGCACCACATCCGCTTCACGCAAGGCGCTCAGCGTTTTGAGCACGCTCAACTTCTCCAATCCTTCACCGACCCTGGCGCGGCGGCGCATCCCCGCAGTATCGATCATCACGTACGTTTTGCCCTGACGCGCATAAGGGATGCGAATACTGTCCCGGGTGGTGCCTGGCGCATCGAAAACAATCACGCGGTTTTCTCCCAGCATTGCGTTGACCAGAGTGGACTTTCCCACATTGGGACGACCGAGCACGGCGATGCGCGGCCCCTTTCCTTCCAGATCGGCAGTGCTGCTCTGCACCTGCGGCAAGCCCGAAAAAATCGTCTCCAGCAAAGGTTCAACGCCGTGTCCGTGGGCGGCGGAGATGGTATGCGGTAAGCCCAAACCCAAACGGTGGAACTCGGGAAGTTCACTCACCGCTCCTTTCGCGTCCATCTTGTTCACGACCAGATAGATCGGTTTCCCCCCCCGGCGAAGTTCTTCGGCAATTTCCACGTCCTGCGCGGACAGCCCTTCTTTGGCATCCACCAGAAAGCAGATCGCATCGGCTTCCATGATCGCCAGGCGGGTTTGCCCGGCCATGGCGGCCACCAGGCCGTCACGTTCTTCCGGTTCAAAACCGCCGGTGTCGATCACCAGATACGGGCGGCCTTCAAATTGCGCGGTACCATAATGGCGGTCCCGGGTGAGACCCGGAAGATCCGCCACCAGCGCCTCCCGAGTACGGGTCAGGCGATTGAACAACGTGGACTTGCCCACATTGGGGCGTCCCACCAGCGCAATAACAGCGGTCATCAACGTGCCTCAGCGCTTTGCCAGTTTGATTCGATACAAGGTGCCCGCATCGCTGAGGACGAGGATTTGACCATTTTCCAAACAGACCGGGGTACTCTGAATGCCATGACCGGACATCCGTGTCTGGCCAATCCGGTGTCCGGTTCGCGGATTGATCACATAGAGGTAACCTCTGTTGTCTGTCGCCAGCAAGTCTCCACCGCACATGCCAAATCCGGTGAGATAATGCCCGTTGAGCCGGTCGTTGCGCCAGAGCACGCTCCCGGAGTCGGGATCCACCGAAGAGATTCGTCCATCGGCATCGGCCACAAAAAGATGCCCGTCATAGAGCACAGGCGTCTGATAAACAGACATGGGAATGCTCCATCTCTGGGTGCCTCCCTGCAAGGCATAGGCGGCCAGGTTCCCCTGATACGCGGCGGTAATGACCCGGTTCTTCCAGATCACCGGGCTCGCCGCCACATCCACCATCCGCGCCAACGCGTTACTGCCATGGGGCAAGGCCACCTGTGCCCGCCAGAGCTCCGCGCCCGATGAAAGGCTCAAGGCCACCACCGTGCCATCGGCGAATCCGGCATAGACCACCCCATCTCCCACCGTGGGTGTCGCAACCGCGCGCAGGATGAGTGATGGCTCATTCATGGAGAAAGTCCACTGCACTTTACCGTTTTTGGGATCCAGCGCCCAGAGATGGCCGTCCACCGTTTGTACCAAAAGATGGCCATGCGCCAGCACCGCCGGGGTGAGCACCTCGGAACTCAGTTGCGCAGCCCAGAGTTTGTGCCCGTCTTTGGCGGTAAAGGCGTACACCTTGCCCGCATCGGTACCGGCGTACACCACGCCATCGGCCAAGGTCGGACCGCGCGCCGTCTTGCCGTCGAGACTGCGCATCCACCTCTGGCGACCATTGTCCGTCAGACTGACCAGATGCCCGGAAGCATCGGCCACTACGATTTGGCCCTTTCCGGACGCGATCTGCGTCCCCTGGTAAGGATCCACTTGCCAGATACCGTAGAGACGGGCTTGCCATTCCGTGGAAAAAGCGACCTTGTCCTGCCCTTTGGCGAGGGGCGGAGGTGCTTTGGGACTCGGCGTGGAATGGAACCAGGACAGCATGCCGCAGCCGTCCAACAGGAGCGCCAGGGTGCCCAGTGCCAACAGGCGCCAGAGCGATGGAAAGGGAATTCGCGAGGTCATGGCGCCACTCCGATATTGGCCATTTTCATCTGCAGATAGTCACGGTAAGGATCCGTTGCGGGAAGTGCCTGGATGGCCGCTTGATAAGCCCGCATGGCGTTGCCGTCCTGATGGAGCGCCACATAAGCGTCCCCTTGAGTCTCATCCTGCAGGACGGCAAAGGCATCGTCTGGCGTCCGCAACAGATTCAACGCTTTCCGCGCCTGTTTCTGTTGAAGATACAAGCGTGCCAGGCTGAGCTTGGCGACGCTTCTCAAACCTCGTGGCGCGTGTTTCATCTGAATGACTTGGTTGAGTTCCATTTCCGCCGCTGGAAGTTGTCCGCTTTCACGGTCCATCCGGGCCAGAAAGAAATAAGCGAAGGTAGCATAAGGGGTATGCCCGTATAGATGCACCAAGGTGTCCGCGCTGGCGCGCGCCGTGCTGGTCTGTCCGGCGACGAGGGTGTTCACGAGCTCGTTGTAGAGGACCGCCGCGCGTTGCACCTGATGCTGCTGATATTTTTCATAACCGAAATACCCCATCACGGCGAGCAGGGCCATGAGAAGGATCCCGATGAAGGTGATTCGATGACGATAGAGGAAATGAGAGAGTTCTGAACCGGTCACAATGATGTTCTAGCTGTAGCAAAATTGCGCACAGTATGGGGCGCATGTTCCGGGAAATCAACGCCGAGGCTATGCAGACCCTCGTGAATGGCGCTCAGACTGCCTTGCCATTGCCCATTTCCCGCCTGCTCCTTGAGGCGCAGCGCCGCGCCGGCAAGTTGTTCTCCCCCGATCATACCCTGGAAGCGCGCACGGGAACGCTCGGCCTGCTTCATGAGCTGTTTGAAATGGGTGGGGCCACCCGTCACGACACTCAGACCGGTATCCCGCAATTGCTCGGCGATTTGCCAGGTTCGGGCCACCGCGGCATCTTCCAGCGCGCCGAGGAAAAGGAGTGGCGGAATAACTTCCGCCACCCCGCTCTGCAACCTCTGCAAGGCGAGCAGCCGCTCCAATCCCACCGCAAAACCCATCGCGGGCGTATCGGCGCCACCCAATTGCGTGACCAGGCCGTCATAACGCCCACCGGCCAGTACCGTGCCTTGGGCGCCCAAGGCATCCGTCACCCACTCAAAAACGGTGCGGTTATAGTAATCCAGGCCGCGCACCAGGCGATGGTTGATTTGATAGGGGATCTCCAAGGCGGTCAGAAGCCCCTGCAAGCTGTTGAAATGCGAAAAAGAATCCTCGTCCAGATGATCCGCCAAACGCGGTGCGGCGTGGGCGATGTCCTGACAAACCGCCACCTTGCAGTCCAGCACTCGCAACGGGTTATGCTCCATGCGTTCCCGGCAGTCCACACAGAGCTCGGCGCGCCGGGGTCGCAGATAGTCGAGGAGCAGCGCACGATAACGGAGGCGCGCCGCGGGGCTCCCCAGGGAATTGATCTGCAGAGACGCGGTCACGCCCGCCGTGCGCAAAACGCGTGCCGACAGGGCAATGACTTCCGCATCGATACTGGCCGCCGATAGCCCGAAAACCTCGACCCCCAGTTGATGGAACTGCCGATAACGGCCCTTCTGCGGACGCTCATGCCGGAACATCGGTCCCAAATAGTAGAAGCGCGGCGTCTGGCCGCGCAGACGCTGCCCCTGAATGGCCGCGCGCGCGCAGCCCGCGGTTCCTTCGGGACGCAGGGTAAGACTATCCCCATTGCGATCCACGAAGGTATACATTTCTTTCTGTACGATATCCGTCACGTCGCCGATGGCGCGAGAGAAAAGATCGGTGGACTCGAGCAGAGGTAAACGCACTTCGCCATAGCCGTAGAGCGCCAGCAACGCGCGCAGATCGCCTTCCAACGCTTGCCAGGCGACACTTTCCTCCGGAAAGATGTCGTTCATGCCGCGCACGCCCTGCGGTATTTTAACCGCCATGCGGACTCCCGAACGGGGGTCCGAGCACTCGCTCAGACCTCATGCCGCGCTGCCTGCCGCTCGGCGATCTCCGCACGAATCCGCTTTTCCAGCACGTCGACGATATCCTTGTTTTCTACACGGTCGACCTGTTTGCCACGATAATAAAGGATACTGCGCCTGTCGCCGCCGGTCAGGCCGATATCGGCTTCTTTCGCTTCGCCGATGCCATTGACCACACAGCCGATCACCGAGACATCCATGGGTTCAAGGATATCTTCCAGACGCGCTTCGAGGGCGTTGATGGTATTGATCACATCAAACTCTTGCCGGGAACAGGATGGACAGGCGATCAGATTAATCCCTTTCTGACGCAAATGCAGACTCTTGAGAATATCGAAGCCGACGCGGACCTCTTCCACCGGATCGGCCGCCAGCGAGATGCGGATGGTGTCGCCAATGCCTTCCCGCAGCAGCAGACCCAGTCCTATGGCGGATTTGACGGTACCCGAACGCAAGCCGCCCGCCTCGGTGATCCCCAAATGCAGCGGGTAGTCCACCTTTTCCGAGAGGAGACGATAAGCTCCGACGGCGAGAAAAACGTCGGAGGCCTTGACGCTGATCTTCACATCATGAAAGTTGAGTTCATCGAGAATACCGACATGGCGCAAGGCGGATTCGACCAACGCTTCCGGCGTCGGTTCGCCATATTTCTCCTGGATATCTTTTTCCAGAGACCCGGCGTTGACGCCGATGCGGATGGGAATGCCCTTATCCTTGGCCATTTCCACCACCCGTCGCGTTTTGTCCAGAGAACCGATATTACCGGGGTTGATGCGCAGGCCATCCACACCATCCTCCATCACCTGCAAAGCGATGCGATGATCGAAGTGAATATCGGCGACCAGAGGTGTTTCCACCTGCGCCCGGATGGCCTTGAAGGCTTCCGCGGCGTCCATGCCGGGTACGGACACCCGGACGATATCGACACCAACGGCTTCCAGGCGCCGGATCTGCGCGACCGTGGCAGCCACATCGCGGGTTTCGGTATTGGTCATGCTCTGTACGCTGATCGGCGCACCACCGCCGATCGCCACCTTGCCAACGTGAATTTGCCGGGTTTTGCGGCGATGGATGGGAGATTCATGATGCATGGGAAACCTCGCTGGAAATGGTTGCGGTGCTGGGCGCCGCAGCGGAAGAAACGGTAGCGGCGGACCCGCCGGCTGCCGGAACAGCGACAGTGCCCTGCTGACCAGAGATTGCCCCATGCACCGAAGCGCTGTTGACCGGCCCGCTCATGACAGGGGCGGTGCCCACCTGCAATCTTGCCACACCCAGGGCATTGGCGGGAAGCGCGACCGGGTTACCCTGGTACCGGATGGTCACCGCGCTGGCCTTGCCCACCAGCACCCGGTAAGGCGGCGTTCCGGAATCGATGCGCAACCGATTGCCTCGCCGCCCCAGCGCGGCGAGCAGAGTCCTTCCGGAAGCATCTTTGACCTGAACCCAGCAATCCGCGCTGAATTGGAAGGTCAGCCCACGCGCATGCGCTACGGCAACGGAGGAGTCGGCTGCCATCACCGGCGGCGAGGACTCTGCGTTCAACGCCAACGCGGCCGCCTTGGGTGCGGTATTCGTCGCCGAAACCGGGGCGACCGGGTGTTTCACGGTGGCCGAACGCCCCGTTGCGCTGGGCGAGGACTTCAGCGGAGGTGCATGATGATGCGCCGGTTCATTGCTCCAGAACCACCAGACCACCGCGATGATAGCGATGCCAATGAGGATGGAAAAGGTCAAGATCCGCCGGCTGTAATCCAATAGCGGGCCCTCGTTACCAGGCAGCACCGTTTCGGTGGGACGCAAGCCGGAGCCATTATTGTGCGCATCATACGCCTTAAGCATGGGCTCGGGGTCCATATTCAGCAAACGGGCGTAATTCTTCAAAAAACCGCGTGCAAAGGCCGCGCCGGGCAGGGCGGCGTAGTTCTCCTCCTCCAGCCCTTTTACCTGGGCCTCGGTGATATGCAACCGTTCAGCCGCCTGGCGCAGACTCCAGCCGCGCGCTTCCCGCGCCGCCCGTAGACTCTGGGGGGTATCGCTGTCCACTTCCGGATCCATGAGCGCTGCCTCAACTGTTTTGCAGGAGCAATCGTTGCGCCTGCTTGCCCGCCGCAGAATAAGGCGATGCATTCACGCAACGTTGCCAGAACGACCGCGCCTGCGCCGTCCGTCCCTGTTGGGCCGCGATCCGGCCCGCCAGTAACAACGCACGCGCATTGTCCGGTTCTTGCGCCAGCACCACTTGCAGATGGGCAAAGGCGGCATCCGCTTTGCCTTCCCTAAAATCCATTTCGGCAAGCATTTGCAGCGCAGGCGGATAGTTGGCCACCAGATAGAGGGCGCGGTTCAACGCATTGCGCGCCGCCGACATCTCCTTCAATCCTGCGTAAGCCTGCGCAAGGTTGGTCCAGGCGAACTGCGGGGTGCTGTACAAAGGATCTTCGGTGGCCTTCTTCAGTTCCACGACAGCCCCGGCGTAATCGCCCGAGTGGAGGAGAAAGGCACCATAATTGTTGCGATACTCCGGATTCTTGCGGTCAATGGAGAGGGCCCGATGAAAGGCCCCGCGGGCCGCGGCATCCTGCTGCAATTGCGCATAGGCCAGGCCCATCACATTGTACGCGTCGGCGTAACCGCTGTCGTCGGCAATCGCCCTCTGCAATTCCCGGATCGCCTGCCGGGGATGGCCCTCTTGCAGGTACGCCGCGCCCAGGGAGGTATAGATCTTCGCTTTGGCTTTTTTGGGATTGGCCGGCGGGGGGGCGAAGTTCGAAGCGGCATCGACCTTGTGCGCATGCGCGATATACCGGGCCATTTGCTGGTCGGGTGTCAGCGCCGCCTCCTTACCGCCAAACAGTCCACAACCGCTCAACAGAAGCACGCCGACACCCAAGCTCAGGAATTTTTTCATGCGTGCCTCGCCAAAGGAACGCTGCGCCGGCCATCGCGCACCTGCCCGGCTAATTGGCCGCAGGCGGCGGCGATGTCATCGCCACGTGGTCGTCGGGTCACCGTCATGACATTCCCCCGCAGAACGATGTCACGGAAGGCGTCGATGCGCGCCGGCGGCGACCTGCGATAATCCGAACCAGGAAAAGGGTTGAAGGGAATCAGGTTCACCATGGAGGGGATGCCGCGCAGCAGACGGACGAGTTCACGGGCATGGATATCCGCATCGTTGATGCCATCGAGCATCACATATTCGAAGGTGATCTTCCGCCGGGGTGGTAATGGGTAGCGACGGCAGGCGGCGAGCAGTTCGCTCAGTGGGTAATGGCGGTTGACCGGCACCAGGACATCGCGGATATCGTCGCGGCTGGCGTGCAGACTGATGGCCAGGTTCACAGGGCTTTCCGCGCCCAGGCGATCCAGGCCCGGGACGATCCCCGCGGTGCTGACGGTGACCCTCCGCGCACCCAAACCATACGCACAATCGTCGCGCAACAGGTTCAGGACGGGAAAGACGTGACGCAGATTGAGCAGGGGTTCGCCCATGCCCATGAACACCACATTGGTGATCGCCTCCATCCCGAGAATTCGCCGCGCCACGCGTATCTGGGCAATGATTTCGTGCGCCTCCAGGTTGCGGCCGAGCCCCTGCGCGCCCGTCGCGCAAAAGCTGCAAGCCAGGGAACAGCCCACCTGAGAAGAAACGCATAACGTTCCCCGCGTTTCCTCGGGGATAAAGACGGTTTCAATGGCGTCCCCCCCGGGAAGCGCCAGCAGCCATTTACGGGTGCCGTCAGCGGCCAGCTGGTCGGCGACGATTTCCGGTTCGTCCAGCCGGGTTTCCGCGGCCAAGCGCGCGCGCAGGGGCTTACTGATATCGCTCATGGCCGCAAAATCCGTCACCTGACGGCTGTGCAACCATTGCAGAATCTGCTGGGCCCGAAAGGGAGATTCTCCCCAGACGCGCAACAATGCCGACAGGGACCGGCGATCCAGTCCCAGCAGTTGTGGCCTTTCGGCGTCTCTCAGTGCAGAAGAAGCGCTCATGATTCAGCGCGAAAAATCTCCCGTTGGCCAAAAAAGTAGGCGATTTCCCAAGCCGCCGTCTCCGCGCCATCGGAGCCATGCACGGCATTGGCATCGATACTGTCGGCGAAATCCGCGCGAATGGTGCCGGCGGCGGCGTCTTTAGGATTGGTGGCCCCCATCAAGTCACGGTTTTTGGCGATGGCGCCCTCACCTTCCAAGACGAGGATCAACACCGGACCGCTGCTCATGAAGTCGCAAAGCTCTCCGTAAAAAGGGCGCGCCTCGTGGACCGCATAAAAACCGCCCGCATCCTCGCGGCTGAGGTGCAACATCTTGGCGGCGGCAATCCGCAAGCCGGCACCTTCAAATCGGCTCAAGATGGCGCCGATGACATTTTTCCGTACGGCGTCGGGTTTGATGATGGAAAGGGTGCGCTCCACAGCCATAAAATCCTCAATGGGGGGTAAAATCAAAGTGCCCATAGGCTAGCATTCCGCGCAATAGCTGGCAATCCGGCGCACGGCGTGATCCGCTTTCCAAGTCCGTCTATCGCGTACGCTTTCCCAAATTTACACCGCCCTTTCTGACAGCAAAGACGTCACCATCTGTAGCAGATGAGCGGCGACACCGCTTGCGGAAGGATCCAGATAAAGATCCGCGGCTTCTCTGGTGAACCAGGTGTCCTGACGTTTGGCGAGCTGGCGAGTGGCGGCCAGGGCGGCCGCATAGGCCGCATCGCCGCTGCAACGTCCGTCACAGAAAGCGAAATACTGCCGATAGCCCACGGCCCGCATAGCAGGCAGTGTCGCCGCATAGTGGCGCTGCCGCAGCGCCTCCAACTCTCCGAGAAATCCCTGCGCCAGCATGGCGTCAAGACGTCGCGCGATACGCCGATGCAGCCATGGCCGGGGGGGGCGCAGGATGACTTTGATCAGGGGATCGGGAAACCGCCCCCGCCAGTGCCGGCGGGCGCTGAGCGGGGCACCGGAACTCAGGATGATTTCCAGCGCCCGCTGGATACGTTGCCGATCCTGGGGCGCAATAGCGGCCGCGGTCTGCGGATCGATCTCGGCCAGACGCTGGTGCAGGGCGGGCCAGCCCGCAGTCCGGGCCGTCACACTCAAATGGTGGCGCAGATCCGGATCGGCGGGCGGCAACACGTCGATACCGCGCTCCAGTGCCCGGAAATACAGGCCGGTACCACCGACCAGCAACGGGATGCGGCCACGCTCCCGCGCCGAGGCGATAGCGTGCAAGGCATCTTCACGAAACAGTCCCGCCGAATAGACTTCATCGGGTTCGCGGATATCCACCAGCGCGTGTGGGTATCGTCGGCGCAAGGCCAGGCTGGGTTTGGCGCTGCCAATATCGAAATACCGATAAACCAGCAGTGAATCGACACTGATGATATCCACGGGCAGCGCATCGGCCAGGTGCATGGCCAAATCGGTTTTGCCGCTGGCGGTGGGACCCATCAGAAAAATGGCGGGAATCATCGTCCGCGCAGAAAGAGGCGGTCGAGATCGGCCAGGGAAAACTGCACCACCGTGGGCCGACCGTGATTGCACTGCCCGAAACGGGGGGTGCCCTCCAGTTGTCGCAACAGATCGTTCATTTCTTCCAGATTGAGTGGGCGGTTGGTTTTGATCGCGGCACGGCAGGCCATATCCGCCAGGACGGCATCGCCATTCCCCACCGCCCAGGGAGAATCCTCCGCGAGCAGATCGGCGAGCATCTGTCCATAGACGGCCGCCGGGAGTGCCTGGGGTGCCGCATGAAGAGCCAGCGTTCCCGGACCCGCGACACTCACCTCGAGACCCGCCTGGTGCAGATCGTTCTGACGTTCAGCGAAGCGGGCCATCTGCATCGCCGTCACATGCACATATTCAGGTATGATAAACGTTTGTTTATCAGATTGATGCGACGTATTCTTCATCTTTTCGTAGAGGATTCGCTCGTGAGCGGCGTGCTGATCCACCAGAATCATCCCGGTGCTGTTCTGGGCCAGGATGAAGCGCGCGTGGATCTGCGCCACGGCCTGCCCCAGAGGGTAATCAGGCACCCATTCCGCCGGTCCGGCCGGCTCTCCCCCTGCCCCAAGCGCCGCTGGGGCCATGGGATGCTCTCCATAGGCACCCGCATGTTCATTCACCGCACCCCCGGACACCTGCCGGGTGGCGCAGGAAAGCGGCAAGCTCGTCGCGGTCGCGGCGCGCGGCGGAAAAGAGCGGATCGGTACCGTCACCTGCGGATGGGCACCCCCTTGTTCGGCAATGACCCGCCGCAAGGTATGGAAGAGAAAATCGTGCAGCTCCCGGCCATCCCGAAAACGCACTTCCGCCTTGGCGGGGTGCACATTGACATCGACCTGCTCCGGCGGCAGCGTCAGATAGAGTACGTAAAGGGGGTGACGATCCTGAAACAGCACATCGGCATAGGCGGCGCGCAGGGCGTGGACGATGACCACATCGCGGATCGGGCGACCGTTCACGAAGAAATATTGTTCATCTCCGCGGGCACGATTATAAGTAGGCAGGCCCAGCCAGCCGTGCAGAGCGTATCCCCGGTCTTCCTGCTCGATATGGAGCGCATTCGCCAGGAAACCCTCTCCCAGGACGGCGGCCACCCGCGCCGCCCGATCGTCCGCATCCGTGGCCGCGGGAAACTGCGTGAGGGTGCGCCCGTTCTGCACCAACTGGAAGGTCACCGGAAAATGCGCTAGGGCGATCTGGCGCAGCACCTTCTGGTTACGCGACAATTCGGCGCCGGGACCGCGCAAAAATTTGCGGCGTGCCGGCACATTGAAGAACAGATCGGAAACGCGCACGGTCGTTCCCGGTGCCCGGGCCGCCGCCTCTGCTGGTGTCGCCACGCCGCCGGTTACTTGCAGACGCGCCGCCTGATTCTGGCCGCGCGCGCGAGAGAGCAATTCCAGGCGGGACACCGAAGCGATGGCGGGCAGGGCCTCACCACGGAACCCCATGGTGTGGATGGCCTGAAGATCCTCCCAGGTGGCCACTTTGCTGGTGGCGTGCCGCTCCAACGCCAGGGACAGGTCCTCCGGCGGAATACCGATGCCATCGTCTTCGACGCTCAGCAGGTCCATCCCGCCGCCCTCCAGTTGAATCCTGATGCGGGTGGCTCCGGCATCCAGGCTGTTTTCCAGCAACTCCTTGAGGATGGAGGCCGGACGTTCAATGACCTCGCCCGCGGCGATCTGATTCGCCAGTGTCCCATCCAGGCGGCGGATACGGCCATCAGTCATCGGCGTCACCCCCGGCGAGGGAGGCCGCCGGCAAGCCGAGGCGTTCCATCCAGCGCTCCGCACGCGCATGGAGCGCCCGCCACTGCACCTGATGATCGCCATGAGGCAGTATGGTCAGCGTCAGGGACAAGTCCGCGGGGGGCAAAAAGCCGCGCCCGCGCTCAGGCCATTCGATCAGCCACAGCGCCGGCTCCGCGAGATGATCCCGAATGCCGATGAACTCCAGTTCTTCCGCCTCTCGCAGCCGATAAAGGTCCAGATGCAACGCGGTTCCGATACGCGTCACATAGCGTTCGATCAGGGTATAGGTGGGGCTCTTTATCGGCGGGGTGACGCCCAGAGCCTGCAGCAGGGCCTGGGCCAGCGTGGTCTTGCCCGCGCCCAGATCCCCGTGGAGATAAATGACCGTGGGCATATCGACGACCTGCGCGAGACGTCGCCCCCAGTCCCGGCACGCATCGGCATCCGCGAAATTCCAGTACATGCGCTTCCGGAATCAGGGCTGCAGCAAATGCCGGAGAATATCTGATCGGCTGACAATACCGAGCAGCAGGCCATGGCCATCCACCACCGGCACGGCATGCACATCCCTGCGCAGTAATTTTTCGGCCACGGCATCCGTATCTTCCCCGGGAGCCGCGGTGACGACGCGACTACTGGCCAACTGCCGGGCGGTTACGGCGGTCACCTTGCGCAGTTCTGCGTCATACTCGCGCATGCCGCCAATGGGAATGAGGCCGTCGAGAATGGTGACTATGGTGGGCAAATGCACCTTGCGGTGGGCGTCGATGAGATCCCGCTCACCGATCATGCCGATCAGCCGACCCTCACTGTCCACCACGGGCAAGCTGTGATGCCCGGAGCTCATCAACACCTCACCGACCCTGCTGACCGGGTCATCCGCCAGCACCGTGATGGCCTGGCGGGTCATAATATCCTGGGCCGTTTTCATCAATATCGTCCTTCCGCCATGGCGGCATATAATACGCTGAGGATAGTGTCTATTTCCGTTGCTGTCACCGACAGGGGGGGAACCACGGTGATGAGGTCACCCAGGGGTCGGCTGTACACCCCCATTTCGCGCGCGCGGCGGCAGACCGCATATTCAACGCGATCCCCGTAAGCATACGCCGCCCCCGTCCTGGGATCCCGCAAGGGGATGGCCGCCATCAACCCAAACTGCCGGACCTCCCCCGCCCAGGATTGGCCGCTGAAACGCCGCAACCCCGCTTGGAGCCGTGCGATTTTGTCTGGCAAGGCGGCCAGCACCGCGCCCTCCGCAAAGAGGGCCAGATTCTCCAGGGCGACGGCGCAAGCCAAGGGATTGGCCGTATAGGTATGTCCGTAGTAAAATTGGCGGCTCTCCCCGAAAGGGGCGAGAAAGGCGGCAAAGACATGCTCCGCCGCCAGAGTCGCCGCCACCGGCAGGTAGCCGCCACTCAGTCCCTTGCCCAAGGCCAGCAAGTCCGGCTCCACGGATTCCCATTCGCAGGCAAAGACCTTGCCGCTACGGCCGAAACCCGTCGCCACCTCATCGACAATCAGTAAAACCTCATAGGTCTGGCACAAGCGCTGCGCGCCCGCGAGAATGCCCGGAGGGAAAGGCAACATACCGGCGGCACCCTGCACACCGCCTTCCAAAATCAGGGCGGCGATCTCGGTCCCCTGATTTTTCAGGGTGGATTCCAAAGCCGTCAGCCACGCGGCCGTCGCCCGCTCCGGATCTCCCGAGCAAGCGTCCCATTGGAGTACGTAGGGGCTCGGCAAACGCAAAGTCGGGAACAGGAGATGCCCATAGATCCCGTGAAACAACGGGAAACCGCCGACGGATACGGCACCCACCGTATCACCGTGATAAGCATTGTCCAGGGTCAGAAAAAGTCGTTTTTCCGGACGACCCAGATTACCCCAGTATTGCGCCGCCATCTTGATGGCGACCTCCACGGCTTCGGCGCCATCCTCCGAAAAAAAACAGTGCTGCAAAGAGGCCGGCGTGATCTCCACCAGCGCCTTCGCCAGCCGGATGGCGGGGGGATGACTCGCGCCCAGCGCCGTACTATGCGCGACCTTGCCGAGTTGCTCGATCAGGGCGGCATCCAGCCGGGGGTGACGATGACCATGGACATTGCACCAGAGACTGGCGATGGCATCCAGACAGCGGCGTCCCTCCATATCGTAAAGGTAGTTCCCTTCGGCACGCTCGATGATCCAGGGGTCATCGTCACCGTAACCTTGCATCTGGGTGAAGGGGTGCCAGAAATAGCGCCGATCCCAGGCATGCAGCGTTTCAGTATCCCGCATGATTTTTCCTCAACTCCTGTAAGGCGGCAGGAACCGCTGCCAGAATATCCCCGGCCAGCAGGCTGGCCTCGCCTATTTGCGCGGCGGCCAGATCGCCCGCATGCGCGTGCAGGCAAACGCCGAGAGACAATGCGGCATCGGCTTCCAGACCAATGGCCAGCAAACCGGTGAGCACACCGGTGAGCACATCCCCGCTGCCCCCCGTGGCCATACCCGGATTCCCCTGCGGGCAGAACCATCGGCCGCCACTCCCGAGAAGCAGACTATGATGTCCCTTGAGAACCCAGTGTCCTCCATAGCGGGCGCGCAATCGGCCGATGGCCGTGGCGCGATCGCTTTGCACAGCGGCGGTGGTCGTCCGCAACAAGCGTGCGGCTTCTCCCGGATGGGGCGTGAACAGGCGAACGGCGTCGCCGTGCAGGAGCTCCGGCCCGAAACGCGCCAGAATATTCAGGGCATCGGCGTCCCAGACCTGCGGGCCGGAGCGGGTGCCTATTTCGCGTACCAGATCATGGGCCGCCAACCCCTGTCCCAATCCCGGGCCGACGGCCAGCACCGCGGCGGCCGGCAGGTCCTCCAGGCTGCCGGGCCAGTCTCGCCACGTGGCTTCCGGCAAGTGCGCCGCCAAATAAGGGAGGGCGGAGGGATGTCCCATCGCCGTCACCAGTCCGGCCCCCACCCGATAGGCCGCGGCGCAGGCCAGAGCCAGCGCCCCGCCCATCCCCGGTCCCCCACCGATCACAAAGGCGTGCCCAAAGTTGCCCTTGTGCGCCAGTGGATCCCGCTCCGGCAAGACCGGCAGACTCCGCCACTCCAGGGGGACAAAAGCTTCGCTCATGGTCACGCCCTCTCGATATCCTCTTCAGGATACGCGCTGACGTGGTGCAGACTCAAATCGGCGCCCGCATATTCCGCCTCCTGGTCCAGACGAATGCCGATGAAATACTTGATGGCGCCATAGACCAAACCGCTGCCCAGCAGGGCGATCAGCACCCCCAGCGAGGTACCCAGCAACTGCGACTCCATACTGACGCCGCCGATCCCGCCCAGGAAACGTTGGCCGAAAATCCCCACGGCCAGTCCACCCCACACGCCGCAGACGCCGTGCAATGGCCACACGCCGAGCACGTCATCCAGACGCAGGCGATGCTGCACAAAGCTGAAGAGGTAAACAAAGATGAGACCGGCGATGGCACCGATGGCCAAAGCGCCGATGGGTTGAACGGCGTCGGAACCCGCACAGATGGCCACCAGCCCCGCCAACGCGCCGTTATGCACGAAGCCGGGATCGCCTTTCCCCACCGCCAAGGCCGTCAGCATTCCGCCCACCAGGGCCATGAGCGAATTGAGCGCCACCAGGCCCTGCACGGCCACCAACTGCTGTGCGCTCATCACATTAAAACCAAACCAGCCGATGATCAGAATCCAGGAACCCAGGGCCAAAAATGGGATATTGGAAGGCGGCATGGCCTGTACCGCGCCATCACGCCCATAGCGCCCTCGACGCGGCCCCAATAGCCAGACCGCCACCAACGCCATCCAGCCGCCCACGGCATGCACCACCACCGAACCCGCAAAATCGTGAAAAGGCGCGCCGAAGGTATGGGTCAGCCAGGCCTGAACGCCATACTGGTTATCCCAGACCATCCCCTCATAAAAGGGGTACACCAGCCCGACCAAAAAGGCCGTCGCCAGCAGTTGCGGATAGAAACGCGCACGCTCCGCAATACCGCCGGAGATGATGGCCGGCACGGCCGCCGCAAAGGTCAGCAGGAAGAAAAAACGCACCATCTCAAAACCTTGATTTCCCGCCGTCAGCGTGCGCGCGTCGCCCAAGAAACTGATGCCGTAGGCGATATGATATCCCACGAAAAAATAGACTATGGTAGAGACGCCAAAATCACTGAGAATTTTGACCAGCGCATTGACCTGACTGCGGCGCCGCACCGTCCCCAGCTCCAAAAAAGCGAAGCCTCCGTGCATGGCAAAGACCAAAATAGCGCCCATCAGCAAAAAAAACACGTTCCCGCCGGGAGGCATGGCTCCAGTGGCTGTCATGATATCTGTTTCCTCTCAAGAATATGGTTGATTTACAGGGGCTGTCACCGCGAACATCGCGCTACTCGTCCAACAGACGACGGCCATGGAGCGCCCGCCCGAGGGTGCCACGATCGACATACTCCAGTTCACCGCCCACGGGCACCCCACGCGCGATACGACTGACGGTGATCCCATTCGGTACCAGTCCGGCGAGAAACTGCGCCGTCGCCTCTCCCTCCAGGGTCGGGTTGGTCGCAAAGATCACTTCCCGCAAGCCCGCCTCGGCCAAGCGGGCCGTGAGGCGGTCGATGTGCAAGGCTTCGGGGCCGATACCATCCAGTGGCGACAGGTGCCCCATCAGCACGAAGAATTCGCCGGCGAACACCCCGGTGTCCTCGATGGCCCGCAGATCGGCGGGGGATTCCACCACGCACACGATGGAACGGTCCCGGTGTTCGGCACGGCAGACGCTGCAGCGGGACGATTCGCTGAGATTATTGCAGCGCTCGCAAAAACGCACCATGGTATGCGCCTGTTGCAAGGCAGCAGCCAGTTGCGGCATCAGATCGCGCTTGCGCACCAGCAACTCGTAGCTGATCCGTTGCGCCGAACGCGGACCAATGCCCGGCAGGCGGCGCAGCAGCGTCACCAGGGCATCCATGCTTGGAACATCCGCCATGCGGGTTTAGAAAGGCAGGTTCATGCCCGGAATATTCATCCCGCCGGTCACGGACGACATCCGCTCCGCACTGACCTTCTCGGCATTGCGCACGGCATCGTTGATGGCTGCGGCCACGAGATCTTCGAGCATTTCCCGATCCCCATCGGCAAACAGGGAGGGATCGATGCGCACCCGCCGTACATCATGGCGACAAGTCATGGTCACCTCCACCAGATTACCACCCGCATGCCCCTGCACTTCCACCTGCGCCAAATCCTCCTGCGTCTTTTGCAGGCGTTCCTGGAGCTGCTGCGCCTGTTTCATGATATTTCCCAGTCCACCTTTCATTTCCCATCACCTCCCTCGATTGATGCTGCACGACCAACAGGTAATGCTCCCGCCGCGACGGGAACCGCTATTTCTACACACTCCAGGCGCGCATCCAGAACTTCCAGAAAGGTATTGATTCGCGGGTCAGCGGCGACCCGTGCCTCCGCCGCCGCTTGCCTGGATGCGGCCTGTTCCCGTTCTTCCCGCGCCAGACTGCCCACTCCGGTTTCCTGGGTGAGCGGTACGATGGTCAGGCGAGGTTCGCGCCCAAGGTGCTTCGCAAGTGCCTGCTGCACGGCGAGCCGCGTCTCCGCCTTGGACAGCAGTGGCAAATAGCCGGGTTCAACCGCCAGATCGACCGCCTCGGGTTCGCAGCGCAGCGCTTGGCCATGGCGCAGATACTGCCTCACCATGGGGGATACCGCCAACGTTTCCAGTACGCGACTCCAATCCGAAGCGGACGGCGGCTCCGCGGCCGTTTCAGAAAGCCCGAGCACGGGAGGCGGCGGTTCCTGGACGGTATCCCGCGTGGCGGAAGGGCGCGTAGCAAAGGGGTTGTCCGGAGCATTTCCCTCCGCGGGGGGGGGCACAGGCATGCCAGCCGCTTCCGGCGCGGCCACCGGATTCCGGAAACAGGCGACGGACTGGCCGGGGTGCGAGGGGTCTTCCGGATGCGGGGCGGAGAAACTCAGTATCCGTAAAAATGCCATCTCCAGCGCCATGCGCGTATCTGGATACAGGGCAAAGTCACGCCGCGCCGACAGGAGCAGATAATACCAGGATTGCAGCGTAAGCGGACTGATGCGCGCGCGCAGGCGGACGATCGTGGCGGCCCCTTCTCTCTCCGGATCCACCGGCAGAAATTGCGCCAGGCTGAGGCGATGCACCCCTTCTATGACCAGATCCAGCAACCCCGCGCCATCCATGCCCCGGGCCAGATGATCATCCAGCATGCTGAACAATTGAACCGCCTCCCCATCCACCAGGGCTTCGACCAGTTCGAACACGGCATCGTCGCCACTCCGCCCGAGCATGGCCAACACGCCTTCCCGCAGCACCTTGCCACCGCCATGGGCAATCGCCTGATCCAGCAAACTCAAGGCATCACGCAGACTGCCATCGGCGGCGCGAGCCAGTACCTGCAGTGCCGCCTCCTCCGCCGGCATCTGCTCTGCCGCCATGATCTGCTGCAATCGCCCTTGAATCAGGGGAATATCCAGCCGCCGCAGATTGAACTGCAAACAGCGGGAAAGAATGGTCACCGGCAGCTTTTGCGGGTCGGTGGTCGCCAGCAGGAACTTCACATGCTCCGGCGGCTCCTCCAGGGTCTTCAGCAATGCATTGAAACTATGGCTAGACAGCATGTGCACCTCGTCGATGAGATACACCTTGTAGCGACCGGCACTTGGCGCATACGGCACGTTATCCAGCAGATCGCGGGTTTCATCCACCCGGGTGCGGCTCGCGGCGTCCACCTCCAGCAAATCGACAAAATTGCCCGCGGCGATGCCACGACACGCACCGCACTCACCGCAAGGCTGACTGCTGACTCCCCGTTCACAGTTCAGGCATTTGGCCAGCAGGCGGGCCAAGGTGGTTTTGCCGACGCCCCGCGTGCCCGTAAAGAGGAAGGCATGGTGGATGCGACCGGAATCCAGCGCGTGGCGCAAGGCGGAAACCACCGCCTCCTGCCCGACAAAATCGTCAAAATATTGGGGCCGCCAGCGGCGGGCCAACGCCAGATAAGCGCTCATACGGACGGGGGAGACGATAGGGTGGCGACGCCAACCAGCCACACCCCGGCACCTGGATCGCCGGCTGCCGCTGCTCCCTTCCGGGCCTGACGGGGTTCACCAGTTACCACTGCGAGGGGACCGATCTTTGTCGCCATAGAAAAACCTGAGACTGTCCGCTGATGGACGATGATTGGCGGAGGAGGTGGACACTCCACGAAAGTCACGACACCACGGTGTAGGACGCCGCAAATCACCGGCTTTGGTGTTTTGCGCCTCTTCGCGGCGCCGGAACACTCCGACCCAACGCTTGGGCGGAGTATAGTGCGCTTCGAGTACGAATTTCAACACGCCATCCCCAAACGGCAGAGGAATCGTCCCCATTCGGGAAGCCCGATTCCGTGCTCACGCCGGCGCTCCTCCAGGAAGGAAACGGGGCAAACGCATCGCAATGCCCTGCAAGGGGACGACTTCATCCACCCCACCCAAGCGAATGGCTTCTTTAGGCATGCCAAAAACCACACAGCTGGCTTCATCCTGGGCCACGGTATGCGCGCCTGCGCGATGCATCTCCGCGAGCCCCTGCGCGCCATCATCCCCCATGCCGGTCATGATCACGCCCCAGGCATTGCGTCCCGCCGCCTGTGCCACGGAGCGAAAAAGCACGTCGACCGAGGGACGATGGTGTTTGACCAATGGACCATCAAAAACCTGCACCACGAACTGGGCACCGCTGCGTATCAAGCGCATATGCCTGCCGCCAGGAGCGATCAGGGCGCGCCCCGGTAACACCCGGTCACCATCTCGCGCTTCGCGGACCTCCAACGCGCTGATGGTGTTCAGGCGTTCGGCAAAAGCCGCGGTGAACTTTTCGGGCATGTGCTGGACAATCACCACACCAGGGACGGTCACCGGCAACGCGCGGAGTAACACTTCCAGCGCCTGGGTTCCACCGGTGGAGGTGCCGATGGCGATCACTTTTTCGGTGCTCTTCTGCAGTAACAAATCACGTGTGACCACCGCGACCGGCGCGGTACCCGCCGGCGCCGCCGGGCGGAGGTTGCGCAGATTGGCCCGTGCCGCCGCTTTGATGGCCTGAATGATCTCCTGCGCATCTTTCTGCAGGAAATCGCGCAAACCGGAATGGGGTTTCTGGATGATTTGCACGGCGCCCGCGGACAGCGCGTCCAGCGTGATCTGCGCGCCGGACTCCGCCAGACTGGAGCAGATGATCACCGGTAAGGGGTGTTCCGCCATGATTTTGCGTAGGAAGGTTACCCCATCCATACGGGGCATTTCTATATCGAGAATCACCACATCCGGCCACTGCCGTTGCATGCGGTCCCAGGCAAAGAGGGGATCCTGGGCCGTCGCCAGCACCGCGATATCCGGATCCTGCACCAACGCACTTTGCAGCACCTGCCGCACCACCGCGGAATCATCCACGATGAATACCTGTATTTTTTTCATGACAACCCTTTGGATAGAGGAGAAAACATCATCATTCCGCGCGGACGGATGCCCCGCGTCCGCTGAATTTCAAATACACCGCACCCGACCAGATCTCGAAATAGAGGTTGCGATGACCCTGCCCCCCCAGGTGCGAGGCGGCGATACCGAAACCCGCCCGCTCCACCAATTGCCTTGCCGCCCGCACATTTTTGCGGGACACATCACTAAATCCCTCCGTCGTGTCGCCGGCTTCCGTGAGGGTATCGCCGCCCTGCCGACGAAACATGTTGCCGCCGCCGAAAATCTTGCAGGCGTATTCCCTGGGATGGGTGCGTTGACGGCGCACCTCATGCACCAGGGCGGCTACCGCCTCGTCGCCGTAGCGGCCATCCAGCGGCGTGGCCGGCGGGTGTGCATTGCTGCGACTGGGCAGTAGAAAATGGCACATGCCACCCACCTGAAGACGGGGATGCCAGAGGGTGATGGCAATGCAGGAACCGAGCAAGGTCCGGATACGCGTATCCCGACCTCCGAAATACCATTCTCCCGGTTGCAGAAAGATATCCACGATCCCCATGTTTCAATCCTTCTGGTAGACGGCCGGCTGAACCAGTCGCAATCCCCCGGCAATCCCGTTGAGGCTTTCCGAATGCCCCACGATAAAATATCCGCCGGGGCGCAAGCGTGCCAACAAACGCGAACAAATCGCCTTCTTCGCGGAAGGATCAAAATAAATCAGCACGTTGCGTAAAAATATCACATCAAAATCCCCCACGGGGGGCAGTGTGCTATTGAGATTGATCTGCGAAAAATGTATGGCTTTGCGCAAATCCGGCACGATGCTGAAGGACCCTTCCTGCGGACCCACACCGCGCAGGCAATAGTGCTTCAGATAGGCTTTGGGAATTTTCTCGGCACGTTCCAGGGGATAAATACCCCGCGCCGCGGAAGCCAGCACGCGGGTACTCAGATCCGAGGCCAGGATCTCCCAGCCACGCCCCCGGCGTTCGGCCAATACCATGGCGATGCTGTAGGGCTCCTCACCGGAGGAACAGGCGGCGCTCCAAATCCGCAAATCCATCTGTTTAGCCCGCTGTGGGATGATTTGTTCGCCGAGAAAGGCGAAGTGCTTGGCCTCCCGAAAGAAGTAGGTCTCATTGGTCGTGAGTAAATCGACGGCCTGCTGCCGTTCGGCGGCATCGGTATCGAGCAGACGCAAATAAGTATCATAGTCGCCACAATCCCGCACCCGCAGA
This sequence comes from Pseudomonadota bacterium, assembly GCA_021821285.1. Lineage (GTDB taxonomy): Bacteria > Pseudomonadota > Gammaproteobacteria > Acidithiobacillales > Acidithiobacillaceae > Acidithiobacillus. The sequence continues at coordinate 31,241 of JAKACQ010000019.1, forward strand.
CGTTTTCCCAATCGACCCACCACCAGCGGCTTTTTGGCCGGGCCGAGCGTGATGCCCGCCTCTTTCTGCAAGAAGGCCTGGATGCGCCGATAGTCGGGATCGCTCAAAGAGCACACGGGGTTGATCATTGACATGGGTCAGGTTCCGGTCATCACCGTGGCGAGCGCGGCCATCTCGTCCATGGACAGCACCCGGGCCATCTCCAGCAACACCATGAACTGGCCGCCCATCTTCCCCATGCCCCGGATGAACTCCGTGCGCAAACCCGCGCCAAACTGCGGCGTCGGCTCTATCTGTTCCGCCGAAAACTCCAGCACCTCATTGACGGCGTCCACGATGACCCCGAGGCGTTGTCGTGACTCCCCTTCCTGCAAATCCACGATAATGATGCAACTCCGTTTATGCAGGGCCGTCGCCGGACGCCCGAAACGGCGCGCCATGTCGATGACCGGCACCACCTGACCACGCAAGTTGATCACCCCCACCACGAAATCCGGCATCATCGGTATCTGGGTGGGGGCAAAATAGGCGATGATCTCGCGCACTACCGTGATATCCACACCAAAGGATTCCCCCTGCAACTGGACAATCAGATATTGCCCCGCCCAGCGTCCCACCTGGGCGGTACTCTCTCCTGCGGGCAGCATGTCCATGGACGCCTCCTCAGAAGCGGACGAAGTCGTGACTGTCGGCACTGACGGGCAGCATGTCCTGTCCACGCCCTTTGAACGGCGCCACGGCCGCCGCCGCGCTTTTACGCGCACCCGCCTGAACGGGAGCGGCACTCCCCGGCGCGCGCAAACGGAAGGTCGCCATCAACTGTTGCAGTTGTTCGGCCTGACCACTCATCTCCTCCGCCGTCGCCGCCAGTTCTTCCGAGGCGGACGCATTTTGCTGGGTGACCTGATTGAGCTGTCCCACCGCCAGGTTGATCTGATCGATGCTGGCCGCCTGCTCGTTGGAAGCCGCGCTGATCTCCTGCACCAGATCAGAGGTTTTGCCGATCGCCGGGACCAGCGCGGTCAGCGCGCTTCCCGCCTGTTCCGCCACCCGCACGCTGTTGCTCGCCAGCGTACCGATTTCCTGGGCGGCCACCTGACTGCGTTCGGCCAGCTTACGGACCTCGGCGGCCACCACGGCGAAGCCTTTGCCATGCTCTCCGGCACGGGCCGCCTCGATCGCGGCATTGAGTGCCAGCATATTGGTTTGATAGGCAATGTCGTCGATGATGCCGATCTTTTCGGCGATATTCTTCATCGCCTGCACCGTCCCGGCGACCGCTTCGCCACCCATGCGCGCCTCCTTGGCCGCACCGGTCGCAATATCATCGGTCACCCGCGCGTTCTCCGCATTCTGCTTGATGGAAGCCGCGGCCTCTTCCAGCGTGGCCGAGGTTTCCTCGACGCTGGCCGCCTGCTCCGAGGCCGATTGGGAAAGAGACTGGGAAGTGGCGCTCACCTGCTCGGAGGCGCTGGAAAGATTGTCCGCGGCGCCGCGCACCTCGCCTATCGTCTGCGTCAGACGCTCCACCATCGTCCCCAGCGCCGCCATCAAACGCCCCGTCTCATCACGGGTGCGAGAGACCACCGACATGGACAGATCCCCCCCGGCAACCCCTTCGGCCGTCCGGACGGCCTCATTCAATGGGCGGGTGATGGATCGCGTCAAGAAAACGCCCATCAAGGTGGCGACGAGCATGGCCGCGACACCGATACCGATACTCAGGTTACGGGCGATGACGTAGTTCGTGTTGTTTTGCCGCTCCACGATGCCGAGCTTGCCGGATATGACCCCGTTGAGGTGATCAATCTCCGCGCGCAGACGCTCCTCTCGGGGGATCACCTGCTGTTGGAACTGCGTGATAACGGCCACGCGCGCTCCCTCGCCGACGGCTCCTGCGGCGACCGCGTTCATACTCTGCAGACAGGTGTTCAGCGCGGAATTGTAGCTTTCCATGTGGCGCTGAATACTTTCCACCACCAATCTAGCCTTTTTGTGCTGGACATCCTTATGCAGCGTGGTCAATAGATACTGGCTTCGGGATTGCAGTTTCTGAATATCCTGTTGACTCTGAGCGCGCTGCGCGGGAGTCTGGGCCAATAAAACATCGCGACCGTCGCCGGCCATCTCCAGAATGGCGACGCGGAGGCTGCCGGCGTGTTGTAGATTGGGCCACACCACCGTGGTGAGGGTACCGGTGGTTGCCTTTATTTTCTGCATTTGCGTCAGCGCCGTCACCGCTATGAGAATCAACAGCATGATGACTACGGCGTAACTGACGCCCAAGCGCAAACCGATACGCATATTCCCGAACATGACACTCTCCTGGCTACAAGCCTAAATCTAACTGCATGTATTCTATAAAAATATGAAGATGGACACGGGGTTGATCGTTGCCATGGGTCAGGTTCCGGTCATCACCGTGGCGAGCGCGGCCATCTCGTCCATGGACAGCACCCGGGCCATCTCCAGCAGCACCATGAACTGGCCGCCCATCTTCCCCATGCCCCGGATGAACTCCGTGCGCAAACCCGCGCCAAACTGCGGCGTCGGCTCTATCTGTTCCGCCGAAAACTCCAGCACCTCATTGACGGCGTCCACGATGACCCCGAGGCGTTGTCGTGACTCCCCTTCCTGCAAATCCACGATAATGATGCAACTCCGTTTATGCAGGGCCGTCGCCGGACGCCCGAAACGGCGCGCCATGTCGATGACCGGCACCACCTGACCACGCAAGTTGATCACCCCCACCACGAAATCCGGCATCATCGGTATCTGGGTGGGGGCAAAATAGGCGATGATCTCGCGCACTACCGTGATATCCACACCAAAGGATTCCCCCTGCAACTGGACAATCAGATATTGCCCCGCCCAGCGTCCCACCTGGGCGGTACTCTCTCCTGCGGGCAGCATGTCCATGGACGCCTCCTCAGAAGCGGACGAAGTCGTGACTGTCGGCACTGACGGGCAGCATGTCCTGTCCACGCCCTTTGAACGGCGCCACGGCCGCCGCCGCGCTTTTACGCGCACCCGCCTGAACGGGAGCGGCACTCCCCGGCGCGCGCAAACGGAAGGTCGCCATCAACTGTTGCAGTTGTTCGGCCTGACCACTCATCTCCTCCGCCGTCGCCGCCAGTTCTTCCGAGGCGGACGCATTTTGCTGGGTGACCTGATTGAGCTGCCCCACCGCCAGATTGATCTGATCGATGCTGGCCGCCTGCTCGTTGGAAGCCGCGCTGATCTCCTGCACCAGATCAGAGGTTTTGCCGATCGCCGGAACCAGCGCGGTCAGCGCGCTTCCCGCCTGTTCCGCCACCCGCACGCTGTTGCCCGCCAGCGTACCGATTTCCTGGGCGGCCACCTGACTGCGCTCCGCCAGCTTACGGACCTCGGCGGCCACCACGGCGAAGCCTTTACCATGCTCTCCGGCACGGGCCGCCTCGATCGCGGCATTGAGCGCCAGCATATTGGTTTGATAGGCAATATCGTCGATGATGCCGATCTTTTCGGCGATATTCTTCATCGCCTGCACCGTCCCGGCGACCGCTTCGCCACCCATGCGCGCCTCTTTGGCCGCACCGGTCGCAATGTCATCGGTCACCCGCGCGTTCTCCGCATTCTGCTTGATGGAAGCCGCGGCCTCTTCCAGCGTGGCCGAGGTTTCCTCGACACTGGCCGCCTGCTCGGAGGCCGACTGGGAAAGAGACTGGGAAGTGGCGCTCACCTGCTCGGAGGCGCTGGACAGATTGTCCGCGGCGCCGCGCACCTCGCCTATCGTCTGCGTCAGCCGCTCCACCATCGTCCCCAGCGCCGCCATCAAACGCCCCGTCTCGTCATGGGTGCGGGAAACCACCGACATCGAAAGATCCCCCTCCGCAACCCCTTCGGCGACGCCCACCGCCTCCGCCAGCGGACGCGTGATCGACCGGGTCATCCCCCAGGCGATGAGCACGGCGAACAGGATGGCCAGCAGCGCAATGGCCAGGATCAGTTCCGTCACCAGCGCGACGCTTTTTTCATTGCTCTGTTTTATCGCGCGCAATGTGTCCGCTTCGTTATTCAACAGCGACACATTGGCCTGATCCATGCTCCGCTCCGCGGAGACGACCACCTTTTTATAATACGCATTGGCCTTTTCGAGACGCTGCGCCGTATCCTGGGTATTTACCGGAATGGAGGCGATCGTGCTGAGATAGTTTTTCGCTGCCGCCCGGTATTGTTCGTATGCCCCGTCGGCCCGCGCCAAGGACTCCGCACCGCCCTGATCGGTGACATGTATTTTCAGGTAGGCATAATACGGGAGTATTTTTGCATTGATTTCATGGAGGTTTTGCAACTCCTTATCGGCGCCGGACGGGAGGCCGTAAGCGAAGTTGGAATTGGCCTTGATCATCGCCACCTGAAAGCTTGCCTTCGCCTCTCCTATGGAGAGCATGGCGTCGTATGTTTTTCGGATATTCGCGGGCACCTGTCCGGTAGCCTCCAGGAGATCCGAATGTAGCTTTTCCACACCAAACCAGCCCAGCGCCCCCAGTATCAGCAGCATGATGATCAGTAGAGAGAACGCCATACTAAGGCGCACAGCGATACGCATATTCCCGAACATGATACCCTCCTTGGTCTAAATCAATGAATGTGTTTTGGGGAAACGTGGCCATGAATCAGCGCCGAAATATCCAGAATGGGGGCGACGTCACCATTGCCGAGAATGGTCACCGCCGATATCCCCGGCACCTGATCGAACAACTTGCCGAGCGGCTTGATGACCGTCTGCTGATTGCCGAGAATAGCCCCGACCACCATGCCGACCCGGTGTTGGCCATGACGCACCACAATGACGTTGCGCCGCTTTCCCGCCTCGCCATCGATCCGAAAGACCCCCGCCAAATGCAGTAGCGGCAGGGGTTGATCGCGCAACTCCATATATCCGGGGACTCCCTGCCGTTCCGGGTATTCCAGGCACTCCTCCACGGATTCGGCGGGAATGACAAAGGTGTCCGTCGCCAGTTTGACGAGAAAACCGTCGATAATGGACAAGGTGAGCGGCAAACGAATGCGCATGGTGCTGCCGACATCGGGCGTGGAGTGGATCTCGATGCTGCCGCGGATGGCTTCGATATTTTGTCGCACCACGTCCATCCCGACCCCGCGTCCGGAGATGTCGCTTATCTGATCGGCGGTGGAAAATCCGGGCGCGAAGATCAAGGCGTAGATTTCTCGGTCACTGAGCGTCTGCTCGGGGGTGATCAGCCCCTTTTCCATGGCCTTGTTCAGAATTTTCTCACGATTGAGCCCACCCCCGTCATCGCGCACCTCGATAATGATGCCGCCGGCGTCGTGGCAGGCGTGCAGATTGATGCAACCCTGAACCGGTTTGCCGAGCGCGCGCCGGCGCTCCGCGCTCTCTATGCCATGATCCATGGCATTCCGCACCAGATGCATGAGCGGATCGGTGATTTTTTCCGCCATGCTCTTATCCAGCTCCGTCCCTTCGCCACTGATCTCCAGACGGATATCCTTGCCCAGGGTGCGTGCCATATCCCGCACCACGCGGGGAAAACGTTGAAACACTTCCGCCACGTCGATCATGCGCAGATGCAGGGCGCCGTCGCGGATCTCCTCCACCAGGCGCGCCACATGAGCGGCGGATTCGACGCGATCCTCGACACCGTCCTGCATCGCAAACAGACTGTTGGCGGCGCTCGCGATGACCAGTTCTCCGACCAGATTCACCAGATGGTCCAGATCGGCGGCGCGCACGCGCAACATCTGGCGTTCAGCCACCTGCTGCTCGCGCTGCTGTTGTTGCTTCTCCAGCGCACCCTGGACGACGGGCTCCTGCACCATCTTTTGCGCAATCAGGATCGCCCCCAAGGGCCGATGCTGACCATCCTGATTTCCCACGTCCTGCAAAGCGAGGGCCTTCTGCAGTTCATCCTCCGTCAGCGATCCGACGGAGACGAGTATTTCCCCGAGATGCTGATCGGCTTCCGGGAGTTGCTGAATGAGCTGAAGATAGGCACCGATCTGGCTATGCGCGGGAAGGATGTGCACGGTGCTGGAGTCCTTCACGAAATCAAAGACATCAGCGATCTGTGACTTGTCGGCATCGCTCTTGAAACTGATTTCAAAGCCGAGATAACAGCTTTCGGCATCCATCTGGGCGAGGGGAGGCAGGCTGTCGGTCAGGGTGACGAGCCCGACGATCTCGCCGAGTTGCTCCAGGTAGCGCAAAAACGACAGCGGATCCATGCCATCCCGGAAGGTATCCACCCCAAAACGGAGAGAGATATGCCAATTACCTGTTTTTACGGAACCGGGAGGGATGACTTCCGGACCTGGACGCGCTTCGCTCTTCAGGACTGGCGCGGACATGGGGGCGGGAAGCGTCGTTCCGAGCGCTTCGGTGAGCGCGGTGAGCAGGCGGAGATCCTCCGCCAGAAAGCGCTCGTCCAACGCCGCCCCCACCGAAATCTTGTCGAGATATTCCGCGATATGATCTCCGCAAGACAGCAACAGGGTGATGCGGGAGGGGGTCAGGTCGGTCGATCCGGCACGAATGCGATCGAGCAGATTTTCCAGGCAGTGGGTAAAACGCACCACCTCTTCCAGACCAAAGAGTCCGGCGGACCCCTTGATGGTGTGTGCGGCGCGGAATACGGCGTTAATGCGTTCGGGGTCCGCGCCGGCCTCCTCCATGAAGAGGAGCGCGCTTTCCATGTCCTGCAGGAGATCCCGGCTTTCCTCGAAAAAAGTCTGCAACGCGGCTTCCATTTGCGGGTCGATGGAAATCATCCGGCCATCTCCTTGGTCAATAGAACGGGGTCGCCAAAATAGGTGGTCAGGCGGCAGAGCTGCATGGCGTTCAACACGGCCCGTGAATGCCCGCTCAGATGCAGCACCACTCCCAGGCGAAGGGCCTCGGTCTTGGCGGCCATGAGCACTTGCAGACCGGCGCCGTCCACTTCGGTGACCTCCTCCAACGCCAGCTCGACCTGGGGATTTTGCTGCAATGCTGTCAGGAGACGCTCGCGCAGGGAAGCGGCGGCATAGATGTCGAGGTCACCGGCCAGCCTGAGACGCGGGGTGGCGCCGTTTTGCTCTTGCTGAATGTCCATGGTCATCAGGGCAGAATCAGCTTGCCTACCGCCGCCAGCATCTGCTGGGGCTGGAACGGCTTGACGACCCAGGCCTTGGCGCCCGCCGCCTGGCCCTGGAGTTTTTTTTCTTCTTCGGCCTCGGTGGTCAGCATGATAATCGGCGTAAATTTGTATTCCGCCTTCTGCTTGACCTCCTTCACAAAGGTGATGCCGTCCATATTGGGCATGTTCACATCGCTGACGATCAGGTGAACTTTGGCGGCAGATCCCAGCTTCGCCAGACCATCCACACCGTCACAAGCCTCTATGACCTCATATCCGGCTCCCTTCAGGGCAATGCCGACCACTTGCCGCAAAGAGGCGGAATCATCTACTACCAGGATTGTCTTTGCCATGACGCGAGCTCCTTGCCATCTATCTCGGATTCAAAAAAAGGTGATTTCTGGATGGGCTTCAGGGACGGGACGGGTTTCGCCCCGATGAATGCAATGTTCCTCGCGGGTGGTGTAGTTCCCGGTCAGTGCCTGTAACCAGTCCTCCACCCCCTGCGCGGGATCCTCCGCATTCAAATGCTCCGGCAAACCGCTCAGACCCGCCTCGACATGCGTCAATGTCTGACTGACCCGATCCTGAAACTGCAACGCAATCAGTAATTGGTCCATCTCCTCGCCGATACCCTGCGCTTCGTTTTGCAGAATGTCGGCGGAGGTGGTGAGACGGCGGGTCATCTCCTGCAAGCGATGAAGCATGCTGCGAATGGAGATCTCGGCGTGGGCCAGAAATTGGCGCTCCTGCTGAATGGCCTCCGCCGTCTGCTGCACGACCCCGCGAATGGAAGCGGTGATGGCTTTCACGTTTTCTCCCATTTTCTGGCTGGTTTCCTTGGAACGTGTGGACAGTTTGCGCACCTCGTCAGCGACCACGGCAAAACCCCGGCCGTGTTCTCCCGCGCGCGCCGCTTCAATAGCCGCATTGAGCGCGAGCAGCGTCGTCTGCGAGGCGATTTCGCCGACATCCTGTGCCATGCGTTCCAGGGTGTTCACTTGCTGCAGCAGCGCGGCAATCACTTTCTGTTGCGATTCATGCTGCTGCGTTGCCGCCGAAATATGCTCGAGCACGCCCAGCAGTTCGGTCTCGCTGGCGCTAAACAGGGCACTGACGTCCAGTTGTTCCGCGGTTTCCTCCTGGGCTGCCCCACGCGATGCCTGTACCGCTTTGCTGAGGCGCTGATGGAGGTTGGAGAAGCGGGCCATGATATCCCCGATGGCATCTTCCATCTGTGTTCGCCCGGATTGCACCTGGGACACCAGAATCTGAATGGCTTGGGCGATTATCTCGGCAAAAGGCAGGGTATCCGTCATGGTTCATCTCTATATATGATCAGCGGAGAATCAGTGATAAAAACACATCACTTATTACGGCATGGACAAGGAAAAACTTTAGCTCACATGGAATTAGGATCATTCCTCATACCGATGAGCTAGTTAGCCGGATGAATTGTGCGGGACACCGTCCGGGCGAGCGCCCTGACAACGAGAAAGGCATCCCGAACGCACGCGGAATGCCTCTTCTTGGGGGTGATGAGGTACGTCTACGGCAAGATGGGCCGAGATACGTGGAATCTCCGAATTATTTACCGGTTCGAGGCAGCAGACCCGCTTTCTCCAGATAGGTCGGCAGTACCGCGGCGACCCGCAGACCCCGCTGTACATCGGGATCTTTGAGCATGTGGTAAAGCCCGGAGAGTCCACCCATCTGCTCCTGGGGCTCATGTTCGATGGCCTCGGCGAGGGCGTGTGCCATCGCTTTGCCGCTGCGCGCCATCTGGACCACCCTGGTCAGGGTCGAGCCGTCTCCGGCCTGTTTGATGAACTGACCGATCCAAGATTCCATGTCGGCACTTCCGGCCAGGAGGCCGATCTGCCGGCCGATGTCGGCGATGCGCTGCAGGTCACCGTCTTCTCGCAACTGCTTGAGCGCGCGCAAAGTGGTACGCACGGTGGTGTCGGCGGCGGTCTCTTCCCAGAGACCGCCAAGTTCCTCCAGCTTGGCCACCAGAGCGCTACCGGCGGGTCCCTTGAAGAAATTCAAAACATCCTCCACCCGCGATAGCAGGCTGCCCAGCCCTTGTGCGGCCGCCACCCATTCAGCAATCGGGATGGCCTGCAAGGCTTCGAGCATTTTAGGCGCCAAAGGCGCCAGAAGTTGCAGCGTTTCGCTCACAAAAGCGGCGTTTTCACGGACGCGCCTCAAGACCCCGGCCTCGTGCAAGACCCTGATGGTTTCCAGCAATTCCCCAATCCCGGCCTTCCACTCAAAATGCTCGTTCCATTGACCCACACGTCGCGCGATGGTCATGGGCAAAGCGTCAGCCGGACCCTCCATGAGTCGCTCGGTAGCGCGGGCGAGATCGCCCAAACGGGCGAGACCCGCCCATTGCTCAGGGGTCAAAGAGGGGATAAAAGCATCCTTCGGTTGCGCTGCCATAGGCTACCTCCCTGAATTCCGTGTCCGGGTGAAAAAGGAGGGGGGTCCCCCCTTGCATCAAGCCGCGAAGAGTTTCTCGGCAAGCAGTTGTGAGGCGTCCAACCCCCACTCCGGCATTTTACCCCTATTCTTGAAGAAGAGATTTTTGTACTGCATCTTCAGCAGGAAGGGCACGTGGCCCATTTTCAGGACCTGATCCGGACCGCCAAACCAACTGTTGGAACGAATATAGAACGCCCGATTATTGCCCATGTCGCCTATGCAATAGACCACCGGCGCCAAAGGCCGGTCGGCCTCGGTGGCGTCCATCCCGCCCAAATCCTTGGCAATTTGCCTGGCAACGATTTCACACTGGGCATGGCCGATACCGCCCAACTTGGGCACCGTGATGGCGGCTGCGTCTCCCGCCGCGAACACATGGGGATATTTGGGATTACGCATGGTGACATCGGTGACGACGAAACCCTGGCTATCGCTGATGGGGAGATCTTTCATAAAATCGTGGGGCACCCAGTCGGGGAAGACGATTTTCAACTCCGCCTCGATCTTCTGACCATTGGCCAGTTCAACGCCTTCCCGGGTAAGCCGGGTGATGTCCTGAGCCTTGTTGATATAGTTGAAACCCATACCGCCCGCGATTTCGAGTAGTTTGCCGACGACTTTTTCGCCAGCATCCTCGGCGATCAGGTTGGCAGGAGTAAAGACGGTGATTTTGTCCGGCCCCCCCTTGCCATGCCGGCCAAGCCAGGTGGCCATGGAGAGCATGACTTCAACGGGTGGCCCCTCGCAGGCCGCTTCGGCACTGGGAAAAGGGTGCCCGCCATAGAGTGTGATGTCCCGGGTGCCATCCCCTTGATGGAAGCGCGCGGAACCGACCGCGATGGGGCCTCCTTTGTAATCATTGGCCAGAAAATGACGTAACTTGTTGCCGTAATAAAAGTCGCTGACCGTATGCCCCTCTTCGGCAAAGCCCTCGATCTTGTCATAGGCGAGACGGTTACCGACAGCGACGACCAGATAATCGTAGACGATGTTGGCTGACGCGGCACCGGGTCGTTCGTTGGGGATGAAATCCACCCGCTTCTTGTCGGGATCGATCGCCTGGATCTCGCCCTGCACGAATCCGATCCCATCTTCATCCAACGTACTGGAGATATCCATTTTCAGGGTCTTTCGGGGATCGCGGCCGGCAAACACTTCAGTCGGTACATTAGGAACGAAAAGTAGATAATTTTTACGGTCAATGACGGTGATACGCACAGCATTACCGCACAGTTCACGCACTTTCTGGGCAGTGCCAAGACCAGCAAAGTTACCGCCCAGGACAACCACATGAGGTTTCATAGGAAGTTCCTCCGATTTTCGGCATAAGACAAATTAGAAAGTTACACGTTGCCGCTCCCGTCAAGACACCAGCTTTCTACGCCACATGCCCTGCTCCATCATGGGGGCGAAAAACATATAATATGGCCCTTTATCCAGATGTTTTAATACGCCATTATTGTGAATTCCGCGCAATTCATAATCCACCATGGCATATCCCAAACCGGTGTGCGCATGTTCTGCCGATTCCCACTCCATATGCACCAGATATTGAGCTGGGGCCCGCGCGGGTATGGGCGGTTCAGAAGGAATCTCCGCGCCATAATTGGTGTTATATTGCGGTGGATTGGCGCCAAGGGTCGCTTTGAGCATTCCTTCCGGATCCAGTTGAAATGAACCGATGGCCGAGGCCCCGGTTTGTTTCAGCAGCATCCAGCCGACCATGCCAGGGACAAATTCCTTGAGCCATTGGAGCGTCTTGACGGCACCCTCTTCAAATGCCTGCTCATGTCCCTTCATCACCCAATGGTCCCCCACGGCGATCGCGCGTCGTTCCGCCAAGGCGATATGCGGGATCGATTGTTGCTTGCCAAACGCCTCTCCCAAAACGGCCGGCACATCCGTCATTCCCATGATGGATGGCAAATCAGACTGGCGTATCTCATAGTAGGCTTCCCAAGGGCCCTCAATGACCATATCCAGACACTGGCCACACAATTCGTAGATGGTATCGAAGTTGTCATGATGCATTTCTTCGTGAGAGTACACGTCCTTCCACACGGTATATTGGTACATCGCGAGAGGATTCAAGGTTTCCCGCATATCTATGGAACCACCGCCATAACGGCCCGCCATCGGGTGGATACCTGTTTGTATGAGCTGTTCAAACCCCATGAATCCGGGATGATTGGCCGTGGTGATGCAAACCTTTGGCCCCACCTCCATCATGGTTTCGTAGCTTTCCGGCCGATTGTATATCCTGGATTCGTTGATAGCGATAACTGGATTATTTTTCATCAATATCTCCTTATATTTACGGTATAAAACAAGCCATAAAATTTACATATGATATCCAGTATTATTATAATAATTAACATATTTTTCATATAGTTATATAAAATCATATGTGACTGTTATATGTTCATTATAGCATACTCTGAGCACGATTCAACACCTGTGGTCGCGGTCGCTAATATCCAGAAAATTTCATGCGGTTGACAAAAATAATGCGTCATGTTTATATAGATTTATTATCTTTAAGTTTGCAATACCATTCCGATAATCACTAGATATCCGCTTATATTAATGTTATGCATGGGATCAACCACGGGCGATACCTGTGTTTTTTATAGAAACCTTCGTGAAAAATACTGGTGAGGAGTCATCCATGGCACAAAATACCGTACAGTTTGAAGATCACGATCAGCAAAGCATCCAATACACGACGTGCTATATGTGCGCCTGCCGATGCGGCATAAAAGTCACTCTGGAAAATCAGAATATCCGATTCATAGAGGGCAATCGTCACCACCCGACCAATCAGGGCGTGCTCTGCGCCAAGGGTTCCGCAGGCATCATGAAACAAAATTCGCCCGCCAAATTGCGCCAGCCCCTCATGCGCAAACCTGGCACTGAACGCGGCTCCGGCGCGTTCGTGCCCATCAGTTGGGAGGCGGCCCTGGACCAGTTGACGAACCGCCTGGCCCATATTCGCGCAACGGACCCCGATAAACTCGCCTTTTTCACCGGCCGGGATCAGATGCAGGCACTGACCGGCCTTTGGGCTCAACAGTTCGGCACCCTGAACTGGTCCGCGCATGGCGGTTTCTGTTCGGTGAACATGGCAGCGGGCGGGAACTACATGCTGCCGTTCTCGTTTTGGGAATTTGGCAATCCTGACTGGGATCGCACCAAATATTTCATGCTCTGGGGGGTCGCCGAGGACCACGCCTCCAATCCCATCAAGATCGCGCTGGAAAAACTCAAACGGCATGGGGCCAAATTCGTCGCCATCAATCCCGCACGCACCGGTTATCAAGCCATCGCGGATGAATGGGTCCCCATCCGCCCGGGAACGGACGGCCTTCTGGCGCTTTCCATGATCCATGTGTTGCTGCGGCAGGAACTCTTTGACTGGGACTTTCTGACCCGGTATACCAACGCGCCTTTTCTGGTGATTCAGGCACCGGGTGCCAGAGACGACGGCTTGATCTGGCGCAACGACACGGGTCAACCCATGATCTGGGATATGCGCACAGAGGATTTCACCGACGGAATGAAAGGAGGTACGCTGCCCGCCCTGCTGGGCGAATTCACCACGCCCGATGGTCGCAAGGTCAAGTCGGTCATGTCCTTGATGGTCGAAAAATATCTGGCGGAAGAATTTTCTCCGGAAGTTGCCAGCGAGAAGACGGGTGTTCCCGCCACGACCATCGAGCGATTGGCGTTGGAAATGGCACAGGTCGCCTTTCAGGAGACCATTGAGGTTGCTTGCGAATGGACGGACTGGACCGGACGGAGGCACGACAAGTTTATTGGTCGGCCGGTGTCCATGTACGCCATGCGTGGAGTTTCCGCGCATTCGAATGGATTCCAGTCGGCACGCGCTATCCATCTCTTACAAGTACTGCTGGGGACCATCGATTGTCCAGGGGGATTTTGCGCCAAGCCACCCTATCCAAAACCGGTGCCACCACCCAACGCACCGGCACAGCACAGCGCGCCGAACACGTCCCTGAAATCTTCCAGCTTGGGCTTTCCCACCGCGCCCGAGGATTTGGTGGTTGACGCCGAAGGCAAGCCTAAGCGCATCGACAAGGCTTTTTCCTGGGAGGCCCCTTTGGCGATTCAGGGCCTGCTGCATATGGTGATCACCAACGCCACGAACTACGATCCTTATCGCATCGATACCCTGATGCTTTTCATGACGAACATGGCCTGGAACAGCAGCATGAATACCAAGACCATTCGGAACAGATTACGGGCCAAGGATGAATTAGGAGACTATAAGATCCCTTTCATTGTCGTTTCGGACGCCTTCCATTCGGAAATGGTGAACTTCGCCGACCTCGTCTTGCCGGATACCACGTATTTGGAGCGTCATGACACCCTATCCATGCTGGATCGCCCCATCTCCGAAATCGACGCGGTGTGTGACTCCATTCGACACCCCGTACTGTCGCCCAATCGCGATGTGCGCGCCTGGCAGGAGGTCCTGGTCGATCTCGCGAAGCGTCTAAAATTTCCGGCCTTTACTCACGAGGACGGCACACCCCGCTACCGGGACTATGCAGACTTCATTGTTCGCTATGAGCATGATCCGGGTATCGGTTTCTTGGCGGGCTGGCGCGGCAAGGATGGTACCAAACCCCTCCGGGGAGAGCCCAATCCAAAACAGTGGGACGCCTACGTCGCGCACCAGAGTTTTTTTCAATACCATTTGCCGGAAAACATTCGATATTACCGCTTCGCCAATCAGGAATATCTGGAATTCGCGGTAGAGGCCGGATACCTGTCCAAGGCCGAACCGATGATGATGGAACTGTATTCCGAGCCGCTGCAACGATTCCGGCTGGCGGGGATGGGCCTTTACGACGGCCCAAGGCCCGAGGATCCCGCGGACCGTGAGCGTCTGACAAGATATTTCGATCCCCTGCCATTCTGGTATGAACCCTTGGAACAGCAACGGGTCAGCGAGGAAGACTATCCCTTCTTTGCGATCAATCAACGACCGATGATGATGTATCACTCGTGGGATAGCCAGAATGCCTGGCTACGCCAAATTATCGCTCAAAACGTTCTGTACATGAATCGGCGACGCGGCCAGCACCTGGGCATCGAAGACAAAAGCTGGGTCTGGGTGGAAAGCCATAATGGCAAGATCCGGGTACAGGTCCAACTCATCGAGGGATGTCAGGAAGATACCGTATGGACCTGGAACGCCATTGGTAAGCAGCCCGGGGCTTGGGGACTGCTGCCAGAGGCGCCGGAAGCGACGCACGCCTTTCTGATGAACCACCTGATCTCGGAGTTGCTGCCAGAAATGGAAGGAGAGCGCCTCTTCGCCAACGCCGATCCCATGACGGGCCAGGCGGCATGGTATGATCTTCGGGTGAAGATCTATCCCGCGGCCCCCGGCGAAACGGGGGTATGGCCGGCCTTCCCGATCATACAGCCGTTACCAGAGGCACCGGAGCCGGCCGATATTCTGCGCCACCACACTCACGAGCCCGTAAATCTGAAATCCTGACCGGTGACCAGGATTCCAGAAACGCCGGGCCCACATTTGTGAGAGGCCGTTGACAGCCGTCACAGCGACCGTTGGAACGGGCAGGGTTTACCGGACACAGAAAGATAAAGGGGTTGATGCACGCTTCACGCCGCCGAATCGGGGCCGCATGTGTCCATCCATCCAGCGTCGATAAAACCTTCGTTAACGGTGCACCAGGTTACCCAATATTCCCATGACAAAGACCAGCAACACCCAGATGTCAACGGCGATTTAAAACTGACACATTTTTCCTTCGAACAGCGATTTAAAACTGATACACCCCCAATTCTGATTTTGCGTGGAGGGAGCGCCTCGGAGGGCCGTCTGAAGGCCGCATCGAAGGGA
>JAKACQ010000020.1:0-45531 GCA_021821285.1 Pseudomonadota bacterium
TTAATACCTCGATTTCCATATACACCTCGTTCGTGATCACCGGCGCCTCAAATACGCCGATCTTCTCAACCCGGTGTATCAACTTTCAATCGCTGCCCTGTATCAATTTACATCCGCTGCTGACACCAGATCCATCCCCAGGGCCACAGGCTGCGTTTCAGAGCTATTTTCCATCGTGACCGATAGACTACAGATAAATGAAAGCCACCAGCACCCAGGAGAAAGTGAGGCGTCCCAAAATATCACCTAAAACATAAGGAGTAACACTCATGACCACTCGCCAGGGTCAAACAATTTACCGCCATCAGCCCAGAGAAAACCAGGATGGCCTTCGTCGTTCGTTTCCCCTTTGCGATCAATCCAGGCAATTTCATTATGGGCAAGAAGATAGCTGATCATCTTGTCGTCATAATCGGGGTCGGCCATGTCCGGCCAATGAACGTTCAGGTGTTTCAGTATGACGCTCTTGTCTACGTGCCAAATCTCGAAGGTGTACGGTTTCCAGGGGCTATTGGGATCCCTGAAGACTATTCTTCCTTCGCTGAGCAGGCGATCGATAATGGCAAGCATCAATGCTTTTTTTTCTGACCGTTCTTCATACGCGCTGAGGGCGCAGCCCTAAGCCTCCCAAGCTTTCATAAAGCTTGGCTCACTCCGAAAAAATGATTTGCCTCGCAGGCTCAGAAAGCACGCAATAATTGGGGTGTTGAGTAACGCGAAATGTCACTCTTATACCAACATTAAGACCCTCGCGCCCAATAACCTCGGCTTGATCGACTCCGTCAACTTGAAGACTTTCAATTCGTGAAAAACGTAGCGGCTCCATACTATCGTCCAGAGACAAAACGAGAATGTCACCCACGCCAATGCGCCCGTCTCTCAAGGCGAAGCAAACAATATTGTTACCATACGTCCTTACCGGCGCAGACAGCGGCACAACGGAGTCGCACGCGATTGCATGTGAAATGGACTCCTGTTCAAATATACTGGTTACTGCTTCGCAGTACGCGGCCATCTCCGCAGCGTAGCCTAAGAGTATATCTGGGCTCTCTATCTGAATCAGTTCCGCAACCCCATGAGCAATTAAATTTCGTGCTCCGGTAACTGCATCAACCGCCACGAATTGTGCTTGGGCGACTTCATCGCTCAACGTCTCCAAAACCGAAGGATCGCGATCGGAGAAGTACTTTGTAGCCGCAACCGTTCGGATCAGTCGCTTTGGCGTGATAAGAACGCCGAGTTCGTTTGCAGTTTGACGAATTCTGTCGCGATTGACGTTCTGGCCCTTCATTAGGAAAGCATTTGCGTTCAGCTCAAAGTCATCGGCCCCCGCCAAACACTTCGCCAATCGGGCCACGACCAGATCGACCGTATCGTCGTTATTAACTTTTCTGTCCTTAACGTTCACAAGGTAGTTGATCGAAAATGCGGTGTGATTTGCGGCAATTCGATCTGGTAAGTTGGTAACTTCACCCGATAGGCGCGAAATAGCACTTAGATATCGCTCCACAAGACCGCGAACGAAGGATTCGAGAGCGCCGTATAAGCTAATTACGCTAACGGCATACGTGTATTTTCTCTTGTTAGTTGTGGCGTTCAAGAATTTGGTTATCGCGTCACGTGCGATGCTATCATCGGAATCTACGAGCGCCTGCGCCAGCAGTGGATACAGCCGCTCTTCAGCGATTGCAGCCTCTAGGAACTCAGTGAGCTGCCGAATTTCCTGATGGAAACTTTCTAAGGCCCCCCTCATTATTGCTACTCAGACAAGATGCGCGCGAAAAACTCCTGATACTTGCGTTCCCGCTCATTTAGCGCTGATGGGTTTACGTTGCGCCCCTCAAAAACAGTGTAGTTCTCTGTGTAAAAGTTCTTGAGAGCCTCTTCCATGCTGTTTGCTCTGGCAAGGAGCGCGTCTTTGTCTGACAACAAGGTGCTCAAAACGAACATCAGCGGGTCGAAAACGGTTGTTGCCGGACGCTCGAACCAACCCCAATGATCTCGCCCCTTTATAGTACGCTTTCTGTATAACCAAAAAGCTCTCTCACCTAGTAGCTGCTCGGCGAACTCAATTGTTTGTTCGAATAGTGCCGATAATTGAGACATTGTCGCTTCCGAAAACCGATTCCCGTATTGGAGGAAGCGGTCATGGTAGGCCCGCAGGGACTCACCCGATTTCTGTAGCTGACCTTTTTGTCTATGAGCGAAGAAGCGCAAAACCAACTCGACGTCATCCATCTCTCGAAATTGGTCGTTAGCGATACGTTCCTCCGAGACATTCCCACCGGAAATCTCTTCGTCAGTAGGCTCGGGTATGCCCCAAAGTCGGCATAGCGAACGATTACGTGACAATTTGATGCACGCTTGATTTAGAGGGCCGTCGAATATCGCATTTCGCGATTCTTGGTCAGAAAGTCTCACACCTCCGCTATTTATTCGTTCAAATACCAACTGCTTCAAACGCAGCGCATCCCCTTCGTTACGTGCGGTTTCTTTGAGAAGAATGACGGATGAAAGATACCGACGATCTATTCCCTCTTTGATTTTGCTCGGAAGCTGGGAATACGTCTTTCCGTTAAGTTCGACCCACTCTGTCAAATCAGTCAGCTCAAACTTATCGCGATAAAAATCATGGATTGCCGTGAGGCGCTGCAACCCGTCCATAACCTCGTATTTCGAGTAATCGTACTCATACAAAAATATCGGCGGGATTGGCACGTTCATAATCAAGGACTCAATCAACCGAGATTGCCTGTCGGGCCTCCAGCGATGTCTTCTCTGGTATTCTGGAGAAAGACGATAGGCGGGGTCTTCGACTATCCCCGCAATCGTGTTGATCGGATACCGCGCCTGTTCGGTGACGATCCTAATCTCGCCCTTAACATACTTTTCATTGATATCGGAATCGCTCGCAAATCGGATTTGAGCGGTCTCCTCCGGGGCGAATTGGATTTGCTCACCCGGCAAGAGGTGACTATCGCGCTCACTGCTATCTGATTCAGGCATCTTCATCTTCCTCAGCGTCTTCGCTTGCGCGGGCAGATGCTTCCAATCCCGCGAGCACCTGGCTGCGCGCGCGCAAACTGACGGCATCGGCGGGATCGCCCGCGACGCGGTAGGCTTTGAACACATGCTCGCGGCCTGCATTCGGGTTCGCTACTTGCGTGGTGGCGAGTTCATTCGTGCGCAGATCGAAGCTGTAGGCCACGACGACCTGATCGACCTCGCGCCGCGTGAACGTGCCGACTTCCACCAGATCGGCATCCACGGCGTGGCCTTCGGGCACAATCAGGGTGCGGCGGTGCGCCGTGCCTTCGGCCAGCGCGAACGGCGTGGGCGCGACGTACATTTTGCGGTCGCGCACGAGAATGTCGCCATAGCTGCCAAAACCCCGGAAACTCTTATTCTTGTGAACGTAGGTGTTGTCGGCGTTCAGCAAGCTGCCATGGCACAACACAAGGTCAAGGACGGGATAGCTGTTGCCGTCCGGGTTCACGGGGTAACGCCCGAACACGTAATAGACCTGCCGCCCGTTATGCTCACCGCAGGGCACTTGGCTGTTGCAGTCATAGTCCGCTTCGCGCCCCGGATAGGCGAGGCCCTTGAGTTCGAAGCCTTCGGTAAACCGAACGAGCCGGAAATCCGGGTAGGAATTGCGGCCCGGTGAGTCGAAGTTGAGGTTCAGCGCCTCAAGCCGCCGCTTGAACCAGTTCTGGAAATGAAACTCCTTGTCGCTGCGGCCCTCGCGCTCGATCAACTCGCCGCGCTGGATCGCCTGCACACAGGCTTTGAAGATGGCTGAGGCATTCGACACGCTTTACACCGCTCCCTTCCGTTGTTCGGGCTTGTCAGATTGTTCGCTGTGCCCGCCGTGTATTCGGTCAATCAGGGCTTCGGTGTCGCCGTTGGCGCTGTCCAGAAGGTGAAGGGCGGAATCCAATGTCGGTAAGCGCGAAAGCTGCCGCAGAAGCTGCGCCATGACGATAATCCGCACGTCATTGCGGCTGAGCTTGTGGTTAGCGGCCCGCAAGCGGTTGACCTGATCCTGCGCGGGGGGCGCGACAGTCCCCCAGAGATCGCCATTCCAGCGGTGTGTCTCAAGCTTTGAGCGCTTGCGGCAGACAAGGATGATATCGAGGTCAATCGGCTCCTTGGCCTGCTGCTTGGGCATGGCCACGGACATTTCGGCTTTGATGGGCTGCGCGGCTGTGATGCCGAACCCAGCCTGCATGAGCGCCTGCAAGACGCAGCGCCAGCCTTCGGGCCGGGAGTGATGGTAGGTGAAGGCCAGTAGGCCATCGTCTTTCAGAACGCGGTGCGTTTCCTCCCAGACCGAAGCCAAGCGGCCCGTGAACTCATCCCCGTTCGCGTTCTGCACTTCGCGGTCGGATCGCGTTGTGTCGGTGATGCGGGTGCCGTTCTCTCCGAGAATGTGCCGCTGCCAGACATGGAAGAAATCCGCTAGCTGCGAGTAATGCACGTTGTCGAAGAAAGGCGGATCGGTCAGAACCACATCCACCGAATGGTCCGGCAGATCGGTTGAACCGGAATCGCCGCAGGACAGATAAACGCGCGTATCCTTTGCGAAAGTGGCGTAGTCGTCTGCTACAGGCGCACCGATTTTCTCGCTGAGGCCGAAAACCTTCTCGGTCTTGCTGCCTTTGCTCACCCGCAACTCAAATGGATCGTCGGCATAATCGAGGGCGCGGCGTATACGGCCCTCGAACATCGTTGAGAAAGAGCCTGAGCTTTTCTCGGTGCCCCAAAGGTTGGCTTCAAGCGGCACACGCTCAGGCTTCAAGATATGGTGCGCGAACATGTGGCGCACCGCGCCCGTCCCCTCGCCCTTGTAAGAGGCGAACATGTTGTTGAACTCAAGCGCGCCCGAAAACAGGCAAGTAAACAACTCGCGCAGGACGGAATCGGGGATGGCGCGAATGCGGTCGGCAAGGATGGAGAGACACAGAAGCTGGCGCGCGTTGAACATGTCGTGCCAATGGCGGTAATTGTAGCCCAGCGCCTGATTGGTGTTGTAGCCGGGTTCGATGGCGACAACGGGATACGCATTCTTGCGCTTGGCCAGCGCGCGTTCGGCCTTGGCGTACAACGTGCGGTCCACATCCGTGGCTGGATGGTAGGCTTTCTTCCCGTCCGGCAGCAGGACCAGCTTCGCATACATCCGGTGCGCGGGCGGCTTGTCTGTCGCGCGGATGGTCTTGGCAATGGGGAACGTGTGATTGCAGCACGGGCAGGTCGCGCTTTGCCCCTTGGCCGGACCAGCGTTGGGATCGAAGATCTTCTTGCAGGAACCGCACTTCACGTGCCGCGCCTCGACATGGACTTCATTCACGCCGCCGCAATGCGGACAGACGGCCTGCGCCTGCGGAAACTTCTTCGGATAGGCATGGCGCGCGAAGATCTGAGAACTGAACAGATCCACGGGCGCCGTGCAGGATGGGCAGTCCACCGTCTTGACCCAGAACGTGTAGAGGATTTCGGCCTGCGTTTCGTCCGGCAGGGTTGCCCGATAGTAGCTGCGGATTTTCTCGGCCACGTCGCATTCGATGGCGCGGTAGGTTTCGAGGATCGCCTTGCGGTCGTGGACGGAGAGCGCGCACTTCACGAGGAAGTGGGCGACCGGATTAATGTCACGGCCAATCGCCTGTGCGCCCAGCTTCACTGTCTCGGCCAGTGTCGTGCCGCTGCCCATGAAGGGATCGAAGACCATTCCGCCGGGAATGCGCACGGGCTTGTAGAACAGATCGAAGATATCGGTGCCGGACGGAGCGAACGCGCCGATGGTCATGGCGCGGAAGACGGTCCCGAGGCGCTGCGCCCACCATTTATGAATGTGGGTGGTGGGGCGGTTGATCTCCTTGCGCCAGCTTTCTGTCTCGGCCACGTCGCTGAGCGCCTCGAACGGAAAGCCGTCATCTTCCAGCGCGCGCGGCCCCGGCAACGGGGCCAGCGTGATGTTGCCCGGCGCAGACGTTTCAAACGGCAGTTCCGGCGCTTCGGTGCGGGCCAAACGTTCCCAACCGGGGGACGTAGCGCGGCGTATCGCTGTCCTGCCGCTCATCGCTTGCTCCGCTTGGCCGCGGCATTCGCCGGGGTCAGGGTGATGGCGCGCCCTCGTATTCGTCGAGAAAGCGGCGGACGCTGCGCCTGCGCGAGCGCGCATAGAGCCTCATAGTCTTGGCTATCAAGCGAGACTGTAAAACGCTTCTGTGAGGCAGAATCAGACATTCGGGCCATTCCGTTAACTCAATCGAATCGAAGCTTACACACAAACGCACCAAGTTGCACCACGAGAGGAAATCATCCCGGATGATGCTGTGGAAAACCGCATCCAAGGGCGACCCTTGGCCGGGTCCAGCTTCGGCAAGCTAGTTTGGTGTCCAGAGGGCAGGAACGCCCTTTGGTCGTGGGTTCAGAGGCGCGAAAGCCCTTTCAGTCAGTTCGCAGGAAACGCGCTGCCGCGAGTTTGCACGAATGAAGGGCTACGAAGTCACGGAGGTCTTCTGTGACGAAGCCGTTTCGGGCGGGATCATCGACCGCCCCGGCATGTTGGCGATGCTGGCCTATCTCAAGAAGAACAAACACACCGCGCATGTCGTCCTCATCGACGATATTTCGCGGTTGGCGCGGGACATGAAGGCGCATCTCGATCTGCGCGACGCCATCGCCGCTGCCGGGGGTCGCCTGGAAAGCCCGTCCATCGAGTTCGGGGAGGATTCCGACTCCATCCTCGTTGAAAACCTGCTGGCCTCCGTCTCGCAGCATCAACGCCAGAAGAACGCGGAGCAAACCCGCAACCGGATGCGCGCGCGTGTGCAGAATGGCTATTGGCCCTTCATTTCCTGCATCGGCTTCAAGCATGTGCATTCGCCTGGACAGGGCAAGGTGCTGGTGCGCGATGAATCGCTGGCCTCGATCATTCAGGAAGGAATGGAAGGTTACGCCTCGGGCCGCTTCGCCTCGCAAGCCGAAGTGAAACGCTTCTTCGAAAGCTTTCCGGCTTTCCCGAAGGACCGTTACGGCGTCGTCCGCAATCAGCATGTCATCGACATTCTGACCAAACCGCTTTATGCCGGATATGTGGAAGCGCCCGATTAGGGCGTAACCCTGCACAAGGGCCAGCATGAAGGGCTGGTGAGCTTCGAGACGTTCGAGCGAATCCAGAAGCGTCTCAAGGACGGCGCGCGCGCTCCGGCCCGGCCTGACCTCAACGCGGACTTCCCACTGCGTGGGGCGATTGCCTGCGCCTGCTGCGAGAAACCGCTCACGGCGTCATGGTCCAAGAGCAAGACGGGCGTGAAGCACCCTTACTACATGTGCTTCAACCGGGCTTGCGCGGAACGCGGCAAGTCCATTCGCCGGGACAAACTGGAAGGCGAGTTTGCGGCGCTGCTGGGTGAACTGACGCCAGCGCCCACGTTCTTTGAGTTGGTCCGGGCGCTCGTCAAGCACGGCTGGGATCAGCGGCTTGCGCAGGCCCATGCCTTCGCCAAGAGTTTCGCTAAAGACATTCAGGGCATCGAGAACAAATCGACTCGCTCTTGGAGCGGATCGTCGAGGCAACGAACCCGACCGTCATCGCCGCCTGTGAAAACAAGATCGCCAAGCTCGAACGCGAAAAGCTGGTGCTGGAAGAAAAGCGGCTCACGAGCGGCAATCCACGCGGCAGGTTCGAGGATATGTTCGAACTCGCCATGCGCTTTCTCGCAAGCCCTTCAAAACTCTGGGTTTCTGGCTCACACGCGCACCGCAGACTGGTCCTGAAACTGACCTTTGCAGACCGTTTGAGCTATTGCCGGAAATTGGGATTTCGAACCCCGGAAACTACCTTGCCTTTCAAGGCTTTGGTGTCTTTTCACGAAGGGCAGAGCGCAATGGCGGAGAGGGTGGGATTCGAACCCACGTGGGGTTGCCCCCCATCCGATTTCGAGTCGGCGCCGTTATGGCCACTTCGGTACCTCTCCGTGGGGGCATACAGTAATCTTTCCCGGCGCTGACGGCAAGTACACCCTGTCAGGAATCGGCGGCGTTCTTACAAGGTGGCGCCGTCGTTACGGTCCTTGGCGCTGAGAAACTGCCGCTTGAGAACGTGCTCCCGCCGCAGTCCCAGCCACAAAGCGACCGGGCTGGCGACGAAAATCGAGGAATAGGTGCCCACCACCACCCCGATCACCAGGGCCGTGGCGAAGCCGTGAATCACCGGCCCGCCGAAGAGAAAGAGCGACAGGGCGACCATGAAGGTGATGAAGCTGGTGATCACCGTTCGCGATAGGGTCTCGTTGATGGCGACGTTAAAGATCTGCGCCACGTCACCGCTGCGGGACGCCCGCAGATCCTCACGCATGCGGTCGAAAACCACCACCGTATCATTGAGCGAGTAACCCATGATGACCAGCAAGGCGGCAATCACCGTCAGCGAAAACTCTTCCCGGCTGATGGCGAAAAAACCCACCACCAGAATGGGATCGTGGAGCATGGCGAGCACTCCACCGACGGCGAACCGCCATTCGAAACGGAATCCCACATAGATCAGAATGCCCAGGGTGACGACGATCAGTGCCATAATCCCCTTGTTACGCAACTCCTTCCCCACCTCGGGACCCACATATTCGGTACGGCGCAACTGCACATCCGGGTATTTCACCTGATCCTTCTGAAACACCTGTAAAATCCTGGTGCCCACGGCGCTGCTCTCACCCGCTTGCGTGCGCAGGCGGATCAACAGATCGTGATCCCCGCCAAAGGTCTGCACGACCGCGTCGTGGAAACCCGCTTGAGTGAGGGTGCCACGCACCGCACCGAGATCCGGTGTCTTGCTGAAGGCCAGTTCCACCAGCGTGCCCCCGGTAAAATCGATGCTGTAATTAAGGCCACGTACCAGAAACGCGGCCAGGGAAGCGAGGATGAGCAACGCGGATATGCCCAGGAAAATCCATCGCCTGGACATGAAATCCACGTGGGTGCGGGTTTTAAAAAGTTCC
Organism: Pseudomonadota bacterium; assembly: GCA_021821285.1. Classification (GTDB taxonomy): domain Bacteria; phylum Pseudomonadota; class Gammaproteobacteria; order Acidithiobacillales; family Acidithiobacillaceae; genus Acidithiobacillus. The sequence goes on from JAKACQ010000020.1 coordinate 9,000, forward strand.
ATCGTGGCCTCAGATGTACAACTTCTGCACGCGCCGCTTGCCGAGGGCGAGTTCGATGATACCACGGCTCATCATGGTGGCCGTGAACATGGAGGTGATTACCCCGATAGTCAGCACCAGCGCGAAACCTTTGATGGCCCCGGTGCCGAACTGGAAAAGCACCAGCGCGGCGATCAACACCGTGATATTGGAATCCACGATAGTGGCAAAGGCCTTCTTGAAGCCGGTGTCGATGGCGGCGCGAGTGCTCATGCCATGGCGCAGTTCTTCCCGGATACGCTCAAACACCAGCACGTTGGCATCCACCGCCAGACCGATCTTGAGGACGATACCGGCGATACCCGGCAAGGTCAGCGTGCCGCCCATCAAAGAGAGCACCGCCAGGATGGCCAGAATGTTGACGAGAATCGCCAAATCCGCAATCAGACCGAAGGCCCGGTAATAAACCGTCATGAAAAGCACGACAAAAAGCATGCCGAAGATCACGGCCATTACCCCATCATGAATGGAGTCCTGGCCCAGAGTCGGGCCGACCGTGCGCTCTTCCGCAATATGCACCGGTGCGGGTAACGCGCCGGCCCGCAACTCGATCGCGGCATTGCTGGCTTCTTTCAAGTTGGAGAACCCGGTAATCTGGGCCCGCCCCCCCGTAATGGCCTCACGGATCACCGGTGCCGTGACCACCTTGCCATCCAGCAAGATAGCCATACGTTTACCGACATTTTTCGTCGTCAGATCACCGAAGATACGGGTTCCCTCGTTGTTGAAACTGACATTGACGATGGACTGGCCGCTATTGTTGTCCACCCCCGCGCTGGCATTGCTGAGATAACGGCCCGTGAGCACCGTATCCGTATACAGCACATAGGGGGTGCCATGGGCGCCGTAAAAGAGGGCCGTGCCCGGCGGTAGATCCCCCTTCAGGGCAGAGGCCATATTGGCCTGATCGTCCACCATCTTGAATTCCAACTGGGCGGTGGAGCCGATGATGGATTTGGCGCGCTGGGTATCCTGCACACCCGGCAATTGGACCGCGATATGTTCAGCGCCCTGACGCTGGATGACGGGTTCCGAGACCCCCAGTTCATCAATACGGTTGCGAATAACGACGATGGCCTGCTGCAACGCATCGTTCTTCATTCTCTTGGCGGCGTCGGGCGTAAGCGTCACGTCCAACACCGCGTTGGGCTGCAGAGTGACGGCGTAATCGGGATAATGCTCGGCGACGACCTTTTGCGCCCGGGCCGCGAGCGTGGCGTTTTTCATCTCGATGGCGAGGCGTTGCGGCCCGATCGTGTTCACCGCCAGATATTGCAGGTCCTGATGGCGGAGAAAGGTGCGCAAACTCCCACTGTCCTGTTCCAAGGCATGCTTGAGGACGGCATCCGTATCGACGCGCAGCAGGAGATACACCCCGCCACGCAGGTCGAGACCCAGATTGACGGGACGGCCACCAAAGCTGCTCAACCAGTCCGGTTCCGCCGACATCTGCGAGAGGACCACCTGGGCATTGGCGGGAAGTTTACTTTGCAGCAGGGTCTCGGCCAGGCCCTGGGCATTGTCATTGGGGAAAAAAAACGTGCTGCCCGCCGCGTCGGAAACGACCCGGGTGACCGGGATCCTGGCCGCCTGCAGCCAGTCCTGCATGGTGGCGACGGGGGGCAGGAGGGTACCCACCGGCGCACGCACCTCCACCGCCGAATACCAGCCGTAAAAATTGGGGAGCGCGTAGAGCAGGGAAGGCAATACGACAGCGAGGATGATCAGATATTTCCACCATGGATAACGGGTCATTGACGGGCCTTTAAAGTTTCTTCAAGGTCCCTTTGGGCAACAGCAAGGTGACGGCGACCCGCTGCATTTTCACCAGGACGCCTTCCGCGATTTCGAGTTGTAGATAGTCTTCACCCACCTGCATGACCCGTCCGACCAGACCACCTTGCGTAACCACCTCATCGCCCTTGGAAATCGCCGCGATGAGTTGGCGTTGCTGTTTTGCCTTTTTCATCTGCGGACGAATCAGCAGAAAATAAAAAATGCCGAAAATGATCAGAAGTGGCACGATCTGCATGAAAATGGAACCCGGGGCCCCCTCCACCGCGGTTCCGGCATAGGCGTTGGCGATAGGCGAAAAGTTCATATCCACTCCTGGTCTGGTCTGAGGGCCGCCATTGTAGCCTTTAGGCGTCCACGAGGGAACCAGCGTGGCGGCGCCGGTAAAAATCATCTGCGAAGCCCTGCAGCCGGCCGGCGGTGATGGCCTCCCGCAACCCCGCCATCAATTCCTGGTAATAGTGCAGATTATGCAGGGTATTCAGGCGCGCCCCGAGAATCTCATGGCTGCGCTGCAAGTGGCGCAGATAGGCCCGGCTGTAGTTTTGGCAGGTATAACAGGTACAGTGCGGATCCGGTGGCAACGCGTCCCTCTCATAACGGGCATGGCGCAGCTTGAGAATGCCCTCGTGGGTAAAGAGCCAGCCATTGCGGGCATTGCGGGTCGGCATCACGCAGTCGAACATGTCGATACCCCGCCGCACCCCCTCCACCAGATCCTCGGGGGTGCCCACTCCCATGAGATAGCGTGGACGATCCCTGGGCATCTGCGGCAGCAGATCATCCAATACCTGCACCATCTCCGCCTTGCTTTCCCCCACCGACAAACCGCCGATGGCGAGCCCCGGAAAATCCAGGCGCTGCAAACCCGCCAGAGAACGCCGGCGCAAATCCGCATACATGCCCCCCTGGATGATGCCGAACAGTTGGCCCGGCCCCTCGTAGGCGGATTTTGAGCGCGCCGCCCAGCGCAATGAGCGCTCCATGCTGACGCGAGCCGCGTCGTAGCTGGCCGGATGCGGAGTGCATTCGTCGAAGACCATGGCGATATCCGCACCCAATGCCGCCTGAATCCGCATGGATTCCTCCGGTCCCAGAAAAACCCTGTGACCATCGGTGGGCGCGCGGAATTCCACCCCGGACTCCGTCAACTTACGCAACGCGCCCAGACTGAACACCTGGAAACCACCCGAATCGGTGAGAATGGGTCGGTCCCAGTGCATCATTCGATGCAGGCCACCCACGGCATCGATCACCTCCAGACCAGGGCGGAGAAAGAGATGGAAGGTGTTCCCCAAAATAATCTCGGCCCCCAGGGCCTTCAATTCCTCGGGGGACATCGCCTTGACGGTGCCATAAGTACCCACGGGCATGAAGGCGGGCGTTTGAATGTCACCCCGCGGCAGATGAACGATGCCGCGCCGCGCCGCGCCATCCCCGGCAAGCCACTGATATATGCTCATCGCCACCGGTCCTGGGGAAATATCAACATGGCGTCTCCGTAACTGAAAAATCGATACGCCTGGGCCACCGCGTGGCGATAGGCGGCGAGCATGCACTCCGTACCCGCAAAAGCGCAGACCAGCATGAGCAACGTGGATTCCGGCAAATGGAAGTTGGTCAGCAATCCATCGATCACTCGAAAGGTCTTGCCGGGATAAAGAAAGAGCCGGGTCTCGCCGCTGTAAGGCCGCAAGGTGCCATTTTGCGCCGCCGTCTCCAGCGCCCGGCAGACCGTGGTGCCCACCGCGATCACCCGTCCACCCCGGGCCTTGGCCGCCGCCACGGCCGCCACGGTCGCCGCGCTGATCTCCATGATTTCGGCATGCATGGGGTGCTCGGCGATGTCGTCGCTACGTACCGGGAGGAAAGTCCCGGCGCCCACGTGCAAGGTTACAAAAGCGCTCTCCACACCACGCGCGGCCAGGGCACCCAGCAGATCCGTGTCGAAATGCAGTCCGGCCGTAGGGGCCGCCACGGCACCTGGACGGGCGGCGAATATGGTCTGATAGCGCTCCCGGTCATTGGCCTCCGGCGGGCGGCGAATGTAGGGCGGCAAAGGCATGCTGCCCTCCGTGTCGAGGATCGTCAGCCAAGCGGCGTCGGCGGGCAGGCTGAGACGCAGTTCCATGTCCTCTTTTTCCTCCACCGTGGCGACGGTGCCATCGGACAAATGAATGCGCGTCCCCGGTCGCAGCGCCTTGGACGATTTCGCCAGGAACCAGCCCGCACGGGCATCCAGCAAACGATCCAGGAGCAATTCCACGGCGCCCCCCGTCTCCTTGTGCGCCCGCAGACGTGCCGGAAGCACCCGCGTGTCGTTGAGCACCAACAGATCTCCGGGATGGAGCAGGCTCGGCAGGTCACGCACCCACGCATCCTCCCAGCGTCCTTTTTCACCATCCACGACAAGCAGCCGTCCGGCGCTCCGTTCGGCGAGAGGGACCTGCGCGATCAGCGTTTCAGGCAATTCATAATAAAAATCACTTTTCTGCATGGAAGTTATCAAGAAAACCAGTCTGATTCGTTACGATCGGGGTGCGGGAATACTTGCACCAGGGTGATCCGTGGGCCTTTTTTGCGCAGGATCACCACATCGAAGTCCGCAAAGATAATCCGTTCCCCCTCTTCGGGTACTCGTTCGAGCTGGTGCATGACGAGACCACCGATGGTATCGGCGGCCTCCTCGTCAATGTCCATGGCGAGGCTGCGTTCCAGGGAATAAAGGGAGAGACTGCCGGAACCCACCCAACTGCCATCGGGCTGTTGCCGCCATTCCTGACGCCGATGGCGGAACTCGTCGGGAATGGCGCCGAGCAGACTTTCCAGCACATGATCCAGGGTGACGAAGCCGGTGATGGTGCCCAGATCATCCACCACCAGTGCGAAATGCGGATGTCCCGAACGAAAATGGGTCAGCAGATCCATGGCGGGCAATCCCTTGCCCACGGAAGGAAGCGGGCGCAGCAATTTTTTCAGATCTCCCAGGTCCGGGTGCCGGGACAGCGCCGCGAAGGCATCCTTGACGTGCAGCAAACCGATGACATGCTGACGATCCCCCTCGCAGACCGGATAGCGGGTAAAGCGGTGGCGCATCATGACCTCGCGGATCTCTTCCGTGCGATCTTCCCGCATCAGGCAGACCATCTCGGCGGCGGGCCGCATCAGGTCTCCGGCGGTCAATTCCGTGAAGTCCAGAGTACGCTCAAGGATATCTCCAGTCCGCTGCCCAAGGGTCCCCTGCGCTTGGCTGAGGGCGAGAATCATCGCCAGTTCATCGCGAGAATGGGGCGCGTCGCTGGTATGTTGATCCGCCCGTAACGCGAAAAGACGCAGGACGATGCGGGTCGCGCCATTGAGCACCCAAATCGCCGGATACATCAGCCAATAGAAGACATAGAGGGGTGCACCGGTCCACAGGGACACGATCTCCACCTTGCGGATCGCCAGAGATTTGGGCACCAACTCCCCGATCACGATGACGATAAAGGAGATCAGGGCAAAGCCGACGGCAAAGGAAACCGACTTCAATACGGCCTGATCCATTACCCCGGAAATCCGGAACAGGGGCTGGAGCAAATGCGCGACGGTGGGCTCACCCACCCAGCCGATACCCAGGGAGGCAAGGGTAATGCCAAATTGCGTGGCGGAGAGGTAAGCATCCAGCCGCCGATGCATCCGCACCAGGATCCGCCCGCGCAATCCATGCTCTTGGGCGAGGGTGCGCGCATGGGTACCGCGTAATCGCACCAGGGCGAACTCTGCCGCGACAAAAAAACCGTTCAAAAAAACGAGCAGGGCTGCCAGCAGCAGCCCGTTGACCTCATGCACGGGAGCCGACCCCCATCCGCGCATGGCGGGGATAGCGTTCAGTCATCACTGGCGATGAGTTGCTCCAGCCCGGCAAAGCTCTGCACCACGTCATTGGTCTGGATCGGCACGCCCAACTGCCGCGCGATCTGGCTGATGGAAAACACACCACGAATCTCCTCACCCCGCGACGTCACTTCGCGCACCAGCGCATGCTGGCGCCCCGCATCACGCAGGGTGAGCACGACATCGCCGATAGTGGATCGCTCCACCTCGGCGAAGTCGAGCACGTCGATCTGTCCCAAAGGCACCATGACATCCTCCACCTGGATCGTGTCCCGCGCGACATGATGCGCGGCGGCCAACGCGACGGGTTTTTCCCCCAGGATGTCGCGGGCGGTGATCAAGCCGATCAGAGTGCCGAAATCATCCAGCACAAAGAGCATGCGGACCCCGACGTGAATCATGCGTTGCATGGCTTGATCCATGGTGGTTTCCGGCTTGGTGGTCGCGGCGGGCACCCGGCTGAGATCGGTCATCCCTTTGATCGCCGCATCATCGGGTGCCACCGGTAACAGTACCCCGCTATCGAACATACAGATACGCGTATCCGGCTTGAGTCCATAACGTTGTAATGCACGGAATCTTGTCATTTCATGATCTCCGTAGGGTAAAAAGGGGCAAGGAACCCCATGTTTGTCCAAGCATAGCGCAAATCAGCAGGCCGCAAGAGCGGCGAAGCCGCGTTCCAGATCATCACGGAGGTCATCGACATGTTCCAGCCCGACACTGATGCGCAGCAAGCCATCGCCAATGCCCGCCGCCGCCCGCGCCTCCACGCCGACCCGGCTGTGGGTCGTGCTGGCGGGATGGGTGATGGTGGTCTTGGCATCCCCGAGATTGGCGGTCAGGGAAAGCAAGCGCAGGGCATCCACGAAAGTCCAGGCCGCTGCCTGCCCACCGCGCAGATCGAAGGACAGGATGGCGCCCGGCAGACGCTGCTGAAGCGCCGCCAACGCCTGCTGCGGATGATTCTGGAGGCCCGGATAATAGACCCGAGCCACTTCCGGCCGTGCCTCCAGCCATTCGGCAATCCGCTGGGCGTTGGCGCAGTGACGTTCCATGCGCAGTCCGAGGGTCTCCAAGCCCTTGAGTTGCACCCAGGCATTGAAAGGGCTGAGGCTCGGACCCGCGGTGCGGACGAAATTGCGTGGCCCGCTGTTGAGCAGTTCGGTACTGCCGCAGACCGCTCCGCCCAAGGTTCTCCCCTGCCCGTCCAGATATTTGGTGGCGGAGTGAATCACCAGATCGGCACCAAACTGCAAGGGCTGCTGCAAGGCCGGCGTACAAAAACAATTATCCACCACCAGCCAGGCGGCATGGGCATGGGCCAGCGCCGCCAAGGCCCGTATATCACCAATCTCGGTGAGCGGATTGGAAGGCGTTTCAAGGAAGAGCATCCGGGTGTTGGGACGTAGTGCCGCCCGCCAGCTCGCCACATCCGCCAGCGGCACAAAGGTGGTCTCTACCCCGAAGCGCCCCAGGATATTCGTGAGCAGTTGCACCGTAGTGCCAAAGATGGCGCGAGAGGCGACGATATGATCGCCCGCCTTGAGCAGTCCCATGAACACGGTCAGACAGGCGGCCATGCCGGATGCCGTGGCCACGCAGGCTTCAGCGCCCTCCAACGCCGCCAGGCGCTCCTCGAAAGTGCGCACTGTCGGATTGGTGAAGCGGGCATAAATATTCCCCGGCGCACGCCCGGCAAAACGCTCCGCCGCCTCCTCCGCCGAAGCGAAAACAAAGCTGGAGGTCGGGAAGATGGCCTCGCTGTGCTCCTGCTCCCGGGTGCGATGAATACCGGCCCGGATGGCGAGAGTTTCGGGGTGAAGGTGGGCGGCCCAATCCGGGTGGCGATCCTTGGAGTTCATCGCAGATCCTTGATCAGATGCAATTGGCGCGAGCCGTGCCCCTCCGGCGTGGGCAACGGGTAGTCGTCACTGAAGCACGCATCACAGAAACCCTGCTCCCGTCCGCCCATCGCTTCATAGAGGGCCTCCAGACTGGTATAGCCGAGGCTGTCGGCACCGATAACCTTGCGTACCTCCTCAATGCTGTGCTGGGCCGCGATCAACTGGGAGCGGTCCGGCGTATCTATCCCATAGTAACAAGGCCCCGTGGTGGGTGGAGCGCTCACTACGAAATGCACTTCCCGCGCGCCGGCAGCCCGTACCAGACTGACAATCTTGGCGCTGGTCGTCCCCCGGACGATGGAATCATCCACCAGCACCACCCGCTTACCCCGCAAAATGTTGGGCTGGACATTGAGTTTGACCTTGACCCCAAAGTCGCGGCCCCGCTGCGCGGGTTGAATGAAAGTGCGGCCCACGTAGTGATTACGAATCAGCCCCAGTTCGAAGGGCAAGCCGGAGGCTTCCGCATAACCCATGGCGGCCGCCACCCCGGAATCGGGCACGGGGACCACGAGATCCGCGTCACGCGGATGCAGACGCGCCAGCGCCTGCCCGATGCGCTTACGCGCCGAATAAACATGGATCCCATCCAGCACGCTGTCCGGACGGGCAAAATAGATGTATTCGAAGACACACATCCGCCGGTCTGTCGCCACAAAGGGTCTGCGGCTCTCGATGCCCTCCTTGGAAATGACCACCAGTTCACCCGGCTCGATGTCGCGCACGAAATCCGCCCCCATCAGGTCGAGAGCGCAGGTTTCCGAGGCCAGCACAAAACCGCCGGAATCGATCAACCGTCCCAGCACCAGGGGACGAAACCCCATGGGATCGCGCACGCCGATCAGGCGACTTTCCGTCAAACACACCAGAGAATACGCGCCCGAAACCTGCTGTAGCGCCGCCGCGAGCCGCATCCCCGTATCCTCGCCCGGCACGCGCGCGAGTAGATGCACGATAACTTCCGTGTCCATGTCCGTGTGGAAGATGGCCCCCTCCCGTTCCAGGCGAGTCCGCAGATCCGCCGCGTTGACCAGGTTGCCATTGTGCCCGATGGCAAAGCTGCCATGCCGATAATTGATAAAAATCGGCTGGGTATTCCGCAAGACCGAGTCGCCGGCCGTCGAATAACGCACATGCCCGATAGCCTGTTCGCCGGGCAGCTTGCCGATCTGCTCCTGCCCGAAGACATCGGCCACCCGTCCCATGCCGCGCTGCACGAAGAGCTTGCCCTGATCCCCGGAGACGATGCCCGCCGATTCCTGCCCGCGATGTTGCAGGGCGTAGAGGCCGAGGTAAGCCAGGTTGGCCGCTTCCGGATGACCGAATACGCCAATCACTCCGCATTCGTCGTGAAAATGGTCGTCATCCACGGTGTATGGCACCACATTGTCATTTTGCAATTTTTTGTGACTCCAAATAGGACACGGCAGGTGCCGTCAACGATTGCGACCAGTGTTGCACCAACGGTTGCGCCAGCCAAGAGCCTGCCCACCACGACGTATGGGACAAAGCCGACGACTGTGCCAACGCCACCACGATGGCGACCAGCACCAATCCACGCAGAAAACCGAAAAAGGCGCCTAAAAACCGATCCGTCGCTCCGAAACCAATGCCGTATAATAACTTACGGACGACGAAAGCGCACAGGGTACCAGCGATGAGACACGCAAAAAAGAGCAGCAGGCTGGCGATGGCCACCCTCCAATCCGCGGGAATCCGCAGCGAAAGCTGGGGCGCGAGCCAGCGGGCGCCCCAGTGCCAAGCCACATAAATCCCGCCGATCCATGCCACCAGGGAAAAAAACTCCCGCACCATACCACGAAAAAGCCCCCAAAAAGCGGACAGGGCCACCAATCCCACGGTGGTGGCATCTACCCAGAACATGCCGTTTCCTCCAGGAACCACGCCACGGGCAACTGCTTGACGAGATGAAACGAGCCGAAGCACAGTAGTACACCCTCCCCCCGCAAGGTCCGTCTCGCCGCCTCCAGGGCCTGGCCCAGGCTTCCGTCACCGGAGACCGCCGTCGCTCCCGCGTCTTCGAGTATGTGGCGGAGCCGCGCAGCGGTCGCCGCCCGCGGCGTGTCGGCGATATCCAGCGTATGCCAGATATCGACCCAATCCAGCAGCGGTGCGAGCGTCCCGGCAATATCCTTGTCCGCCAACATACCCACCAGCGCCACACAACGCCCAGATCCCTTTCGCGCCGCCAGCAAGGCCGCCAATTGCCGGGCCGCCTGGGGGTTATGAGCCACATCCACCAGCATGCGCGGGGCGTCCTTGCCCCAGGGCTGAAGCCACTGGCAGCGTCCCGGCAATTTCGGTACCCGCGTCCATGCCGAAACCGCCGCATCGGGTACGGGCAATCGCGTGCGCAAAGTCGATACGGCGGCCACCGCCAGCGCCAGGTTGTCCCACTGTGCCTGTCCCGCCCACACCGGTGCGGCCACCGGCTTCTCCTCACCGAAACCCGTCCAGCGCATCCGTTGCGGGTCGATACCGAAGTCTCGCCCCAATTGCCGCAATGGCACGGCGTCACGTACCGCCGCCTCCAGCACGCTAGCGCAGGGATCCTCGGCGTCCCCATAAAGAGCGGGTACGCCGCGGCGGAAAATACCCGCTTTTTCCCGGCCAATGGAGATGCGATCCGGTCCCAGCCAGTCTTGATGATCCAGGTCCACCGTGGTCACCACGCTGCAATCCGGCAGAAACGCATTGACGGCATCCAGGCGTCCACCCAAACCGACTTCCAGAATCGCCACCTCCACCCCAACCGCAAGCATCATCTTTACCGCGGCGAGGGTCGTAATCTCAAAGTAGGTCAGGGGAATCCGTCGTGCCGCGTCGGCCACCTCCGCAAGTTGTTCACGCCAGAAAGACTCGGATGCGGGCTGGCCGGCCAAACGCAGGCGCTCACCGAACCACCAGAGGTGCGGGCTGGTGTACGCCCCGACACGGTATCCCCCCTGGCTATAAAACGCCTCCAGATATGCCACCACCGAACCCTTGCCATTGGTACCCCCCACCAGAATCACCGGCATGGGCAAGCGGGCCGGAATCTTCAGAATGGCCATCGCGGCTATCATCCGCTCCAAGCCCAGGGCTATTTGCTCCGGGGGTCCGGCCAGCGCGGCGACCCAATCACTGAGGGCGTCCGACGACGGCCCCATCGGTTATGCCGGCCCCCGCGGGGGGATCTTAGTGTGTAGGCTCGACACGGGTCAGCATCCCCAGCATTTCGCTCACCACGGTGCGCATCTGGCGCCGGTCGACAATCTGGTCGATGGCACCGTGCTCAAGCAGATATTCCGAACGCTGGAAACCCTCGGGCAGTTTTTCACGAATCGTCTGTTCAATGACCCGGGGGCCGGCAAAACCGATCAGCGCCTTGGGTTCAGCGATGAGAATGTCCCCCAGCATGGCGAGGCTGGCGGAAACCCCGCCCATGGTCGGGTCGGTAAGCACCGAGATGAAGGGAATCCCGGCCTTGGCCAAGCGCTCCACCGCCGCAGAGGTCTTCGCCATCTGCATGAGGGAAAGGAGCCCTTCCTGCATCCGCGCCCCCCCACTGGCACTGAAACAGATCAACGGACAGCGCTCCATCAAGGCCGCCTCCACCGCCTTGACGAAACGCGCGCCCACCACGGAGCCCATACTTCCACCCATAAATTCAAAGGCGAAAGCGGCCACCACCACCGGGCGCCCCGTCAGCAGACCGCGCATCACCACCAGGGCGTCCTTCTCTCCGGACTTGGCCTGGGCTTCCTGCAAACGCTCCTTGTACCGCTTTTGATCCTTGAAACGCAAGGGATCCACCGGGATATATTCTTTGGCGATCTCCAGGCGGGGGGCCTGATCGAGAAAGAAGTCCAGACGCTGGCGGGCGCTGATCCGTTGATGGTGTCCACAATGCGGACAGACGAAGAGGTTTTCCTCCAGCTCGGTGCGGTAAAGAACCATCTGACAGGTCGGGCACTTGGACCACAATCCCTCGGGTACGGTGCGCTTGTTCTCTGAAGCGTTGGCGGTCTCCGCCGGTGCCTTTTTGATTTTTGGGGGCAACACCCGGTCGAACCAACTCATGCACAAACCCTCTCTGTTGTCCGCACCGCTTCGGCAAGCACCCGGATGAATCGTGTCGCGATCTGGATCGCTTCCTGATCCGTGGCGCACTCCGCAAGTTGTTCGACCAATGCGCTACCTACCACCACGGCATCGGCCTCTGCCGCCACCCGGGCCACGGTCGCCGCGTCACGGATGCCGAAACCGACCGCCACGGGTAGGCCCAGTTGCCGACGCAAGTCCCGTACCCGCTGCAACACGTCCACCCAGTCCGCCGACGTCGCGCCGGTAATGCCGCGCAGGGAAACGTAATACACAAAGCCGCTGCCCATGCTCCGGACGCGAGCCACCCGTTCCGGTCCGCTGGTCGGCGCCAACAGGAAAATGGGGTCAATGCCCCGTTCCTGGAGGAGGGTGGCCTCGCCGCGCCCCTCCTCCGGGGTCAAATCCACCAGGATGACTCCATCCACCCCCGCCGCCGCCGCGGCTTCGGCGAATGAAGCCATGCCCATGGCCTCCACCGGATTCAAATACCCCATGAGGATGATGGGCGTATGGCTGTTCGTCATGCGGAATTCACGCACCCACCCCAACACCATGCGCAGCTTCACCCCCCGTGCCAATGCCCGCTCACTGGCGCGCTGGATGCTGGGTCCATCGGCCATGGGGTCGGAAAACGGCATTCCCAGCTCGATGGCATCGGCCCCGGCGGCGGCCAACGCGTGCATCAAGGGCACCGTGGCCGCCAGCGAGGGGTCTCCCGCCGTCATGAAGGGAACGAGGGCGGCCCGACCGGCATCCTGGAGTTGTGTGAACAGTTCAGTCAAACGGCTCATAGGTGGATACCCTCCAAGGAGGCGACGGTATGAATGTCCTTATCCCCGCGCCCGGACAGATTAACGACGATGGTTTGATCCGAACGCATGGCAGGCGCGAGACGGATGGCATACGCCAGCGCATGAGCGGTCTCCAGGGCCGGAATGATGCCTTCGGTACGACACAGGCGGTGGAAAGCGGTCAACGCTTCCGCATCGGTGGCGACCACATATTCTGCCCGCCCGGTGTCCTTCAGGTAGGCATGTTCCGGCCCCACTCCCGGATAATCCAGGCCTGCCGAGATGGAGTGTGTCGGCAGAATCTGACCGTCCTCATCTTCCATCAGATAGGTGCGGTTTCCGTGCAGTACTCCCGGACGCCCGGTGGCCAGAGGCGCGGCATGCTGCCCCGTACTCAGGCCCAGTCCTCCCGCCTCCACACCAATCAATCGCACCGCCTTGTCTTCGATAAAGGGATAGAACAGCCCCATGGCATTGCTACCGCCACCCACGCAGGCGATCAGACAATCGGGTAGACGCCCGGTCAGTTCGAGGCACTGCGCCCGCGTTTCGTCGCCGATCACCCGATGAAATTCCCGCACCATGGCCGGATAAGGATGTGGCCCCGCCACCGTCCCGATCACGTAAAAGGTGCTGTCGACATGGGTCACCCAGTCCCGCATCGCCTCATTCATGGCATCCTTCAGGGTACGCGTGCCACCACCCACCGCCGCGACCTCCGCCCCCAGCAGACGCATGCGATACACATTGCTGGACTGGCGCCGGATGTCTTCCTCGCCCATGTACACCAGACATTTCAGGCCATAACGCGTAGCCACGGTAGCGGTCGCCACGCCGTGCTGACCCGCGCCCGTTTCGGCAATCACCCTTTTTTTGCCCATGCGCCTGGCCAGCAAGGCCTGTCCGACGGCATTGTTGATTTTATGCGCGCCCGTATGATTGAGGTCTTCCCGCTTCAGATAAATCTGGGCTCCTCCCAGTTCCCGGGAAAGCCGCTCGGCATGGCAGAGGGGGTTGGGACGGCCCACGAATTGGCGCAGTTCGCTATGCAGTTCAGCGCGGAACCCGGGGTCCTGCTGGGCCTCATGGTAGGCGCGCTCCAATGCCTCCAGCGCCGTCACCAGTGTCTCGGCGACAAAACGCCCGCCATAAGGACCAAAATGCCCGGATGCGTCCGGCATGGAATAACCACCCATCACTTCCCCCTCAGGTGCCACGTACTTGGGCTATGAACCGCGCCATTTTGTCATGATCCTTACGTCCGGGCGACCTTTCCACCCCACTGCTCACATCCACCGCATAGGGTTGGGCGATGGCTATCGCGCCCGCGACGTTTTCCGCATCCAGCCCGCCGGCCAAAATCCAGGCTTTACCCAATTCCGGCAGCCGCCACCAGTCAAAACTCCGGCCCGACCCTCCCCACACCCCCGGTGACGCGCAGTCCAACAGCAGACCTTGCGCGTCGTGATAAGCCTCCACCAGCGGTTGCAGATCCACCGCCGCCGTCACTCGCAACACTTTGATATAGGGTCGGCCAAAATCGCGGCAGAACGCGGGCGTCTCCTCTCCGTGAAATTGCAGGACATCCAAAAAACACTGCTGGGTCGTCGCAATTACCGTGGCGGCCGGCGCGTTGACGAAAAGACCGACACGGGTCACGAAAGGCGGCAAGGCCGTAAGGATTTCCTGCGCACGCACCGGATTCACGGCTCGCGGACTTTTGTCGTAGAACACGACTCCGACCGCGTCGGCACCGATGGACGCCGCCGCCCGTGCGTCCTCCACGTTCGTGATACCACATATTTTGATCCGCACCATCAGGGCATTCTAACACCGCGCTCCGCAGAAAGCATGAGCGCGACCGCTAATCCCCCATCAGAAAACCGGCATCCATCGCATCCACCGGCAACCCGAAGTGCGCGGGATAGCGCGGTGCCACAAAGTACAGTCCGCCTGGTGGCGCCGTAATCCCCGCCTGACAGCGATCGCGGCTGGTCAAAACCTCAGCGGCCCAACCTACAGGCCGTTCTCCCCGGCCAATCGCAATGAGCACTCCCGCGAGATTACGCACCATATGATGCAAAAAACCGTTGGCTTCGGCGTCCACGGCAATCAAATCTCCCCGACGGGTCACCCGCAGTTGGCACAAATCCCGCACCGGACTTTTGGCTTGACAAGCCGAGGCGCGAAAGGCGGAAAAGTCATGCGTACCCCGCAGACTCCGAGCCGCCGCCTGCATCGCCAGCACATCCAATGGACGGTATACCCAAGCCGTATGACTCCTCCACAATGCGGGTCTTACGCGCCGATTGAGAATCACGTAGCGGTAGCGCCGCGCCGTGGCCGAAAAGCGCGCATGGAAATCGCCGGAGACGATCCGGGCCCAGCGTATGGCCACACCCGGCGGCAAATAGGTATTCCCGCCACGTACCCAGGCTTCGGGCGATCGCTGTGCCGGGCTGTCGAAATGAACGACTTGGCACAGGGCATGTACTCCGGTGTCCGTACGCCCGGCAACCACCACCGTCACAGGATGTTGAGCCACGCGGCCCAATGCGGTTTCCAGAACTTCCTGCACACTGTCCTGCCCCGGCTGACGTTGCCAACCACAAAACCCGTTGCCGTCGTATTCCAGCCCCAAGGCCCAGCGCGTGCCGGGGAACAACGTGGTCAACGGTTCCTCCACGCGCGGTTACAGGTGCCTCAGGAGTTGTTGGGCCTCCTCCCGCTGGGCAATGCTCCCTTCTCGGCCCACCTCCTCGAGCAGATCGCGTGCCGATTCACTGTCCCCCATTTCCATATAGGCCTTGGCAAGATCGAATTTGGTACCTACCGCATCCCAATCGTCGACCCCCACATGGACAGAAGGCTCAGCGGCCGCCAGAGATTCGGCGGGCGTTGACACGGTTTCGGCGACAGACGCTGTCGACTCGCTTCGTGCATCAGACAGGAACTCATTCTGCAGCACGTGCAGACCGGACGGATTCAGTGCCCCATCCTCCTTTTCAGTCGGCGCTTCGGACACCGGCCCGGGTTCGGAAGTTGCACCAAAATCCAGCCCCTTCTCGGTGCTCTCCGCTGCTTCCAGCAATCGAAATTGCTCATCAATGCTCTGCAGGAGACGGGCCTTTTCTTCCGACGAGAAGGCGCTCTCTTCTTCCGCTGAGGCAGGCTCCGCCGATGCACGATCGAAGTGAAAATCCAGCGCACTCAAAGGAGTATCCTGAGCGCTGACCGCCGCGGCGGGTGGCTCCACGGCATCAGGATGGGTGACCATGGTGGCGCCCTCCTCGACGGCGGCGAAGAGAGGATTGCCGGGGAAAAGCCGAGCCCCCTGCGCCGCAACCTCCTGCCACGCGGCATTGTGGGGGCCAAAGCGCCCGCGCATGCGTTCCGCGAGATCCAAATATTCCTCATGGCGGTCCAGGTTGACATAAACGTCGAGCAACTTGACGTAAAGCTCCTTACGGCGCGGATTCGCGTCAAGGGCCTCGTTCAATACCGCCACCGCCTGCCCGGCCTTGCCGTAGGTCAGGTAAAGATCCGCCTGCTCAATGGGATCCACTTCGGCGTTTGTGTAGGGTTCCGGCGTGTTTTCCGGTTCCTCCACGGTATGCTGAAATACGCCGACGGTCGGGGAGGAAGTCACCGCGGGTGCCGCGGTCACGGGAGATTCCACGATTGGGGAGACCACGGCGGCGGCAGGCGCTGACACCGTCACCGCGGGTGCCGGAGGTTGGGGACCATCCCCTCCTCTGGGTACGGCGCTCCAGGTCGATACCCGCTGAGAAATCTCCCGCTGGCGCCGCTCCACCTGCTTCTGCCGACCCAACATCCAGAGAAACAGGAGCAGGAGCAGGACATTGCCGCCCAACGACATCAACAGTGGGAGATTCTCAAACAGGTTGTTACTGCTGGAGTTCCTGGAAAGAGTGGCCAGCCGCGCACCCTGACTGGCCAGCAAACCTTCCTCTGCGGTCAGCCGTTGCCCGAGCGCCGCCACCGCGGCCATCAATTTCTGATTTTCCGCTTTGAGTACGGCATCCTGTTCCTGCAGGTGGCCCAGCGCCACGGGCGCGGCGCTGACCGTGGAGGTCGTCACGGCCGCGGCGGGGGCACTGGAGAGTACCAGATGGGTCGCCGCGCCGGCCGGCTTGGCGGCCATGTGCGCCGTCGTCGGTGCCTTGGCCGCGGCCGCCAGAGCGGCGGCAGGGCTTGCACCGCGCCGACTGGACAACCAGGCCGTGGCCTGAGCGGGCCGCAAGGATTGCACTTGTGCCAGACTCGGCACCGTCAGCATGCTTCCGGCGTAGAGATAAGTGGGACTGCCCGCCTTGAATGCCTGCGGATTCGCCTTCACCAAAGCCACCATCACCTGATCCAACGTGACGGCATTGCTACGGGTGATGGATCGCGCAACCTGGTAGAGCGAGCTGTTCTGCGGCACGGGGCCGTAACGATTCACCCGTGACCAGCCGTGATAAAGCCGTGCGGGCTGAGATGCCGCCGCCGCGGGAACGGTCGCAGGCACCCCGGATGGGGAGGGGGCCACGCTCAAGGACGGGGGCGCATACGGGCTGGCACTGGAGTATGCGGTGTACTCGCGTACCAGTTGGCCACCCGACCAATCCAGCTTTACCAGAAACTTCAGCGCAGGCTGCGTCAGTGGAAGGGGGCTGCTGATCAAGATCGCCGGACGGTTACCGTTGCGCACGGTGAAGTGCCAATGCGCCAACGTGGACGCTTCGGGAAGATCGATCATGGCGAAAGCGCTGGCAGGTGCCAGACCCGCACTGAGGCTCGCCCTACTCTGGGGATCCAAGGATCGTATGGAAATTTCCGCCCGGAAGGGCTCTCCCTGCGCGGAAAGCACACGTAACTCCCCCAGTCCCAGGGCCTGCGCCATACCCGGCAAAAAGAGCCCCATACCGGCCAGGGCCCACAACCAGTTTTTTTTATCCATACATTTCTTCCTCGTTTCGCTAAAACAGGCGCACCCGCGGCAGGCACTGCGGCCAATCACGCCACTATAGATAGTCGCGAATCAATAACTCTGCAATCTGCACGCTGTTCAACGCCGCCCCCTTGCGAATATTGTCCGCCACCACCCAGAAATTAATCCCGCGCGCATGGGAACAGTCGCCGCGAATACGGCCTACATAGGTGGCATCCCGGCCGGCCGCGTCCAGCGCTGAGGGCCAGGTACCCGTGTCACGGTCATCCAGCACCACAACGCCCGGAGCCTTCTCCAGCAAACCACGAACGGCCTCTGGTGTGATCGGTTCCCGGGTGACCACATTGACCGCTTCAGAATGGCCATAAAACACCGGCACACGCACGCAGGTGGCCGTCAGGGCGATATCCGGAATGTCGAGGATCTTGCGCGTCTCCCAGAGCATTTTCATCTCTTCCTTGGTGTAACCGTTCTCCTGGAAAACATCGATCTGCGGCAGACAATTAAAAGCAATCCGCTGGGGAAACACCTCGGTAGCCACCTCCTGCTGACGGAAGATGGCCAAGGTCTGCTGCCCCAGCTCTTCGATGGCCCGCTTGCCCGCGCCACTGACCGCCTGATACGTCGCCACCACCACCCGTTCTATCCCCACCGCATCGGCAATGGGCTTGAGCGCCAGAAGCATCTGGATAGTGGAACAATTGGGGTTGGCGATAATGCCACGACGCCGGTAATCAGCGATCCGCTGTGGGTTCACCTCGGGCACCACCAGCGGAATTTCATCGTCGTAGCGGAACTGGGAGGTGTTGTCGATGACCACACATCCAGCGGATGTGGCCTTGGGGGCATAGACGGCGCTGACTTTGGCGCCCGCGGAGAATAACCCTATATCCGCCTGCGACCAGTCGAAGTGGGCGGCGTCCTGCACCAGGATATGCCGGCCACGAAACGCCAGCCGCCCGCCTGCGGAGTGGTGGCTGGCCAGCAGATATAGCTGATCCACCGGGAAATCCCGTTGCTCCAGAATCTGCAGCATGGTCTCGCCGACCGCGCCCGTGGCTCCCAGGATAACGACGTTATAGCGTGATTTTGGCATATACGGTCAATTCCCCTGGTGGAAGGCTTCCACCACGGCGGCCCCCATGGCGGCAGTGCCGATGACCGCCGCGCCTGGCGCGGCGATGTCCGCGGTACGCAAGCCTTGATCCAGTACCTGCTGTACAGCGGATTCCACACGCCGCGCCCAGGGTTCGGCGTCCAGGGAGTGGCGTAACAGCATCGCTATCGAGAGAATGGTGGCGAGCGGATTGGCTTTGTCCTGCCCGGCGATATCCGGTGCCGAGCCATGGATGGGTTCATACATACCCCTGCCCTCGCCCAGCGAAGCGGAGGGCAGCATGCCGATGGACCCGGTCAATTGGCTGGCTTCGTCGGAGAGAATGTCGCCGAACATGTTACCCGTCAGCAGGACGTCGAATTGTGCGGGCGCGCGGATCAACTGCATCGCCGCGTTGTCGACATACATATGGCTAAGCTGCACATCGGGATACTCCCGCGCCACCTCGTTGACCACTTCTCGCCACAGGCGGGTGGTCTCCAGTACATTGGCCTTGTCCACCGAGCACAGCCGCCCACGACGGCCCTGGGCGGCGCGAAAGGCGACATGGGCGATTCGGCGAATTTCCTCTTCGTCATAAAGCATCGTGTTATAGCCCCGGCGCTGGCCATCGATCCGTTCCACCCCCCGTGGCTGGCCGAAGTAAATATCGCCCGTCAGCTCGCGCACGACCAGGATATCGACACCACGCACCAGTTCCGGGCGCAACGGAGAGGCGTCCAGCAACTGCGGAAAAACCCGAGCCGGACGCAAGTTTGCGTAGAGATCCAATGTCTTGCGCAGGCGCAACAATCCCTGTTCCGGACGCTGCGCGGGCGGGCAGGCGTCCCAGCGGGGGCCGCCGACAGCGCCGAGAATGATCGCGTCGGCATCCATGGCCAGTCGCAGAGAGGCCGCTGGCAAGGGATCATCGCACACATCCAACGCCGCTCCACCCACCAGGCCCTCCGAACATTCCAGGTCCAAACGCGCGGCCCGATCCACGGCATCCAGCACCTGCCGGGCAGCGGCAACGATTTCCGGACCGATGCCGTCACCGGCAAAGAGGGCTATTTTTTTCATACCAGATCCTTTTTCATTACCACGCGAATCATAAAAGGGTTTTCCGACCCCGGATGGGGATTCTCGGGAATATGGCCAAAGGGGTAAACCCCGGCGCCCAGGCCGTGGGCATCCGTCGCGACCATGACCCGTTCCTCGGGGGACGCCGTCTCCGGCTTGAGCAGCGTCAGCCGCAATCCGACCGCCCCTTCGCGTTGCCGGGCCGCTTCCACATACATACGCCGGGTGATTTCGGCGTGCAGCACGCGGAAGAATCGGGTCATGGTATCGGCATCCACCCCGAAGCGCGCCTGCAATCCGGCCCTTGCCTCCAGCTTTTGGGCGCTCACGCGCGGCAGATCCCGCAAAAAGTCGCCATCCCGCGCCGTCGCCAACAATACACGACGGAGCTCCGCATCGTCCGGCAGCGCGCCGAAACCGTTGTAGTGCAGAATAAAAAGCGGCTCCGGTAAAGGCAGTTCCGCTACGCGATCCTGCGCGGGAATACCCGCATCCACTATCACCCCACTGGGCGGGACGTCGGACTCCATTTTGCCCCGCAACCAATTCCACATAAACCGCTCCGGGTTTTCCTCAGAAAAGAATTGTGGAAGGATAGCATAGGCTTTACCAGCAAGGCACGATACAGTGATCCCCTCTTCACACACGCCATCCTCCACCCATTCCACCGGGACATGGAACGAACAACAACACCTACCCGTTACCGGAATCCTGCTGGCCGGCGGTGCGGGCCGCCGCATGGGCGGCGTCGATAAAGGCTGGCTGGATTGGCGAGGTGCACCGCTGATTACGCAAGCCCTCGCCATCCTGCGCGACGACTGTGCCGAAATCATTATCAGCGCGAACCGCAACTTGGATCGGTATGCGCAATGGGGATACCGTGTGGTCAGCGACTCCGCGAAAGATTTTCAAGGCCCGCTCATGGGTCTGGCCGCCGGGATGGCCGCCGCCAGCCAACCTTGGGTGGCCAGCATTCCGGTGGACAGTCCCCGTCTACCCCATGACCTTGTCCGCCGCATGTGGCAAGCCAAGGAGGGCCGCGATCTGCTGGTGGTGCGCGGCGCCGGGCACTGGCACGCCGTCATCTGCCTGTGTCGCCGCACACTGTGGCCCCACTTGCAAGACTATCTGGACAACGGTGGACGCCGTGCCCAAGACTGGTTTCAGGACGTACCTTATGCCAGCCTTACGCTATCCGCCGAAGCACTGTACAACTGCAATCATCCCGAGGATATGACATGAAAACGCTCGGTGTAGTAGGATACAGCGGGAGCGGTAAGACCACCCTGCTCTGCGCCCTGATTCCGTTGCTGCGCGCCCATCGGCTGCAAGTCGCGGTGGTAAAATCCACCCACCATGACCTGGACCTGGACATCGCGGGCAAGGACAGTCACCGCTTACGTGAAGCAGGAGCGGATGCCGTGCTGCTGCAAGGCCCCAAGCGCTGGTGGTTGACCAGACCGGCTCCGGCGGAAGTGAACTTGGAAAGCATCGGCATCAGCGTGCAGCCGCAACCCGACCTCCTGTTGATGGAGGGGAACAAAACACTGGCGGTGCCGAAAATTGAAGTGCATCGCCGGGACCTCGGACACCCTTTGCTGGCGGCCGAGGATCCCCTGATTCTGGCCGTGGTGACGGATACCGTGCTGGACATCCCCCAGCCACAACTGAATCTGAACGATCCCCCCGCCGTGGCGGCATTCCTCCGGCGCTGGATCCACGAGGAAGACTGAGCATGGCCCACTGTTGTAGCGATAACGAATACGATCCCCAGGCCAAAAGCGTCGCCGAGGCGCGCGAGGCCATTCTCGCCGCCAGCATACCGGTATCGGGTCGGGAAAACGTCCCCCTCGGCAACGCCCTCGGGCGAGTGCTCGCCGACGATATCCATGCCCCCGCGGATATTCCCGCGTGGTCCAACTCAGCCATGGATGGTTACGCCCTGCGCAGCCGCGATGGAGATACCGCCAGACGTACCATCGGTCGATCCTTCGCCGGACATCCTTTCAACGGAACCGTGGGTGCCGGAGAATGTGTACGCATCATGACCGGAGCCGTGATTCCGGAAGGTGCCGACGCCGTACTCGTTCAGGAACAGGCCGTGATCCGCGATACCCAGGTTTATCCGCAGATCCTCTGCACGGCGGGTGCCAACATCCGCAACGCCGGTGAAGATCTGCGCGCCGGGGCCCTGGCGCTGGAGGCGGGAACCTGGTTACGCCCCGCGCAGATCGGCGTACTGGCCAGCCTCGGCATCCCGGAAATTCCGGTATATCGTCGTTTGCGGGTTGCCTTCTTCTCCACCGGCGATGAGCTACGCCCGCTGGGGAACGATCTCGGACCTGGGCAAATCTACGACAGCAACCGCTATACCCTGCACGCCATGCTGCAACGTCTCGGCTGTGAAATCCTGGATCTTGGCCGCGTTGCCGACGACCCTGGGCAGTTGAAACAGGCCTTGCACAGCGCGGCAGCCATGGCGGACATGGTGATCACCACAGGAGGAGTCTCGGTAGGAGATGCCGACCACATCGCCGAGCTTCTCGGTCGGCTCGGCACCATCAATTTCTGGAAAATGAATATGAAACCTGGACGTCCCCTGGCCTTCGGACAACTGGACGAAGCCACCTTCTTCGGCTTGCCCGGCAATCCCGTTTCCACCGTGGTGACCTTTTATCAGTTCGTTCGCCCCAGCATCCTCAAACGCATGGGCAAAACGGCGCCTTGGACTGCACCGGCATTCCTTCTGCCCCTGGCGGAAGATCTCAAGAAAAAGCCCGGACGGACCGATTTTCAGCGCGGACGGTTACTGCAAACCCCTGCGGGATTGCAGGTGGCGGGTGTTGGCAGGCAGGCCTCCCATATCATGAGCGGGTTGAGCCACGCCGACTGCCTGATCATCCTCGCCGCCGAGGCGGAACACGCCAAAGCGGGCAGCCTGGTCGAGGTGCAATTGCTGGAGGGGCTGGTCTGAATGGCCCTCAATCCCGGCCATGACGTACCGCATAGGGCGCGGCGTGACTCAGATGGAAGCGAAAGTTTTCGGCATAGAGCCGCTGTAATGCCGGACTGCCCCGGAAGATCAGAAGATTCTCGGCATTGGCCTGCTCCGCGGCCTTGCTGAAATTGAAGCTGCCAGTAATGAGGGTTCCCGAATCGATGATCATCACCTTGTTATGAGCGATGGCGTGTTGATCGTCGATGAAGACGGGCACCCCCTGATTGGCGAAAAAATCGGCCACGGAATACTTCTGGGTGCGCTGGCTCTGATCAAGCACGACCTTGACCTCCACTCCCCGTTTGGCCGCATTCAGCACCGCCCTGGCGATCGGCGCGCTGGTGAAACTGTACGCTTGGATCCACAAGCGCTGTTTTGCCTCACCGATAGCCTGCACGATGGCCACCGTCGCCCCGCCCGGTGGAGAAAAGGCCACTTCGATGCTCCCCTGCGCGGGCAGCGTCACCGGGGAGCGCGGCATGGTGGCGGTCACCGCCGACCATTGATCCCGTCCCCAGCCTTTGAGCGACTGCCAGGAAGCGGCAGACCCTTCCGCCTGCGCCGCGCCGGATACAAGGACCATCCCCAAAAGCCACAGAAAAGCAGGGCCCGATCGCTCCAGTAACCCCATGGCACGCTCCCAGATTTTTAGTATTTCAGCCGTTCCAACGCGAAGATTAACGGATTTATCATACATTGCCTATCACCAGGCCATCATGAATATGCCATTGAAAACCTTTGCCCTTACTATTTTGGTACTGATCGGCATGGCGGGAAATAGTCTGTTGGCCCGCGCCGCCCTGGATGGGCACTTGATAGGCCCTTTGTCCTTTACCATGATCCGTCTGGTAAGCGGTTGCATCATGCTGTTGATGCTGGCATTCATCGCGCGTGTGCGCCCGCGCCTCTCCCACAAGGGGATGCCCGTCACGCTGTTGCTTTATGCGCTCGCCTTTGCCTATGGGTATCTGCAACTCGGAGCAGCCACAGGCACGCTATTTTTATTCTTCGCCATTCAGGCCACCATTCTCTGCTGGGAAATGTTCAATGGATATCGGCTTTCGACCGGGCAATGGCTAGGCAGCGGCCTTTCCGTATGGGGTTTGTGGATTTTGGTGGGGGGGGTCAGCGGGCTCCCCGATATGATCGGAATCATGCTGATGATCGTTGCGGGCATTTCTTGGGGGCTCTACTCCATGTTGGGGAAAAACGTCGTCGATTCACTGGCCGTCACCACGGCGAATTTTATCTGGTCGGGTCTGGTCGCGTCCCTTGTTTTCGCCGCCGTGGATATCTTTGCGCTTGGCGATGGGGAATCGGTATATATCAGCGTGCCCGGCCTATATTATGCCTTGGTGGTCGGCGCCGTGACTTCCGCATTGGTGTACGTGCTTTGGTATATCCTGGTGCAAAAACTTTCCGGGGTCACCAGCGCTTCCGTACAAATGGCCGTACCCGCGGTGGTACTGCTGGGAGCCGCGCCCCTGCTTGGTGAACCAGTGACTCGTCACTCCCTGATCGGGGGAGCCATTATGATCTCCGGCCTCTTCTTGGTCACCCTGACAAAACATCTATAAAAGTATCAGCGCATTCCCCGGCGATCGGCCCCGGTCGTGGCGGCCGTCGGTTTTGCGCGCGGCCTGCATTGAGCGGGAAGAACTAGGCGTCACCCGATTCCAGCGCCATGATCAAAGGACAGGAAACCCGCTTATCAGGATCATGACAGGCACTGACGAGGTGGTTCAGCACCGCTTCCATGTGGGTGAGATCCGCCAGTTTTTGGCGCACATCGTGAAGCTTGCGTTCAGCCATTCGACTGGCCTCGGCACAGTGCGCACCGTCCGCAAGACGCAGTAATTCGCTGATTTCCTTCAGGGAGAATCCCAGTCTCTGCGCCGACTTGATAAAGCGGATCCGATGCACATCCTGTTGATCATAGCGCCGGATCTGCCCATGGGCTTTTTTCGGTGCGCGCACCAATCCCTGGCGCTGGTAATAGCGGATAGTTTCGACGCCGACATCGGCTTGGCGCGCCAGGACGCCAATGGAGAGTGGGGTGTCTGCTGCGATCGGCATGCGGCTTGACTCCGTACCTTGCTACGGGAATAAGCTTAACGCGTCGGCATTCCATTGACCAGGAGCGTTGCATGTCGGGTCGTAGTACAAAAATCACGACACTTTTTGCCAGCGGCCTTGCCGCCATACTCGCCTCCACCTGCTGTCTGGGGCCACTGCTTTTGGTAACGCTGGGCGTGAGCGGGGCATGGATTGGTGATCTCACGATCCTCGAACCCTACCGCCCGATCTTCATCGTCGCTGCATTGGCCTTCCTATTTCTGGCCTACCGCCGTATTTTTCGATCCTCGACCGCTTGTATGCCGGGAGAAATCTGCGCGATCCCCACGGCTCGACGCACTTATCGCGTGATCTTCTGGATCGTGACGGCGTGGATTTTGGTGGCACTGCTGTTTCCCTATGTCGTTCCGTTTTTTTACTGAGCATTGGAGCAGAATATGCGAACATGGACCGTAGCACTGGCCTCCACCCTCCTTTTCACCTCCTCCGCCGGGGCGGGCACCGAAATGGCGACGCTCGCCGTGCCTGGAATGACCTGCGGCGCCTGTCCCATTACCGTCCACATGGCGTTGTCGCGTGTGCCCGGTGTGGAGAAGGTGCGGGTTGAGCCCGCCGGCAAAGAAGTAATCGTCCGTTTCAATGACCAGAAAACACAGATCGGCGCCTTATTGCGGGCCACCAGGGATGCGGGCTACCCCGCCCATGTGGTGACCCAGTCCACGCACGCCAACGGCCGTTAACGCAAAATGCACGGGAAAGTCCAGAAGCAACCTCTCGTAACGGCGGGCATGACCGGTGAAAGGAGGTGAACCGGCTTTCCTGTTGCGCCGGATGATATACCCGCTCCCCAGCAGGGCGGCGAGGACCTGACCCGGGCCACCTCGCTGAATCCTCACCACAACGATGGTGGAAAAGTCAGCGACACATGCCGGTTTCTCAGGGAGGAACGGTGCGCCAACCAAGGGGTTCAGCGGGTGTTCTCATCGAGGCCATCGACCGTTCTCAGGTGCCGGATAGGCAGAGAGACCAGGTTCCCGGAAGTGCCTCCCACGACAAAGGCATACGGACTGAGCAGCCCATCGGATGGTCCCACCG
Source organism: Pseudomonadota bacterium (assembly GCA_021821285.1). Taxonomy (GTDB): domain Bacteria; phylum Pseudomonadota; class Gammaproteobacteria; order Acidithiobacillales; family Acidithiobacillaceae; genus Acidithiobacillus. The sequence continues at coordinate 34,816 of JAKACQ010000020.1, forward strand.
TACCGGTTGCGAGTTTTTCGGTATGTATCAGTTTACCGGTTCGTGCATTCAACACATACAATATCCCCTGGGCATTCACCGTATAGAGGGCTCCATGGTATATATTGGGGTTGCTGACATCCGCTCCTGTCCGGAAGGTCCAGAGGATTCTTTCGGTACGCGCATCCAGCGCGTATAAGCGTTTGGTCAAACGCGGTTCGACATAAATGATATGGCGCCACGCGGTGAGGGGAGGGTCGTAGATTCCGGGGTGCGTCGGATCGGGCCTGCGCATACGGGAAAACAGGGCCGGTAAATGGATGGCGTGGCTCATTTTTCGTAGTGCTGCCACTCCCCAGTTCTTCCAATATATTTCACCGCCGATGATACGCTCATGAATCCATGCGCGCGGCGATAGGTAACGGGTATAGATACTTTTTCGATGGATCAGCCGTCCGGTCACAGCGTCCAGGCTCACCACCTCGAAGGCGAAGTCACGCATCGGGATGTGCTTCCAGAGATGTACCAGAATGTCCCACAGATCATAGGAACCCTTACGCATGAACGCCGTAAACACGGCGTCCCCACGCACCACCGGGGATGCCTCCGCAAGATTGACGGTATGCGCGAAGTTCCGCGACCACCGAATTTTGTGGGTTCGCCAGTCGATATCGTAAAAATCATTACGGTGAGTGAAGAGGTTGTCCGTTCCGAAATACAGATTCGAGCCCACTCTGGCAGGGGAAGACATCGCCGACCATCCACCGATGGGTATCTGCCAAAGCAACTTCCCCGTGCGGGCGTCCAGGGCGATGAAACGCCCGCCCCCGGTAGGGGTTAGGATTTCATGGTGGGCATAGGCAGGCGTCGGCATATCCTGACAGTGCGTGGCGTATTCCCAGACCGGCTTGCCGGTAGCCGCCTGGAGTGCCACGATGGCATGGGGAAATCGAGAACGGCAGGAATAGCCCGCGTTGACCGCAAACATACGCTTCCCACCGAGCCCTACTATCACGTCATGGCCCGCCACGATCGCTTGCGTCATGGTCATGTTGCCCAACGCGGTTCGCCATACAATGGCGCCTGTCCGTGCATCGACGCGCAACACCTGCCCCTCCTGGCGGCGTCCCGCCTTCCCTGTCGTTACCAACAGGGTCCCTCCATCGACTGATGGTGGAGCAATGATGTGCTGACCGATGAAGGTATCGAAACTGCCGATCTGATCCGGGGTAAATGCCAGGTGTCGTGCATTTCCCTCGAACTGGGACGTGGTGGAAGCCGCGGATACGGTTACACTCGCCATCCCCAAAAAAACCCACGCGGTAGCGGGCAATATGCGGCTACCGCCAAACGCGTTTTTTAAAATCAACAGTTAGCCCATGGTCTTCATGACGGCTTCCGTACGTTGAGCAAACGCCGGATCCGTTTGCGCCTTTTTCAGCAGCATTTCATATTTCACTGGCGTGAGATGATTCTGAACTAAAACATGCTTTATTTGCGTTCCGTATTTCACGAGCATCTGATGATGTTGCGCGACGGTCATTTTTTTCGTCGACATCGCCTGACGCACCTTCTTGTCGATCGGACGAATGGCCACAATGGCCGATGCAAAGTGATGCAACTCCTGGTGACTCACGTGAGGACCCTGAGTCGGCTGCGCCGGCATCATCGGGGCGGCGGTGCCCTGACCAGACTGAGCCGTTGTGCCGGCAGACTGTGGAACAGGCCCCATGGGCGATCCCATGTCGGCCAGGGCCAAGGTACTGCCGAGACCAAAGACACCGAACCCTAACAACAAATTGCGTGCAATGTGGTACATGATTGGCTACTCTCCCTATGGTTTTCGGATCTCCGTGGCGATCCCGAGTGATGCAGATGGACGCTGATCCAACCCTGTTGGAAGCCGAAGCAAGCCGCATTCCCTGACTGATGGGGTTGTGGCCAGCGCTGCCGTACACTACCCGGCGATGAACCTCCCTCATGACACATGGGCGGGGAGATCCGCTGGAGTGATTTCGCATCCCTCCCCCCAAAAAATCTCATAACAGGGTTTTCTACATCATGAATATCTGGTACTGAACGCACACATAAACCTGCGTGCCTTTCTAAGCTAGCAATAATAATTTATTGATGTCAACCGCAACTCTAACAATAAGTAAGTATTTATTTCCACACAATAATGTTGTTTATATAAAACACCATGTCAATGCCTCGCAACATCTGAACACGCCAACATAATATGTTGTTTATCTGTTAATAGACCCTATCCGTCATCCACGTCGCCAGAAAGCGACGCTCGCGTACATGGACTGAAATTTCTGCTGCATTACCATAATCTGTGGATTACGGCGCCATGCATATTCGCCATGCTCGCATACAGATCATTTATTTTGTTGCCTCGAGGCGACGAAATCGGCATCGCTTCCTCTGTACATGATCAGACCGCGTTACGGAGAATCAACGAGATATAACAGATGGCATGTAAATTGCCCGGCAGTGGCATGACTATGTGTAAATTGGTATCCGGCATTCGCATCCTGCTGTTTCCCCTGTGTTGCGGAGCGTTGCTCACTGCTGCGGCTCCGAGTGCCTGGGCAGCACCATTCACTTTCGATCAAGTGGTGCACGACGCGCATACGCTTGCTCAGCATCCTTGGCATCCGCGGCCGGTGAAGACCAACAAAAGCCTGCGCCGGCTGAGTCCGCAGGCGTATGGGCAGATTCTCGATACCCATCCACTGTGGCAACACGCCGGTTTGCCCTTTAAGATTTTGTTCTATCCGTTGGGCGGTACCTTCACCCATCCCGTGCGCATCAATGTGATCCGCAATGATCAGGCGCACCCCGTGCAATATGATCCGAAGGCATTTTCCGTCGAAGGGCATCCGGGGGAAAAAATCCATATACCGCGGAACGGTGACTATGCGGGTTTCGTTGCGGTGGATACCAGATACCCGCGACTGCACGACGAATTCCTGTCTTTTCTCGGCGCCAGTTATTTTCGGGCGGTGAGCAAGGGGGCGGTCTATGGTACTTCGGCGCGCGGACTCGGGATCGACACCGCATTGCCTTCCGGTGAAATCTTTCCCTATTTTCGGGAATTCTGGCTGCAACGCCCGGCGCCCGGCGCGCACCACCTGACCATTTATGCACTGCTCGACAGCCCCCTGATAACAGGTGCCTATCGTTTTGAAATCACGCCCGGTGAGGACGCGCGCGTTCGCGTCCATGCGGTCCTGTACCCGCGTAAGAAAATACGCCAACTGGAAATCGCGCCATTATCCAGCATGTTCTGGCACGGCCGCGGGCGTGGTATTCGCGCCGGTGACTGGCGTCCGCAGCAGCATGACTCCAGTGATCTCGTCATGGCCAACGGGGACGGTGAATGGATTACCCGGCCACTGAACAACCCACTGTATACTCAGGTTACACGCTACGCCCTCGATCATCCGAAAGGTTTTGGTTTACTGCAGCAAGACCGACATTTTGCGAATTATGAAGGGCTTACCACGCAATATCAGAAGCGTCCGAGTGTCTGGATTCAGCCTTTGAACGATTGGGGCGAGGGACAGGTGGAACTGGTGGAGTTACCCACCAATAATCGCAACCTCGACAATATCGTGACCTTTTGGTTGCCCCGTCACTCGCCGCAGCCCGGACAGGCCTTTACCGTGCGCTATCGGCTGAATTTTTTCCGTGACGCCGTCCACCTGCCACTGGGCGGCCACCCCGTCGCGACCTATCTCGGGACGGTGCCGGACAGTGACGGGAGCCGCCGTGTCGTGGTGAATTTCGCCGGTGGCGGTTTGGGCCGGCTCCCGGCGAATACCCCCGTGCAAGCCCACCTTTCCGTGGGACCGGGCGCCCGTCTGATCCATTCGACGGTACACTTCAACCCGATCGATCATCAGTGGCAGATGGAGGCCGAAATCCTTCCGCCCGCGCATCATCCGACCAACGTGCGCCTCTTTCTGGAGTCGCATGGCCACGCCCTGAGCGACACCTGGACCTATCTGCTGCAACGCGGCAAGCCGCCCTCCTACTAGATGAGGTCACGCCCGGTGCCACCATAGATCAGAAAGAAGGACGATGGGTGGCACCTCGCAGTCACAGAATGCCTGGGATGAGCCGGTAGGTGTGATAACGATACTCTTGATATGCGGGTCCGAATGCGTCCGTCAGGATATGTTCCTCTTTGGCGATTCTCCAGAGATAGATCGAAATAACGGGGAGAATGATCATGATCGCGGTGGCCCAGCAGCCAAACGACAGTGCCAATCCAGAAAAACACAGCAGCGCTCCCGTATAGGAGGGGTGACGCACCACCCGGTACGGCCCATGCCGGATCAGCCGGTGTCCGGGCTGGATGGCCAAATCCACCGTGAAATATTTCCTTAACGTCATAATCGCATACGATCTCAATGACAACCCTGCCATCAGCAATGAACAACCCACCCGTGGCAGATATAACGCAATATGTGGTTCATGGCGGATTTCTACCGCTATCGCGCAAGCCCAGCTTCCAACACTGGAAAAGATCACCGTGTTGAATACTTTCGAAGATCCGCCGTCCCGCTTATTCGCATTCATCGGAGATCGAAAGAAATATTCCAGAGATAACTCCAGCAATACCCACGAGGATAACAACACCGCCAACAGCGGAACCGCCGATACCACCATGCATCACCACCTTTGATTTTTTGCCCAGTTGGAACAGTCTTGCCAGACTAGCATTTTTCAGCCCGGACAGAATTGGGCGATCTGAACATGACCTGTCGCGCCGGATCGTTCAGATATCAACCGTCGAAACGTACCAGCGTACTGTGCATGATGCACCATATTGCCGCCTGAGTGAACGGCTAGGGTTCATCTCTGGGTATGCTTATCGGGCAGCGGCAGGTGTCCGGGACAAACACCCCACCCGGAACAGCACCTATTCGCCCTTCCTCACGGGTACGAAAAGGGTGGCGTGCCAGCCGTCAGTTACACGGTTGGCTCATGATGCCAACCTCGACACGGCGCAAACACGCTCACGCGAGCTCTGGCCGCGCCGTTTTCTCCGATGTCCCACGCAATCCGGCGGACCAATCCCGCAACACCATGAAAAACGGACGCAGGAAAGGTCGCGAAGTCATGCTGGATCGCTGGATGGGTGGTTGCGCCTGACGCCGCAGCCAGCGGGTCGGTTGGCTCACGGAATCTGGAATGGGGAAAATAAGCGACAATCGCGTATTCAATTCATCCCCATCGGAAAGATCCGCCAGCGCTTTTTGCAGCAGGGAAAAAGATGAAAACGCGGGTGGTTGGTGCATGGATGACTTATCTTGAGAAAACATTCCCGCGGCGACTTGTTGCGCGATCCACTCCCGTTGTGCGGTAGAAAGGGCCAAGTGGTCCAGATAACGCTCCATGAGAGGAGGCAGTGCGGTGATGGCCTTGTGCGGAATCACGTCTTTTTTTGAGTCGAAAGGTTGCGCATCGGGATGTTGCGGCGGTTGGCGGAAGCTCTCCGGGCTTGCGTAGTTCTCGATATTTCTGAACATGATTTGGACTCCATTTGCGGCTTGCTTCTATGTTGAAGCAATTATCATGCTCACAAGACAACGCGTATAATTCACAAGCGCTTATATGAATGATCCCGGTTTTATCGCGCTCATCCGTCGCCGTATACCGACAATAGACCGCCTTCACGGGATTCAACGCCACCCAGAAGCACGCGCGGGGACCAAAATTAGGTGTGCTCTTCTGCGATATGACGCATATAACGGCGGCTTGTCCCGCATAGGCGACAGCACCGCATAGCACACGGATAGTCCACCTATCCAGCCAACGTCATAACTGAAGGTCCGCGTAAACACCCAGCAAAGCCGCACATAAAACAGGGGAAGATGATACACAGGCACAAATTCATAGCGAAAATCGCCACACGCAGCGAAAAGATGCTGCAACAGGCCCGGATGGTCATTGGGATACTTCCGGATCATCCAATCGATATCCGACCCCCTTTTCGGTCGTCAGATATTGTGGCATCCCGGGATCATCTTCAATCTTTTCCCGCAGTCGTTTGATATACAATCGCACGTAATGGGCCTGGTCACCGCTGTGTTCTCCCCACACCGCGTGGAGAATGCGCCGGTGCGACAATACCCGCCCCTGATTCATCACGAGAAGGTGAAGCAATTGGTATTCTTTGGGCGTCATCGGAATCGGTACGCCCTTCTTGCGAACGGTGTGGGTGAAATCATCCAGCGTCAGGGCGCCGATGACCCGGTGAGGGGATTCAGTAGATCTGTCCACCGACCGCCGCCGCAAATGCGCGCGCAAACGCGCGAGCAGTTCGCCGATGGTAAATGGCTTGGTCAGATAGTCGTCAGCACCGTTGTCGAGGGCCCGCACCTTGTCCGCCTCGTTCCCGCGCGCCGAAATCACGATGATCAGCGATTGCTCCCCCCCGTGAGCGCGGAGACGACGAATCAAGTCCTGTCCATCGCCATCCGGCAGACCGAGATCCAGCAAAATGAATGTGAATGGCCTGCCTTCCCATGTTTGTCGTTTCTCCCAAGCCTTCCAGGCCTCTTTCAGCGTGGTTTCCCAAGACAGGGCATAGCCCGGTTCACGATCCATCGCCGCCTGCAGGAATTCGCCGATACTCGGGTCATCCTCCACCAGCAAAAGATCCAGATCCTCTTCGTGCATCGTCATCACCGCTTAATCTCCCTCGGCAGGCATGGGCGGTTCGGTCTCCCGGGGTACGGTAAAACAAAACACGGCGCCGTGTACCACGACCCGGTTACGTACCCAAATACGTCCGCCATGCAGTTCGATGATGGCCGCGCAAATGGCGAGGCCCAGTCCGCTGCCGCCCAGTCCGATGGGCGGCTTGACCTGGCTGAAACGAAGAAATATCTCCTCCTCGCGGCCGGGCGGAACACCATAGCCGTGATCGATGACACAGACCTTGATCTCGGTATCATCCGCGCTGGCTTCCAACTCTATCCCACGATCACTCGGCGTATACCTGCAAGCATTTTCCAACAGATTGGTGAGTACTTGCACGATCAGTTGGGGATCCACGTGGAGCAACGGCAGATCCCTGGATATCCGCACCTGAAAAGGCCGATCCGTGCATACGGTCTTGATCTGCTCGCGCACGGTGACCAACAAATCTTCCAAGGGAACCCATTCTTTTTGGAGACGGAGCCGTCCGGATTGCAGGGCCGCCATGTGCAGAATGCGATCCACGGTGTGTTCCATCTTTTCCGTCTGCTCGCGAATGTTTTCAAGGAGCCCCCGCTCTTCCACTGTGAGTCCCCGCGCATTGCGCTGAAGTGTCGTCGCGGTACCGAGAACGCCAGCCAGCGGGGTCCTGAGATCATGAGAGACGGCACCCAACAGGGCATTTTGCAATTGCTCGACCCGCAGACGAACGTCGGCCTCGGTACGTTGGAGGGAAGCTTGCGCCGAATCCAAGGCCACCGCGATGAGTCGCGCCACCGTCTCGAGGAAACGTAGCCAGTCCACCGGGGCCTGACGCAGATCGATATTGGACAGCATCATGACTCCCAATGCACGTTCACCGGACAGCATGGGCATGAATAACGCCGGGAGTTCCGCCAGCGTGTCGGTACTCATCCCGGCATTCTTCTTGTTCAGAAAGCTCCACCGGGCAGCCGCCCGCAAGTTGCGCTGCGGAGCCTCCAGCTCGGTGGATGCCGGAAACATCTGCAAAGCACCGCTGGTACTGTCCGTCGGCGGCAACCAAAATGCCGCGGTGACATCCAGGGTTTGACGCAGCTTCTCGATGCTGGCGTTCAAAACTCCCTCGATCCCCCGGGCCCCGCTGAGCGCCTGAACCAATTGATAAAGATTGCGGGCGCGACGCTCGCGGATTCGGGCCATGAGTTCCTGCTCATGAGAGCGCGCTACCAATTGGCTAATGAGCAGGATCAAAGAAAGGATCAGCGCAAAGTAGGCGAGCGAACCAAAGGTCGTCGGCAATCCCCGATTCAGCCCGAACGAGTAGTAACTGACCACGGCGGCCACAAAGGTGATGAGCGAGGGCCAGCGACCGTACCTCAGGGCAGCACCCACCGCGCCCAACATATAGAGCATGAAGATCCCGGCAAAACCCAGATAAGCCCCCAGGGACCAAGCCAAACCACTCAAGGCGAGGCCCAATCCCCCGCTGATCACAAAAGCGCGATTCCGCGTGCGCCGCCGCAGGGGGGTGTCCACCATACCTAGATATTGTTTATTTCGCAGACGCCGATCCTCAGGAACGGATTTTTTAACCGGCAAGGGATGAATCACCACATCGATGCCGCGCTCGCTATTCAGTAAATGCGCCGTCAAAGAGCCGGGCCACCACCAGAGGAACTTGCGCAGACCTTGCGTCTGTCCCAACACGACCTGGGTCACGTCGCGCAGTCGCGCATAGGCCAAAATCTCCGCACCGATATTCACTCCGGTCAGTCGTGCCGTTTCCGCCCCCAATTGCTCCGCAAGATGCAGATGATTCCAGATCCATGCCTGGGTCTGGGGTCTCTGCAGCAAACCACGGGGAGTATCCACATGAACCACCAGCCAGTCCGCCCGTTGGGTGGTCGCCAGGTGATAGGCCGCGCGCACCAGGTGCTCATCTTCCGGACGCCCGCTCACAGCGACCAGCAGACGATCCCGGCTGCCGCCACGCTGTCCCTCTTCCGGATTTTGTTGACGAAACTGCCGCAGTTCCAGATCGACCCGATCCGCCGCCAGCCGCAACGCCAATTGCCTCAGGGCGATCAGATTGCCCTTACGAAAAAAATGCGTCATCGCGTGCTGGCCACGTTCGCCCAGGTAAACCTTGCCTTCCTTGAGCCGCTGCAAGAGATCTTCGTCACTGATGTCCACCAGAATCACCTCATCGGCCCGCTGGATGAGTCGATCCGGTATGGTCTCCTGAACCTGCACCCCGGTAATCTGCTGAACGACTTCGTGAACGCTCTCCAAATGTTGAATATTCACGGTGGTTGCCACGGAAAAACCCGCGTCCAGCAGTTCCTCCAGATCCTGCCAGCGTTTCTTGTGGCGAGAACCGGGGGCGTTGCTGTGGGCCAGTTCATCCAGCAAGAGCAGTTCAGGACGGCGATCGAGGGCGGCATCCAAATCAAACTCTTCAAGCACGATGTGTTTATATGGAATACGCGCCCGCGGTAACGTCGGCAGGGCATCGGCCATGACCTGGGTTTCACGGCGCTGGTGGGTTTCGACGATGCCCACCAAAACATCCACTCCCTTGGCCGCTTCCTGTTGCCCGTAGCGCAGCATGGCGTAGGTCTTTCCGACACCTGGAGCGGCACCCAAAAAGATCTTGAGGCGTCCCCGCCGACGTGCCTCTTCCTCTCGCTGTACCTGCGCCAGCAGGGCATCGGGATCGGGCCGTCCGTCCGCGCGATCTTCAGTGGACATTGTTTGCTACCGGATGACTGGCGCGGTCGTTCATAGCGCTTTTCCTGGTTCATTTGCTCTGTCTATCGAGGTGCTTGAGCATAGGGCAAAACACGACAATCAACAAACGGAACGGGGATACCCCAATTTATAGACAAATTATATGTGTTTTATATGGAATTTATAGATGAAATCCCGCTAAAATTTCCGGCAGTGAATCATGAGTATCTGCGGGATATCGGCCCGCGCGGACGGCGGAGACTGGCATGGAATTTGTGTATTTATTTATTATTGTCGGTTTTTTCCTGGCATCCCTAGGGGTTGTTGAGCTATTGGATCGCCTGAGGAGTATAAAATGAACGCTTTTGTGTGGATAGGCCTCGGATTGGGCGCCATGCTCTTCATCTATCTTTTGGTATTCCTGATTAATCCGGAGCGGTTCCTATGATATCCACCATCATACTGACAGCCGCAGTTTTGTTGTTGACCATTCTGCTGGCCTTGCCTCTGGGTCGCTATATGCATCGCGTTTATGCCGGCGAGCGGTTTTGGGCGACACGCCTGATGGGTCCCGTGGAACGAGGAATTTACCGTATTACCCATATCTCTGTGAACCAGGAAATGGATTGGAAACATTACGCCGTAGCGCTCTTAGTGTTCAATCTGATCGGTGGGGCTTTTCTCTATGCTTTGTTACTGGCACAAGGTGTACTTCCCCTGAATCCGCTGCACTACGGCGGCGTCCCAAGTGCTTCCGCATTCAATACTGCAGTGAGCTTTACCACCAATACCAACTGGCAGGATTACTCCGGCGGCTCTACCATGAGTTATCTCTCGCAGATGCTGGGCCTGACCGTGCAGAATTTCCTCTCGGCGGCGACGGGCATCACCATCGTCCTGCCCATCGTTCGCGCTCTCGCCCGTCATAAAACCAAGGATCTCGGAAACTTCTGGGTCGACATGACGCGCACCGTTCTCTACGTACTGCTCCCCCTGTCCGCGCTCTTTGCGCTGATCCTTATGGAACAGGGCGTGGTGCAAACGCTGACAGGGATAGTGCGCGCTGACCTCATCGCCCCATTTGTGTCCGGCGGCAAAACTGTTCTTCATCAGATGATTCATGTGGGACCGGTAGCCTCTCAAGAGGCCATCATGATGCTGGGTAACAATGGGGGCGGTTTTTTCGACATGAACGATGCGCACCCTTTCGAAAATCCCACGGGCTTCACCAATTTCCTGGAAATGGTGGCCATGATCCTGATTCCCTCTGCCCTGGTGTTCATGTTCGGGCACATGGTGAAGGCCAAA
>JAKACQ010000021.1:0-45201 GCA_021821285.1 Pseudomonadota bacterium
CAATTCCCACAGGTGATCGCGAACGTCGTCCATCCGCTCCCCCAGGTCTATCGTGCGCCGGTCCACGTGGCTGCGCACCCAGGCCGTCGCCGCCTCGGCCTCGGGCGCCGAAAGATGCGTGTCCTGAAAAAAAGCGCCATGACCCGCTACACCTTGCGCACTGCTGTCGTCGCTCATGATGGTCTCCTCAGTCCTTATCGCTCTGACTCTCGAGCCAGTCTTCATAATCTTCGCGTTTCTCGTCAATAAAGTCTTCGATCACGTCGAAAAGGTTTTCATCCATCGTTTCCAGGGATTTGAGCACACCCGTCATCTCCCAGATGGTATACATCTCCACTGAAGTCTTCAAAGACACTTCCCAGGCTGTTTCAACGGTTTGCAACGTCCTTACCGGAATGGCCTTTCGCAGCATCCGCAGGTCACCCTCCACTTTCTGGATATTGGGGCCCCAGTCGGGAAAGTGGTCGGGCTGAATCATATCGGGGGAGAGCTGGTTGCCCGTGGTAATCAGTTTGAGCATAACCCGCCCAAAAGGGCGCAGCACATCCTTGGCCGATTGCATACCATGACGAATGGAAACCTCGCGCATGATCATGACCAGGCCGCCAGGAGAATTCTTGAAAGGGCAACGCGCCGCGCAAGTCATGCATTGCGCGCAAGCCCAGATCTTTTCCTGCATGGCATCGTAGATCTGCTCGACATTTTCCGTCCACAGCAACTGGACGATTTCACGCGGGCTGTAGTCATAGAACTGCGCAGACGGGCAGGTGGCTGTACAAATGCCACAATTCAGACATCCATTGAGTTCGTGATCGTAACGAAAATCCGCACGAATTTCGTCAAACATCTCTTTCATTTCAGCGTAAGTCGCCATCTACTCGCTCCTCGCTATCGATTTGATACGTCACCCCGTTGGACTCGCAACGCAGATCCATGGTTCAGATGAAGAGCGTGATATCCGACTCTCCAGCGAACTCGAAGAACGACGCAGCACCCCCCAGTTCAATGCCGTCGATGAAGTCAGCGGTGTCAAATTCGAATAGGTCCACCGTCATCTGGCAAGCCACCATCCGTACTTCCGCCTCCACGCAGAGTTCGCGCAACTCCTCCAGACTCGCCACACCCTTTGCCTTCATTTTACTCTTCATCATGGAGGTCGCCATCCCTTCCATACCCGGGAGCACCATCATCAGTGTCGGCATCGGCACCGGCATGGGCATCGCCGGGTTCCCGAGCGGGCTCACACGCAAGTGACTCAAGTCCTTCTTCAACAACTGCAACCCATAAAAAGTGAAGAAAATTTCCGTCGCATAACCCAGCGCCGCCGCCGTGGAGGCTAAAATGAACGGGGGATAACCCCAGTCCAAGGTGCCTTTCGTAGCGATAATTGCTAATTTTTTCTCGTCCATTATTTCGCACTCCCGGCCGGGCCTCTGTACCCAACCCTGATGAATTAGGCCTTTTGGATGAAGAAGATAAATTCGCCGCCCGCTTCCGCGTGCTCCAGCAAAGGATTTTTCGTCTGCTTGGCGAACGCTTCAAAATCTTTCACGGCACCCGGGTCGGTGGCCACGACCTTCAGAACCTGTCCGGCGGTCAACTCACCAAGCGCTTTTTTGGTGCGGAGAATCGGTAGCGGGCAGTTCAGTCCGCGGGCGTCGAGTACCTTGTCTTCTTGTACCATGAGTGAACCTCCTCAGTGATGATCTCGAAAAAACCACTTGCACGACTCTATTCAGGAAAAGCATGAACAGCAAGGCAAATATTTTGATTTGATGATTAAGCATCCATATTTTAGAATATCCTTATTGACTGGACAACTGCACGAGGGGGAATCCCCGGCTGGCCCATGCAGATATTCCTCCTCGCAAATTAAACGCTCGACCAAAGCCTTGCGCCGCAGCGAACGCCGCCGCCTGTGCCGAACGGGCGCCGCTCAGGCAGTAGAAAACCGTCGTCTGCGATTTGTCCATCTGCTGCATGGACATGGGAAGCAGATGCAGGGGCAGGTGTTTGGCACCCGCAATGACGCCCCGGGCAACCTCTCCGGGTGAACGCACGTCGATCAGGGTGAACGCCTCTCCTTGTTCCGTCAATGCGTTAAGCTGATCTGCGGTAATTTCTTGAAAACCGTGCATGGGCCACTCGCTACAATGTCACAATGAAAGGAATTAAAGTTGGTCGAACGGTCTACGCCCAGCATCACATGGCGCGCAGTGTCGACTACCCATAATAGTACTATCCGCCGAGCCGCATCATGAAGACTCGCGCCGAACGGCCGGGATCATCCACAAAGTGATGCCGCTCCGGTTTGTCGCGCCAAATACCTTCCATGATAGCCTCAGCGATCTGCCGGTCGGTATGCGTTCCGCGCAACAGGGGCAGAAGCTCCAGACCGATGTCTTGGCCTAGGCAATAGACCAAGCGCCCCGTCGCGGTCAAACGTACCCGATTGCAGCTCGCACAGAAATTGTCGCTGATCGGCGTAATGAACCCCACTTGTGAGCGCACTCCCGGCAGCTGGTAGAGACGGGCTGGACCATTGTCCGCAGGTCGGGCCACCATTTGCAACGGACCGAGAAGATTTTCGATGGTCCGCCGGGCTTCTGCAACGCCGAGGAACTGCTCACCTTGAGCATCCGCACCCGCCGCGCCGAGGGGCATGGTTTCAATGAAGCGTATGTCGATGCCACGCTGCATCGCATACTCGATCAGTGCGAGCAAGCCCTCCCCGTTGTTTTGGCGTAACAACACGACATTGAGTTTTATCCGGGGGATCCTCGCCAAGATCGCCGCCTCGATCCCTTCAAGCACCGTACGCAGTTCGCCTCCCCGGGTCACCCGCGCAAACACTTCGGGATCGAGACTATCGAGACTGATATTCAGGTTGTTGACCCCCACCTGCCGGAGCGCCGCTGCCCGGCGCCCCAACAACAACCCGTTGGTGCTTACACTGATCTTCCCTACGCCATAACGTCGCGCGGAACCAACCAGGGAGAGGATGCGCGGGTGTATGAGGGGTTCGCCGCCGGTGAAACGCACATGACGGACACCGAATCCACTGAAGATACGGATCAGACGGTCATACTCCTCGGCTTGCAGATGGTCTTCTCGCGCGAAGAAGGGGGTACCCTCCTCGGGGGAACAGTAACTACAGCGAAAATTGCAGTGCTCCGTTACCGAAATGCGCAAATAGGTGACGCGCCGACCGAACTGATCCGCCAACGCCATTTCCCGTTCCGTTTTTGCACGTACCCGCTGCAGCATGTCACTTGACTCCTGGGGTGCCTTCCCTTGCTGGCTTCGAGACCCTGCGGCGCAACCGCCACTACGATCTGGAATACCCCAAAGGGTTCATACTAAACCTCTCTTGAGACCCGGTTCAACACTGCTGCCGCCCATGATAGAGGTTGACCACATGTTGCGCTTCGACAAAAAACAACCAGCGCTCCACGCCAACCCCGAAAATCACCGACAGAACAGCAACCCAGGCAAGAGTCGTTTGCGCGAGAGCGAGGCCCACTGCCAACGCGGCGATGGGGAGGACAAAGGCGAAGAAATACATCATGGCCTTGATGCCGCGCGCCTTGCCCGCTGGCAGCGTATGCCCGAACTCTTCCGTTAGAAAGGTTCCGAACGTATGCCCCTGATCCAGGATACGCACGGTGGAGCGATTAAAACCCGTGGCCGTACGAATGGATGGACCGCGCGGACGGCTGATCCAGAAATAATAGATCCCTTTGAGCACCGCGGATACCGTCAACAGGACCAGCGCCATGCCGACCAGCGTTTCCGCCGGCGCACCCATGATGATCCGCTCGGCGGCCAGCACGGTGGCGCCCGTCGCCAGCCCCATCGCATAAAAGTTGGTGGGGACCAGGGGGGTATTCCACTGGCGGATGGTACGCAACACGGCATAAATCATGCCTTGGCAAAATACCGTGATGAGTCCGATGATCCCGGTCAGGTTAGCCAGGATCAGACCGACGGGATCGTGGGTGCCGCCGGTGAAAAATACCCAGCTCAGGTACAGTGCGGCGAAGGGATAATAGAGCACCGCGAACACCCCCTCACGCGCCAGCCAGGAGGTGCGCCAACGGGTGAATGCACGCCATGCGTTTTTGGGGTTGGCCAGATGCGCAGTAGAGGACAGCATGCCGATACTGACGAACACCAGAGAGAGGATCATGGCCACCATCGTCTGCAACGGATTAAGACCTCCGTCAATCTGGAAGTCGTTGACGATGGCCGTGAGCGCGGCGATCCCAAATCCGCCACCGGAGAACAGCGTCAGGAAAATCACTGCGAGAGCCGGATGCATGGTACCTCCTCAGCGCTCGACAACACGATTGACCCATTCCTTCACCTTGCGGGCGGCCTTTTTCTTAAGCGCTTCCGTCGGGATGGGGGCGTGGACACGAGGAGGCAAATAGTGATTCGTAGGATCATAGTCGAGCTCCGGCATAAGCTGGTACCCGCCCCGCTCACGCACCGCCCGGCTTACCGGGCTCTCAGGATCATCGATATCGCCGAACATGCGGGCATGCGCCGGACAGGTCAGCACACAGGCTGGCTGCCGCTCTTCTTCCGGGATCTCCATATCGTAAATGCGATCGATGCAGAGTGTGCACTTCTTCATGGTGCCGGAGACACGGTCCAATTCCCGAGCCCCATAAGGACAGGCCCAAGCGCAATAGTTGCAGCCCATGCATTTACTCTGGTCGACTAGCACGATCCCATCCTCGGCACGCTTGTAGGAAGCACCGGTCGGGCACACGGTCACGCACTCCGCATTTTCGCAATGCATGCAGGACATGGGAAAATTGATGGTTTTGTTGTAAGGATAGTCGCCCACTTCAAAGTGGCGAATACGATTGAACCACACACCGGAAGGCTGGGCGCCGTAGGGGCTGTAGTCCGTCAACGGTGCCGTGATGCCGCTGGTATTCCATTCCTTGCAGGCCACCGCACAGGCGTGGCACCCTACACAAGTGTCCAGATCGATGACTAAACCGAGTCTCATGGCATCCTCCTTGGCGCGTCAGGATTTCAGATTGACGGGCGCGTGCGTCTGATAACGCAGCACGTCAGACGCAGGCTTGTCTCCGGGCAACGGCCTTATGGTCGGGAATACCGGCCAGGCACCCTCCTCTCCCGGTGCTGCCGGGTAAATCTTCACCATTAGATCATACCAGGCCGCCTGACCCGTGATCGGATCGGAGTTCGTCAGACGCCGCTCCCCCTGTTTGACCGGTAACAACTCCGAGATCAGATGATTCATCAGGAAGCCACGAGTCGCTTCGGCGGCATCCGGTTTCAACCCCCAGGCACCGGACTGTTTGCCGATGGCGTTCCAGGTCCATACCGTATCTTCCTGACAGCCCTCTATGAGCTTGATCTGGACACGAATTTTGCCATTGTGGCTTTCCACCCAAACCCAACTCTTGTCCTTGATGCCCATCTGCAGACCACGCTGGCGGTTCATGTACAGATAATTCTGGGCGATGATCTGGCGCAGCCACGCATTCTGACTATCCCAAGAGTGATACATCATCATGGGTCGCTGGTTGACGGCGAAGAAAGGGTATTCCCTCTTGTCGATACGCTGCTGCTCCAAAGGCTCATAAAATTCGGGCAACGGATCGAAGTAAGTCGCCAGGCGTTCGCGATCGATCGGATCCCTGGGCTGCGGTCCGTCGTAGAGCCCTTGCCCCGCCAGTCGAAAACGCTGGAGGGTCTCGGAATACAACTCGATGACGATGGGATCGGCGGTTGGATTAAAGCCGACACGCTGCGCGAGTTCCAGATAATCTTTGTTGGCGAAACGGTAAAACGCCATGGATTCCGGCAAGTGATACTTGAAGAATCCCTCATTCTCGATGTAGCGATCCCACTGGTTGGGATTAGGTTCACCCCGCAGATGGGTATTGCCGTCGGTGCCCCGCCAACCCGCCAAAAAGCCGATACCCGGCGCCCGTTCATAGTGGATGATGAAATCTTTGTAGCCGGTGAAACGCGGTTCACCATTCTCGTGAGTGAAGGCCGGGAATTTGAGGCGACCGGCGATATCGACCATCACTTCCTGCCAGGGACGCACATTTCGATCCGGCTGGAGGATGGGATGGCGGATGGAATCGCAAATCGCATCCGGCTCGGAAATCGGTCGATCCAACAGGGAGATGGCGTCGTAGCGTTCCAGATAGGTAGTATCCGGCAGGATCAGGTCACCGAAATTGACCATCTCCGAATGGAAGGCATCGACGACCACGAGAAAAGGGATCTTGTATTCGCCGTTGTCGTCCTTGGATCTGAGCATTTCCTGCACATTGGCCGTGTTCATGGTGGAGTTCCAGCTCATGTTGGCCATAAAGAAGATCAGCGTATCGATGGCATAAGGATCTTTGTTGACCGCGTTGGTGATGACCATGTGCATCAGGCCATGGTTAGCGATGGGCGCCTCCCAGGAATATGCTTTATCGATACGTTTGGGCCGGCCATTTTCATCAATGACCAGATCTTCCGGCGCCGTCGGAAAGCCCAGTGGCAATGATTTAAGCGGCGTATTGGGGGCACTGTGCTGCGCGGGTTTGTTGGGCGGCGGCACGGGTTTGGGATATGGCGCTTTGGAACGGAAGCCGCCGGGGCAATCAATGGTGCCCAGTAAAACCTGGAGCAGATGGACCGCGCGCGCCGATTGCATGCCATTGGAGTGGGCGGAAATGCCACGCATGGCGTGCATGGAGACCGGGCGTCCGATAAACTTATCGTGCTTGCGGCCCGCCCAATCAGTCCATTCGACCTCGATCTCGATGCTTTCCTTGAAAGCGACATGGGCCATTTCCAAGGCGAGACGCTCAATGGTTCCAGCGGGGATTCCCGTGATCTTACTGGCCTCCCTGGGCGAATACCGTTCGTCGAGGTAGCGCTCGGTGAGCACGGACATGACCGTGCGCACGGGTCGCCCGTCCGGTGCGGTGTATTCACCAAAGAGGGCGCCGCTTGATCCTGCCTCCAGCCCGTTGGCGAAGGCCCCCTTCTTGAGATCCCAGACCATGGGATGCCCTTCGCCATCGCGCAGGATCAGACCATCCCCTTTCTTGCCAGGCGTGTTGACGACCAGGAAAGGGGCGTTGGTGTAGCGCAGGAGAAAGTCCCAGTCGAACTGCTCGTTCTGGAGCAGCACATGGACCATGGAAAGCGCAAACAACCCGTCCGTACCCGGCTTGATGGGTATCCACTCATCGGCAATGGCCTGATAACCCGTGCGTACCGGGTTGATACCCACAAACTTGCCGCCACGGCGCTTGAGTTTCTCCAACCCGATCTTCATGGGGTTGGAGGAGTGATCCTCGGCGACACCCCAAAGCATGAAATACTTGGTGCGTTCCCAGTCCGGATCCCCGAACTCCCAAAACGCGTGCCCAAGCATGTAGAGACCCGCGGTTGCCATGTTCACGGAGCAGAACCCGCCATGCGCCGACCAGTTGAGCGTACCAAACTGCTGTGCCCAGAGACCGGTCAGGGCCTGCATCTGGTCGCGCCCGGTGAAGAAGGCGAGCTTGTTGGGATCCGTGGCGCGGATATGGGCGAGACGCTGAGTCAGCGTGTCCAGTGCTTCGTCCCAAGAAATTTCTTCAAACTCCCCTGCGCCCCGCTCCGTACCGGGCTTGCGGCGCAGAGGATTGCGCAGCTTGCCGGGGGAATATTGCTTCATGATGCCGGCGGAACCCTTCGCACAAAGAACGCCCTGATTGATCGGGTGGTTGCGATTGCCTTGAATAAATCGCACCTTGTTGTCCTCTATCGTGACCTTGATGCCACAGCGGCAAGCACACATGTAGCAGGTGCTGTATTTGATTTCCTGCCGGTCATGGTCTTCAAATTCTGTGACGGTCGCCACCTCGTACCTCGCGTTCTCGATACACCAAATATTGGGAATCCGACATCCGGAGATGGTGGCGGAGCAGTGGTGATAAAGCAAGTCAGCGTTTTTGATTTTGTAATAAATAGCGCTTATTTGCTTTATACCCGACACGGTGATTAGTTATGGACCTTCAATCCAAGGAGACCCCCATGATTCGCGACGATTTCAAGGAGCATTCGCGCATTACCGTTACCTGGAAGGATAAGGATGGTAAGCTGCGCCCCGGCAACTTTTACGTCTATGCCTTACTCAAGGATGCCATGATCGTGCGCGCCACGGACAAAGATGGCCTGCTGCGTAAACTTTCCTTCAGCGACGTGCTGCGCGTGGTGAAATTTCAGGATGTGGCACCGCAAGATCGCTACATGATCCCCAGCGAGATCCTGAAAGAGGCGAATTGGAAAGATCGGGAGGTGATGATGCGTTACAGTTCTTCACCGCATCACGGCAAGTAAACATCCGTCAGGCGGATGACGGATCTCGTTCCCAGAGGCCACTTTCTCCACCCTCTTTCCGCAACAGGCCGATGTTCCGCATGGACATCCCGCGATCTATGGCTTTGCACATGTCATAGATCGTGAGCAAACCCACAGAAACGGCGGTGAGTGCTTCCATTTCAACACCGGTCTGACCGGCGCAACGCACCTCGGCACGACAAACGATCCGCGCGGGATCATACGCCGGCATCAGTTCGACCTCGACGCCCGTCAGGAGCAGCGGGTGTGCCAAAGGGATCAGTTCCCATGTCCTTTTGGTGGCCTGAATGGCCGCAATACGGGCCACACCCAGCACATCCCCCTTTCCCATCCGTCCGGACTCTATGCGTTCCAACGTTGCCGCCGCCATGACGATTTCCCCCACCGCCAGTGCCGCCCGTATGGTCACCGTCTTTTCACCAACGTCGATCATGTGCGCTTCACCAAGCACGTTAAAGTGATTGAGACGATCAAGACCTGACATGGATCTGGCACTCCTTTTGCTTGAGACTATAAAATACCTGCGACTCAGGAAACAGTCATGACCTTTCCCAAGCATCTCTGGCTGTGGATGATTCTCTGCTTTTCCAGTATCTCCGCGCAAGCCGATCTGCGCTTCCTGCTGCCGCCGGTCAGCAGCCCGGCAGTGATGTACGCCGCGTTCACGCCGCTCGCCCAGTATCTGAGTCGAGCGGTGGGCCAGAAGGTCACCCTCAGCTTCAGCGCCAATCTGCAAAACTTTTATAATGAGGCCGAAAAGCCGACGGCACAGATCGCCCTGTTCTGCCCGATTTCCTATATTCGCACCGCCCATACCGAAGCCTACCAGCCATTGGTCGGGGTAATACCCAGGCCCGGAGGGAATCATAGTGTGATCGTCGTGCGCAAGGATAGCGCCATACACACGATCCTCCAGCTCCGTAATCAGAGCTTCGTGATGGGGGATCCGGCCTGCGCGGCTTCATCGTTGATTCCTTTGTCGCTCTTCCATGAAGTGGGACTCACGCGCAAAAGTTTCAGTACCTTTCGCCAGAGCGGCTCCGACCAAAGTGCCCTGATGGACGTGGCCGCACGCTTCTACGATGCGACGGCCGTGGCAGAAAACGTGGCCGCGCCTTACTTGCGTTCAGGTAGTTTGCGCGTCATCGCTCGCGCCGATGTCGGGCCAGGCGACCTGTTGGCGGCCTCTTCCGGGGTCCCGGCGGCGGTGCGGTCGCGCCTGACCGCCGCTTTCTTACAGGTGCATCGGAGCGATCCGGCCGTCATCCGCGCGTTGGGTGGGCTGGCCGCGGGCTTTCAGCCCGTCAGTGATGCAGACTACGATGTGCTGCGCACACTCTATAAGGATATACACGGCGTTGCCTTGAATCCCAAGGTGAAACAAAAGACTTTGACCCTCGGCATTCCACCCACATTCACCCCCCTCTCCACTTATCGCATTTTTGCGCCGCTGCGCGCAGCATTGTCTCAAATCACCCATCGCCCCGTCCAAATGGTGATACCGCGTAATGAAAGCGCCTATGTTGCGGATGGACGTAAAGGCCGGTTTGACTTCGCACTGCTCACGCCCAAAATGGTACCTGCGGAAAGGAATTGGATGATCCCATTGGCAGAATCCGTACCATACAAAAACACTCAAGGGCTGGCCATCATCGCGCGCAGGACCCCGAAGGGGATCCAGCCCGGATTGCCCGATCCGCTGTCGGTCGCCTATGCCAGTCCCTATTGCGGCGGGAAATCCCTTGCGGCGGAAAGACTGCGCACACTCGCCGACGGTCGCACCATCGTTTGGTTGGCCGTGGGATCGGAGCGCGCCGTACTCACCTACCTGGCCGATGGAAAGGCGCAGTTGGGTGTTGCCCGGATAGCAACCATCACCGCTCTGGAAAAGGAATTGCCCGGAACCTGGTCTATCATACAAGGTGTGGGGGATGCACCCGACTGGGTATTGGCCGCCAACCGACGATTACCGGTGGCGTTGCGCGACCGCGTGGAGAGAAAGATCCTGACATTACCGGCGAATACCATGAACGGCATGGGCTTCCAGAATTTTAGTTCGCCCAAACCGTGAGCCGTTCCTTCAAGGACGTTCAGGTTTCGGCAAGAAGCGCGCCGCCGCCCCCGCAGGAGATAGGTTGGTTGCACCGCTCCTGGGCGCGCGGCATGCACGGCATGACCCGGTCCTATGTCGCGCTGGTGCATCCCATCTCGCAGTTTTGGCGGAGTATGACCTGGCGCGCCAAGAGCATGGCCTTTGTGCTCCTGCTGGTAGCCCTTATATATCTCCTGATTTCCATTTTTCTATATACCTCCGTACGTACGGATCTGACCAGTCAGGTGCAAACCGAACTGATGCGTCTGACCCAGAACCTGGCCAGCGACGCTGCGGATCCACTGCTCCTCAAGGATGGCGGCAAACTCAGCAAGCTGGCCAACTCCAATAATCCCTTGGTACGCTCGGTCGTGGTAGTCAACCATCTAGACGTCATCGTCGCCAGCAAGCATATCGCGCAACTGGGGCAGACCATCCAGCGGCCACTGCCCGAGGCGGCGACCCATCAGAACGACCAGTTTATGGCCCCCATTCTCGCGGACGGACATCGCCTCGGGGCCGTCTGGGTGAACAGCGACCGCCAGCAGATTGCCGAACTCGTCAACCAGCGGCTGAATCGCACGACCAGTCGCCTGTTGATACTTGGCTTGATTACGGCTTTGCTGGGTCTGCTGGGCGCCTACCTGGTGAGCCTGGCGATGACGCGCCCGGTACTGCGACTCCTGGGCGAGATCGAGAACATGGAAGCACGACTGGGCCTTGAAGAGCGTCCGGCGGCATCACGCCAACCGCCCCTATCCGGTGATGAACTGCATCGCCTGGAGCGCGCATTCCGCCTGACGGAACAACGCCTCAAAGAACATCTCATGGAACTTCGGCAACTGCATCAGCGCCAACAGGCCATGCAATGCATGGCCACCATCGGTGAAATGTCGGCGCAGGTGGCGCACGAGATTCGCAACGCCTTGTCTTCGCTGCGGGGCGCCGCGCGTTATCTGGTACGCTATGGGAATGAGGAAAATCAAGGGGATTTTATTCGTATCATCGAAGAGGAGGTCCAGCGTCTCTATGACATGACCCAGGGTTTTCTCGATTTTGGCAGACCCTACGCCGCCACGCCGGTGGACATGGAGATCCGCAGCTTGCTGGAACGCAGCGTACAGCGCCACACCGCCGATCTGGAGGCAAAGGCCATCGCCATTTCCGTGGATTGCCCCACGTCGCTGCACGCGCTGCTGGACCCATCGCTGATCGGGCAGGCGCTCAGCAACCTCCTTCTCAATGCCATCGACGCTCTACCGCCAATCGGTGGTCACATCCATCTTTACGCGGAGTCGCTGCCGCACTACCAGCTCAATATCGGCGTTCGCGATAACGGTCCAGGTATACCCGATGAGAAATGCGACACCATTTTCAAACCTTATGTCACCACCAAAACCAAGGGCAGCGGACTCGGGCTGGCCGTAGTCACCAAGATCATGATGGTGCATGACGGCGGGGTGGAACTACGCACCACGGCAACCGGTGCGGATTTTGTCTTGCATTTGCCGTTGCGTCTCCCCTCTCCGGTCGAAAATAGGCTAAGTTAGAGGGTATTGAAAGTCAGCAGCGAGTGGTCCATGGCAAACCCCGTATTGATTGTAGAGGACGAAAAAAATCTGCGTCGTGTACTCGTCGCAGTCCTGGAGGCGGAGGGCTACCCGACCATCGCGGCGGAAAATGCCGAAGAAGCGCTGGACAGGATACGGACCGAGCATCCCGCCCTGGTTCTGACGGATCAGCGCCTGCCCGGCCTGTCGGGGACGGATCTGCTGCGCCGGATCAAGGAGGCGCACCCGGAAATCCCGGTCATCATCTCCACGGCCTATGGAGAAATCGAACAGGCCGTGGAAGCCATCAAGGCCGGGGCGGAGCATTACCTCACCAAGCCAGTCGATGAAGGCGAACTCATTGCCCTCATTCGCCAGACTTTGGGTCGGCATGGGAAATCCCTACCCCCATTGCGCCAGGAGCCGCGCCGGTATGGCCTGATCGGCGTGAGTCGCGCCATCGAGACGTTGCTGGAGACCATCAATCTGGTTGCGCCCGCGCCATCGAACGTGCTCATTACCGGAGAGTCCGGCACCGGGAAAGAACTGGTCGCACGCGCGTTGCATCAAGCATCGTCGCGAGCCGAACAGCCTTTTATCGCCTTCAACTGCGGCGCCATTCCCCTGGAGTTGGTGGAAAGTGAGATTTTTGGTTACGAGCGCGGCGCTTTCACCGGCGCCACTCGGGCCCAAGCGGGCAAACTGGAAATGGCGGCCAGTGGCACGCTCTTCCTCGACGAGGTGGGAGACATGCCACTGCCCATGCAGGTCAAATTGTTACGTGCCTTGCAGGAACGGGAATTTACCCGCCTCGGCACCCATCAGCCTCAACGCCTCGCAGCCCGCATCGTCGCCGCCACGCATGTGGATCTTGCGAAAGCGGTCAGTGAAGGACACTTTCGTGAAGATCTGTACTATCGCCTCAACGTGATTCCGCTCCATATTCCGCCGTTGCGGCAGCGCCGGGCCGATATCGCGCCTTTGGTGCATCATTTTCTGCGGCAAATTTGCATGGTTATCGGCCGAAGTACGGTGATCACCATCGCCCCGGACGCCCTGACCGTTCTGGAGGCGTACGACTGGCCGGGAAACATCCGTCAACTCGAAAATCTCCTGGAAAGGATGGTGGTCCTCAATCGTCATGGACACCTCCAGCGCAGCGACCTACCCGCCGAAATCGCCCAGCAGCAATGCGATAACATATTCTCCGCCGCCACGAATCCCTTCGACCTGCCGGCGCTCGAGCGCCAAACCGTACTCAGCGCCCTTGAAAAAACCCGGTTCAACCAGAGCCAGGCGGCAGTCCTTCTGGGCATTAGCCGCAAACAACTGCGCACCAAAATGAAAAATATCGGGCTCCTGGGTGATCAGGAGGGTGAGGACGACGCCCTCGACAGCTGACCGGGGATAAAAACGGACCATACCCTCCTCTGGGTGATCCCTGCGCGCAATAAGCACCACGGGCATCCAAACGCAAATGTCATGGCTTTGTCTCGGCCATTCCCCATGTTAGACTGCCCGCTGTGAAACGCATTGTTCGGGGGTGGAAGGTTTCCGCGCCTGCAAAGCCAATTCCTCCATTCTCAGCAGGGCAATTAACTTGATGATACTTAAACGTATTCTTGGTCTCTTCTCCACTGATCTCGCGGTGGACCTGGGCACCGCCAATACTCTTATCTATGTGCGCGGCAAAGGTATCGTCCTGTCGGAGCCTTCCGTCGTCGCCATCCACACCGGACGGAGCGGCGCCACCAGCCGACGCATGCACGTCGGTGAAGAAGCCAAGCGCATGTTGGGTCGCACACCAGCCAATATCACGGCCATCCGGCCACTGAAAGATGGTGTGATCGCCGACTTCCAAATCACCGAAGCCATGCTCAAGCACTTCATCAAACGCGTACACCATCAACGCTTTCTGAGTCCCAGCCCGCGCATCATCGTCTGCGTGCCCTACGGCGCCACACAGGTGGAGCGACGCGCCATCCGCGAATCGGCGATGAGCGCGGGGGCGCGCGAAGTCCACTTGATTGAAGAACCGATGGCCGCCGCCATCGGTGCCGGGATGCCCGTTGCGGAGCCTACGGGTTCCATGGTGGTAGATATCGGTGGCGGTACCACCGAGGTCGGCGTCATCGCGCTGGGTGGAGTGGTGTACTCCCAGAGCGTGCGGGTGGGCGGTGACAAAATGGATGAGGCCATCGTCAATTACATTCGTCGCAATTACGGCATGCTCATCGGTGAAACCACGGCTGAAGAAATCAAGAAAAAAGTGGGGTGCGCCTATCCGGGGCAGGAAGTGCTCAGTATCGAGGTGCGTGGACGCAATCTCGCAGAAGGCGTGCCAAGAACCTTCACGATCACCAGCAATGAAATCCTCGAGGCCCTCCAAGAGCCCCTGGGCGCCATTGTAGGTGCCATCCGCTTGGCGCTTGAGCAGACCCCACCCGAACTCGCCGGCGACATTGCGGAACGCGGCATGGTTCTGACCGGGGGGGGATCACTCCTCCGCGACCTGGATCGGCTGATCATGGAGGAAACCTCACTGCCGGTGATCATCGCGGAGGATCCTTTGACTTGTGTGGCGCGGGGTAGCGGTCGGGCCCTCGAAGAATTGGAGCTTCTGGGTGAAGTATTTGCCGACGATTGAGCCGGCGGCTTTTCTTGGACCATTATGCCTGCACTGTTTTTCCCTCACCGCTACCCACCCCTCCTCCGCGTAGCGGTATTGAGCCTACTGACGGTATTCATTACCGTTTTCAGTGAAAGGCACCCTGGACTGCGCAATGTGGGTTTGACCGTGGCCTATCCTGTACAATGGGTCAACCTGCAAGGAGCCAATGCCTGGCAGCAGGCAGCGCGCTTTCTCCAGAGTCGCGCGGCGCTGGCGTCGGAAAATGCGCGCCTGCGCGCGGAACTCGCTCAAGCGCGGCCCGACTTGCTACAGGCAAAAATTCTGCGCGTTGAGAACCGCCAACTTCTGGCCCTGCTCGACAGCCTCCCTCAGCCCCCCGGGAAAGTCGCGGTGGCGCAAGTCATCGCCCAGAATTTCTCCCCCAGCAATCAGTCGATAACGGTCGACATGGGAACGCGCAACGGCGTCTTCGTGGGACAACCGGTGCTAGCCGCGGGAGGGGTTGCGGGGCAAGTCGTCAGTGTCTCACCCATGAGCAGCCAGGTAGCCCTGCTTTCTGATCTGGGCAGCAGCGTCCCCGTGCAACCCGTAGGCTCGGACCTGCCACTACTCGTGGATGGGGAGGGCAACCTTCATCAACTCATCGTTCCTTTTCAAGCGCGCGATACGGCGCTGAAACGGGGGGATCGATTGGTCACCTCCGGTCTGGGTGGTCGCTATCCACCGGGACTCATGGTCGGCACCATCACCGCTATCGTCCGTAATGGCGATCAGCCATTTGCCCAGATTGCGGTACAGCCGGCGGTGCGATTAGGGCGGCTGAGTACCGTGCTGATGTTATGGAGCGGCCCGCCATCACGGCCGACCGCGCCATGATGATCATCGCACTGGTGTTCGGTTTCTTCATCGCCCTATCGGCGGAAACTGTCCCTCTTGGTGCGCTGTATGCGTTGCTCCACCCCGATTTCGTCACTTTGCTGCTCTTGTATTGGGCGATCAGCAACAACTCCGAACTGAGCTTCACCATCGTCTGGCTGATCGGCCTGTTTCAGGATATCGCCCTCGGTGATGTGCTGGGGGCCCAGGCCATTGCTTCGATCATTATGATCTATCTCCTCTATTCTGGCCTGGGCAGGGTTCGCAGCCTGCCTCCCTGGGAACAACTCTTCTTTGTCTTTTTGCTGCTGCTGGCGCACCGTCTAATCGTCTGGTTGTGGCAGGCTTGGGCAGGCGCCATCACCTGGCATTTTTCACTCCTGCTGGGACCATTGCTCGGCGCCTTGCTGTGGCCGCTCTTCACCTTTGCGCTCGACCACTTGCGCCACACGCTACGGCCACAACACGTATGAGCCTCCGGTTGCCGCGCGTATATAAGGGTAGGGGTCTGCGCGATCCCTTGGGCCTGATGGATATTCACCGCAAAGCGCCAGCGAGCGCGGAGACCATGCCATGAGTTGGCGGACGCGCATACTGTATCCCTGGCAAGCATTGGACCCGGCATTGATGACCGGCATCGTCCTTCTGATGATCATCAGCCTCGCGGTCCTGTATAGCGGCAGCCAGGAAAGTATCCGCGTCGTCCTGGCCCAGCTCGTGCGCTTTGCCGTTGGTATCAGCGTCATGGTGGCGGTCGCCAATACGCCGCCTGAACGGCTCCGCGCCTGGGCACCCGCGTTGTACGGCGTGGGCGTTATCCTGCTGGCCATCACCCTCGTCGCGGGGAAAACCAATCTCGGTGCACGCCGCTGGCTGGGTGTCGGCTCTCTGACGTTTCAGCCCTCGGAACTCATGAAGCTGGCTTTACCCCTGCTGCTCGCCTATTACTACGCTCAGCAGGAAAACGTCCGGCATTGGCGTTCGGCAGCAGCGGGCTTTGTACTTATCGCCATCCCCTTTCTACTGATCGCCAAGGAACCGGATCTGGGTACCGCCGCACAGATTGGTGCGGCGGGGATTTTCATGATGTGGCTGGCGGGGGTGCGACGCCGCTGGTTCATTGGCCTCATCCTTCTCGTGGTAGTGAGCGGGCCGATACTCTGGTATTTTCTGCACGGCTATCAGAAAGAACGCATCCTGACCTTCCTAGACCCCCAACGCGACCCTCTGGGGGCCGGTTACCACATCATTCAGAGCATGATTGCCGTGGGTTCCGGCGGACTGTGGGGAAAAGGTTGGTTCAATGGCACCCAGGTCAATCTCGATTTTCTGCCGGAAGCACAGACCGACTTCGTTTTTGCCGGATTTGCCGAAGAATTTGGCCTGATCGGTGTCCTCGTGCTCCTTTCCACCTACCTGTTGATCATATTACGTGGACTGGTGATCGCCTATGAAAGCCGTGATCCCTTTGGTCGCCTGATCGCAGGTACCCTGAGCCTGACATTCTTTCTCTATATTTTCATTAACATGGGCATGACCACCGGGATACTTCCGGTGGTCGGTGTCCCTTTACCGCTGGTAAGCTACGGGGGCACTGCCATGCTGACCTTCATGATCGGTCTGGGCATTCTCATGTCGGTACACGCTCACCCACGCTTGCACGAATAATGCGACGAAACACCCGACGACAAACCGCCGCATCAGCCTTTGTCCATCTTTCCCGGCATGGCTTTCTGTCCGCGCGCCGCTATAATCCGGAGTCGTACAAATGACAGAAAGCACCCATCAGCACCCCCCACTGAGGACCCCTCATGATCGTCCGTACTTCCCGTATCGTTCGCCTGCTTTTTCTGGTTACCGGCTTATGCTTGGCCCCTTGGGCCGTTGCCGCCGTGCCCACCCCCTTGCTGCCG
The DNA here is from genome assembly GCA_021821285.1 of Pseudomonadota bacterium. Classification (GTDB taxonomy): domain Bacteria; phylum Pseudomonadota; class Gammaproteobacteria; order Acidithiobacillales; family Acidithiobacillaceae; genus Acidithiobacillus. Next base: position 17,464 of record JAKACQ010000021.1, read on the forward strand.
ACACCGCCCGCACCAGCCTTACCCGCCATCGTCAGCTATGTGCTCATGGACTACGACACCGGACAGATCATCGCGGCAAAGAGCGAGAACCTGCGGCGGGCGCCCGCCAGCCTGACCAAGCTCATGACCGCCTATCTGACCTATCAAGCCATTCAGGACGGCACCCTCACCGCTCAGGAAAACATCCCGATCTCCAATACGGCCTGGAAGACGGGAGGGTCCAGCATGTTCATCCAGCCCAACACCCCGGCCAACGTCGACCAATTGCTGCATGGGTTGCTGATCGATTCGGGCAATGACGCGTCTGTGGCCCTTGCCGAAGCGGTAGGGGGCAGTCAATCCGGCTTCGTCACTCTGATGAACGACATGGCTATGCGCCTGAATCTCCGTAACACCCACTATAGCAATGTGGATGGCCTACCTGACAGCGACCTGTACACCACGGCGCTGGACGTGGCGAAGCTGTCACGGTCACTGATTCGGCAGTTTCCGCAAGTCATCCAAATCACCAAGCAGAAGTCCTACACCTATAACGGCATCACCCAGCGCAGCTGGAATCCCGTACTCTTTCGCGACCCCACCGTGGATGGCCTGAAAACCGGTCTGACGGACGCTTCGGGCTATTGCATCGATGCCACAGCCATGCGGAATGGTCGCCGTCTGATCGCCGTCGTTCTCGGCGGACCGAGCTGGGCCGGTAGCACCAATGCCGTGGAAGCCCTGCTCGACTACGGCTACCGGTTTTTCGTCGATCACCCGGTCTACACCGCCGGTCAAAAAGTGGGGGAGATCACCCGCGGTGACTGGTCTCCCATGCACATTCCCGTCGGTGTCCAACAGGCGGTGGATGTCACCGTGCCCAAAGGCCACTTTTCCGAATTGCAACGCGCGATCATCATCGCGCCCAAGGTACAGGCGCCATTCAAAAGAGGGCAGATCATTGGGCAACTGGTCTTCCGTCTGGACGGCAAGGTATTAAAATCCGTACCCATCGTCGCGCAGAGTGCGGCGGCGAAAGCCGGCTGGATGGCACGTCTCTTTCACGAGATTCGCAGCGCGCTCTGAGCACGGACGCACGAGGACGAATCCGTACACCGATCCCGCGCGTTCCGGGCCATCCTGCGGATGGGGGCTTCACCTCGGGCGGAGGAAGACTTACCATGACGGCATGAAGATGCTTCGCGGCGACCTTGTCCCGCGATACATCGACCCGGCCACCCGCGGGGCGCACCGCAGAAAACCCTGGGTGCGGGCTGGAAGGGTCCGGCACCTGCATATCCGGCCATCTCCAGGACGAGCCGCGCGCGGCGATGACACAAGAGGATGATGAGACGCTATGGAAACACCCAGAAATCCAGCGGCGGACTTCCCGCACCTGCACCACGTCAAAGCGATTGGCCAGCACCCAAACCTGCTTGCGGCGGTGCAGAAAGCCATTGCGCCTCACGCGCCGGATCTGCCCGGCACGGCCTTCTCCTGCCGGCCCAGCAATCAGGGACAGTACCAAGCGGTGACGGTTTCCCTGGAGGTCGACAGTCATGAGCATCTGTTGGCGATCTATACCTCCGTCCAAGAAATTGACGGCGTGATTCTTTGCCTATGAGCCCCCCTATTCTCGTACGCTGCTGGCCAGGACTGCTCCCCTATTTCACGGTGCTCGACGCCATGCGCGAATTCACGTCCCAACGGGACGCGAACACTCCCGATCAAATATGGCTCCTACAGCATCCGCCCGTCTTCACATTGGGGCGAAATGCCGATGCCGCGGATGTCATTGACCCCGGCCCCATCCCGGTCATCCGCAGTGATCGCGGCGGCAAAGTCACCTATCACGGGCCTGGACAATGGGTGGTTTATCTGCTCATCGATCTACCACGCATGGGTATGCATGTCCGTGGACTGACCACGGCCATGGAACAGGCCGTCATTCACCTGCTTCGGCAACACGGCGTCACGGCGCATACACGGCATGGCGCCCCGGGGGTTTATGTCGAAGCCGCCAAGATCGCCTCTATCGGCCTGCGCGTCCAGCACGGGCGCAGTTACCATGGGCTGAGTCTGAATACCGAGATGGATCTGCGCCCATTCCAGCGCATCCATCCCTGCGGTGTGGCCAACCTCGCCGTGACGCAGGTGCATGACCTTTGCCCCGACTGGTCCAGTCGCGACATCGCCGAGGCACTGATGACCGAACTCGCTGCCAGTCTCCATCGCCCCTTACAAAAAGGAGGGGCCTGAAATGGAACCCCGACCAAACCCCTCTCCGGCCGAACGCGGTGCCCAAAAAACCGCACGCAACCCCATTCCCATCGTACCGGTGGCTGCGGAACGCCTACCCAAGCCCCAGTGGCTACGAGTGCGCTCGCCCCTGTCCCCGGAAGTGGACCGGCTCAAAAAGATCCTGCGGGCAGCGAACCTGCACACGGTCTGTGAAGAGGCCTCCTGCCCCAACCTCGGTGAATGCTTTGGCGGTGGAACCGCGACTTTCATGATTCTCGGAGACCTCTGTACCCGTCGCTGCCCCTTCTGCGATGTGGCCCATGGCCGCCCGCAGCCACCGGACCCACTGGAGCCTGCCCATCTCGCTCAAACCGTCGCGGCCATGGAACTGCGCTTCGTGGTCGTCACCTCCGTGGACCGTGACGATCTGCGCGACGGCGGCGCTGGCCATTTCGCCCAGGTTATCGCCGCCCTCCGCGAAAGCTGCCCGAAACTCCACATAGAAATCCTCGTACCGGATTTTCGCGGACGGGTGGAAAAGGCCCTGGCCGCACTCCACGAAACGCCACCCGATGTTTTCAATCACAACCTGGAGACGGTACCACGCTTGTATTTACAGGCCCGGCCCGGTGCGGATTATGTCCACTCGTTACAACTGTTGACCGCCTTCAAAGCACGGCATCCGGCGATACCCACCAAATCCGGGCTCATGCTTGGCCTGGGCGAAGAACTCGACGAAATTCGGATGGTGATGCAGGACTTGCGCCGTACGGGATGTGAATTGCTCACTCTCGGCCAGTATCTGGCGCCGTCCCGCCATCACCTACCGGTCGCACGCTTCATTCCACCCGAAGAATTCCGACAATTGCAGCAGGATGGCATGGCCATGGGCTTCCGCCACGTCGCCAGCGGCCCACTCGTACGCTCCTCTTATCACGCCGAGCGCAGCTTTCACGAAATCAACGGGGACTGAACGAGGTCCAGGGTATGCTGCTACGCTATACCACCATATTGACTCTGGCCTCAGCATTGCTCCAGCCACCGGGTATTTTGTTCATTCTCGCGACCATCGGCTGGCTCGCCGAAATGATCGGCTGGCGTTATTTCGGGCGGGTCCTGATTCTGTTCGCCCTCAGCACACTCTATTTTTTCTCCACCGCGGTGGGCACCCGACTTCTGCTCCTGCCACTGGAAGACCGCTATCCGCCGCTAGCACACCCGCTGCGGGGTGCTAACGCCCCCCAGGCGATTGTCGTGCTGGGTGGCGGCGAAGTGATGCAATCCCCGGGCACGTCGCGTGAAACGGCCAATGCGCGCACCCTGGTGCGGTTGATGGCGGCCGCCCAACTGGCGAAAAACACCGGACTCCCGTTGGTGCCCAGCGGCGGAGTGCCACGACTGGGCGCTCCTCCCGAAGCCGTCACCATGGAACACATCCTGCGCCAGAACTTCGATGTACGCAGCCCCATCTGGCCCGAGACCCGGTCCTATAACACGGCCGCCAATGCCACAGATAGCGCGGCGTTACTGGCGCAACATGACATTCGGCGTATCTATCTGGTCACTTCCGCATTGCACATGCCGCGCGCGGTCACCTGGTTCCGTCACTCCGGCCTACAGGTGATCCCGGTACCCACCGACTACCGTCTGGACCGGAGCAACGGTCTGAGACTCGATAGCTGGCTACCGCGCGCCATCTACCTGGAGACCAGCAGCGAGGTCAGCCACGAATATCTAGGGTTGCTCTGGCTATGGTTCCAGGAACAGGGTATCGGGAGCGGTCACCTCACCCGCATATGATAACAGCATGATTTTTATGGCGCCTGGTCCGGGAAAGTCACCTGGACATGCAGATGTTCCTGATCCACGGAATCCGCCAAGGGCAACGGCGGCGGCACCGCAGCGCCATTTGCCGACCGCCCGTAGGGTGCATAGGCATAGGGCTTCGCCGGAAGGGCGGTGGAGAGCATGGCCAAGCTAGGCGTGTCCACCCCGACAGGCAACGCGACGGTGTCGTGCGCCGCCACGAGGCGTCGGACCCGGGCCCAATCTATCGCTTGATCCACATGGTTCCGCGCCATGAAGGATTTGATCGCCACCACGGCACGCTGCAGATCCGGCATGCCCTCCTGGTGATAAGCATGCATCGGCTTGTAAGACTGCAGGTAGATTTGCCCGTTGCGCACGCCCACCAGATTGGGTTGATCGATAATCCGCACCGGCGTCCCCACTGGAATCATGGGAAACAACTGGGCGACATTTTCCGGATACATTTGGAAACAACCCTGACTGGCACGCATGCCAACTCCCCAAGGATGGTAAGTGCCGTGGATGAAAATACCGGAGAGCCCGGTCTCCATGGCCAGTTCGCCCATGGGGTTGCCCGCGCCGGGGGGCCAGTACCACGGGATATCCGTATGAAATTTTTTCTCAAACCAGGCATGAATGTTTTTGGGGACATTCCAGGCCGGCCTCTTGAATTTGGCCACGATCCGAGTGGTCGTCAGGCGCTCCTTCCAGCCCGGCAGAAAGACCCCGACAGGATAGGTATAGACCACGCGATCATGCGCGGGAAAGTAATACAGTCGTCGTGCCGGAATATCGACGACGATCCCCGTCCACGGCCTTGGCGGCAAAACATATTCCGCCGGGATGACCACCTTGCTGGCTTGGCCGGGAAGCCAGGGATTAATGCCGGGGTTGGCCGCGGTCACTTGATTGTAACCCAAATCATAGAAGCGCCCGATATCCAGGAGGGTGTCGTCGCGGTGGGTCGTTACCGCCTTGAGCGCACCAACCACATTGCCGTGAGCGGGTAAAGCATACACGCTGGCCTCCGAGGTGGACGCACCGCACCCCATCAGGGTCGCCAGTAGCCAGATACCTGCTTGTTTTCGCATCATTTAATTTCCTGTTTGCGGCACATCGAAAAATCCATATCGCGGCTTGCCCCACGGCTGAGTTGGCAGCCTCTTGCGTTAAGGCCATAATCATAAGGGAAAAGGAGGCGCGTATGGAATCACCACACCTGCCGGTGGAGGCCTTGCCCATCTTTTTTGCGGGATACGCCGCAACCGTTCGCCTGTCCCCATCCGCGGATGGCTCCAGTGCGAAACGCCCGCGTGCAATCGCCAACTTGTTCACACATTGACAGTGCCGCAAAAACGCCTAACTACTGGCTTGGTAGTGGTAAAACCGTAAAATAATGCATCACCCTGAAGCGAGCCTTCCGCATGGAACTGCCCCGCAGTAGCCTGATTATTATAGTTATCCTCATAGCATTGGTGATAATCACCGGGCTCTGGAAAGTCTTGCACGAACGCCGCTCTTCCCATTCCAGCGGCATGGCGACCCGGAAGACCTCGCGTAAGGGCGACAGGCACCATGCCGAGACAGGCACGGCCAATCACGATGCCGCATCCCCCCCCTACCCGGACACATTCACCTACTCGGACGCATCCACGCGTATCGAGGAGGTCAGCATTCTGGACGAGGTGGATATATATCTTTCTTACGGCCACTTCGATCAGGCGGCCACCTCCTTACGTTGGTACGTCGACCATAATCCCAAAGATATCCCGCAGATGCGGCGCCTGCTTGCCATTTATCGTGAGATCCCGGATATGGATCGCTTTGGTGAAGTACTTGAAAAACTTTATGATTCCGGGGTCATTGTAGGCCAGGAGGCGCGCGACCTGGTCCTTGCAGGACTTCACTTGGATACCCAGAATCTGCAGCTGCGTGTGCTTGCGGAAAATTTGGGGATGAGCGGCGCGCAGATCGAAGCGGAAATCACCCGCCTTACGCACGCATCGAAATCCGCAGTCCTGGATCCATCCTCCTCTGCGCTCAGTAGTGCGCAAAGGGAATTAAAGCAAGCGATCGTTCACCCGGAACCCCTGGATCTCAGTGACCTCCATCTTTCGGGATTCGCCTCGAAAACCAAGGCATCGACCAATCACGCCGCCGCCGGGGCCATGGCGGAAACCGAAAACCTACTGCTCGTCGGGCCAGCAGATATCGCGCCCTTGAACAGCAAGGAATATGCGATAGTGGCCAGCCTGATTTCCCCCCTGAACGCCGCAGGACATTTGCTCGCCTGCAATCAAAACGAGGAAGCCGAACGGCTACTGCGCCGCAACCTCATTCTTGAGCCGCGCAAACTTGCCCTGCATGTCACCCTGCTGGAGATGTTATATCACCAGCGGCGCGGTGCCCATTATGCGGAAACCCTTCTCCAGCTCTATATCACCTTGTGGGGCGCCGGCAGTGCCTTGCGCCTGCGCCTGCTCCGCCATGGACAATCCTTGGGTGAACACGCCCTGTGGTCTTTTCTCGCAGACAGCGAGGGAAATGAGGCATCTCTCGCATCACTGGCGGAACAATACGGGCTTTACGTACCGATCACAGCCATCCCCCTGAGTAGTCCGTCGCTGGTCTTGGAAGAGGTGCGCCGCGATCATCAGATCACTCCGAAAGACAGTAGCGACAGCGTTCTCACCGAATTCAATCAGCTTCTCGAGTACGGCCAGGTCGATGAAGCCGTGGATCTCCTGGAAGAAGCCACCTTGGCACAGCCGGGCCACGGTCTGTACTACGGCCCACTGCTGGAAATGTATGAACGGATGGATGCGAACCTGCGTTTTCCCCAGTTCATCAAGAAGATACTGGGCAAAGACACCCAGCCCAATGACGAAATCATGCGCCAGATGTTCGATCTTGCCGAACGCCTTCAGCGCCGCCCACAACGACAGGTCATTTAGGAATTGATCATGACGCCAAACACCTCTACCAGCGAAAGCATTCTCGTGCGCGGCATCGGGATGGATACCCGCAAGGAAGCGGTTTTCCGCATGGCTTTCAAGATGTTCACCCGCCGCAGCTATCGCCTGCTGGAAGCTGGGGACGAACGCCCTCCCACGCTGGCGATCGTCGATATAGACGGGCCCGAGGGGACCCTCCTCATCGAGCAATTCCAGCGAGAATATCCGGGGCGGCATATCCTTCTGACCAGTATCTCTCCACTACCGGATAGTATGTTCCCGGTCCTGCAAAAGCCGGTACGAATGGAGACCCTATTCCCCGCCTTGGACCTGCTCCTGAGCAAAGCCCCCCCTTCCCCGATGGAGAAACCGTCAGAGAAAAGTGGCGCGACGGTAACACCGATTCGTCCCCAGATGGAGGTGCCCGCGCCATCCGCGCCGAGTATTTCGACCACCGCGACCGCGAGACCCACGGCAGCCGCGCCATCGCCACCGCTTTCGCCACGACCGGTCCCCGCGTTGCGGCCCGAGGAAATACGCCGGTTTGACGCGCAGACGGGGCTCCTTGGGCAGTTGCAAATCATCCGGCGTGACCAAGCTGCGGCCGTCATCATCGAAGATCACCACCGGATCATCTTGCGCATAGATCCGGTGGTGGACCAGGTTGTCCTGCTCACGGACGACGAACACCTTCGGTCATTGGTCCGCGATCCACAGGCGCGACTGCAGATGCGTGCGCCCAGTAACCATGACATTCCCGCCAATACACCGACAAGGCATCTCACCCTTCAATCCCTGCTCTGGCAGGTCGCCGCATGGAGCGCGGACGGACGTCTCAGTCAACACCTGCAGATGAACGCTCCGGTTCAACTGAAGCAGTGGCCGAACCTGACGCGGCTCGTCATGCTGCCGGACGCGCTACGCTTGGCCGCCTTTCTTGCCCGTTCTCCGGCCTCTCCCGCGCTCACGATCAAGGTGTTACGCGTGGCGCCCGCGGATCTCTTCAATTTTCTCGCCGCGGCGGACAGTCTGGGGCTCCTCCGCTATGACACCGCGGAAAAAAGCGAAAACAGCATCCTAACGACGGCACACAGCGCGCCAGCACATGCAGAAATACCATCGGCCAAGAGAAGCTTCCTCGGCCGCATTCTCGCGCGTATCGCAGGACTATAAATGCGGATATAAAGACCGCCGAGGGAACCACCCTATTGTGAAGGAGCCCCGTTGTGAGAGAAGACAATAAAATCATCTTTACCGGTCCCGTTGGGGCCGGCAAAACAACCGCCATTTCCGTGTTGTCCGATGTCCCTATCATTTCCACCGATGCCCAGGCCTCGGACATGACGCTGAACCGCAAGGGACACACGACAGTGGCGATGGATTATGGCGTACTCAAGCTGGATGAACGCACCAAGATCCACCTGTATGGCACACCGGGTCAGGAGCGTTTCGACTTTATGTGGGACATCCTCACCACCGGCGGCCTCGGCCTTATTCTGATGTTAGATAATACCAGGCCCAATCCCAAGAAGGACCTGCACTTTTTCTTGCACGCCTTCAAGGATTTCATCGTGGATGTTCCGGTGGTCATCGGTATCTCCAAGACGGATGTCAAAACACGGCCGCAGCCCGAAGACTACGTGAACATGCTCCCGGAGGTGACCACGGATCTGCGGATGCTCAATCCCATTCCACCTATTTTCGAAGTGGATGGTCGCCGCAAGGACGACGTCAAAAACCTGGTCATGGCACTCCTTTACTCTATCGATCCAGGCCTCGGGGATCAGCCATGAGCATTGAACTGGTTGCCACGAATGGCGATGTATATGCCGAGATCACGCCGGCAGGCGCCTACTATGCCACCTCTAGCCCCGATCAGGAGGGTAATCGTGTCACTCTTTTGCATGTCTTGCGGGAAGGAAGTCTAGCGCCCTTCCGCCTTGAGGTCGCACAGCGCTGGACTCAGGCCAGGAACGCGGAGGAAGCCTTGCGCAGCCTCTTTCGCTTGCAAAGACTGGGGCTGCTGCGTGGCACGGTCCATCCGCGCGCGCGGACCAGTGAGCGCTTGGAAGACATCTTGCCGCCCGTCCTCGCGCAACTGTCAGACACCCAAAAAACGCTCCTGGCCGACGAAGACGGTTTTTATCTGGCGGCAGCGGGCTTCACACATGAAGCGGCGGAAGAACTGGCCGGGCTTTCCGCAGATCTGCTCTCTCTGCAGTCCCGGCACGGCCGCCTGTTGAAAAATAATCTGCATGTAAATACAGAAAGTTGGGCACTGGTAGACCCTGCCGGGCGTTCGGAATTGGGTTTCTGGCCTCTCTTCATTGGCCAGCACCGCTTCATGCTCGTGATCAACGGGACACCACGACTGCAGGATCAATCTTTCGTCATACTGGCACAAGTCTTAGATGACCGCTATCGCTAACCCGCAAACCCATATCCACTCGTCCCCCGTACCGAATTGTTAGGAGAACAAAATGCGTGAAGAAATGCTCAAATCCATTCTCAGCGATCTGAACGGATCCTCTGCAGATATCGAGGCATCGGCGGTGATTTCTACCGACGGCTTGACCATCGCCTCCCTGCTTTCTTCGACCATGGACGAGGACCGAGTCGGTGCCATGGCGGCCGCCATGCTCTCCCTGGGGGACCGCACGGCGATCGAACTGGCGCGCGGCGAATTGGAACAGGTCATGATCAAAGGCGATAATGGCTATGTTCTGCTGATCCACGCGGGTCATGATGCCGTGCTGACAGTCATCGCGCGCAAGGAAGCGAAGCTCGGGTTGGTCTTTTTGGACGCCAAACGGGCCGCCTCGGGCATTGCCGAACTTCTTTGATGGCGGGGGGATACGACCGACCAGTCACGCCCTTCACAGGATCAGCCGCATTGCGCCATAATGCGCGAAACCTTTGCTAGAGATGCGTATGACTTTCCAGGAAATCATCCAGCGGCTGCAAAGCTTCTGGGCCGACCGGGGTTGCGTCCTCCTCCAACCCATGGATATGCCGGTAGGCGCCGGCACGTTCCACCCAGCCACCTTTTTGCGGGCCATTGGCCCCGAGCCTTGGCGGGCGGCCTACGTGCAGCCTTCACGCCGCCCCACCGACGGGCGTTACGGGGATAATCCCAACCGCCTCCAGCACTACTATCAGTTTCAGGCGGTCCTCAAACCCAATCCGGAGAATCTCCAGGAGATCTATCTGGAATCGCTGGCGGTATTGGGGATTGACGCCCGGATACAAGACATCCGTTTTGTCGAAGACGACTGGGAGTCACCCACCCTGGGGGCCTGGGGCCTGGGCTGGGAAGTCTGGCTCAACGGCATGGAAGTGACCCAGTTCACCTATTTCCAGCAAGTGGGCGGCCTGGACTGCCACCCCGTCATGGGTGAAGTCACCTATGGCTTGGAACGGCTGGCCATGTACCTGCAAGGGGTAGAAAGCGTTTATGACCTGGTGTGGACACCTGGCGTACTTTACGGGGATGTCTTCCATCAAAACGAGGTGGAGCAATCGCGCTATAATTTCGAACTGGCTCCCGTAGAGGAGCTTTTCCAGCGCTTCGATCAGGCGGAGAAAGATTGCCGTGCGCTGCTCAGCGCGCAACTCCCGTTACCCGCCTATGAGCGTGTTCTGGACTGCTCTCACACTTTCAATCTGCTGGACGCCCGCCGTGCCATTGGCGTCAATGAGCGTGCGCGCTTCATTGGCCGCGTCCGCAATCTCGCCCGCGGCGTTGCCGAGCACTATGCCGAGGCACGTGCCACCCTCGGCCATCCTTTACTGCGGAGTCAAGATGTCAGCGCCTGAGGATCTCCTCCTGGAACTGGGCTGTGAAGAATTGCCGGCACGGGAACAAATGCCCTTGCGGGACGCCGCGGCAGAGGGCATTGCCCGTCTGTTGGAGGAGGCTGGACTACAATACGGCAGCATCCACGGCTACGTCACGCCACGACGGCTCGCCCTCTGGATCAGGGACGTATCCCGACAGAGTCTGCCACAGGAAACCCTGCGGCGTGGTCCACCCATGGCGCGTGCCCGTGATGCTCAAGGCAAGCCTACTGCGGCGGCAGAGGGCTTCGCGCGCTCCTGCGGAGTCCGCTTCGACGACCTGCTCACCCTGGAGACGGACAAAGGCTCGATCCTCGCCTGGCGGGAAGTCGGCGCGGCCCAAGACAGCCATGCCCTACTGCCCGAAATCGCTAGCAAATTAGTAGCCGGTCTGCCCTTGCGCAAGCGTATGCGCTGGGGGACGCGTTCCGACCACTTCCTGCGTCCGGTACGCTGGCTACTGTTGCGTCAAGGCCGACAAGTGCTGGACTGGAACTTGTTTGGCTTGTGCAGCGGTGGAGAGAGCTTCGGGCACCGCGTCCACCACCCTCAGGCCGTCCACATCGCCACCCCCGCCGATTATGCCGCGTCTTTGCACCAGGCACAGGTGATGGTGGATTTTGCGGAGCGTCGCACCCACATCGATCGCAAAATAGCCGCTTTGGCCGAGGAGATGGCGGTCACGCCCATCCTGCCCGCGTCTCTGCTGGACGAAATCACCGGACTCAACGAATGGCCCGTTGTCCTCGGCGGCAGTTTTGCCGAAGACTATCTGCGAGTGCCAGAAGAAGCCCTGATCACCGTCATGATGCAACACCAGCGCTATGTGCCTCTGCGTGATGGACACCACCGTCTGGCCCCCCATTACCTGTTCGTGGCCAACCTGCATAGCCAGGATGCCCAGATGGTCATCAGCGGCAACAACCGGGTGCTGCGTGCCCGCCTGGCCGATGCCGCCTTCTTTTGGGATCAAGATCGCCAGGTATCGCTGCGCACTCGGCGGGAAGCACTCGCCGGAGTTCTGTTTCAGGATGGACTGGGGAGCCTTCTCGACAAAACCCTGCGTTTGCGGACCCTCGTCACGACATTCGCCCCGCTTTTCGCGGTGGACACGGCCACCATGGCTCGCGCCGCTGAACTCTGCAAAAGCGATCTTCTCAGTGGTCTCGTGGGCGAATTCCCCGAACTGCAGGGCGTCATGGGCGGGCACTACGCGGAACACGACGGCGAACAGGCCCAGGTGGCCACAGCCATCGCCCAGCACTATCTGCCCGCCGGTCGCGATGACGCCATCCCCGCTGACCCGCACGGACAATGTCTGGCCGTAGCCGATAAACTGGATACCCTCTGCGGCTTTTTCGCGATCGGAAAAATTCCGACGGGCGATCGAGATCCCTTCGCCTTGCGCCGCGCCGCCCTGGGCGTGCTGCGGATTGTTCTGGATGGTCAGATACCCTTGAATCTTGACGCGGCGATTCGCAGCACACTTGCCGCTTACCGCCCCGCCGTTGCCCATAGCGAAACGCGAACCGCTGTGCTGGACTTCTTTCAGGATCGGATGCGCGTCTATTTCCGGGAGGGGGGCTTCCGCGCTGACCAGATCACCGCCGTGCTCAGTCGCCAGCCTTATGAGCCCCTGGACGCGCGCCAGCGTCTTGAAGCCCTCGCCCGCTTCCAGGCCGGACATGCGGCGGCTGAGGCATTGGCGGCGCTGATCAAACGGGTGAATAATCTGTTGCGGAAGGAACCCCGCTCCGGCGACTGGTCGGTGGATCCGGGACACTTCGCCGACCCGGCGGAAACCGCGCTCTGGGAGCACTGGCAAGCTCTGGAGCAGCCCGTTCAAGCACAACTCGCGGAGCGACGCTACGCCGCCACCCTCGATCTGCTTGCCGGCTTGCGGCCCGCGGTCGATCAGTTTTTTGACGCAGTGATGGTCCTGGATGAAAATCCCGTACTGCGTCAAAACCGGCTTGCGCTACTCGCCCAAATCCAAGAAGCGTTCCTGCACATTGCGGATTTTTCGCAGTTACAGGGGAATTGACATGGGGCAGTTGGTCATTCTGGATCGTGACGGCGTGATCAACGAGGACAGTAACGCCTACATCAAATCCCCCGCCGAGTGGCGTCCCATTCCCGGCAGCCTGGAGGCCATCGCGCGACTCAATCGCGTGGGTTATCAGGTGGTGGTAGCCACCAACCAATCGGGTGTGGGGCGCGGACTTTTCGATATTCGCACCCTGACCGCCATCCATCTGCGCATGCGTCAGGAACTCGCGGCGGTAGGTGGCCGGGTGGAGGCCATTTTCTTCTGTCCCCACACACCGGAAGCTGACTGCGACTGCCGTAAACCGGCGCCTGGCCTGTTTCAGGAAATACAAGAACGTCTACAAGTCTCGTTGGAACAGGTTCCCGCCATCGGTGACAGCATGCGCGATCTGGTCGCGGCGCGCAGCGCGGGTGCGCGACCCATGCTGGTGCTCACCGGTAAGGGACGAAGTGCGCGCCGGGAAGCGGAAGCGGCGGGTTACCCCGTCTTCGCCGACCTCAGCGCGGCGGTGCACACCCTCATCGGCGCCCCATGATACGTACCCTGCGCAGCAGCTTGTTCTACGTGGGTTTCACCGCCTGGACCCTGATCTGGGCCATTTTCGCCCTGCCCGTAGCTTTGCTGCCGTTGTCGGCACGGGTCTGGAACAGCCGTTTGTGGGCGCGGACTGGTGTCGGCTGGCTCCATTGGAGTTGTGGTCTGCGCTATCGGATTTCCGGCCTCGAAAATATCCCGACCGCACCCTGTGTCGTCGTGGCCAACCATCAATCGGCGTTGGAAACCTTGTTGCTCTGGTGCATCTTCCCGCGGCTTTCCTACGTACTGAAGCAGGAACTCCTCCGCATCCCCATCATTGGCTGGGGCCTACGCCTGTCCTGGCCCATCGGCATCGACCGCGACGCCGGAAAACGCGCCTTGGTGCAGGTGATTGAAGAAGGCAAGATTCGCCTGGCGGCGGGCTTCAACGTGGTGATCTTTCCGGAGGGCACCCGCCACCCCTGCGGAGCGGTGGGCCCCTTTAGCAGTACCGCTGCCGGTTTGGCCATCCGCGCGCACGCGCCCCTGTTGCCCATTGCCGTCAATACCGGCTGTTTCTGGCCCCGCGCGGACTGGCGCAAACGGCCCGGTGTGGTCGAATTACGCATCGGACCCGTTCTGGCCGCCGAAGGCAAAGCCGCTGTTCTCAACCAGCAAGCCCAAAACTGGATCACGGCGGCGGTCGAGGAGATGGGGACGGGGTCTCACCCAAAAGCGTCCTGACCAACCTGCCCGCAATATCCTGGCCCGTGACCCGCTCTATCCCTTCCAGGCTGGGCACCGGGTTCACCTCCAGCACCAAGGGTGAATGATCCTTATCCAACATGATGTCCACCCCGGCAAAACCCAAACCCAGTGCGGCAACCGACCGGCGGGCGATGGCGGCCCACTCCTCCGGCAAATCCGGCAACGCCCTCGCCCGCCCTCCGCAGTGCAGATTGCTGCGGAAATCCTTGGTAGAAGCCTCCCGGCGCATGGCCGCGATCACCTCGCCGAACAGCACCAGTACCCGGAAATCCTGGCGTCCACCGAGAAAGCGCTGTGCCATCGCTTCATGTTGCAGATGCAGGAAGGTATCCAGCATCCCCCGTGCAACCATGGGTGTATCCGCAAGATGGACGCCCACCCCTTGAGAACCATGGAGCAGTTTGTGCACCAAGGGTGTGCCCAAGACCGATATCGCGAGATCGCGTTGTTCCATCTGCGTGAAGTAGGCCGTTTTCGGCACGGCGACACCCGCCGTGACCAGCGCCTGCAAAGAGGCGAACTTGTCGCGGGAGAGCTCCAGCGACTCCGCCGTATTGAGGCAACGGCTTCCTGCCCCGGCGAAATAACGCAACAGCCGTGACCCCAGACGCGTGATCGGACCCCCCACTCGCGGAATCACCGCCGCGCAAGGCGCCACCAGAGAGGATCCGTAGTACAGATGGGCCTGCATCTCATCCAGCAGGAGCAGGCACCGCTCGGGCTGAATCAATACAGGTTCGGCCCCCACCGCGGCAACGGCGTCCAGCAGCCGGCGGGTCGAATAGAGCTCGGCATGGCGTGAGAGGATGGCGACACGCGGCATGGTCCGAACGCTCAGAACGGATACTCCCGAAAGTTCAGCAGCGATAATCCGCCGCGCGCAATGGAGCGTTCAATAAATCCAGCTCGATCCGGCGTCCCTGAAGAGTGATCCCGCGTGGCGGGGCGCCAGACGAGGTTGGGCAGCCACCCTTTACCCCGTACAGCGGGTGCCAGATAGAATGCGCGGCGACGCTCCGGAACACGCGCCAGTAACAGCAGCACCACCCGTATCAGATCCGATTGTCCCATGAGCACCTGGTTACTTTGATTTAAAATAGATAATAAACAAAACGGTCTTTCCCGTCGCCCCCACGCCGGGCCCTTCCCCAGCAGTAATCATGAAACCATTTGCTTGGCAACGGAATCATTGTAGACCATACTGGTCCACTATAGAGAAAGGTAACAACGTTCACTCGCAACGAATGGCCTGACGGCCAAGGAGACCATCATGAGCGACGACAGCAGTGCGCAAGGTGTAGCGGGTCATGGCGCTTTTTTTCAGGACACGCATCTTTCGGCGCCCGAAGCCGAGGCGGCGACGGCCTGGGTGCGCAGCCACGTGGACCGGCGCACGATAGACCTGGGGGAGCGGATGGACGACGTTCGCGATCACCTGTGGGAATTGGAGAAGGAAGGCGAGGTCATCGTCCACCGCATCGCCCCCGAGCATCACGCCGCGACGGTGCAGACCCTTTATGGCTGGGACAAGAAGATTCCCACCAACAACCTCTGGCATCACAAGAGCTGCGGGCAGTGTGGCAACATCCCCGGCTATCCCACCAGCCTCCTGTGGCTGATGAACAAGCTGGGCGTCGACTATCTCGACGAGACCGATCAGACCTCCTGCACCGCCTGGAACTACCACGGCTCCGGCATCGGCAACGTCGAGTCCCTCGCCGCCGTCTTCCTGCGCAACTTTCATCAGGCCTACGTTTCCGGCAAGCAGCACGGTTTCGAGTATGGCCACTTCTTCCCCCTGGTGCACTGTGGCACCTCCTTCGGCAACTACAAGGAGATCCGCAAGTACCTCGTCGAGTCCGCCGAATTGCGGGAGAAGGTCAAAAAGATTCTGGGCAAGCTGGGGCGCCTGGTCGACGGCAAGATCGTCATTCCCGAGGAAGTGGTGCATTACAGCGAATGGCTGCACGTCATGCGCAAGCGCATCGCCTCGGAACTGCAGACCATCGACGTGTCCAACATCCGGGTGGCGGTGCATCCGGCCTGTCATGTGTACAAGATGGTGCCGGAGGATGCCGTCTATGATCCGGAGATCCTCGGCGGCAACCGGCTGGCCGTGACCACTTCGGTGGCCATGGCCCTGGGTGCGCAGGTCATCGACTACTCCACCTGGTACGACTGTTGCGGCTTTGGCTTTCGCCACATCATCTCCGAGCGCGAGTTCACCCGCAGTTTCACCATGAACCGCAAGATCAAGGTGGTGAGGGAAGAGGCCAACGCGGATGTGCTCGTGGGCCATGATACCGGCTGCATCACCACCATGGACAAGAACCAGTGGATCGGCAAGGCCCATGACATGAACTACTCGGTTCCGGTCATTGCCGATGTGCAGTTCGCCGCCCTGGCCTGCGGCGCCGATCCCTTCAAGATCGTGCAACTGCAGTGGCACGCCTCCCCCTGTGAAGACCTCGTCGAGAAGATGGGCATCCGTTGGGACCAGGCCAAAGCCAACTTCCAGGAATACCTCAAACAGGTGGAACAGGGCAACGTGGAATACCTCTACAACCCTGAACTCGCTACCAACCAAAATGCCAACATGAAGAACCTCTCCGCTTGATACGGGCCAATGCAGCCGGACACCCCGCCTCGCGCGGGGTTTTTGATGTTCACACGAAATCTATCCGGGCATGGAATACTTCAATCCACAAACACCTCCCCATCCGGCCCTTTTTTCGAGTATGCTCAGTCATGCTCGCCCTGGCGGGCGACAGATTTGTCCGTTTAGACAGGAGGATGACCGTGGACCCTAAAGCCCTCAATGCGCGTTGCGTAGAACTCTTTCACAACCCCAATGTGCGCCTGCGCATGTGGAATGCGCGAATGTTTTGGCAAGTCGGCGATCAGATGCACGTCGCACCGGCCGCGCTCACCGATCCCAAAGTGGACACCTGCGAGTTGGAAGTGATGTTGAGCGCCGCCGCATTGACCGACTCCCAGTGCGCCGCCGAACTGGACAAGCGCGAACCCGGCCGTGCCACCTTCATTCAGCGTCAGGTTCGGGAAGGCATGCGTCCGCTCCTGCGCCGGACGCCATAGACTCGGGACAACCCCTGGCCCAGGGGTTCGCCGGGCGCCTGGGAGTCACGCCTTGAATACGCGATCCCCAGAGATCCACGAGCAAAAAACCGGTTTTTGGCGACGGACCCCACCCTCACGCCAACAGTACATCCACCTGTCGAGCACAGATGAGGTCATTGTCCGTCAACCCACCCACAGCGTGAGTGCTATAACGCACCACACAGCGGTTATAGCCCACTTCCAGATCGGGATGATGGTCTTCCCTGTCGGCAATCCAGGCTACCGCGTTCACGAAAGCCATGGTTTCGTAAAAATTGTTGAAATGAAATTCGCGGCGCAATACCCCGTCCACCACCTGCCAGCCGGGCAGACCTCGCAGCCCAGCCTCTACCGCCTCCGCCGACAAGACCGATACCCCGCCTTCGCAAGGCTGGCAACGCCCCTTACGCAAATCACTCTCCATTTCATGTCCTCCTTTTGGCAAGACCGGCACGAAGCGTTATCCTTAGTCTCTTCCGGTAAGTCACTCACCAGGGAACGCCCCATGTCCAAAAAACCTGCTGTGCCTCTGCAAACCCCCGATGGCAGCCAGCATATTCTGCTGCACTCCTGCTGTGCGCCCTGCGCCGGCCCCATCATGGAGGATATTCGCGCGGCGGGCATCAATTTTACCGTACTCTTCTACAACCCCAACATCCACCCCCAGGCCGAGTACGAACTACGTAAAGCGGAAAACATTCGTTACGCCAAGCAACTGGGAGCCCCCTTCGTGGATCTCGACTACGACAAGGATCAATGGTTCGCCCGCGTCAAGGGGCTGGAGTGGGAACCGGAGCGCGGCGCACGCTGCACCACCTGCTTCGATATGCGCTTTGAGCGTTCCGCCCACTACGCGGTCGAACATGGCTTCAGCATCTTCACCAGCACCCTCGGCATTTCCCGCTGGAAAGATATGGCACAGATCAACGCCTGTGGACGGCGGGCCGCCGCCCGCCATGCGGGATTGCAGTATTGGGACTACAACTGGCGCAAGGGCGGTGGCAGCGCGCGGATGATCGACCTTGCCAAGCGCGAGGGCTTTTATCAACAAGAATATTGCGGCTGTGTGTACTCCCTGCGTGACAGCAATCAACACCGGATCAGCCAGGGCCGGAACAAGATCGTTCGTGGCGTGAAATTCTACGGGCGCGACGAGCCGCCCCGGAAATCGGGTACAAACACCATCGACGTCAAGAACACGTAGCCGCCGATCCCGCCCGGGTGCCTGGCCACCGTCCTCATTCTCTACCCACTTCTGCCAGATAAGACCAGGAAAAACCGGGGCCGGGATCCCATTTGCGACCAGGCGCGATGTCCGAGTGCCCCACCATGCGCTCTGGACCGATAGCCGGGAACAACAGGCGCAAGTCTTTCGCCAGCATCGCCAGACGTTGATACTGGGCGGGCATGAACGTCGTGCTTTCACTGCCTTCCAGCTCGATGCCCACACTATAGTCATTACAGCCTGTACGGCCCTGCCACTGGGATACCCCGGCATGCCAGGCGCGCCGTAACACCCCCACGTGCTGCCATAAGGAGCCATCGCGCTCGATGAAAAAGTGCGCGGAAACCCGCAGATCGCGCAAAACGTCGTAGTAAGGATGGGTGGTGAAGTCCAACGTCCCCATGAAGAATCGCTGAACCTCTCCGCTGCCAAACGCTTCGGGGGGTAAGCTGATCGCATGGATCACCAGCAAATCGACCACCGTTCCCGGTGGTCGTTCATCCTGATAGGGCGACGGCGCCGGGCGAGCCTGACGATACCAACCCGCGCTGTCCCAAACCGTCACGGCATTTCTTCCGGTGGCAGGTGGGCGACATCGGCGAGCAGACGATGCAGGGCATGGGCGCGGGCCTCCACTTGCAGAGGCCGTTGATAGCGGCCGTCACGGAAGAGAAACAAGGCCGGGAGATGGTATACGCCGAACTCTTGGGTAATGCCCATGTCTATCCCCGCATCCACCTCCCAGACCTGCAAATCCTCCCGGGTGGCCTCATAATCGGCCAGAAGCCTGCGCCAGATCCGGCAGGAATGACAACCCGCCGAGGTAAAAAAAAGGAGGATCAACCCCTGCGTACCCGCCATCCTTTGCCAAAAGCCCAGCTCCGATACCGTCTCCATCGCCTTACTCCTCAACCGGACGGCGCCAGGCCACCCGCTTTATGACCAAACCCCGCAACCTCGGCCTAAAGCTGAGGATGCCGGCGCGCGCTCGGTCCCCGCAAGCGGTTCAAGGCAGACAGGTAGGCCTTGGCACTAGCCACGACGATATCCGTATCCGCGCCCTGTCCATTCACCGCTCGACCAGCATCATCCTGCAAACGGACCGTCACATCACCCTGGGCGTCGGTGCCGGTGGTAATGGCGTTCACCGAGTAGAGTAGCAACCGGGTGCCACTCCGCACCACCTTTTCCATGGCCTTGAAAGCCGCATCCACGGGGCCATCGCCTATCGCCTTGGCGGTTTCCGCGACACCATCGACCCAGACTTCCACGGTCGCCTCCGGCCGGGTGCCCATCTCCGAGCAAACCCGCAGATAGCCGAGCCGATAATGATCGGCCTGCTCCTCCTGCAGATCCTCATTGACCAGCGCCTGTAAATCTTCGTCAAAAATTTCGGCCTTACGATCGGCAAGCTCCTTGAAGCGGGCGAAGATCTGATCAAGGGCATCCTTCTCCAGATGAATGCCCAAGGCATCCAGACGGGCGCGCACAGCGGCACGGCCGGAGAGTTTGCCGAGGGTCATGCGATTGGCGGCCCAACCCACCGCTTCGGCACGCATGATTTCGTAAGTCTCACGGTGCTTGAGGACCCCGTCCTGATGAATACCGGACTCATGGGCAAAAGCGTTGGCGCCCACAATGGCCTTGTTGGGCTGGACGGGGAAACCGGTGATCGTGGAGACCAGCTTGCTGGTGGACACGATCTGGCTGATGTCGATACGGGTATCGCAGGCAAAAGCGTCGCCGCGGGTTCGCACGGCCATGACGATCTCTTCCAGAGCGGCATTGCCTGCCCGCTCACCAAGGCCATTGATGGTGCATTCCACCTGACGCGCGCCATGCTGGACCGCCGACAAGGAGTTGGCGACCGCCAGGCCCAGGTCATTATGACAATGCACCGAGAAGACGGCTTGATCCGCATTGGGTACCCGGTTACGCAGACTGGCGATGAGTTGGCCAAAGCGATCGGGCAGATTATAGCCAACGGTGTCCGGAATGTTGATCGTTCGCGCCCCCGCCTTGATGACGGCTTCAATGATCCGGCACAGAAAGTCTTCTTCTGAACGCCCCGCGTCCTCCGGTGAGAACTCCACATCATCGCAATACCGCCGGGCGAGCTTGACCGCCGCCACGGCGTGCTCCAACACCGTGGCGGGCGCCATGCGCAGCTTGGCCTGCATATGCACCGGGCTGGTGGCGATGAAGGTATGAATACGCGCGGCACTGGCGCCCGCCAGGGCCTCACCGGCGCGACGAATGTCCTCGTCACGGGCGCGGGCCAAACCGCAAATGCGGCTGTCGCGCACGCTGTCGGCGATGGTTCGAACAGCGACAAAGTCACCGTTGCTGGCCGCCGGGAATCCCGCCTCGATGATATCCACACGCAGGCGCTCCAGCGCCTTGGCGATGCGGACTTTTTCATCTCGGGTCATGGCCGCGCCAGGCGACTGTTCGCCATCACGCAAGGTGGTATCGAAGATGATCAGATGTTCTTTGGGCTGGCTCATGAGGGTATCCTTCCCCGGTGGGTATACGTGGATTATACCGCACGAACCCTTACTGACCGAAGTGCATACCCCCGGCAAAGTCAGACATGCACGAAACTCCACCCGCCGGAGCGATGCCACTCCGCATCGATTTCCGCCTACCGTCCCCGCCCCATCACCTCATGCTTGACCACGCATGGCATGCAGATAACGCGTTCTGTATTTCTTGAGCACAAACAGCGCCATCAACGCGGCAAGCGCATCCAGGAATATCATCGTCAGAAAAACCGGCACCCAACTCGCGTACACCGTATAGATAAGTGCCGCCACCGGACCGCCAACTACCGAACCAATGCCTTGCGACAGATAAAGGCAACCATAATTCGTGGTAGCATGTCGAGTGCCGAATGTATCTGTCAAGGTCGAAGGAAACAGAGAGAATATCTCTCCCCATCCAAAAAATACCACCCCTGATAAAAGCACGAACAATAAGGGGTCATGACGCATGTACAGCCAGGCTATCATCGCCATGGCCTCCATACCGAACGCCACGGCCATAGTATTCTCACGCCCGCCCACATCGGATAACCACCCAAAGAAGGGGCGAGTCAACCCATTCGTCATCCGGTCGATGGTTAGCGCAAGAGGTAACGCAGCCACGCCAAATACAAGGGCACCAGACACGCCGAAGTCCTGCGCAAAGGCGCCCATTTGCGAGATCACCATCAATCCCGATGTCGACATCATCGCCATCATGACGAACATGATCCAGAATACAGGTTTTCTCAACATCTCCTTCGGTGTTAAACCTATGCCCGCCGGCTCAGGTACCACTTCCGGCGTGGCGCTGCCTTCCGGCTTTCTTATCCCTTGCGCCGAAATGAAACCGATTGCACCAATGATCAATCCAAAAATAGTCAGCGTCTTTGTGTAGCCTAAATATCCCAGACTTGAAGAGATGGGAAACGTTGTCAGCACCGCCCCAAAGCCATATCCGGCAGCCACCATTCCAAGAGCGAATCCCCTCTTGTCGGGAAACCAGCGGGCAATATGTCCAATGACACCAACATAGACTATTCCGGTACCCAGACCACCCAACAAACCGTACCCGAGGTATAACTCATAGACGTTGCCAGCCGCGGCGGATAGCACCCAGCTCAATCCCGTTATCATTGTCCCAATGGAAAGTAGCGATCTGGCCCCAAAGCGATCCACCAAAAAACCCTGAAGCGGGGAAAAAAATGTTTGAATCACGATCAAGAGGGTAAATGTAACCTGCAATGCAGCAAGACTTACCCCGAATCGGGCGAGCAACGGCGTCGTGAAAAGTGCCCAAACATATTGAGGACTAGCGATAGCCATCATACATATTATCGAAAGTAAAAGCTGGGACCATCTACTGGATAAGATGCCCACCGGAGCGATTGCATCTTTTTGAAGATTACCGAAGGCATCGTCATGTGGCATAAATAACCCCCAGAGCAAGTGAATTATAACAAAATACGAATGACCACCCTCGGCTGGGGTCGGGCTGTAGGTGGAGTCCCCACAACCTTTCAGGGAAGGTTAAAACATGTACGTCAGCATCACCCTATTATAAATAAACGTCTTGTTGCCTGGGTTGAGTGGAGTATCATGCACCAACCCCCCGTTCGCAACTTCCATTCGGTCACGAACGGACAAGCCTTTGAACATGCCACCGGGGAAATAGGTCAGATCCACATATACATCATTGCTGTTGCCACTGTAATACGTATGATAACGCGCGAAGGCCGCCATCCACAGAAACTGCTTGTGGAGAATATTCTGTATCCATTTCACCTTCCAGCCATCGCCCGGCCCCATTTCCACCAACCCGCGAATCATCGAAGTGGTATATAAAGGATCCGTCGCATAACCAATGGTATACGGCGAGACGATGGCACCCCCGCCAATGGCGCCGACATGCGGAACAATCCCATTGTATGACCAGGTGAATTGGCCCTTACCCAATATAGTAGGCGCAATATCAAAATTGGCACCAACCTGAACGCCCCAGGCACTGCTATTCACTGTATCACCGATGACATTGTCCACGGGCTGCGCACCCGCTCCAGCATTCAACAAGCTATTACTTTCCCACTCGCGCACGAATTGGACCCCAACCAGAGGATCAATTCCCGTGGATGTCTTGAGTGTGTACTGCGCTGAGCCATAAAACATTTTCGCAAAATGATAAAAATTGTAATACCAGACCTGAGCCTTGGTACCCACTACGGTGGCACTGGCAGAAAAAGCCAATGCACCCTGCGCCTGGGGAGCAGAGTTTGGCAGCTTTGGAACCCCCCCATAAATGGGATCGCCACTATATCCGGTAGAGTAATACAGATTATCTTTGTAATAATCCGGAGAGGTACGACTTTTCCAGCGGAATTCTCTCAGCGCCTCCAGTTTTATTCCCGGAAATGGGCTATATTGAGCGAATATAGCCTGATAAGTTGCCGGCAGAATACGTGCATCGGAATTGTTCATCCACGGTGTGTTAATGATTTGATCACCCGCCCGCACGAGCAGTTGTTGTCCGGGGTTGGCGTACTGTATATACGCCTGACCGAGCGCATTCAGCGATGACGTCAATCCCATCATGGTGGTATCAACCGTCGCCGGAGAATATCCGTGCGTTCCAAGATCATTTGCAGTATAAAAACTGACGCCCACGCCAAAGCCGCCAAGGAATGGCGCGCTTTTGATATCCAGCAAGCCACCGAGAGCAAAAGCATCCTGATTGGGGACATTCGCTGCGCCATAAAGGCGATTGAAATAATATGATCGTACTTGGCCAGATATTTTGCTTTTTTGAAAAAATTGAGTTAGCGTACCCGCCCAGGTAAGGAGGGGATACGATGTTGACGCAAACAGGATAGCTGAAAATAGTATTTTATTCATCGCATTGACCCTTATAATAGCAAGCGAGCATATCGTCCATCCCATCTTCAGCATCACTAGGCAGAGAGCATTTCAAGACAACGTCTTTTCAGCTCTTGCGTCTGCCTGCTCTGCATATATTGCTCCACAGGTTCGTCATGGTTCCTATTGGTTTCTATAATCGACGAAACAGATCCAGATCGTCGCGATATAATAACGACCCGTTGACTGAGGCGAATCGCTTCGTTGACATCATGGGTAACAAACACGATCGTGACATGCGTACTTTCCCAGATGGACAATAGACTGTCTTGCAACGACGCCCGCATTTGCGCATCCAATGCGCCAAACGGTTCGTCCATCAATAAAACGGCAGGTTTATTGGCAAGGGCACGAGCTATCTCGGCACGATGCTGCATCCCGCCAGAAAGCATTTTGGGATAATAGTTTTCGTACCCAGAGAGACCAACGAGTTCGATATATTCATCCGCAAGCTTATCTGCTGCAGCCCTCCCCGCGCCTCGTCGCATAGGTCCAAATCGCACATTCTCCTTCACGGTTTTCCACGGGAAAAGCGTATGTTGCTGGAAAACGATACCCAGATCGGCGCCGGGGGTTTTAATCTCAACTCCATCAAGAATGATACTTCCGGATAATGGTTTATAATGCCCACCTATCGCATTTAATAATGTACTTTTTCCACAACCAGACGCCCCAATGAGAGAGGTAAATGATCCAGCATTCAGCGTCAATGACAGATCTTGTATTACCGTCCTGGTATCCAGGCCAGATTTATATCCCAAACACACCTGTTGAATTTCAATATGCCCGATACCTTTCATGATGATAGCCTCATTACGCGCCTGCGGCTCATTCAGCCCAAGGGACGATCTTACGCTTAACAAGATATATCGCCCCGGATGTAATGGAACTCAGGATGCCAATGGTGAGCATCCCCACGATAATGTTTCCATATTGAATCAGTTGGTACGATTCCCATGTGAAGTATCCTATCCCATATCTTCCACTAATCATTTCCCCAGCGAGGAGAGCAAACCACGCCGCCCCCATCCCCAGTGCCATGCCGACAGTGATATTGGGAATCGCGTAGGGAATCACCACGTGAAATAAAACGCTTATCCGATTTGCGCCTAGGGATCTTGCTGCTTTAACCAGTTCAACGGGTACCCGCTTTACCCCATCCCAGGTATTCAGGACGATTGGAAATACGGCGCCAAGGAAAGTGATAAATATAATGCTTTGCCCTGTGGTTGGCCACATAAGAATTGCCATAGGCACCCAGGCGATGGCAGGGATTGGCCGCATTATTTCAATATAGGGCGCAATTATGAGTCGAAGAATAGTGCTGTAGCCCAATGCTACGCCGATGGAAACACCAACAATCGAACCTATGGTGAACGCCAAAGCTATTCGATAGAGACTCCAATAAATATCCTTCCAATAGGTTTTGGTGACGACAACATTCAAAAATGACTTATAGACATGCAATGGCGACGGAATATTTGAAAAATCAAGGACCACATCGGCGTGAGTCTGTGTTAGCCATTGCCATACCAGGAGACCAGACATGACTGATAATAGAGGGACAATGAAAACACGCACGCCTTGATTCCCAATAAACAGGAAACCGCTCGTGTAACCCCATCCCCGTTTATGGATCCGCGATGATTCGTCCATCGCATACGCATCATGCCCTCGAAGTTTCCCATTCCGTTTCTGATCTGACGCAATCATTATAGTCCTCGTAAGTCCTATGGATGCCTATATGTCACCGCATATTGTTTTGTGTTATTATGTTGTGGAAACGATCTGCTGATAACTATAGACAGGCGCACCATGGGCATTGCTCTTTGCGCCCGCTGCCGTCATGAAGGCCGTGTATTCATTACCCATTTTCACGTAGTACGCGTAATTGCCAAACAACTTGAGCCCCGTCGTGTGGTCGTAGACATAGGTGGCATTGATCTTCTTATGCGCCTTGATATCCGCTTTTGCGGCCATCAACATGGATCCCACTGATTTGTATTTCTGTATCCCGTCGCCTTGGACCCAGATCTCGGGAGGGAGGTCAATATTCTCCTTGGGGTTGTACACCACCTTAGTCGCTGAACCATATTTCAGTCCTAGCTGTTTGTAGGCGATTTCCTGATACTTTGGGTTCACCCATTCATTAAAATTCAAGGCCGGTATGCCCGCGTTTTTGGCCAGAATCTGGTGATCATATTGTAACGTCTTGATCCATTTTTGTGTGATTTCCGGGTCCAGGGTAAGATATCCGCCATGGCTAAAATACAAGTAAAGAACCTCCTTCGGCACCATGGTCCACTTCGCGATCATTTTGCTTGCCTGGTACGGATTGTTCGATATCCATCGATCTGCATCGATGACGGCCTTATCGTATGCAACAACAATAGCAGGGTATTTGTCCGCGAACGAGGCGGTGACTACCGTGCCATGAAGATATGGGACATGCGTGGCCATGCCGCTGTATATCATCTTGCCAACCTGCTTATATTCCATATACTCGGAAATCGGGCAGAAGTCGGCATGCGCATCTATTTTTCCTGCGGTGATGGCCGCAATTCCGGCCATCGGACTTTGATTCACGACATGCAAAGATGAGAAGGGTATATGATTATCTGCCGCCATTTCATAGAGCATCCCCCACGACGAACTCCCGATCGGAGTCGAAATGGTTTTTCCTTCCAACTGCTTAACGTCGGTTATCTTGGATTTGGCCGGCACAACGATGCCATTCCCCGCGCCATCCAGATTGTACCCCGTCATGGTAATCAAATAAGACTTTTTTGTTGAGGTTTGTTGAAATTTTGAGCCATTCACGACCAGCGGGTAATCACCCATCGTTCCGAAGTCAAGTTTACCGGCCATCATCATGTTCGTTATAGGCGCACCCGAACTGTAGTTCCGCCAGATTATATGGTAGTCAACACCCGCATATTTACCCGTATGTGGCAGATATTTTTGCAATAGTCCCAGGCCCTTTAATACCGTTCCGGCTGGATAGGTGTCCGTACACATGGACTGGTAACCAATGCTTATCGTTATCGTTTTGGAAAAAGCGGGCGCTGCCGCAAGGATCGAAGTCGCTATAGTCGCATAAAGAGATAAACGCAGCATTGAATGACCTCCAGCATATGGGAACCTGTACCTACAGGATATGCAATCCGTATGCCAGCCTCACGAATCCCGAAATCATCATGGAAGTTTTTATAAAACATCAAGATATGACCAATTAGAATGGATTCATGCATCAGACCGACGCACCATAACCGTGCGTCGCGCTTCAAGGTGGTGCACCAGCATGACGCAACGCGGCGCACCGGTTGTGACGTAAAATCCGCAGGGCTTCGGGTTACCACATCGACGATGAAAATTTGAAGGGTTTTCAATTCCCATCACCGGGATCTCCATCTCTTCAGCGTACTCAGACGCACGATCAGGTACAGTCTGACAAGACGGCTCACCTTTCTTTCGGAGAGTAATTTTCTGATCTTGCGTTTCATGTCTTGTAAGGTAAGCGTTTGGTCCACAAAACAGGTCCCATCATGGCAGAATGAACAATATATGCTGGAAATCGGCCTATTTTTGTCGAATCGCAAGGGCATGGCGCAACTCTGACAGCGGTTTCTCTCGTCATGTATGCGCGCCGCAATGTATTTAACGAGCGTCGACAACCTCTTCACCATATTGTGGACATTTCTGGTTATTTGTTTTGCGTGGCGAAGTCGAGCCAGTGGCTGCTCAGGTATTCCAGCAGGCGGTTTTGGCTTTGCCGGGCGGCGAGGTTATCGAGGTCCACCCAGGCCAGCG
>JAKACQ010000022.1:0-45108 GCA_021821285.1 Pseudomonadota bacterium
TGGGGACAATATTTTGTTCAAGGTGGCATTGATAGCGCCGATTGCGATGGAAGAGGGATTGCGTTTTGCGGTGCGTGAGGGCGGCCGTACCGTCGGCGCCGGCGTCGTCTCAAAGGTGGTCGAATAAGTCTCGGGATGTCGTAGTACTGGACGGCGGCATGGTCCGCCGTTTGCCGTCTGCAGGGCAGTAGCTCAATGGGTAGAGCAGCGGTCTCCAAAACCGCAGGTTGGGGGTTCGAGCCCCTCCTGCCCTGCCATTATGATAAGGTGTGGTGTCCATGTCGGAAAAAGTGAAGCTCTATTTTGCGGCGGGATTCGCTGCGCTCGGGGTGTTCGCGTATTTCCTCGTCCCCATCCGTCTCGGAACGTACTATCCTAGCGCTGCGCTGATTCTGGCTTTGGCGATTGCGGCCAGCCTTTTCGTTATCAGCAATAGCGGCAAAGCGCTTTTGATCTTTTTCCGGGAAGCTTATGTTGAGTTGCTTAAAGTGGTTTGGCCGACGCGCCCAGAAGTGTTGCGCAGTACCGCCATCATTATTGGTTTGATCATTGTTATTGCGGCCTTCCTGTGGTTGGTGGACATTGCCCTTCTCGGTGTGGTGCGGCTGCTGCTCGGAGGAGTCGCGTAAATGTCGATGCGTTGGTATGTGGTCCATGCGTTCTCGAGTTTTGAGAAGAAAGTACAGAGCGAAATCCGCGAGCGTGCCAAGCGTGAGGGGCTTGCGGACAAGTTTGGCGAAATTCTCGTTCCCGTTGAAGAAGTCGTGGAAATCCGTAACGGCCAGAAAACCAGTTCACAGCGCATGTTTTATCCGGGCTATGTGTTGGTGCAGATGGAAATGGATGACGTGACTTGGCACTTGGTAAAAAATACACCGCGGGTGACCGGGTTTGTCGGTGGTTCTGTCGGGCGTCCACACCCCTTGAGTGACGCCGAAGCCGACGCGATTCTGGATCGCATCAAGGAAGGCGTGGAAAAGCCGCGTCCGAAATTCAGCTTCGATGCCGGTGAGCAGGTGCGGGTCGTGGACGGGCCTTTCAAGGATTTCAATGGCGTGGTTGAAGAAGTCAATTTTGAAAAAAACAAACTGCGGGTATCGGTGACGATCTTTGGTCGTTCCACCCCCGTGGAACTGGATTTTGGTCAGGTCGAAAAGAACTGATGGTTTTCAACATAGAGGGAGCCTGACGGCGCTCGTACCTCGCGGGAGTGAATCATGGCAAAGAAAATAACCGGTTATATCAAACTTCAAGTGAAGGCCGCTCAGGCCAATCCGAGCCCGCCTATCGGTCCCGCCCTGGGTCAGCGTGGCTTGAACATCATGGAATTCTGCAAGGCCTTCAACGCCCAGACGCAGGGCGTGGAGCCGGGATTGCCGCTACCCGTAGTCATCACGGTCTTTGCGGACAAAAGTTTCACTTTCGAGGTAAAAACCCCCCCGGCTGCTGTACTGCTGATGAAGGCCGCCGGCTTGCCGAAAGGCAGTGGGCGTCCGAACACGATCAAGGTCGGGGTGGTGTCCGAGGCGCAGATCGAAGAAATTGCCAAGACCAAAATGCCTGATCTCAATACCCAAGATATTGAGTCGGCAAAGCGCAGCGTGCGCGGTACCGCCCGTAGTATGGGCCTGACGGTGGAGGGCTAATCATGGCGACAAAATCCAAACGTACGCTCGCTCTCGAAGCGATGCAGCAGCGTAACAATCGTTATGCCATTGAAGATGCCCTCGAACTCGTAAAAAAGATGGCTACGGCGAAATTCGATGAATCCGTGGATGTTGCGATCGGTTTGGGCATCGACCCGCGCAAGTCTGATCAGGTGGTGCGTGGTGCGGTGGTGTTGCCCAACGGTACCGGCAAGCAGATGCGAGTGGCTGTCTTTGCAACAGCGGACAAGGCGGCCGAAGCGCGGGAAGCCGGTGCCGATATCGTCGGTATGGAGGATCTTGCCGAGGAGGTAAAGGCGGGTCAGATAAACTTCGATGTGGTGATTGCGACGCCGGATGCCATGCGTGTGGTTGGCACTTTGGGCCCGGTGCTTGGCCCGCGCGGACTGATGCCGAATCCCAAAGTGGGAACGGTGACAGCTGACGTGCGTACCGCGGTGATCAATGCCAAAGGGGGGCAGGTCCGTTACCGTGCAGACAAAGGCGGTATCATTCACAGCACGATTGGTAAATCCTCCTTTGAAGTGAAGGCATTGCACGAGAATCTGTTGGCACTGATCGATAGTCTGCGGAAAGCTAAGCCGGCAACGAGCAAGGGTATCTATATCCGAAAAGTGAGCGTCTCTCCGACCATGGGACCTGGGGTTCCCGTCGATCTGAGCGCTCTCGGTTAAGAGATTTCCGCTGGGGCGGGAAGGTCGGCGTAAGCCGGCGTACAAAGACCGCAGGGGGCGCAAGCCTTAATCATTCGCCCTGCGCAGGCGACGGCGCGCCAAGCAGCTTTTTGGCCGCCTTGGTTAGATAGGAGGTGACATTCACGTGAGTCTTAAACTCGCAGAAAAGGAACAAGTGGTTACCACGTTGCAAGCCCGGCTCGTCGGGGCGCAGGCCGCGATGGTGGCGGAGTACCGCGGCTTGTCGGTGGCGCAGATGACAGTGCTTCGCGCGGAAGCACGCAAGCAGTCGGTGCATGTGCAGGTCGTGAAGAATAGCCTGTTGCGGCGGGCCTTGACGGGCACGTCTTTCGCCGTGATGGATGGTTTGTTGAAGGGTCCTCTGATGTTTGCGGCTGCGGAAGATCCCGTCGCGCTCGCCAAGATTTTTACCGACTACGCCAAGCGCTTCGACAAACTGGTGATCACCGGTGGTGCACTCAGCGGAAAGCAAATTGACGCGGCGGCCATTGCGCAATTGAGCAAAATGCCTTCCCGCGAAGAACTGCTTGCCCAATTGCTGGGGACCATGCAAGCACCGATTTCCGGCTTCGTGCGTACCCTGAACGAGGTTCCGGGTCGTTTTGTCCGGACCTTGGCCGCAGTCCGCGATCAGCGCGCTGCTTAAATCATATCGACTGAAGGAGTTGTAAAAATGGCATTGTCCAAGGCTGAAATTTTAGATGCAGTTGCTGGTATGACCGTCCTTGAGTTGTCCGAACTCATCAAGGACATGGAAGATAAGTTTGGCGTATCCGCGGCTGCGGTTGCTGTGGCGGCGCCTGCGGGCGGGGCGGCCGGTGGTGAAAGTGCCGCGGCCGCCGAAGAACAGACCGAGTTCGACGTGATCCTTACGGGTGCCGGCGCCAACAAGGTAAACACCATTAAGGTGGTGCGGGCGATCACCGGTCTTGGCCTGAAAGAGGCCAAAGATCTGGTGGACGGTGCGCCGAAGCCGGTTAAGGAAGGTGTTGCCAAGGCCGAAGCCGAGAGCGTCAAGGCGCAACTCATCGAGGCGGGTGCCGAGGCGGAGATCAAGTAATCTGTTGTTGATGTGGTAACTTATTGGCTGGCTGCGAAAACCGCTGCCAGCCCCTCATTGTTTGCGGAAAGCAGCTGTACAGCTGGTTCCTGAACCATGCAGTCGTCGCGCGGAGCATCCATGGCCTACTCTTTTACTGAAAAGAAACGGATTCGTAAAGACTTTGGCAAGAGCCAAAGCATTCTTGCTGTGCCATATCTGCTGGCTACGCAGATGGACTCTTATCGAGAATTTCTTCAAGAGTCCGTGCCCCCGGCGGCGCGTCAGGAAACGGGTTTAGAAGCGGTTTTTCGTTCTATTTTCCCCATGGAGAGTTATTCCGGCAATGCGATGCTGGATTATGTCTCCTATCGTCTGGAAAAACCGGTATTTGATGTGGTGGAATGCCGGCAACGCGGTCTGACTTACTGCGCCGGACTGCGTGTGCGTTTGCGCCTTGCGATCATGGAAAAAGATGATGCTACAGGTGCCAAGCGCGTCAAGGATGTGAAGGAACAGGACGTGTATATGGGCGAGTTGCCCTTAATGACGGAGCATGGTTCCTTCGTGATCAACGGTACGGAACGTATCATCGTCTCACAGTTACATCGCTCTCCGGGGGTGTTCTTCGACCATGATCGGGGTAAGACGCACTCGTCCGGGAAGCTTTTGTTCAACGCCCGCATCATCCCCTATCGAGGGTCATGGCTGGACTTCGAGTTCGATCCCAAGGACCACGTCTATGCCCGTATCGATCGGCGTCGCAAGCTGCCGGCGACGACCCTCCTGCGCGCGCTGGGTTACAGCGTCGAGGATATTCTTGAAATCTTTTTTGATACCGAGAGCTTCCATCTGGCTCACGGGGAGCTGCGTTACACGCTGATCCCCCAGCGTTTGCAGGGTGAAGTGGCGACTTTCGATATTGCGCATCCGGAGACCGGCGAAGTGCTGGTGCAAACGGGCAAGCGGATTACCGCGCGTCAGGTCAGAGCGCTTAACGATGTCAAGGCATTGCATGAGGTTCCGGTGCCAGACACCTTTCTCATCGGGAAGATCGTCGCTCGGGATGTCGTGCATCCGGAGACCGGCGAAGTGTTGATACAAGCCAACGAACCCATCAGTGGCGAAGTACTGGATGTGTTGCGTCGAGGACCGTCTCTTTCTCTCAATACCCTCTATATCAACGAACTCGATCGCGGTCCATACATTTCCGAAACCTTGCGTATCGACACCTCGCGAGATGCGCACGAGGCGCAAATGGAAATTTATCGTCTGATGCGCCCGGGTGAGCCACCAACGAAGGATGCCGCACAAAATCTTTTCCAGGGGCTTTTCTTCAGCCCGGATCGCTATGACTTGTCAAACGTGGGTCGGATGAAGTTCAACCGCCGAGTGGGCCGCGAGGAAATCACCGGTCCCGGAGTGCTCAACAACGAGGACCTCATTGCAGTGCTCAAGGTATTGATCGCCCTGCGTAATGGTGTAGGTGAAATCGACGACATCGATCATCTGGGAAACCGGCGCGTGCGTTCTGTCGGAGAGTTGATGGAGAATCAATTCCGACTGGGTCTTGTGCGTGTGGAAAGGGCGGTGAAGGATCGCCTGGCACTGGCCGAGAGTGAGGGGCTCACGCCTCAAGATCTGATTAATGCCAAGCCTATTGCAGCGGTGGTGAACGAGTTTTTTGGTTCCAGTCAGCTTTCCCAGTTCATGGATCAGACCAATCCGCTGTCAGAGGTGACCCATAAGCGACGTGTGTCTGCTCTGGGACCGGGGGGGTTGACCCGTGAACGCGCAGGCTTTGAGGTTCGCGACGTGCACCCGACGCACTATGGCCGCATTTGCCCTATTGAGACACCGGAGGGTCCCAATATCGGTCTGATCAATAGTTTGTCCTGCTATGCGCGCACCAATGCCTATGGTTTCCTGGAAACGCCCTATCGACGTGTGGTGGATCGGCGCATTACCGATGAAGTGGAGTATCTGTCCGCGATCGAAGAAGGCAACTATATGATCGCACAGGCTAACTCTGCGATAGATGAGGGCGGTGTGCTGACCGACGAGCTGGTGTCCTGCCGATACAAGAATGAGTTCACGCTGGTGAACCCGGAACAGGTCCAATTCATGGATATTTCACCTCGGCAGATCGTTTCGGTGGCGGCAAGTTTGATTCCCTTCCTAGAACATGACGATGCCAACCGCGCGTTGATGGGATCCAACATGCAACGTCAGGCGGTGCCCACCGTTCGGTCCGACGCCCCCATGGTGGGTACGGGGATGGAGCGGGTGGTGGCCATTGACTCCGGCGCGGCGGTCGTGGCGCGCCGGGGCGGTACGGTGGATATCGTGGACGGCGCACGTATCGTGATCCGCGTCAGTGATGAAGAGACCTTGCCGGAAGAGCCCGGAGTCGATATCTACAACCTGGTGAAGTATGCGCGTTCCAATCAAAACACTACGTTGAATCAACGCCCCATCGTCAAGGTGGGTGATGTGGTGAGTCGTGACGATGTGCTGGCCGATGGACCGAGCACAGAAATGGGTGAACTGGCGCTGGGTCAGAACGTATTGGTGGCCTTCATGCCCTGGAATGGATACAACTTTGAGGATTCGATCCTCATCTCCGAACGGGTGGTGGCGGAAGATCGCTATACGACCATCCACATCGAGGAGTTTTCGGTCTTTGCCCGCGATACCAAGCTAGGACCGGAAGAAATCACGCGGGATATTCCCAATGTCGCAGAAGGGGCTTTGCGGCACCTCGACGAGTCGGGGATCGTCGTGATCGGGGCAGAGTTGTCCCCCGGGGATATCTTGGTAGGCAAAGTTACACCCAAGGGCGAAACGCAGTTGACGCCGGAAGAGAAACTGCTGCGCGCAATTTTTGGCGAAAAAGCTTCCGATGTGAAGGACAACTCCATGCGGATGCCTGCCGGTATGTATGGTACGGTCATTGACGTGCAGGTCTTTACCCGCGATGGCATCGACAAAGATAGTCGTGCCAAGTCTATTGAGGAGCATGAGCTTGCGCGTATCCGCAAGGATCTCAACGATCAATATCGCATCGTCGAGGAAGACAGTTATCAGCGTATCGAGCGTCAGCTCACAGGCAAACTGGCCGAGGGCGGTCCCAACGGTCTTGCGGCGGGGAATAAGGTCACCAAGGCCTACCTCAAGGATTTACCGCGTGCCAAATGGTTTGAAATTCGTCTGCGCAGCGAAGAGAACAACGAATCTATCGAGCAGATTCGTGCCCAACTCGAGGAGCAGCGTTTGCGTCTCGACGCGGTGTTGGAGGAGAAGCGCCGCAAGCTGACCCAAGGTGATGACCTCAGTCCGGGGGTGCTCAAGATGGTCAAGGTCCACGTGGCCATCAAAAGACAGTTGCAGCCCGGGGACAAGATGGCGGGCCGCCACGGCAACAAAGGTGTGGTTTCCAAGATCGTTCCTGTGGAAGACATGCCCTATATGGCCGACGGAACCTCGGTGGATATCGTGCTCAATCCGCTGGGCGTGCCTTCGCGTATGAACGTCGGACAAATTCTGGAAACGCACTTGGGATGGGCCGCCAAGGGGTTGGGCAAGAAGATCGGCGCGATGTTGGATGGTGAAATGGCAGTGGCCGAGATGCGCGCCTTCCTTGCGGAAATCTACAACCGGGCGGGCAAGAAGGAGGATCTCGACAGTTTGAGTGACCAGGAAGTCCGCGAATTGTCCGCGAACCTGCGCGGAGGTGTACCGATGGCTACGCCGGTCTTCGATGGTGCAGGGGAAGAGGAGATCCGTGACATGCTGGAGTTGGCCGGATTGCCGCGCAGTGGTCAGGTCACCCTCTATGACGGGCGTACTGGTGAAGCCTTCGACCGTCCGGTAACGGTGGGTTATCTGTACATGCTCAAGCTGCATCACCTGGTCGACGACAAGATGCATGCGCGTTCCACAGGGCCTTACAGCCTGGTCACGCAGCAACCCCTGGGGGGCAAGGCGCAATTCGGCGGTCAGCGCTTCGGCGAAATGGAGGTTTGGGCGCTGGAGGCCTATGGCGCGGCCTACACCCTGCAGGAAATGCTTACGGTGAAATCTGACGATGTGAGTGGGCGCAGCAAAATGTACGAGTCCATCGTCAAAGGTGACTTCCGTATGGATGCCGGAATGCCGGAATCCTTCAATGTATTGTTGAAGGAGCTGCGTTCTTTGGGTATCGATATCGAACTGGAACACTCCAAGTAAAATTTCCGCCCGCGGCGGGCAAGGATGGATGCGTTGAAAGACTTACTGAAGCTCTTCAAACAAAATGATCAGCAAGAAGAATTCGATGCGATTCGTATCGGTATTGCGTCCCCGGATAAGGTACGGTCGTGGTCCTATGGCGAGGTGAAGAAGCCGGAAACTATCAATTATCGTACCTTCAAGCCGGAACGCGAAGGTCTTTTTTGTGCCAAGATATTCGGACCAATCAAGGATTACGAGTGTCTTTGTGGCAAATATAAACGGCTTAAACACCGTGGCGTGGTCTGCGAAAAGTGTGGGGTGGAGGTGACGCAGGCACGAGTTCGGCGTGATCGCATGGGTCATATCGAGTTGGCCAGCCCGGTCGCCCATATCTGGTTTCTGAAATCCCTGCCTAGTCGTATGGGTATGATTCTCGATATGCCCCTGCGCGATATCGAGCGGGTGCTCTATTTTGAGGCCTATGTCGTCGTCGACCCCGGCGTGACCGCCCTGGAGCGCGGACAGATCCTCAGCGAAGATCAATATCTGGATGCGTTGGAAGAACACGGTGACGAGTTTGTCGCCAAGATGGGCGCGGAGGGAATCCGCGACCTGTTGCGCGGTATTCCGCTCACACAAGAAATCGAACAGATCCGCCTTGAATTACGTGAAAGTAATTCGGATACCAAGACCAAGAAACTGAGCAAGCGTCTCAAGATTCTGGAGGCCTTCGAGCAGTCGGGTAACCATCCTGAGTGGATGATCATGGAAGTGCTCCCGGTGTTACCCCCGGATTTGCGACCACTGGTACCCCTGGATGGCGGACGCTTCGCGACCTCGGACCTCAACGACCTTTACCGTCGGGTGATCAACCGAAACAACCGGCTGAAGCGTCTGCTCGAGCTCAAGGCACCGGACATCATTGTCCGCAACGAAAAGCGCATGCTGCAGGAAGCGGTGGATGCGTTGTTGGATAACGGACGTCGTGGGCGCGCCATCTCCGGCCCTAACAAGCGTCCGCTCAAATCGTTGGCGGACATGATCAAGGGCAAGCAGGGCCGTTTCCGCCAAAACCTGCTGGGTAAACGCGTAGATTACTCGGGTCGCTCCGTGATCGTCGTTGGTCCGGAACTCCGCCTGCACCAGTGCGGCTTGCCGAAAAAAATGGCCTTGGAACTGTTCAAGCCGTTTATCTTCAACAAGCTGGAGGAACGCGGTCTGGCGACTACGATCAAGGCAGCCAAGCGTCTGGTTGAGCAAGAAAAACCGGAGGTTTGGGATATTCTCGAAGAAGTGATCCGCGAACATCCGGTCATGTTGAACCGTGCTCCGACACTGCACCGTTTGGGTATCCAGGCATTCGAGCCGGTGCTGATTGAGGGCAAGGCCATCCAGCTGCACCCCCTGGTGTGCGCCGCCTACAATGCCGACTTTGACGGCGACCAGATGGCGGTACACGTGCCGCTCTCTCTGGAGGCGCAGTTGGAAGCGCGGACCCTGATGATGTCTACCAACAATATCTTAAGTCCGGCCAATGGCGAACCGGTTATCGTGCCCTCGCAGGATATCGTGCTGGGGCTCTATTATGTCAGCCAGGAACGCGCCGACGCGAAGGGTACGGGAGGCGTCTTCTCGGATATCGCCGAAGTGCGACGGGCTTATGAGACCGGCAACCTCGGTTTGCACGCGCGTATCCGCATCCGGTTCCGTGGTGAACGTATCGATACCACGGCGGGGCGCGCCTTGCTCGGGGAAATCCTTCCCGAGGGCCTCCCTTTCAGCGTGATCAATCGCGTCCTGAAGAAGAAGGTGATTGCCGAATTGATTAATATCTGTTACCGCAACCTGGGCATCAAGGATACGGTCATTTTCGCTGATCAATTGATGTACACGGGATTCCGCATGGCCACGCGCGCGGGCATCTCCTTTGGTGCTGGTGACATGGTCACGCCGCAGGAGAAAGAAGGTATTCTTGCCCGGTCGGAAGACGAGGTGAAGGCGATTCAGTCACAGTACACCTCGGGTCTGGTGACCGAAGGCGAGCGTTACAACAAGGTCGTCGATATCTGGTCGCGCGCGACCGATGAGGTCGCCAAGGCAATGATGGATCGGGTGAGCAAGGACACCGTACAACTCCCGGATGGCGGTACGATCCAGCAGGATTCCTTCAACTCCATCTTTATGATGGCCGACTCTGGCGCGCGTGGTTCCGCGGCTCAGATTCGGCAGCTTGCCGGTATGCGTGGCCTCATGGCGAAGCCGGATGGTTCGATTATCGAAACCCCCATCACGGCGAATTTCCGAGAGGGTCTCAACGTACTGCAATATTTCATTTCCACCCACGGCGCTCGCAAGGGGCTGGCCGACACCGCGCTGAAAACCGCGAACTCCGGCTACCTGACCCGGCGTTTGGTGGACGTCACTCAGGACTTGGTCGTGGTGGAAACGGACTGCGGCTCTGAGGAGGGCTTGCCCATGACGTCGCTGGTAGAGGGCGGGGAGGTCATTGAACCGTTGCGTGACCGTGTATTGGGTCGTGTGGTGGCGGAGGATGTCGTTCACCCCAATACGGGTGATGTGGTGATCGCCCGCAACACCCTGCTCACGGAGCGGCATTTGGGTCAGCTGGATGATTTGGGTGTCGATGCGCTCAAGGTGCGTTCACCGCTGACCTGCCGGGCGCGGCACGGCGTCTGCGCGCTCTGTTACGGGCGGGATCTCGCGCGCGGCCATCTGGTGAATGCTGGCGAGGCAGTGGGTGTGATCGCTGCGCAGTCCATTGGCGAGCCAGGCACACAGCTCACCATGCGGACTTTCCACATTGGCGGCGCCGCTAGTCGCTCCGCCGCGCAGAGCAGCATCGATGTTAAACAGGGTGGCGTGCTGCGGTATCAACCCAGTCTCCGCCTGGTGACTCATCCCAGTGGTCGCCATGTGGTGGTGGGTCGTAATGGCGAGATTACTGTTACCGACGAACAGGGACGTGAGAAGGAGCGTTACAAGGTACCTTACGGCGCCACTATTCTGTTGGATGACAACGCGCTGCTCACCGCGGGCCGTCGCGTGGCGGAATGGGATCCGCATACGCGGCCCATTGTGAGCGAAGTCGGCGGTAAGATTGCGCTTAAGGATGCGGTGGAGGGCGCGAGCGTAGCCATCCATACCGATGAGATCACGGGACTCACGACGCTCGTGGTCATCGATGCCAAGCAGCGCCCTGCCCATGGACGCGACCTGCGCCCCGTGATCAGCTTGCTAAATGAGCACGGTCAAGATCTCAAGCTGCCCGGCACGGATCTGCCGGCGCGTTATTTCCTGCCGGCGCGCGCTATTATTGCAGTGCATGAGGGCATGGAAATTCATCCTGGGGATATTCTCGCACGCCTCCCGGTGGGCACGAGCAAAACGCGCGATATCACTGGTGGCCTGCCGCGTGTGGCCGAGCTCTTCGAAGCACGGCGCCCCAAGGATTTTGCCATTATCGCGGAGCACGAGGGCATTATCGGTTTCGGTAAGGATACCAAGGGCAAGCAGCGGCTGATCATTACCGACGAAAATGGTGATCAGCACGAATACCTGATTCCCAAGGGGCGTCACGTGACCGTATATGAAGGCGAACGGGTCAGTCCTGGTGAGCAACTGGTCGAAGGTCAGCCGGTACCCCATGACATTTTGCGGGTATTGGGTGTACAGGCGCTGGCTAACTATATCGTCGATGAGGTGCAGGATGTTTATCGCTTGCAGGGTGTGCGTATCAACGACAAGCACATCGAAGTGATTCTACGCCAGATGCTGCGTAGGGTAGAGGTGAGCTTTAGCGGCGACAGCTCTTTCATCCCGGGCGACCAAGTGGATCGCACCCGGGTTGAAGATGAAAACACCGCACTGGAGACCGCGGGGAAGGAACCCGCACGCTTCACGCCAATGCTGCTGGGCATTACCAAGGCAAGCTTGTCGACCGAGTCGTTCATTTCGGCGGCAAGTTTCCAGGAGACGACCCGGGTGCTTACCGAGGCCGCGGTGTCCGGAAAGGTGGACGACCTGCGCGGATTGAAAGAGAACGTGATCGTGGGGCGTTTGATACCCGCAGGAACTGGCCTTGCCTACCATGAACATCGCCGTCGCTTGAGCCGGGGCGAGACCCTGGCTTCCGAGGAGAGCGTCGCGGTGAGCGATGTGGCCGTGTCGGTGGTCGAAACGCACTAATTTGTTTTGTGACGAAGGCTTGCCTTGACAGTCAAGGCAAGCCTAACTAGAATGCGCCCTCTCATCGATGAGGCTGGATGCCGTCATCGTTACCTGGAGATTCGTAGATGCCCACATTAAATCAGCTCGTGCGTAAGCCCCGTAAGCGGCCCGTGGCTAAAAGCAAAGTGCCGGCGCTAGACGCCAATCCGCAGAAGCGTGGTGTTTGCACCCGGGTCTATACGACGACCCCCAAGAAACCGAACTCCGCATTGCGAAAGGTCGCGCGGGTGCGCCTGACCAATGGTTTCGAGGTCAGTAGCTATATCCCTGGCGAAGGTCACAACCTGCAGGAGCACTCGGTGGTGCTGATTCGTGGCGGGCGTGTAAAGGATCTTCCCGGCGTGCGTTATCACATTGTGCGTGGCACCCTGGATACCGCGGGTGTCAAAAACCGTAAGCAGTCGCGCTCCAAGTATGGCGCCAAGCGTCCCAAGTAAGTGTCGCCGACAACTATAGATTGAAGGAGTGGTTGCGTCATGCCAAGACGTCGTGAAGTGCCCAAGCGGATCGTTTTACCGGATCCGAAATATAAGGAAGAAGTGATCGCCAAGTTTGCCAACGTGATGATGCGGGACGGCAAAAAAAGCATTGCGGAAAAAATCGTTTACGGCGCTTTGGACATGGTTGCGGAGCGCAGTAAGAGCGATGCCCTGGAGATCTTCAGGAAGGCGATTGACAATGTGCGCCCCGTGGTGGAAGTGAAGAGCCGCCGGGTGGGCGGTGCCACCTACCAGGTACCTGTGGAAATCCGTTCCGACCGGCGCATGGCTTTGGCCATGCGCTGGCTGCGGGACTCGGCGCGTAAGCGCAACGAAAAATCCATGGGCAACCGGTTGGCAGCGGAAATCCTCGAAGCGGCGGAGAACCGTGGTAACGCGGTGCGCAAACGTGAGGAGACACATCGCATGGCGGAAGCAAACAAGGCCTTTGCCCATTTCCGCTGGTAATTGACCGCACTTTACGCACAAGGACCGACACGTGGCACGCACAACCCCCATCGAACGATATCGCAATATCGGCATTATGGCGCACATTGATGCCGGCAAAACGACTACCACCGAGCGCATTCTGTTCTACACCGGCGTCTCTCACAAGATCGGCGAAGTGCATGAGGGTACTGCGGTCATGGACTGGATGGCGCAGGAGCAGGAGCGTGGCATCACGATTACCTCAGCGGCCACCACCTGTTTTTGGAAGGGCATGGACGGACAGCGCGCGGAGCACCGTATCAATATCATCGATACGCCGGGGCACGTGGATTTTACCATCGAGGTGGAGCGCTCGCTGCGGGTGCTGGACGGTGCTATGGCGGTATTTTGTGCCGTGGGTGGGGTGCAGCCCCAGTCGGAGACCGTATGGCGCCAGGCGAACAAGTATGGGGTGCCGCGTATAGCCTTCGTCAACAAGATGGATCGCCAGGGAGCAAATTTCAAGCGGGTCGTCGAGCAGATCGGCAGCAGATTACGCGGCAATCCCGTGCCGGTTCAGTTGCCCATCGGTGAAGAAGATCGCTTTCGCGGCGTGATCGATTTGATGAAGATGAAATCGATCCACTGGGACGATGCACTTCAAGGTACGCAATTTACCGAAGAGGATGTCCCGGCGGATTTGCTGGAGGAGGCCGAGGCCGCACGCCATTTCATGGTGGAAGCTATTGCGGATGCCGATGAAGATGTGATGATGAAGTATCTCGAAGGAGAAGAAATTAGCGTTGACGAATTGAAAGCGGCGTTGCGCAAGGCGACGATCGCTGGTGCCGTGGTCCCGGTTTTGTGCGGAAGTGCTTTTAAGAACAAGGGAGTTCAAGCCGCTCTGGACGCAGTCTTGGATTATCTTCCCTCGCCGGTCGATATCAAGCCAGTCGAGGGCGTAGATCCCGACAAGGGTGGGGAAATCACCCGTGCCGCGGAAGATGGCGAGCCCTTCTCTGCGTTGGCATTCAAAATCATGACGGATCCCTTCGTCGGTCAGCTGACCTTTTTCCGCGTGTACTCGGGGATATTGACCGCGGGTTCGACGGTGCTCAATCCCGGCCGCAATCAGAAGGAGCGTATCGGTCGTGTGCTGCAGATGCATGCCAATGAGCGTCACGAGATCAAGGAAGTGTTCGCAGGCGACATCGCTGCGGCCGTGGGACTGAAAACCGCTTACACCGGGGATACGCTGTGCGACCTGAATAAGCCGATCGCGCTTGAGCAGATGGAGTTTCCCGAGCCGGTGATCCATGTCGCCGTCGAACCGAAGACCAAGGCCGATCAGGAAAAGATGGGCATTGCCTTGGGTAAGCTCGCGCAGGAGGACCCTTCCTTTCGTGTGCGTACCGATCAGGAGTCCGGTCAAACCATTATTTCCGGCATGGGCGAATTGCACCTTGAGATCATCGTCGACCGCATGAAGCGTGAGTTCAGTGTGGATGCGACCGTGGGGGCTCCGCAGGTCGCCTACCGAGAGACAATCCGCAAGACCGTCGAAGCCGAAGGCAAGTTCGTCCGGCAGTCCGGTGGCCGTGGCCAATATGGCCATGTTTGGCTCCGTCTCGAGCCTCTCGACCCGGGGAGCGGTTTCATCTTTGAAAACGGCGTGGTGGGTGGCACGGTGCCCAAGGAATTCATTGGGCCTACAGAAAAGGGTGTTGAAGAAGCGCTGGAAAATGGTATCATTGCCGGCTTCCCGGTGGTGGATGTCAAAGTCACTATCTTTGACGGTTCTTACCACGATGTGGACTCCTCTGAGGCTGCCTTCAAAATCGCAGGTTCCATGGGTTTCAAGGCGGGCGCCGCGAAAGCGAATCCGGTATTGCTCGAGCCTGTTTTCGCCGTAGAGGTGGTGACCCCGGAAGAATACATGGGTGACATTATCGGGGACATTAACAGCCGCCGCGGTATGATGCAGGGCATGGAGGACGAGGCGGGCGCCAAAGTGATCCGCTGCGAGGTGCCGCTGGCGGAGATGTTCGGGTATGCGACAACGGTCCGTTCGCTGTCTCAGGGCCGCGCCACCTACACCATGCAATTTGAGAAATATATGGAAGTCCCCGGTCATGTGGCCGAGGCCATCGTCAAGAAAAGTCAGCGCTAGTCGTAACGGGAGAGTTCAAGATGTCCAAAGGGAAATTTGAGCGAACGAAGCCGCATGTGAACGTGGGGACGATTGGTCACGTTGATCATGGCAAGACCACATTGACGGCGGCGCTGACGAAGGTGTTGTCGGCGAAGTTTGGCGGTGAGATTCGCGCTTATGATCAGATTGACAATGCGCCGGAGGAGCGGGCGCGCGGCATCACGATTGCGACTTCGCACGTGGAGTACGAGACGGCGAACCGTCACTATGCGCATGTGGACTGCCCGGGTCACGCGGACTACGTCAAGAACATGATCACGGGTGCGGCACAGATGGACGGTGCCATTCTGGTGTGCTCTGCTGCCGACGGTCCCATGCCGCAGACGCGCGAACACATTTTGCTGGCCCGTCAGGTGGGTGTGCCCTACATTGTTGTTTTTCTCAACAAGGCCGACATGGTGGATGACGCCGAGTTGATGGAGCTGGTAGAGATGGAAGTGCGCGAGTTGCTTTCCAAGTATGAATTTCCGGGGGATGACATCCCGGTGATCATTGGCTCTGCGCTCAAGGCCCTGGAAGGGGATCAAAGCGATATTGGCGAGGCGTCCATTTTCAAGTTGGCCGAGGCGATGGACAGTTACATTCCCATGCCGGAGCGTCCCATCGACAAGCCCTTTCTGATGCCGATCGAGGATGTGTTTTCGATTTCGGGTCGAGGGACGGTGGTGACGGGTCGTATTGAGCGTGGCATTGTCAAGGTGGGCGACGAGATTGAGATTATTGGGATTCGCGACACGGCGAAGAGCATTGTCACCGGGGTGGAGATGTTTCGCAAGATTCTGGATCAGGGTCAGGCTGGGGACAATGTGGGGGTGTTGTTGCGTGGTACCAAGAAGGATGATGTAGAGCGTGGTCAGGTTTTGGCCAAGCCGGGGAGCATCAAGCCGCACACGCGTTTTGAAGCGGAAGTGTACGTGTTGTCGAAGGAGGAGGGTGGCCGTCACACGCCGTTTTTCAATGGGTATCGCCCGCAGTTTTACTTTCGGACCACGGATGTGACGGGTGCTGTGGAATTACCGGAAGGGGTGGAGATGGTGATGCCTGGGGACAATATTTTGTTCAAGGTGGCATTGATAGCGCCGATTGCGATGGAAGAGGGATTGCGTTTTGCGGTGCGTGAGGGCGGCCGTACCGTCGGCGCCGGCGTCGTCTCAAAGGTGGTCGAATAATGGAAAGCTCCAAGATACGCATTCGCCTGAAGTCTTACGACTACCGCATGCTGGACATCTCCGCCGCAGAAATCGTGGAAACCGCACGGCGGACCGGCGCTCGGGTTTGCGGACCGATCCCATTGCCGACCAAAATTGAACGATTCACGGTTTTGCGCTCCCCCCATGTGGATAAGAATGCCCGAGATCAGTTTGAGCAGAGGACGCACAAGCGCCTTCTCGATATCTTGGATCCCAATGACAAAACGGTGGATGCACTGATCAAGCTTGATCTTGCGGCTGGCGTGGATGTCGAGATCAAGCTGTAATTAAGAAAGGACGATACAAAATGGTAATGGGGCTGATCGGGCGGAAAGTAGGCATGACGCGCATCGTCTCGGAAGACGGGCGAGTGGTGCCGGTGACCGTCATTCACGTGGCGCCGAACATGGTGTCGCAGGTAAAAGATATCGCCACGGATGGTTATTGCGCGGTGCAGTTGGCTACTGGCGAACGTCGTCCACAGCGGGTTAGCTCTGCCTTGGCAGGGCACTTTCGCAAGTGTGGGATAGCGCCGGGGCGCCTGCTGCGTGAGTTTCGGGTGGCGGATAGCGCATCCTACGTTTGTGGGACTGAAATCGGCTTGGATCTCTTCACCGAGGGCCAGCGTGTCGATGTGAGTGGTGTCAGCAAGGGTAAAGGTTTCGCCGGCGCTATCAAACGCCACAACTTCCGAAGCAACCGTGCCAGTCACGGTAACTCGCGTGCTCATCGTGCCCCTGGTTCCATAGGTTGCCGTCAAACACCCGGTCGTGTGTTCAAGGGCAAAAAAATGGCGGGCCATTTAGGTGCTGAACGAGTCACTAGCCTGAGTCTTGAACTGGTTCGTATTGATGCCGAGCGG
The DNA here is from genome assembly GCA_021821285.1 of Pseudomonadota bacterium. Classification (GTDB taxonomy): domain Bacteria; phylum Pseudomonadota; class Gammaproteobacteria; order Acidithiobacillales; family Acidithiobacillaceae; genus Acidithiobacillus. Next base: position 17,034 of record JAKACQ010000022.1, read on the forward strand.
CAACTGCTGATGGTGAAAGGCGCCGTTCCCGGTGCCCGTGATGCGGACGTCGTCATTCGTCCCGCGGTGCGTGGCTAGGAGAAATACAATGCAAGTGCAAAGCTTGGAAGTGACCACCGGAAAGAGCAGTGATATCGATGTCGCCGATGCGGTGTTTGCCGTACCTTATAACGAGGCGCTGCTGCATCAGGTGGTGCTTGCGCAGATGGCGGGACGGCGATCTGCCAATGCGGTTCAAAAAAATCGTGCGGCGGTGCGTGGTGGCGGTCGCAAGCCTTGGAAGCAGAAGGGCACCGGGCGCGCACGCGCGGGTAGCATCCGCAGCCCCATTTGGCGTGGGGGTGGACGCGCTTTCCCTGGAGGGAACGAAAATTATAGCCAGAAAGTCAACAAGAAGATGTGGGCGGGAGCAATGCGTACCGTGCTGGCCGAACTGCTTCGCCAGGGGCGTCTCCAAGTGATTCAACCGGAAGACATTGCTGAACCACGCAGTCGAACGGCCCGGGAGTGGCTGGCACGTGCCGGAGGCGACGACTTCCTCTTGGTGATGGGAGAGGTTCCACTAAATCTATTTCTCGGCTTGCGGAACTTTCCGAGGGTCGGCATCGCGGGCTGGCAGGATATCGGGCCCGCTGATCTCCTGCAGTACGGTCGGGTACTGCTGGACGTCGAAGCGGCGACCAAGTTGGGTGAGGTGTACGGATGAATCCAGAGCGTAAGTATCTCGTTTTGTTGGCGCCGGTGGTGAGCGAAAAGAGCACGATGGTGCAGCAGCAATCCAATCAGTTTGTGTTCAAGGTGCTTCGCGATGCCAGCAAGCTGGAGATCAAATCGGCGGTCGAAAAGCTTTTCGAGGTGCAGGTGCTTTCCGTGCAGACCTGCAATTACACGGGTAAGGAGAAGCGCATGGGCCGTCATGTGGGTCGTCGCTCCTCCTGGAAGAAAGCCTATGTTCGGCTGGCTGAGGGCAGCAGCATAGATTATGGCGTTGCCTGAAGGAGAGGAATAGCACTATGGCACTCATGAAAAGCAAGCCGACGTCAGCGGGTCGACGTTTTGTCGTGAAGACGGTCAACACCGGCTTACATAAGGGAGATCCGCATACCGGACTGGTCGAGGCCCAGTCCCATAGTGGCGGCCGTAATAATCTCGGACGTGTCACGCGGCGTCATCAGGGTGGCGGTCACAAATCCCACTACCGCCTGATTGATTTCAAGCGTAACAAGGTGGACGTGCCGGGTAAGGTGGAACGGCTGGAGTATGACCCTAACCGGTCGGCGCACATCGCGCTGATCTGCTATGCCGACGGAGAACGGCGCTATATTCTTGCCGCCAAGGGGATGATGGTTGGTGATGCCGTTCTTTCTGCGCAGCAGACGCCTATCAAGCCGGGTAATTGCATGCCGTTGCGTGGAATTCCGGTGGGCTCGGTCGTGCATAATATCGAGATGCGTCCAGGCAAGGGTGGGCAGATCGCTCGCTCCGCTGGAGCCTCCGCCCAACTTATGGCGCGTGATGGGGACTATGCGCAAGTACGTTTGCGTTCGGGCGAGGTCCGCCGAATTCATGTATCCTGTCGCGCCACCCTTGGTGAGGTAGGGAACGAGGAGCACGGCTCCCGTCAATTGGGTAAGGCAGGCGCCACACGTTGGCGCGGGGTGCGGCCGACGGTTCGCGGCGTCGCCATGAATCCGGTGGATCATCCGCATGGTGGCGGTGAAGGCCGGACCTCTGGAGGACGCCATCCGGTTTCGCCTTGGGGGCAGCCGACCAAAGGATACCGCACCCGTAAAAACAAGCGTACGAGCAGTATGATTGTGCGCCGTCGTTCGCGTTAGTGGTTAAGAGGAATTCACGTGCCACGTTCGATTAAAAAAGGTCCGTTTATTGATGAGCATCTGGATCGCAAGGTGCAGACCGCCCAAGCGAGTAGCAGCCGTCGTCCGATCAAGACTTGGTCACGCCGCTCGACGATTACCCCTGATTTTGTTGGGTTAACCATCAGTGTTCATAACGGACGGCAGCATATACCAGTGGTGGTCAATGAGAACATGGTTGGCCATAAGTTGGGCGAGTTTGCGCTAACGCGGACTTTTAAAGGTCACGTGGCCGACAAGAAAGCTAAGCGCTAGGAGGAGGGGGGATGAAATCGTCAGCGGTGCTTAAAGGGCTTCAGATGTCTCCGCAAAAGGCGCGGCTCGTGGCTGACCTGGTGCGTGGACAACCAGTGGGAAAAGCCCTGGAGATCCTGCGCTTCACCACTAAGAAGGCGGCGCTTCCGATTCGCAAGTGTCTGGAGTCTGCCATTGCCAATGCCGAAAATAACGAAGGCGCGGATGTTGACGCTTTGGTGGTCGAGCAAATCATGATTGATGGCGGGTCTGTCCTCAAACGCTTCGCGGCAAGAGCGAAGGGTCGTGGCTCACGGATACTTAAACGTACCAGCCATATCACTATTGTAGTCGCAGAGAGTTAACTGAGGAAAGCATGGGACAGAAAACCAATCCAATCGGACTGCGTCTGGGAATCATTAATAATTGGAATTCCCGATGGTATGGTAAGGGCGACTTCAAAGAAAAATTGCTCGAAGATATTAAAGTGCGGCAGTTCATTCGTGAACGACTCTCTGGCGGCGCGGTTTCCCGGATCATTATTGAGCGGCCTGCACGCAGTGCCCGGATCACGGTGCATACGGCGCGTCCGGGTATTGTGATCGGTAAGAAAGGCGAGGATATCGAAAAACTGCGGCATGATGTGCAAAAGCACATGGGTGTCCCTGTTCATATTAATGTTGAAGAGATCCGCAAGCCGGAGCTTGATGCCCAACTTGTTGCGGAAAGTGTCGCACAGCAACTCGTTCGCCGGATCATGTTTCGCCGCGCGATGAAGCGGGCCGTGACCAATGCGATGCGTTTTGGAGCTTTGGGAATGCGCATCAATTGCGCTGGACGTCTCGGTGGCGCAGAGATAGCCCGCACTGAATGGTATCGGGAAGGGCGGGTCCCGCTGCATACTTTACGCGCCGATGTTGACTATGGTTTCGCGGAAGCAAACACCACCTACGGAATCATCGGAGTCAAGGTCTGGATTTTCAAAGGTGAAATTCTGGAGTGGAGCACGGCGCAAACAGCCGTGGCTCGCCAGAAGTGACAGGAGCCTCCGATGCTGCAGCCTAATCGTACCAAGTTTCGGAAACAACATAAGGGTCGCAATCGTGGTATTGCGACTCGGGGCAACAAGGTGAGTTTTGGAGAGTTTGGGCTCAAGGCGGTGGGGCGTGGGCGTATTACCGCCCGGCAGCTTGAAGCCGCGCGCCGGGCTATCAGCCGCCATGTTAAGCGAGGCGGTCGCATCTGGATAAGAATTTTTCCGGACAAGCCCATCAGCAAAAAACCAGCTGAAGTACGTATGGGTAAAGGGAAAGGCAATCCGGAATACTGGGTGGCGTTGATTCAACCTGGCAAAGTGCTTTATGAAATGGAAGGGGTCTCTGAAGAGGTGGCGCGTGAAGCCTTTGCATTGGGCGCGGCCAAGCTTCCTGTACAGACCATTTTTGTAAGTAGGCGGGTGATGGGATGAAGGCACAGGAAATACAAAAGCTCGACTTGGCAGGGTGTCAGACGCAGCTCATGCTTCTTCTTGAGGAGCAGTTCAGGCTGCGGATGCAACATGCAACGGGACAACTGGCGAAAACCGCACGCCTCCGTAGCGTGCGGCGCGATATCGCCCGGATGCGTTCGGCTATTACTATGAAGAAGGGAGCGCAGGCATGACTGAAGCTAAGAATCCACGTAGTTTTGTGGGCACTGTCGTGAGCAATCTCATGGATAAGACCATCGTTGTCAGTGTTGAACGCCGCATTCAGCATCCACTGTATAAGAAGTATATTAGGCGTTCAAAAAAGTTTCACGCCCATGATGCGGAAAACGCTTGTAATATCGGAGACACCGTTAGGATCGAAGAGTGTCGTCCTCTGTCTAAAACTAAAAGCTGGCGCTTGGTCAAGATAGTTGCCGAAGCCGTGGTGGAAGGGGACAGAACATGATTCAGATGCAGACGAGGTTGAGTGTCGCGGATAATAGTGGCGCCAAAGAGGTGATGTGCATCAAGGTCCTTGGTGGGTCACATCGTCGTTATGCCGATATTGGAGATGTCATTAAGGTAAGCATAAAAGATGCGGTCCCGCGGGGGAAGGTCAAAAAGGGCGATGTTTATAATGCGTTGGTGGTGCGCACTCGTAAAGGTGTTCGACGCGAAGATGGTTCATTGATACGTTTCGACAGCAATGCCGCCGTGCTTCTTAATAACCAATTGCAACCCATTGGTACGCGCATTTTTGGTCCGGTGACTCGAGAATTGCGAGGGGCAAATTTCATGAAGATTATTTCGTTGGCGCCGGAAGTGCTGTAGGGGATGACCATGGTGAAGGTACGCAGGGACGATGAGGTCGTAATTCTTGCTGGCAAGGACAAGGGTAAGCGCGGTAAGGTGCTTAAGGTCCTGCGAGAGGAGGCACGGGTTGTGGTCGAAAAGGTGAATATGGTGAAGCGCCACGTCCGACCCGATCGCATGGGCAAACCTGGAGGCATTGTCGAAAAGGAGGCGCCGATTCATATATCCAACGTGGCCATTTTCAATGCAGTGACTGGAAATGGGGATAGAGTTGGATACAAAATGCTTGAGGACGGCCAGAAGGTGCGGGTTTTCAAGGGTAACGGCGAAGTAATCGGCCGCCGTTAAGCAAGGGAAAAGACATGGAAGCACGTTTACATTCGTTGTATAAAACAACCATAGTGCCTAGGCTGATGCAGGAATTCGGCTTCAAGAGCATTATGGAAGTGCCAAGGCTGCGGAAAATCACCCTGAATATGGGGGTTGGTGAGGCAGTGGGTGACAAGAAGGTGCTAGAGGCTGCTGTAAGTGATATGACGCGGGTGTCTGGTCAGAAGCCTGTGATCACTCGCGCTCGGAAGTCCGTGGCAGCTTTTAAGATTCGCGAGGGATATCCGATCGGCTGTATGGTAACCTTGCGCGGCATGGTCATGTATGAATTTCTGGATCGTCTGATTAGTGTGGCTATCCCGCGTATCCGAGACTTTCGGGGGTTGTCGCCACGTTCCTTCGATGGCCGAGGTAACTATACGATGGGTGTCAAGGAACAAATTATTTTTCCCGAAATAGAATATGACAAAATTGATCGTTTGCGTGGGTTGGATGTGGTATTTACCACGACCGCCAAGAATGATGAAGAGGGCCTTGGGCTTTTGAAAGCCTTCAAGATGCCCTTCCGGTCTTGAAGGAGCGCAGCCCGTGGCAAAGAAATCATTGATCGCAAAGTCCGAGAGGACTCCGAAATTTCAGGTGCGTGCGTATAGCCGTTGCAAATTGTGCGGTCGCTCGCGTGGTTACTATCGGAAGTTTGGATTGTGTCGTTTGTGTTTGCGCAAGCATGCATCGGCCGGTTCAATACCCGGTATCGTTAAAGCGAGCTGGTGAGGGAACACAATGAGCGTAACGGATCCCATTGCTGATATGTTGACGCGCATTCGTAATGCGCAACAGGTAAATAAGGCAAAAGTGCAGATGCCTGCCTCCAAACTGAAGCGTGCTATAGCGCGGGTTTTGGTTGAGGAGGGTTATATCCTGGAGGCGAACGAGGACGTGGCGAATGGCCATCCCGTTCTTAACTTGAATCTGAAGTATTATGCAGGACAAGGTGTCATCGCCGAGATGCGGCGGGTCAGTCGCCCGGGTGTGCGCGTTTACCGAGGTGCGGAGGAATTGCCGCGGGTACGTGATGGCTTCGGTATTGCAATTATCTCCACTTCTCAGGGAATAATGACCGATCGGGCGGCGCGTGCCGCCGGCATTGGTGGAGAAGTGCTCTGTGTCGTGTCCTAAGAGGGGCAGATTATGTCTCGTGTAGCGAATCAACCGGTATCATTACCCAAGGGAGTGGAAGTCCGCGTGGTGGAGCAGTCTCTCGTGGTCAAGGGACCAAAGGGCCAGCTTTCAACAGCGTTGCATCCGACAGTCGGTGTTCAAGTGGAAGCCGATGTAGCGTCACTCACTTGGGATTCGGATCAGAGCGCTTACGCAGGAACCATGCGCGCCTTGTTAAGCAATATGGTGCGTGGTGTTTCCCAAGGGTTCGAGCAAAAATTGGAAATTATTGGGGTGGGCTACCGGGCCCAGGCGAAAGGAAAAACCCTAAGTCTGAGTTTGGGTTTTTCCCATCCGGTGGAATACCCGGTGCCTGACGGCATCACGATAGATACGCCGACACAGACCGAAATAGTCATCCGGGGTATCGATAAACAGATGATTGGCCAGGTTGCCGCGGATATTCGCGCCTACCGTCCACCCGAACCTTATAAGGGTAAGGGAGTGCGTTACGCGGGCGAAAATGTCAGGCGTAAAGAAGCGAAGAAGAAATAATGTTTGAGGCTTATTACTATGGATAAGAATACGGCACGGCTGCGTCGTTCGCGTAAGGCGCGGATTAGAATTGCATTGCAAGCGAAACCCAGGCTCTGTGTATTTCGCTCTGGTAGGCATATCTACGCCCAGGTGATCGATGATGCCCAGGGGAAAGTGATCGCCCAGGCGTCAAGTCTCGAACCGGAGATCCGTGCGCAAATGGGACTGGGCGCGAACGTCGCTGCGGCCGCGGTCATTGGGCAGCGGGTCGCGGAAAAGGCATTGGCCGCTGGCGTTAAATATGTGGCGTTTGACCGGAGCGGTTATCGTTATCATGGCCGGGTGCAAGCCTTGGCCGACGCTGCCCGTGAAGGCGGCCTGTCGTTCTGATGGAGAGCTAAAGATGGCACGAGAAAACCGCGATACGCAATCGAACGATGGGATGCAGGAAAAGCTCATCCATATTAACCGGGTTTCAAAAGTAGTGAAGGGTGGCCGTCAATTTGGTTTTGCCGCGCTCATGGTGGTGGGCGACGGTGACGGCAAGGTGGGCTTTGGTCGCGGCAAGGCAAAAGAGGTGCCTGCGGGCATTCAAAAGGCCACGGATCAGGCGCGCCGATGGATGACCGCCGTTCCGCTGATGCGCGGTGGCACGATTCCCTATCCTGTGGAGGGACGCCACGGGGCGGCTCGTGTTATTCTGCGTCCAGCGCCTGAGGGTAGTGGAGTGATCGCGGGGGGTGCTATGCGTGCGGTTTGTGAAGCTGCCGGCTTGCGTAACGTGGTAGCCAAGTCGCTGGGTTCCAATAACCCGATCAATGTCGTGCGCGCCACCTTTGATGCATTCAATAAATTGTCCAGCCCACAGGCCATAGCCATGAAGCGTGGTAAAAGTCTCAAGGAAATCCGGGGTGATGGAGGTCATGATGAGTAAACGACTGCGTATCACCTTGGTTAAGAGCCTGATCGGGGTGACCGATAAGCATCGCCGGGTGGTTGTTGGGCTTGGACTGCGTCATACCCACCATTCGGTGGAACGTCTGGACACGCCGGAAATCCGCGGAATGGTGAAAAGAATACCGTATCTCCTTCGGTGGGAAGAGCTATCATGAGACTGAATACCATTGCGCCTGCGGAGGGCGCCAAGAAAAGTCGCCGTCGGGTCGGGCGCGGAATTGGCAGCGGGTTTGGTAAGACGGCTGGACGTGGGCACAAAGGGCAGCACGCACGCTCTGGGGGCTACCATAAAGTCGGATTTGAAGGTGGGCAGATGCCTTTGCAACGGCGTATCCCAAAGCGGGGATTTCGTAATTCGCTGGGTAACCGCGTTGTCGAGGTGGCTTTGTCGCAACTGGAGGCGGCCGCAGTCTCTGGCATGGTCGATCTCGAGGGATTAATGGTGCGGCGTATCGTACGCGGGAACCCGGACGCCGTGAAGGTCATTCTGTCTGGTGAAATTACGCAGGCACTTACTGTACGGGGCTTGCGGGTCAGTGCCGGAGCCCGTGCGGCCATTGAGAAAGCCGGTGGGAAGGTCGAAGAATAATGGCCGGATTGCGTAACTTGAGTGGTGCCACACAAGGTGTAGGTAAAGTAAACGAGTTGCGCAATCGTATTTTATTTCTCCTTGGCGCGTTGCTGGTCTTTCGAATTGGCGCGCATATCCCTGTCCCAGGGATAGATCCGGCGGCAATGGCGGCATTTTTCAATGAACAGCGCGGAACCATCCTTGGCATGTTCAACATGTTTTCCGGGGGTGCGTTGTCCCGCCTGACGGTCTTTGCGCTCGGGATCATGCCATACATCAGCGCATCGATCATTTTTCAACTGGCGGGCGCGGTGTTTCCTAAACTCGAAGAGCTTAAAAAAGAGGGTGAAGCCGGGCGCAGGAAGATCACCGAATATACACGATATGCCACCGTCGGTTTGGCTCTGATGCAGGGTCTTGGTATTGCGGTGGCCATCGAGAAGATGCATGCCGGGCATCTTGCAGTGGTGATACAGCCGGGTCCGGTGTTTTTATTCACCACCACAATATCCCTCGCTTGCGGTACGGTATTTCTGATGTGGATTGGCGAGCAGATCACCGAGCGCGGGATTGGTAACGGTATCTCCATGATTATTTTCGCGGGTATTGTAGCTGGCCTGCCCGACGCCATAGGCACGACATTCGAACTGATGAAGACCGGACAGTTCCAGCCACTCTTCGTGCTCCTGCTGTTTGTCTTGGCGCTTTTGGTTACCGGCTTTGTGGTGTTTATGGAAAGTGCCCAGAGACGTATACCTATTCAGTACGCGAAGCGTCAAGTGGGCAGGAAGATATACGGGGGGCAAAGTACACATATGCCGCTCAAGGTAAACATGTCTGGAGTCATTCCTCCGATTTTTGCCTCTAGTATCATTTTGCTGCCGGCGACCTTGTCGGGATGGTTTGCGAATATCCCGGGCATGGAATGGCTGGCCCGATTTGGGCAGGCGCTGAGCCCTGGTTCCGCGTTGTATGTCGTGGTTTTTACTGTGGCCATCGTGTTTTTTGCGTTCTTTTACACGGCCATGGTGTTCAACCCACGAGATACGGCGGACAACCTCAAGAAGTCGGGAGCGTTTGTGCCGGGTATACGTCCTGGAGAGCATACCGCCAAATATATGGATCGGATTCTTACCCGCCTTACGCTGTGGGGTGCCATCTATCTGACTGTGGTGTGCCTGTTGCCGGAGTTTCTCATCGTTCATTATAATGTACCGTTTTATTTTGGTGGAACCAGCCTGTTGATCGTGGTCGTCGTGATGATGGATTTAATGGGGCAGATTCAAAGTCATTTGCTTACCCACCAATATGAGGGGTTGATCCGCAAAAGTCCCCTCGGTGGTCGGTGATGATGAAAAACCACATGATCTTTCTTGGCCCCCCTGGGGTCGGCAAGGGTACCCAAGCGCAACGTCTGGCGCAGCTTTTGGGCTTGCCTCATGTCTCTACTGGTGATATGCTCCGCGCCTCTGTATCGTCAGGTAGCGAAATAGGTCGGCGTGCTGGTGCGGTCATGGAGTCGGGCGCGTTGGTCGGTGACGATCTGATCGTTGGAATCGTGGCGGAACGGCTTCGCCTCAAAGATGCGGAGGCTGGTGTGGTGTTTGACGGCTTCCCGCGCACCATTCTGCAGGCGGAGGCGCTGGACGGGTTGCTGGCTGCGCAGGGTGGCGAGATTGGTGCCATACTGCATATCACACTGGATGAAGAGGAAATTGTCGAACGTTTGTCTGGGCGTCGCGTGTGCGCGCACTGTGGCGCGATATATCACATGCGTCATCATCCTCCGGCGGAGGTCGGGGTGTGTGACTGGTGTGGTGGCGCGCTGTTGCAACGAGATGATGATCAACCAGAGGTGATTCGTAAGCGCTTGGCGGTTTATCAGACTGAGACAGCCCCGTTGATAGCCTACTACCGTGAAAGACCTGTCTACCACCTGTTGAGTGGTAAGGGAGATGCAGAGACAGTGTTTTCTCAGATAGTAAAAGTAATAGGGATGTCGCGCTAAATGGCCAAGGAAGATACCCTGGAAATGCAGGGGGAAGTGGTGGAGAATTTGCCCAGTGCAACCTTTAAGGTGCGCCTGGAAAATGGTTATCTGGTAAACGCGCATATTTCCGGGAAGATGCGGATGCATTATATTCGTATTCTTCCCGGGGATAAGGTTACCGTCGAGATGACGCCCTATGATTTGACCAAGGGTCGCATCATTTATCGAGCCAAATAGGGGTAAGGTCATGAAGGTCCGTGCGTCAGTGAAGAAGCTTTGTCGTAATTGTAAGGTCATTCGCCGCAATGGGGTGGTTCGTGTTATTTGTGTTGAGCCGCGTCATAAACAGCGCCAGGGTTAAGGTGGTTGGAAAACCTATTTTGTCCGTGCGGTAGGTTCCGCACTCAAGTCTTTTGGAGGAATTGCGGATGGCCCGCATCGCTGGTGTCAATATCCCGAACAATAAACAAATAGAAATTGCTTTGACTTATATTTATGGTATCGGCAGGACCCGTTCGCAACATATTTTGAGCGCCGCGGAGGTCGCCCGTGACATGAGGGTCAAGGATGTCAGCGAGCCGGAGCTTGAGCGCATTCGTGCTGAAGTGGCAAAGTTTCTGGTTGAGGGTGATTTGCGTCGTGAGGTCACCATGAATATTAAACGGCTGATGGACTTGGGATGCTACCGTGGTATCAGGCATCGTAGAGGCCTCCCCGTTCATGGTCAGCGGACCAAGACGAACGCGCGTACGCGTAAAGGTCCCGCTAAGTCTATTACGCGATAAGCAGGAAGATTCAGGCAATGGCGAAAACCCAAACTAACTCACGTGTCCGTAAGAAAATCAAGAAGAACGTACTTGATGGTGTTGCACATATATATGCCTCGTTCAATAACACGATTATCACTATCAGCGACCGCCAGGGGAATGTTCTGACGTGGGCGAGTTCTGGTGGCTCCGGTTTCCGTGGTTCACGCAAAAGCACACCGTTTGCGGCGCAGATCGCTGCAGAGAACGCGGGTCGTAAAGCGCAAGAGTATGGTGTCAAGAATCTGGACGTGGAAGTAAAGGGACCTGGACCTGGGCGTGAGAGTACAGTGCGTGCGTTGCACTCTATCGGATTCCGTATTGCGAGCATTCGTGACGTAACGCCGATTCCCCATAATGGATGTCGGCCGCCCAAAAAGCGGCGTGTTTAATTTTTTGGTGGAGGTTGTTTGTGGCTAAATATACGGGACCGAGTTGCCGTTTGTGCCGACGGGAAGGTGGAAAGTTATTTCTGAAAGGTGAGAAATGCTTTTCAGACAAATGTCCGGTGAGTGTTCGGGCCTACGCTCCAGGTCAACACGGGCAACGCCGTGGGCGTGTGAGTGAATATTGTGGCCAATTACGTGAGAAGCAGAAAATTCGCAGGATTTATGGTGTTCTCGAGGGCCAGTTCCGGCGTTACTTCGAACGGGCGAGCCAGACACGTGGCGTGACCGGCGAACTATTGCTGCGTTTTCTGGAGTTACGTTTGGATAATGTGGCCTATCGACTGGGTTTCGGGGCGTCGCGCGCAGAGGCGCGGCAGGTGGTGCGCCACGGCCACGTGTTGGTGAACGGTAGGCGGGTCGATATTCCGTCTTACCAGGTTCGGGCGGGTGACGTGGTGAGCGTGGCGGAAGGCGCGCGGACGCATGCGCGGATCATCGCTGCTGTCGAGGCGGCTTCGGGGCGGGGCTTTCCCGAGTGGGTGAGCATGGATACCGCGACGCTTCAGGCCACCATCAAGGCCGTCCCGGCGCGTGAGGATTTTGCGCCGGATTTGAATGAACAGGTCGTCGTGGAGTTGTACTCTAAGTAAGACCGGGGGGTTGAGGATCGCTTATGACTGAGGTAGGAGAGTTGTTGCGTCCACATGGGGTGGAAGTGGAGGAGATCTCCGCACACCGTGCGCGTATCGCCTTGGGTCCCCTGGAACGTGGATTCGGGCATACCCTGGGTAGTGGATTGCGTCGTGTATTGTTGTCGTCGCTGAAAGGGGCCGCCGTCACCGAAGTGGAAATAGACGGGGTGTTGCACGAGTACTCCAGCATTGAAGGGGTTCAGGAGGATGTCGTGGACATCTTGCTGAATCTCAAAATGCTCGCGGTGCGGGCGCATGGGCACGGAGGTGCCGTGATAACGCTGCGCAAGCGCGGACCGGGCGCGATGACTGGTGCGGATATTGTTTCTGAACATGGGCTGGAAGTGGCAAACCCGGATCAGATCATCGCTACCCTTACCCGGGATGTGGAACTGGTGATGCATCTGCGCATCGATGAAGGGCGAGGGTATGACGCTGCGGCAACCCGGCGCCAGAGTCACGAGAAGCGGATCGGCGTAATGGCCCTGGATGCGAGCTTTAGCCCGGTACTGCGGGTAAGTTACCAGGTGGAGAGTGCGCGCGTCGAACAGCGTACCGACCTCGATCGGCTGGTGCTCGACGTGGAGACGAACGGTGTCGTGGACCCGGTTTGGGCGGTCCAGGAGGCTTCCCGTATTCTGCGCAGTCAACTGGGTGTTCTGGCGGGCGCCGAAACGGCGGAGGTGCCAGCAACTTCCCAGTCGAAAAGCAACGAGAACCTGACCCCATTATTGATTCGCCCGGTGGACGATCTGGAACTTACGGTCCGATCCGCGAACTGCCTCAAGGCGGAGGATATTTTTTATATTGGAGACCTCGTTCAGAAGTCCGAGCAGGAGTTGTTGAAAGCCCCCAACCTCGGTCGTAAATCATTGAATGAAATAAAGGAAGTTCTGGTGGCGCATGGTCTTGCCCTGGGGATGCGGCTCGAGAATTGGCCACCGGAACATTTGCCTCCAGTACCTGGGCGGGTCGTCGACGCGGAGCCGGTTGGCGGCGAACGATAGGGATTTTGTAGAGGGAATTGGGCCATGCGTCATCGCAAAAGTGGTAAGCAGTTAAATCGCAACAGTAGTCATCGGCAGGCGATGTTTGCCAACATGATGGTTTCATTATTTCAACACGAGCGGATCGTCACGACTCTGCCTAAAGCGAAAGAGCTTCGGCGTTTCGCCGAGCCCATGATTACCTTGGCGAAGGACGCGACCGTGGCCCGCCGTCGACTGGCTTTCGCCCGGTTGCGGGACCGTCAGGCCGTAGTAAAGCTTTTTGACGATTTGGGTCCACACTACCTGGCGCGTCCAGGCGGGTATTTGCGTATTGTGAAATACGGCTTCCGCGCTGGTGACAATGCGCCGCTGGCCATTGTGGAACTTGTCGATCGGCAGGCCGCCAGCCAGACCGCTTAGGGAATCATTGCGCGGTGAACGCGGAAAATACGCTAAATACTTTGCTGTAGCGCAAAAAATAGCTGGTTTCCTGAATGGGCAGGAGTTCGCCCATGCCATAAACACCCAGTGTGGGCAGTGTCGGATAGTGTGCTCGCCAGAGCTCCAGATCGCGATCCAAGCCACTGAAGAAGGCGGCATCCCGCCCGATTGAACTGGAAATCCAGGCGAAAGCGGGAGAGGGCATCGCGTTCGTCAGCATCTCCAGGGCGGTGCGCGTATCGCGTTCGGCGCTGGCTGGATCGCGGAGCGTGATGAAGGCGTGCGCGTCATCGCTCAAGGGACGCTCCAGCCAGAGTCCGCTGCGATTGAGGTCGGTGGCACGGATATGCAGCAAATCCGGTGGCGCATCCGGATCGGTATTGGCGCGAATTTCGCCGATCAGCAAGCGCTCCAAAGGCAGACGGGATTCCTGACGCATATGGAAGGGAATGTGTTGCGCTAACATGGGTAGTGTCAGATAGCGTTCCAACTGGAGCAACAGGCTGCCCTCCTGAGCCGTTACCGGTAAGGGTGTGCTCAAAGGGCGCAATCCTGCCGAACAGACGCTGTACTGCGTGCTGACGCCTCTGAAACCGAGTACCACAGGATCACATTGACTCTGAGTCTGGAGCCAAAACCTTCCGGCCCGGCTGCTGAGGCTGCCGATACGGGGGGCGGCACTGAGCCAGGGAGCAGCGGTAGCCTGATCGGGACGTGCCCAGGTCAGACGCGGCGCTGAGAGGGTCCCCTGCCCGTTGCTACTCAGGCCCAACGGCGAAGCGAGTAGCAGCACCGCGCAAGCGGCATCACCCAGAGATTGACCGCTTTCGGTAAAAACACCGGGGAAAGTTGCCGCGGCGATCTGCAGGCACGCCAATCGCTTCATCTGCGTCTGCAACATCGATGGTTGAACGGCTGCCAGTGGGGGACTGAACAGGCAGAGTGCCGCCGTAACCGCTTGTCCTCGCAGCTTGTCGAGGGCTTCCTCTACCGCGCCCGTCAGCAATTGCTCAGGGTGCCGGGCACCCACGGCGAAGCCGGTGCCGGCTAGGGCCGCCGTGCTGCCCACTGATTCTTGTCCGACCAGGTGCAGCAGGAAAAGAGCGGGCACCGGCCACAATGAGGTCGCCGTGCCGTGCAGGTATAGCGGCCGTGGAGGATGAGTAAATGATGGGCATCCTGTATATATTCTGGAGGTACAGCGGCGTGTAGCGCTTTTTCGACGGCAAGCGGTGTTTTGCCGGGTGCGATGCCCAAGCGATTACCGACCCGGAAGATATGGGTGTCCACGGCAATGGTGGGTTGTCCGAACTGGGTGTTGAGGATGACATTGGCGGTTTTGCGCCCGACGCCGGGAAGGGCCTCCAGTGCCTGCCGGTCTGCCGGCACCTCACCGTGATGCAGGGCCAACAATTGTGCAGCGAGCGCGTGGACGTGACGGGCTTTGGCGTTGAAAAGGCCGAGGCGTTGAATATGCGCCTTGATTCCCTCCACACCCAGCGTGACCATGGCCTCTGCCGTCGGCGCGACGGCAAAAAGATTCCGGGTACACGCATTGACGGCTTTGTCGGTACTTTGTGCGGAAAGGACTACGGCGACCAGCAGTTGAAAAGGGGAGCCATAGTTTAACTCGGTTTTCGGTTCGGGTATGGCGGCGCGCAAGGCCGCGAAACAGCGGTGAACTTCCTGTGGGTCCATGGTCGCCTACCCACGGATACAGAGAAGATGATGCGGTACCATCATGACGAACGAATCGTTACGGGTCCGGTGACGCCTGCGCCGGTTTTGGCCGGCCGCCCGCACCGGTTCAAACGTGACGATAGCGACCGATCTCGGGCGCTTCTGGCCGAGGATGCTTTGCCGCTACCGCATCGGCGGCGGCAATCCATTTTTCATGATCCTGTTCCAGGGCGTGGAGCATATCGTGATCCAGTTTGGGCAGGATGCTGCCTTTGATCAGTTCGCCGAGATCCAGCATGCGCGTGGCAATGGCATAACCGTGGAGATGAAAATCATGATCGGCGTGAGTGCCGAAGTGATCGCTGTTGAAGAGGACCCCTTTGGCGGCTTTAAGGTCGGGGTCGCGCATGACGAAGTCTTTGGCCCACTGGTACCACTTCTCGAAATATTGGTCCTGCGCTTCGAGACTCCAGCCGTGCGCCTCAAAAAAGGCAAACACCGAAACACGGTTGGCCTTGCCGGAAAAAGGAAAATGACCTGACATAGTATTCGTCCTCCGCATGTGGATGTGTAAAAGCCTTCGAGGCATTGTAGCCGTTTATGTCCCTCGTGCAACGCAAAAGCATTTTTATAGGGAATAACGATCCCCAATGACCGGGCGATCCACGGTTAAGCCCCGCGCCCGCAGCACGTTGGCAATCCCCTCGCGGCCACTCTCCTCCCCATGGATCAAGAAAGTATGAGCGGGCTTTTGTGTGCCATACCAAGCCAGCAGATCATCGTGGTCGGCATGCGCCGAGAAGCCGCCAATGGTATAGATTCGGGCAGCGACACGCATTTCCTCCCCAAGGATGCGGACGGTTTTGGCGCCATCGATAATTCGCCGGGCGAGTGTGCCCTGTGCGGCATAACCGACAAAGATCACGCTGCTGTCCGCTCGCCAGATGTGGTGTTTGAGGTGGTGGACCACGCGGCCCCCCGTGGCCATCCCGGACCCCGCCATAATGAGGGCACCCCCCTTGATTTGATTGATGCCCATGGATTCGCTGGTATCCCGGGTGAAGTGGAGGTTGCGCAGGGCGAAGGGGTCGGAGCCATGCTGGATGCCCTCACGGATATCGGGGTTGAAGCATTCGGGATGGCGGCGAAAAATCTCTGTCGCAGAAATAGCCATGGGCGAATCGAGAAAGACCGGCAGGTTGGCGGGAAGCTTACCGTGGTCCATCATCTGGCGCAGATGATAAAGCAGGCCCTGGGCGCGTTCCAGCGCGAACGTGGGAATGATGATGTCGCCGCCCCGTTCCAGAGTGTCGAGGATTGCATCGCGCAGCTCCTCCACCGAGGGTCCGATGGCTTTGTGCAGGCGGTCGCCATAAGTGGTTTCCATGACGATGACGTCCGCTTCCGGCGCGGGGCTGGGCGGATTGAGAATGGGATCGCCCCGGTTGCCGAGATCGCCGGAATAGACAATACGTTGCTGCTTGCCCGCCGTACTGGCTTCTATCAGCACCCAGGCCGAACCAAGAATGTGGCCGGCATCCCCGAATGTGGCGCGGACGCCGGGGCAAACCTCGATGGCCTGGTCATAGTCCACGGTGCGCCCAAAGCGGTCCATGCTGTCCAGCACATCGGTAAGGGTGTACAGGGGTTCGGATTCCGTTCCCCCTTGGCGCCGGCGACGTTTGCTGGAGCGCCGCGCCTCTTCTGTCGCCAGGCCGGCAGCATCCATCAGTACCAGACGCGCCAGTTCGCGGGTAGCGGCCGTGGTGATGATCTCGCCGCGAAAGCCCCGTTTGACGAGTAGCGGGATACGCCCGCAATGATCCAGGTGAGCGTGGGTCAGCAGCAGGTAGTGGATATCCCGTGCGTCGAAGCCGAATTCGGAACGATTCTCTTCCGTCAGGTCGTGTCCACCTTGAAACATTCCACAGTCGATCAGGATTTTTTCATTGCCGACGCTCAGAAAATGGCACGAACCCGTCACGCCGCCAGCAGCGCCATAAAATTGCATCTCCATATGATTCCCCTAATGTTTTGTGGTCCATGGCCGTTGCGGCGCCCCTTCAGAGCGCGCAGCCGCCGCCGACGAAAAGCTTCTCAGCGGCCTCCGGTCCGCCGTGCCAAAACCTCATGATAGAGCCGGAGATAGGCGTGTGCCGAGTGTTGCCAGCTATAGTCCCCGGTCATGGCCTGGTCTTGCAGTTGTGACCACAGTATCGGCTGGCGGAACAGCGCTTCCGCGCGCAGAACCGTGTCGTGCAGGGCGTCGCTGTTCGGATTGGTGAAGACGAAACCATTGCGCTGTTCCAGATGGTTGAAATCCTCGGCATCGGTGACCGTATCGGCCAGACCGCCGGTACGATGGACGATGGGTAGGGTACCATAATGCAAGCTATACATCTGGTTGAGGCCGCAGGGCTCGAACCGCGAGGGCATCAGAAAGGCGTCCGTACCCGCTTCAATGCGGTGTGACAAGCCTTCGTCGAAGGTGATTCGTGCCGCCATTTGTGCGGGGTGTGCCGCTGCCATTTCCAGCAGGCGCTGCTCAAAAGACTTGTCGCCGCTGCCGAGTATCACCACCTGCATTCCACGGCGTAACAGGTCAGGCAGAATGTCCAGTACCATATCCGTTCCCTTCTGCTCCACCAGCCGGCTGATCATGCCGAGGAAGAACACCCCGGGATCGGGATAGAGGCCCAAGCTGCTTTGTAGCTGTGATTTGCATTCCGCCTTGCCCTGTCGGTCCTGCGCCGAATAGTGGGCGGGCAGATGGGGGTCGGTGGCCGGATTCCACTGACTCGTATCGATGCCATTGAGGATGCCCGACAGTTGTCGGTTGCGGGTCCGCAACAGGCCATCCAATCCCATCCCGAAAGCATTCGTTTGAATTTCCTGTGCATAGGTGGGGCTGACGGTAGTCAGTTGATCGCTATAGGCAAGGCCGGCCTTCATGAACGAAAAATCGCCGTGGAGCTCTGTCCCCAGCCAGTGAAAATCGCTGTCCGGCAAGTGTAGCGAGGCCATGGCGCTGGGCGCGAAACGACCCTGATAGGCCAAGTTGTGAATGGTGAAGAGGGTTGCGGGCCGTATCGCGCCAACCCGGGTTTCCAGGTCGAGCAGATAGGGGATCAATCCGGTCTGCCAGTCGTTGGCGTGGAGGATATCCGGGCGCCAGTCGAAGCCGGGTACGCGCCCTTGCGCGATTTCCACCGCCACGCGGTTGAGCAGGGCGAAGCGCCGGTCATTGTCGGGCCAGTCTCCTCCTTCGGCATCCTGATAGGGACTCCCGTCGCGCTCATAATAGTGCGGGTAGCGGAGGAAAAGGATCTGTGGTTGCTCCGCGAGAGACCAGAGTTCGGCTGCCTCGCCGGTATAGGGGGTGGTGACGGCACAGCGCCAGCGGAGGTCGCCCAGAGTGGGTTGCCCGTAGTAGGGCACCAGCACACGGACATCGACGCCGATTTGCGCCAACGCCAGGGGCAGCGCGCCACCGACGTCGGCAAGACCCCCTGTTTTGGAGTAGGGAACTATCTCCGAGAATATGAAAAGTGTTCGCAACATAAGACGTTAATTCTTCTCTAGGCGAATGTTGTTGCGAATATAACACAAAAGCGTCGGACGATTCATAACCATCTGGGCGCGCAAATTTTGTATGCTCCCTGGATGTCGCCTATGATCACCGGGTGGAAAAGCCAATAATCACAGTCCGGAGGGATGCGCATGGAATGGTGCGAACGTTTCAAGGAATTTCGAGAGCGGCAACGCTGTGTGGTGTACTTCCCCAACGTGCACGAGGGGGAAGCCGCGGAAGCATATGCTATTTTCCTCTCGTTGATACGGGTGCGGATGGGCATCATGGTGTTGGCGCCGGACCGGGAAGAACGCTATGAACCCGTCTACCGGGATGCGCAGAAGTACCATTTGCAGACCATTCGCCACAGTCGTTTGTTCACTAGTCATGTGCCGATCAAGACCCGCGTGTATTTTGTCGAGACTGCGGCGGCGCGTGACGCCTTTTACGGCTGCGCGGACCTCTGCGTGCCCGGAGGTACGCTGGTGGGTGGTGCCGTGGATCTCGCCCAGCCCATCGCTGACGGCTGCCCTCTCATCCTTGGCCCAAAAATGCCGGATAATGCGGCGCGTCGTGGCTTGTTGGCCGCAGGCGGCGCGGTCTGGGCGCAGAGCACCGCCGAGATCGTCGATTTGGCCAAGGTCTGGTTGGATGACCCAGTCGCGGCAAAGGCCTCGGCGAGGCAGGCGAGGATGTGGTGGGCGCAGCATGGCGGGGATTAGGTGCATATGAGTGGTCTGCGAGGCGCAGAAATCAACCTTGCTGCTTCAATGCCCTCAAAAAGGTGGAGGCGAAGCGCACCGCGAAACGCAGCACGAATTGAGTGTCTTTCGCGAAGAAGATTTTTATCAGGCCAAAAATGCCGCCGCCCTTGTTGCCCGATCCCTTCATCTCGAGGTTGGTCTGCTCCAAGGCCTTTACTGCCTTGTGAACGCCGTTGGCGAAGATTTCGTTCGAGGGGATCATGGGGGTGATCTGGGTCATCACCATGTTCACCTTGCTGAGCAAACCAGTTTTCTGCAGGGTGCCGATCAGCGCGAAGACGTCGGGCAGCATGTCCACCAGGTGGGCGTCGTGAAGGCCCTGAACGATCTCCTTGATGCGCACATTGAGGCTCTCCGCGTCGCCTCGTACGGCTTTGGCACCGATCTGGGCAATCTCCAGCCACGCCATGACGCCTTGGCTGATGGTGCTGCCGATGTGGCGCATGGTGCCGTCCTGCCAGAATTCACCGACCATATCTGCGGCGGTACCCAGGGCGATAGAGAGGTCGCCGCGCGGGGTCATCAGTGCTTCCAGGTGGATGCCTTTGTCCTCGAGCGCTTGAGCGGCGGACCGCAGGGAAGCGCTGACGGTTTCGGCCATACTCAGCAGGTTGCCAACGCGATCGGCCAGGCTATCGGCATCGCCCTGGGCCAGAGTCTTCGCCCGCATCGCGATTTTCAACCACTTGTCGGCTGCTTCGGAGAGGGTATCCAGCTTGTCCGGCAGGTCCATGTCGGTAAGCATGTTGCGAACCACCCCCAGGCCGTCCTTGCCGGCTTGGATGAAAAACCCTGCCGTCGCGGTATGACTGGCCAGAGACTCCAGCTGATCCAGTAACCCTTCGACACGCTGGACAAGACTGTCGGAGTGGCCCTGAGCCAGGGTTTTGATCCGCAGCGCGATGCGTATCCAGCGGCTGCTACCGGCACCGATGGTGGCGAGCGTACCACGCATGTCGGCGCTTTCCAGCATTTCCGGTGCGCTATCGCGCAGGGCACCGATGGCCATGTTCATCTGGCCGCCGAGGGTTTCCGCCAAATCGAGCATACCACTGAGACGCGCCTGCAGATTGGGCGCGTCGCCCTGAATCAGGTGCTGCGTGCGCTTGGCCATTTGTATCCACTGATCGGCCATTTCCTGAATTTCGTCGAGACGATCGGGCAGATTGAGTTGGCCGACCATGTCGCCGATGACGCCGACGCCTTGTTTGGCGCCGCTCATCCAGTATCGGAGACTTTCGGTGGCGCTATGGATTTTCTGCCCCAGATCCGCAGGATCCTCGCCGAGGAAGGGGCACTTCAACTCGGCACTGAGTGCCGAGATCGAGCTGAAGAAACCGGCGCGCTGCAGGTTACCGAGTAGCTGGAGGACTTCGCTCAGGATCTTGTCCAACTCCGCGTTCTGGACTTCAGTGAACATGTTGCGCCAGCGGTCCAGCGACTCTTCGTTGGTATTCTCCTTGATGAAGCCTTGTAGCGATTCAGCGATACCCTGCAAACGCTCTAACCGCGGCTTCATGGTTTCCATGAGCTGGTCGGTGTCGACCACTTGCGGTAGCTCATTCAGGAGATCGCGGAGTATCTGCAGCAGATTCTGCACCTGCAGGGCGGCGTCGCCGACTTTGCCGAGACCTTCCCATTGACGGTCATTGAGGGTGGTTACGGACGCTGAGGATACTGCATTCGCCATGATGCGCTGATCTCCCGCTGAAATATATGTTGCGATACGTGCTGTTAAATAATCTCTTGAGCTTTCCGGACCGGGTCCAATCTATCACAGTAAGGATCTCTTTCCCATCGGGTCCGGTCTATCCTATGATCTTCGGATATGTTCCGGCAGGCTAATCATTATGCTTTATGGCAGTAAACGAGAAACATATCGTCAGGTCTTTCTGGAGAGTTGGCGGGCCTATCGGGAAGGACGTCCACTGGAAGGCGTGCAGGCGCGTCTCGTCGCGGTTATCCTGCGCCACCCCGAGTATCACGGCTTGCTCGCCGACGCGGAGCGTGGGCTCGAACAGGATTTTCCGCCGGAGCAGGGGAGGAGTAATCCCTACATGCACATGTCCTTGCATGTGGGGTTGGCGGAACTGTTGGCATTAGGACAGCCGGCGGGTATCGTGGACCTCTTCGACGAGGCACGTCGCAGGCTGGGCGAGAATGCGGCCGAGCATCTCTTCGTGGACTGTCTGGGGGAGATGATGTGGCAGGCGCAGAGGGCGGGTCGCGCACCCGATACAGCGGCGCTGCTGGCCTGCGTGCGTCATGGCCTGGGTGTGCCAGAGACGGCGGGCTGCGGCGATCAAAACTAGGATGGAGAATAGAGCGCATGGTGCAGGGCGTAAATCAGGAAGCGACGGGGGCGGAACAGATACATTGGCGTCTGGAAGATCTCTACGCGGGGGTGGATGCCCCTCGCTTGGAGGAAGATATGCGTTGGGCGAATGCTGAGGCGGTGCGCTTCGCCGAAACTTATCGTCCCGGTCTCGGAGGGTTGGATGCGGCGCAGTTGGCAGCGGCCATGGTGCACTTAGAGGGTATCCGCCAACGGATTGCCCGGGTCGGCAGTTTTCGTTACCTCAGCTATGTGACCCATGCCGACCAACCCGTGTATGGTGCCGCCTTGCAGGCCTACGAAGAGGCGGCCACGGGTATTCAGAACCAATTGATCTTTTTTGATATCGCCTGGAGTGCGGTGGACGATGCCCAGGCTGAACGCCTGTTGACGGAGCCCGTTTTGGCCCGATGGGCGCATTTGCTGCGCCATTGGCGCGTATATCGCGATCACCTGCGCAGTGAGAGCGAGGAACAGATTCTCTCCGAAAAGCGGGTGACCGGGCGCGCCCTTTGGGAGCGTCTCTTTGACGAGACGCTGACAGAAATGCGTTTTCCTTTGCGCGGCCGGGAGATGACCGAGCAAGAGGTGATCACGTCGTTGTCCCATCCCGACCGGACGCTTCGCCAGGATGCTGCCGAAGCCTTGAGCAAGGGGCTGGAGGGCCGGCTGCATACCCTCACCGCCTGCTTCAATGCGACGCTCGCCGACAAGGCCCTGGACGATCGCCTGCGCCGTTATCCTCACTGGCTGAGTGAACGCAATCTCGGCAATGAGATTTCCGATCAGATGGTGGAGGCGCTGGAACATGCGGTGGTGGGACGCTATACGCTGGTGGCTCGCTACTATCGGCTCAAAGCCGGGTTGCTCAAGGTGTCTCCCCTGATGGACTATGACCGCTATGCCCCTTTGCCAGGGGGAGAGCGGCGCTATGACTGGACGGAGTGCCGGCGCATTGTGCTGGCGGCGGTCACGGACTTTTCTCCGGAACTGGGGATCATCGGCCAGCGTTTCTTCGATGAGGGCTGGATCGACGCTGCGCTGGCGCCGGGCAAGCGCGGCGGTGCCTTTGCGCATCCGGTGACGCCCGACGTGCATCCCTATCTCATGGTCAACTACACGGGCACGGTGCGCGATGTGATGACCGTTGCCCACGAGTTAGGACACGGTATCCATCAGTACCTGGCCCGGGAACAGGGTTATATGAATTCGGATACCCCCCTGACCACGGCGGAAACCGCTTCGGTCTTCGGAGAGATGTTGACCTTCGAGCGGCTGATGCGTGAAGAATCGGATCCCCAACGGCGGCTGGCGCTGCTTTGCGGTAAAATCGAAGACACTTTTGCGACAGTCTTCCGGCAGATGGCCATGCACCGCTTCGAGGTGGCCATGCATGGCGCGCGTCGTGCCGAAGGTGAACTGAGCAAAGAGCGCTTGGGTGCTCTCTGGATGCAGACCCAGGCAGAGCAATTTGCCGACAGTGTCCAATTCAGCCCTGGCTATCGCTGGTGGTGGAGCTATATCCCCCACTTCATCGGTTCACCCGGTTACGTCTACGCCTACGTCTTCGGCGAGCTGTTGACCTTGGCGTTGATCCAGCGTTATCGCGCTGATCCGGTGGCTTTCGTGCCTCGCTACATCGCCATGTTGAAATTGGGTGGTGCCAAGGCTCCGGCGGCAGTGGTAGCCACTACCGGTGTTGACTTGGAAGATCCGGAAATCTGGACGCGGGCGCTGGATTACATGGTTGATATGGTGGACGAAGCCGAGCGCTTGGCCGGAGTGTGCTGACGATGCGTCGGGAAAAGGACAGTATGGGCGGCATCGACGTGGAGGATAGCGCCCTCTGGGGGGCCCAGACCCAGCGCTCGCTGCGTTATTTCGCCATCGGCAGTGAACGAATGCCCTTGCCGATCATCCATGCCTTGGCGCGGATCAAGTGGGCGGCCGCTTCGGTCAACGCCGAGTTGGGCCTGCTGGATGCCGCCCTAGCCGAGAAAATTCGTGCGGCGGCGGCGGAGGTCGTCAGCGGTCGCTGGGACGCGCAATTTCCGCTGCGCGTCTGGCAGACGGGCAGCGGTACCCAGAGCAACATGAATGTCAATGAGGTGATCGCCAATCGGGCCAACGAGATCGCCGGGACCGCGCGGGGCAGCAAGGCGCCGGTGCATCCGAACGATCACGTCAATCTCGGCCAGTCTTCCAACGACACCTTCCCGGCGGCCATGCACATGGCGGTCGCGATCGCCGCTCACCAGCATCTGCTGCCGGCGCTGGCGCATCTCGAGACGGAGCTTGCCCGTAAGACCGAAGACTTCGCCGATATCATCAAGGTGGGGCGCACCCATCTCATGGACGCGGTACCGTTGACCCTCGGTCAGGAATTCTCTGGCTATCTGGCGCAGCTCCGCCAGGGAGTGCAGGTACTGGAGCAGGCCTTGCCCGGCCTTTACGCGCTGGCTCTCGGCGCCACGGCGGTGGGCACCGGCCTCAACACGCACCCCGACTTTGCGAGTGGCGTTTGTAAACGGCTACATACCGAGCTGGGCCTGCCTTTTCACCCCGCGGCAAACCCCTTCGCCGCTCTCGCCGGTCACGAGGCGTTAGGGCAATTGAGTGGCGCGCTGCGCGGATTGGCCATGTCCCTGCTGAAGATTGCCAACGACATCCGCTGGATGGCCTCCGGCCCTCGTGCCGGTCTCGGCGAGTTGCAGCTCCCGGAGAACGAACCGGGGTCTTCCATCATGCCCGGCAAGGTGAACCCCACGCAGGCGGAGGCACTCACCATGGTCTGCGTGCAGATCTATGGTAACGATGCCGCCATTGCCTTCGCGGCTTCACAGGGCAATTTCGAACTCAACGTCTACAAGCCGCTGATCGCTTACAATATCCTCCAGTCGGTCACACTTCTTGCCGATGCCGCGCGTTCTTTCAGTGATCATTGCCTGCGTGATCTGCAGCCGCGGGAGGCGCAGCTGGTGCAGCATCTGCAACGCTCCCTGATGCTGGTTACCGCCCTTACCCCGATCATCGGCTACGAACGTGCCGCCACAGTAGCGCAGCATGCCCATCGGCAGGGCTGTAGTTTGCGTGAGGCGGCACTGCGGTTGGGATATTTGTCGGGCAACGAGTTCGACGCCCGCGTGCGGCCAGAAAGGATGCTGCAGCCCTCGGAACGTGTGGGTGCGGGGACGACCAATCCGCGCGGCCGGGATGATGACACCGCCCCCTGAATGGTTCAGGGCCAGGTCTCCGGAATGTGGAATCGGACGCCGAGGTGCCATGATGATGCCGTATCCTTTCTCAGGACGGCGTGGAGCCCCCCTCGGGGGCATGCTATTCTTGTGGGGCCGGGGCTGCCAGGCTGTGTCTCGTCCATTCCGGGCATCGCGCCTGATCCCCGGCGGAATATTGACTCGAAGATCCAGAGTACCCCAGGGAGAGGATTCATGATTTTGATTTTAGAGGCTGACCTTGGTGAGCAGTCGCCAATCTTTCGACAATTGCTCACCCATTTGCGCGGGCTCACTGGCATTCAGTTTCGGGTGCATCGGGAACAGGGCGCGGAGCAGGTGCTCAACGAAATTTACCTGATCGGCGATACCAAACAGCTCAGAGTGGAGGATATGGAGGCCTTGCCAGGTGTCGAGAAGGCGATTCGCGTCTCCCGGGAATACCGGATGCTGGGCCGCCACACCGGTGACCAGCGCACCCATGGTTTTGAGTACAACGGAGTGCGTTTCAGCCAGGATAATCTACATGTTTTTGCGGGGTTGTGCGCCGTGGATACGCCGGAGCATGTCGAGCAAATGCTGCGCGCGTTACAGGACAATGGTCAGGTGTGCGCCCGTATGGGCGCTTACAAGCCGCGCACCAGTCCCTATGCTTTTCAGGGGCATGGCAAGGCTTGTTTGCCCTGGGTTTTTGATCTGGCGGGTAAATACGGTATCCGTGTCATTGCCATGGAGATCCTCCACGAGTCCCATATGGACGAAATCCGTGAGGCGCTGGAAATGACCGGTCATCCTACCGGCGTCATGCTGCAGATCGGCACCCGCAACACCCAGAATTTCGCGTTGCTGAAGGCGGTGGGACGGCAGCAGGCGCTTCCCGTGCTGCTCAAGCGCGGTTTCGGGATCACCCTGGAAGAATCCCTCAATGCGGCCGAATATCTGGCCTCGGAGGGGAACACCAAAGTGATCTTCGGCCTGCGCGGCATGAAGAGCAATCTGGGTGATCCGCACCGCAATTTTGTGGACTTCGCACAAGTGCCGGTTGTCAAGCGTCTGACCCGGATGCCCGTCTGCATCGATCCGTCCCATTCAGTGGGCAGCCGTGATGCGGGTCCCGATGGCATCATGGATATATTCCATGTGGCCGCTCAGGGGGTGGTGGCAGGCGCCAACATGGTTCTGGTGGACTTTCACCCCGACCCGGTGACGGCGCTGGTGGATGGCCCGCAGGCGTTGCTGCTCAAAGAACTCCCATGGTTCCTGGAAGATGTGCGTCTGGCCCGCGAGGCCTATGAAGAGCGCAGGCTGTTGGCAACGGCGCAGGCTGACACGGTGGAGTCTGATTCTTGATCGGGCCGTACGCGTTTGAAAGATGCCGGCCCTCCAGGAGAATATCCCTTCCCTGGCGGCCGGAAGGCGGTTTCTATTTCACCCGCATCCCTGGTTGCGCACCGCTGTCGGGCGATAACAAGAAGGGACCGCCCTCGGGACCGCTGGCGGCCAGCACCATGCCCTCGGAAAGGCCAAAGCGCATCTTTCTGGGCGCAAGATTGGCGACCATGACCGTCAGACGGCCGACCAGGCTGGCGGGATCGTAGGTGTTCTTGATGCCCGCAAAAACGGAACGGGTGCCGTCGCCGACATCCAGGGTAAGGTGCAGTAACTTGTCCGCCCCTTCCACCCCCTCCGCGGCGACAATGCGCGCAATGCGCAGGTCCACCTTGCTGAAATCCTCGATCTGGAGGAAACGGTGTTTTTCTTCTGCCTCGGCAGGTAGTTGAGCGGAGGCGGACCGTGCCTTGCTGGCTGGCACGGCGGCATGCTCTGTCGGATCTTGAATCAAGGCGTCCACCTGGGTTTTTTCCATGCGTTGTAAGAGATGGGTATAAGGCAGAATCTGGTGCTGAAGGAGCGGTTGCGCCAACGCGGCCCAATCCAGTTCGCACCGCAGGAATTCCAGTGATTTGCGGGACAGTTCCGGGAGCACGGGGCTCAACAAGGTGATCAATACCCGAAAGCCGTTGAGGGTGACGGTGGCGACGCGATGCAGGGCTTCGCGTTGAGCGGGGTCTTTGGCGAGGGTCCAGGGTGTGTTCCGGTCGACATAGGCGTTGATCTGATCGGCCAGCACCATGATTTCGCGCATGGCCTTGCTGTATTCCCGTTCGGCATAAGCCGTGCCGATGTCCTCCTGAATCTTCACCAGGCCATCGTAAAAAGCCTGATCGCAGCCCAGTGAAGCCGCCAGCCATCCCGCAAAGTTACGGTGAATGAAACCCGCCGCCCTGGAGGCCAGGTTGACTACCTTGCCGACCAGATCGCCATTGCCTCTGAGGAGGAAGTCTTCGAGGTTGAGGTCGATATCTTCCACATGACTATTGAGCTTGGTGGCAATGTAATAGCGCAGGAACTCGGGATTGAGATGCTGGAGATATTGCCTGGCGGTGATGGACGTGCCGCGTGATTTGCTCATTTTGGCGCCGTTCACCGTCAACATGCCATGGGCAAAAATGCGCGTTGGCAGGCGGTGTCCGGAACCCTTGAGCATGGCGGGCCAGAACAGACCGTGGAAGTAAATGATGTCTTTGCCGATGAAGTGGTAGACTTCGGCGGTGGATTCCGGACCCCAGTAATCCGCCCAATTCCGGTTATGGGTTGTGCACCAATGTTTAGTAGCGGCTATGTAACCTGGAAGTGCGTCCAGCCAGACATAAAAGAACTTGCCGGGGGCATCGGGGATGGGGATGCCAAAGTAGGGGGCATCGCGGCTGATGTCCCAGTCACTGAGTCCAATGCTGAACCATTCATCCAGCTTGCGGGCGACTTCTTCTTGCAGTGTGCCGCTGTGAATCCACTTGTGGAGGAAGTCGCTGAAATCACCGAGCTGAAAATAGTAATGTTCAGAGCGGCGATGCTCGGGTGTCGCGCCGGAGACGGCCGAAACGGGGTTGATGAGGTCAGTAGGGCTGTAGGTTGCGCCACAGACCTCGCAACTGTCTCCGTACTGATCGGCTGCGCCACAGCGCGGACAAATCCCGCGAATAAGGCGGTCTGCCAGGAAGATGCCCGCTGCCGGATCGTAAGCTTGAGCAATTTCTCGAACATTGATGTGATCACCAGCCCGCAGGGCGTTGTATATGCCTTGGGAAATTTCGACATTTTCCGGAGAGTGCGTGCTGTAATAGAGATCGAACCGGATACCGAAGTCGGTGAAATCGTGCAGGTGTTCGCCATGCA
>JAKACQ010000023.1:0-44808 GCA_021821285.1 Pseudomonadota bacterium
CCCTTCGATGCGGCCTTCAGACGGCCCTCCGAGGCGCTCCCTCCACGCAAAATCAGAATTGGGGGTGTATCAGTTTTAAATCGCTGTTCGAAGGAAAAATGTGTCAGTTTTAAATCGCCGTTGACAAGCCAGCGCACGCGCCAGCTTGCCGCCCACAACCCAGACGGCCAACCGACCCCTGGTTGGGGATCTCCGTTGTCTGGGCAAGGGCCGTGGATTTTGTGGACAAGGCACTACTTCTGCCATGGTCACAAAAAAGCCCAGCAAGGGCTGGGCGAAGAGCGACGACGGCGACGCAACAAATTCATTTCAAATGTATAAGAAGAAACATTCCAATGGCTCCAATGATCAAAAACATCCAATTTAAAAACAACATAAACCCCAGACTGAAATTCTGCTTCCTCTTTACTTCAGCCCGAATTCTCCGGTTCAATTCTTCACTGCCGGATTGAGCCCACTCTGCTAAAACCTGATCTTTGTGCTGGATGATGGCGTTATCCAATTTTGAATCAAACTCAGAGATGGCTTTTGTAAACTTTTCATTGACCAAATTCAGGGCATCAATACTGATTTTTGCCCCTCCCTTTATTCCCCCCGCAATGTTTGTTTTCAAAGTTTCCACATTGGAGTCAAATGCCTGCTTAACCTCCCCTTTAATGTCTCCAGCACCAAAAAGAACCGCTTTTTGGATCGTGTCAGGCAAACCAGATAAATGATCTTTGATCGTCGAAGCCGCCGCGCTTGCGGCGACGGCGGAATCGAAAGCGACCTCAGATACCGCGAACAAATCTAGCACTGGGTCGTTTTTGTCCAATCCTCTCAGATGGCTGACTTTGAGTATTTCAGCTTGCTTGCCTAAAGGCTGATTTGTCAGAGCCAAATCCAGCGCGCTGACAGAGCCGCCGACAGCCTGGACTGCTGCCCAGGGATCATCCGCGTCCATCACATTTTGCTGGTTCTCATCCTCTTTCATCATGACTATTCTCCTTCATCAAACAATGGGTTGACTGCATTCATTGCCGCGTTGTAAAAACGAAAGACGCTAGACTGGTCTGTTACCATCCAGCCATCTGGCCGATGGGCTTTGTTTACCAGAGTAGCCAAACGTCCGGGGGTAGATTCAAGGGCTTTCCATGCGGCAGTGCTGCGCATGGCGGGGATGACGAGTTCCCCCGTTGTGTATTCCGCCCTCGCAGCATGTTCAAACCATGCAAAGTCAGCCGGCTCACCTTTAAACTCAGGGTAAATCACAAACCTATTTTCAGGAGCCGCATAACTCATTACCCCGCTTTTTAGACTGCCCGCCAGCATATCCGCCGCCATGCCGTTTTTTTCCAGACTGTAAGTAACGACCAGCCTGTATTCCAACGCTTCACAGGTATCTGCCAGCAAATCTCCAAGACTATCTAAAGTCTCAGACGCGCCGGCAGGCAGATTGACTACAACATTATCCCCGCCATGCAGTTCAAGCCAGGTATTGAATCGGGATATGGCGTTCTCCGAATCGCCCGCTTTGTTTAAAGAGAGGAACCCATTAACTACATCGGAGTCGTTACAATAACGCGCTGCCAAGTCCGGCTGGCTCGGGTCAGACTCGACCAGATGCACGGTTTTCCCATGCGCCAATAGATACTCAACGAGAAGCATGGACAGGACGCTCTTGCCACAGCCGCCCTTATCCCCGTGACTCAAATACAATTTTTTCTTGTTCATGATTTACTCCCCTATCTTAGGTATGTTTGCTAGAACACGTTGTGATGCTGTCAGTGTCAGCCCATCGTTTTGTCCTCCTACTCTCGGTAAAACTCGCTTAATGTCCCTTTCCCGCTCGACTTGCTGTGGAGTGGTGGTTGGCCTTGTAACTGGCAGCGGCAACTGCTCTTCTGCGGTGTATTTTCCGCCTTGGGCCACCTTGAAAGCCGCTGACAAATATTTGCCAGTGGTGCCAAACAACTCTCCCAACTGGTCCCAAGTTACCCCCCCAGCCCGCGCCTTTTTTATGGCATCAACATGCCAAGCTAGCCTCGCAGACAGCATCTTGCTTTCCATACATTGCCTCCCGAACTGTCTTCTCTATCTACTAGCTGCATCGATTCAAAAAATCCCGCGATGTGCCCCAGAAACACCCGAGAAACACCCCAAAATTACCTGACTTGCATGATAACCACCTTCAAAGTTTCAGCGAACACCCCCACATTTACCTGAAAAATACCCGAAGAAGGTCTTGTTCAGGTTAATTTCTGGTAGAAGTCAGGCATAAAGAAGGCGAAAGACGCCCATCCCTTCGGAATGGGCTATTACACACAATCGCACCCTTCGGGATGGATTGTGTGCCTGCGGGCGGCTCTCTCATGCCGCCCCCGAAATTACCGGGCGTCATCCTTTCATCTCTATCCAATCCTCTCCGTTCGTCTCGTTACTTCCTGTAGAGCATAAAGGATGGGCCAGGAAGGCTTTTTCCCGCCTTTAGGACGGTGATACGGGCCATCTATGGAAAAGAAGTCGCGGCGCGAAAGGCGGAAAGGGAGCGTCAGCGACCCCGCCGCGCCGTGGCGCTCGGTGATCATCATCCTAAAAGTTTCCGCCTGCGCAACATAGGTGAGGACGTTTGAAAAGGAGAACCGGATGACTACTGAAAGGCGAGCGGTAACCAGTACTGATTTGGTAAGAGTCGATGAATCCAACTCCCGCACGGCGGCAGCCATTTCATCCCGCTTGCAAGAAATGAAGAACGAGCGGGAGCCATACGATTATTCGGATTTATTGCGAATCGTCGCGGAGGAGAATGCGCGGCTCACCCCACGCTATAGCCATGAACGGGAGGTTGGTCATGTCCGCTGAAAACAGTAATAACGGGGTACTGCATAACACGGCAATTTGTGAATTAGTGAGAGAAGAGATACGCAAGCATAAAGTGTGCGACGGAAGCGGCCATCTCTATTTGTCTGGAATTGCGCGTCCGCTGACCAATGAAAAAATTGAGATAGTCGTGACTGACGTGTTAGCCGCATTTCATAAACGCGGGGTGAACATTCCAAATGGTGAACTTGTGCGCACTCAAATCTGGGGCATTCTAACCAGTCTGGTCAAAAGGAAAAAACCGCCTGAAAAGAAGTCCGGCACTAACAAGCCAAAGGGAAGACCACCGCAGTGGCAGCCCTGAGGAGTAGTTACGGTTATGGTCATTCAGAAGCGGCGCCGCGAATTTCACTACCCCAGGGATCTGCGCGCGCCAGAAAGAGGCGATCAATGAAACTGCCTACACGTAAAGAGATCCAGCGGGTGGGTTCAGCAAATATCGCACGTTTTACCGCGCTTCACGTTCTCCAACGCGCGCTGGAAGGCAGCATGAGTGATCAGCGCGTGCTGACGAAAACGCGCGCGCTAGCCGGGCTGTTCTCCATCATCAACGAAGAGAACGGAAAAAAGGTCACCCGTGGACGGGAGCGGAGGAAATGAAATGAACAACATCAAATCTCTAAAAGGAAAGTCCGCCGCGGGGGTTGTCAGTTACGTAGAAAAGAATCAGGAGCGTGGCGAAGCGATCCACTATTACCAAGAGGGAGGCAAAGCCCCTTCATCGTGGCAAGGGCGTGGCGCCGAACTGTTGGGCTTGAGTGGTCCTGTAGACAACAAGATCTTTAAAGAATTGCTGGAGAAAGGGAAAGGCCCTCCCGGCATGGAAGCCGTCGCCAATCGCCGGATGGGCGTGGACATTACCTGGTCTGTCCCAAAGAGCGTCAGCATGCTGATTGAATGCGCTTCTCCAGCATTTCGGGAGCGGCTTCTGGCGCTTTGCACGAAAGCAAACGGGATCAACATGCAGCACATCGAAGATTCTGTAGTAACAGCCCGGTATGGGAAGGGTGGCACGATTTCTGAGAAAACCGGGGTGGCCATCATGGCCACCTATCAGCACGATGACGCCAGGCCCACCCCAGATGAAAACGGTGTCATGAAAATCGACCCCGACACCCATTTTCACAACGTCATCATCAATGCCACCAAGGATGAAAACGGGTGGCGCAGCCTGGATCTGGATTTCGGGGCTTTGTCAGTAGAGCAGCACTTGGCTGACTTCAAGGCCAAGGCATTCCTTGCAGCCGGGCTTGAGCGCATGGGGATCTCCGTAGCGAAAACCAAAGATGGCTTTGAGGTGGCAGGCATCACCCGCGACCAGATTCTGGCCTTCTCGGATCGTAGCAAAGAAATTGAGAAAGCCTTGGCCGACAAGGGTCTGACGCGGGAAACCAGCAGCGCCGCAGAGCGGAACGTGGCGAATTTGAACACCCGGCAGAACAAATTGCGGGATATGTCTCAGATCGATTTAAAGTACCAATGGCGGCAACGGCTACGTGACGCGGACGTTGATTTTCAACAGTTTCAGGATTCCGCGAAAGATTCTCCGGTTTTACCAGGCAGTATCAACCCAAAGGAGCAGCACAATGTCATTTATCAGCACCACCCCGATCAAGAGCTATACCCTGATCCAGACATCGGAGGACCCGCAAACCGCTTGCAGTCGTTGTCCGGCCGCCCTCTGGATGCAGATCCAGGGAGGGAAGATTCAGGTGTTTTGCCGGATCACGCATCGAGTGATAGACCAGCGCGTGATGATATGCGACGGGGCGCAGCCGGAGAAGCAGAAAGAGGAGCAACCGGACCCATACGCATAGAAAACGAAGTCAAGGCGCGGCAGGCGATTGATGCCGCGCTGGATCACTTGTCAGAGAAAGACAGCTTGTTCGACCGCCGCCAGCTTGCGCTTGAGGCTATCAAGCAGGGTATGGGGGAAGTGCCCCCCTCCGACATTGAAGCGGCCATGGCTACTCATAGCCGCATTGTCTGGGCAGGTGAGCAGACCAAAGAGGTTGAACAGGCCCGCATGGGCAAGGACGGCAAGGAATATGTCAAGAAAACTCAGATCCGCGCGGAAATGGTGACTACCGTTGAAACGGTGGCCAGGGAAGGTTGGATACAAGGATTTTGTGCGGAGGGCAAGGGCAAGCTGTCCCCGCTCATGAGTGATGAACAGGCGCAAAAGGCCGTTCATGCGGCTGAAAAACAGCAAGGCTTTGCTTTCGCTGATGACCAGCGGGGGGCAGTTATTGCTACGCTGACCAGCACTGATCGTGTGTCGGCAATGATAGGCGGTGCCGGTACGGGCAAAACCACCGCGATGAAGTCCATGGTCGATGCGGCAAAAGGTCTAGGTTATGAGACGGTTGGCTTAACCCCATCGCATGGGGCAAGACAAGAGCTACTTGACGCCGGAACTGACAAGAACGTCACAACGGCCAGTTTTTTGATGCAAATGCCGAAGGGAGACCAGCCGCCCCGCCTCTACATTCTGGATGAAGCAGGCATGGTTGGCTCTAAAACCATGCAGGAGGTCTTGCGCAAAATGGGGCCACAGGACCGGCTATTGTGGTCCGGTGACCCGGATCAGATGAAGCCGCAGGAAGCTGGCGACCCCGTGCAAACCGCCGTGGACAAAGGGACTGTGCAAGTATCCCGCCTGACAAAAGTTCAGCGCCAGGCGAAAGCTGAAGACACGGATTTGCTGAGACTCGGTCAGGCATGGGCTGATCGGGATACAGAAAAAGCGTTGGACTTGGTCAAGAAATATATTCGTGAAGTGCCGGTGGCTGGCACCGGCAAAGACAGGGACGGTCAGCCAAAGGCAACAAGGGAGGACCGCCGCCAGGCCATCGCCACGGGCACGGTGCAGGAGTACATGGGCCGCACCCACGAGGACAGGGCCAGAACCATGATCATTTGCCCGACCAATGCGGTCCGGGGCCTTGTGAACACGGGCGTCCGTGAGAGGCTGCAGGCGGATGGGGCTTTGCCTGGGGACGCTATCCAGATCACCCAACTGACGAAAACGGATCTGAGCCAGAAGCATATGAAGCAGGCTCATCAGTATGAAATCGGCCAGATCATGAGGACAAAAGAGGGCAAAGGTGCTGAAACAAGGGTGGTGGATTATGAAGTGGTAAAGACCGATGGTCAACACAACCGCCTCACTTTGAAAGTCCCCGATGGCTCAGAAAAGACCATCGACGCGGGCAAAATCGACCCCAAAAAATGGCAGGTTTTCAACCCGGTGCAAGGCATGGGCTTGGCCGTTGGCGAACAAATTGTGATCCGTGACAACTCACAGAAAGGCGCTCAAAACGGCGATGGGGGGAAAATCACGGCCATAGAAAACGGCAAGATCACAGTGGAAAAGGACCGTGACGGCGGCATTGTTGTTCTTGATGCACATCAGAAACTTGCCGTTGATTATGGGTATGCCCGCACGGTGAATGACTCGCAGGGAAAAAGCGTCGATTTGCCGATTATGACGGGTGAGGCGTCAGCCGGGTCCAACCGGAACCTGCTTTTGGTCGGCACCACCCGCATGCGGCACGGGCTTGTGGTCATCACAGATCATGCGGACGGGTTGATTAAGCGCTCTCAAGACTTTGCTGATAAAAATCTGGCCGAAACCGCCCGGAAAAATGCAGATCTGAAAACTGACCGCCGCTTGGATCGCTTGGATTCCATTCTGGAAAACGGCAAGGAGCGCGGTGCGGCGGCGGGCGAGCAGCAACTGAACGCAGGCGAGTCAGTCTTGGACAAGGGGGATCAGGCAGGTGGAAAAGAAGCCGTGGAGCCCCCCGCCACCCCCGCATTGGAACTGGAACTCTGATCGCCGAACCCAAACCAGATCCGCAAGGTATAGCGATCAGTGCATGGGATGGGGCTGCAAGGACCGGGGGAGCAGGGATCCAGGTCAAACTGTTCGATGCCCAGATGGGCCAGCACGCCTTGCCAGATTTTCGGGGGGGTCTGCCAGGTCATGTCTTCAGACGCATGCAAGGTTTTCCAGGTCCGGCTTTTTCCCCCCTCGGAGATCAGCACCTGGAACCCCGCCGCGCCGGCCAGCTTCCTGTAGCTGGCGAAGGTGCCGCCGCCCTTCAGCAATCGATATGTCGTATCCAGCCCCAGTCCCCCCGCGCGGGCGGCTGCCCTGATTCCCCCCAGATATTCGATGAGTTGGGCGGGGGAAGGTTTCGGCGCGTCCACCACGCCCATGTTTCCGATTCCTGCCATCGCGCGCCGGCTGGCATAAGGGGGCAGGTCGCGACGGATGTTCAGGGTGATCGATCGGGCCATGGCGGAAGTCTCAAGAGACAGATTCGGGAACGAATAGTGACAGATCCGGGAACACTTGCCAAGGATTCCCAGTCGGGTTGTTTCCGCTTGGCAGATATATGTGAGGGGCGGTTCCACCCAAATCACCCCCGCCTCAAAGGAGCATCATCATGGCAACAATGTCAATGTCACAGAAGATTTATCGCGCGGCTCTGCAGATCCTTGTCAACCTTGGATGGCGCCGCCATTGGCACCCGCGTTTTGGCTGGATCCTAAAAAAGGGTCAGGACCCTCTCCCCCAGATGGACCCGGAGGAAAACGAAAATGACTGCTGATCGGCGGTACGCCGGCCCCAACGATCCCCGATTTGCCAGGGGATCGGGCTTTCTGGAAATGATCTGCCTCGGCGCGGCGGCCGGGGCGCTGTTTGGGTATGGTCTCGGCTGGGAAGGAACAGGAGTCTGGACCGGCGCCGGCCTTCTGACCCCAGCCACGATCTGGGCGGCAATCCGGGAAGCGGGGCTTTTTCCCCCCGCCTACTCTCTGGTCTTGGCCGGGGGAGCGGCGGCGGGCGGGCTGTTGGGAGGAGCATTGGGCTGGAAGCTCGGGAACGTCCCCTCTGAGATCCACATCAGGGGGTCAAAAATAACCACCAGACCCAAGGTCCTGACGCGGGCGATTCTGGATGCTTCCCCATCAGCAAAAGGAGAAAACGAAGGTATCAGAATTCACCCGAAAATCCAGACCACCGAAACGCTTGAAACCAGCCACATGCTCATTGTGGGCGGGTCTGGCGCAGGCAAGACCACAATTCTTTGGCCAGTGATCCAGCAAATTGTTGATCGGGGGGACAAGGCCATCATCTTCTCCTTCAAAGGAGACTTTGAACAAAAGTTGGACACGCAGTTTGCCCTGCTGGCCCCATGGGACCACCGAAGTGCGCTCTGGTCCCTAGGCAATGACATCCGCACCAGGTTGGATGCGGAGGCTCTGGCCAACACTCTGATCCCCTCCCCAGAAAAAGAAGACAACCCCATGTGGACCAATGGATCCCGTTCCCTGCTGGTCGGCATCATCTCTGAAGTCCAAAAGGAGCGGGGGGAAGCATGGGGCTTCGCCGATCTGGCCCAAAAATGCGCGGAGTCATTGGCCCACTTCTCTCTTTTAAAAGAGATTATTTCCAGGGAAAACCCCATGGCTGCCTCCTTGATTTCTGGGGGCGCGGAGAGCCGGACGACGGCTTCCTTTCTGGCCAATGTGGCCGCCCATCTGACCCAGGTGATCAACCTGGGGGTCGCAGCGGACAACTTAAAGACAGCCGCTAGCGGGAGGAAGTGGGGCGTCAACAAATGGATTGATGGAAAGGTCCCCCCAGTCGCCATTCTGGGTTTCCGCCCATCGGCCAAAGCCCTGAGCGAAGCTTGGTGCGCTTCGCTTGTTGAGCAAATCGTCCTGAAGCTGGAGGACTTGCCCGACGCCCCTCCAGAGGACCGGCGCATATGGCTCATCCTGGATGAGGCTCCTCGGATGGGGAAAATTCCGTCAATAACTGAGGCTTTGGAAGTTTTAAGATCCAAAGGCGTCCGCATCATTCTGGGTTGCCAGGGAATTGGGCAAATCGAGGAGCGGTACTCAAAAACGACCGCCAGGAGTTGGTCCATGCAAACCGCCACAAAAATTGTCGGTCGCGTAGTTGAACCCGAGGACCAAAAATGGGCGGCAGCGATTCTGGGGGAGCGGGAACTGGAGCGTTACTCAGCATCCACGAACGTGCAGTCTGGTGGTTCTGGTAGTAGTAGCCAGAGCGGCAGCTACCAACGGGTGAAGGAGCACACGGTATTACCTTCGGAGCTTGGGCAAATAGTTAAAGTTACGCGAAAGGGACCACGGGCGATCCTGACCGTGGCGGGATCTGAATTTGTCGGGCTGCTGGACTGGCCTTTCCCGCATGTTCCAACCCTCAGAGAGGGGCGGGAGCAGCATGAATCCCCGTGGGTCCTGCCGCATTACCCCCGGCCAGACTGGGGCCACACGCCCCCCGTGGTCGATATCCCCACCACCCCCCCCCCCACGCCCCCGGTGAAAAGAAACGGGAGGACGTGAAGAAGAAGCCACAACCCACATTGCCGGAGGTCGCGCCAGTGGCCACTAGCACCGATCGGGAAGCGCCGCCGCGCGCCGCGTCGGACAACAACATCGGAGACGACTTGGTCTCCGACAAGTTGATCGGTGAAATGCTGGATCAGATGGTCGCCCCCGGCGCGGGCGCCATTTTTGATTTGATGAAAGAAATGTCCACCGAGTCGGCCCCAGGCGCCACGCAAATCATGCCGCGGCAAGCGGCGGCACAACCGCCTGATGAAAATGAAACTCAAGATGAAATCGAGGAAGAGGATGAGGCGGAGGAATAGAAAAGTTTCCGCTTGCGCACCATGGATGAAGACCTTTAAGAAAAGGAGTTGAAAAATGAATCCCATCGCCATGATGTTCGCATTGATCGCGGGCGTGGTATTGCTACCCGCACTGTACATGGGTGTATCGAATTACGGGGATCAGATCCGGGCGACGGCCACGGCGCTGCAGATGGCGCATATTCAGAAGGCGGCGGAAGCGTACATCACGACGAATGCCGCGGCCGTGGAGGCCAACAGCACGGCATCCAGTCCGGCTGTCATCACGGTGCCCATGTTGGTGAACACGGGGTTCCTGCCCAACGGTTTCAATTCGGTGAATCCATACGGGCAGACCTGGGAGGTGCAGGTACTGCAGCCCGCCGCTAACCAGTTGCAGGCGTTGGTGCTGGGCATTGGAGGAAACGCCATCCCGGCGAAACAGTCCGGCATGGTGGCCACGACCGCCGGTGACAGTGGCGGCGTCATCGGCGGAGGATCTGGCGATTACGCAGTACCCGGATGCGCGGGTGGCGAGGCTTGCGGCGCCTATGCGGGCTGGAGCGTATCCACCGCGGGCTACCAGAACGTGGCCGCCGCCCATCCAGCGGCACTGATCGAGTATGCCAACAACCAATTGCAGAGCGATTATCTCTACCGCGTCGCGGTCCCCGGCCAGCCGCAGTTGAACACCATGCAGACGAACCTGAATATGGGGGCGAACAATATCAACAACGCCCAGAATGTGAACGTGAATCAGGATGTCACATTGGGCAATCCAAGCGCTGCCACGGGTGGGTACGCGGCGTCGGCTCCAGGACAATTGGGCGTGGACGAGCCTGCCGGACAGGGCATGCCCAATGGCTGGGGAGGCGGCATTCATACATGGGATATGTACGCGAATGGCACTGTGGCCGCTGGTGTAAATGGGTCTCAGGGCGTGTCAATGAGCGACATGAGCGGCGGGTATGGTGGTGGTGGACAAATCAGCACAACCAGTGCCAACAACGCTAACTATGCTTATATGCAGTCTAATAATGGTGGTTCAGATGTGGTGACCAATGGTCTTATCTATAGTCAGAATGGCGGCAACTATGCAGGCATGCAAGCCTCTAACAATAACACTCCAGGATCTCCTGAAATTTACACAAACGGTATCATTGACGCAGGGACTGCATTTGGCGGCAACGACTTTACCATGTTCAATGGTTCCTGGTGGGCCAACAATGCCGGTGACAGTTCGCAGACGGGCACTGCGACCGCTAATAAGGTCTACACAAACAATGATGTTCGGTTTCAGCAAACAGGATATTCCGCGGGAGGTGGCTGTAGCGGTGTTGCCGTTGTCAATGGATATGCAAACGGTAACGCCGGTCAGTTACTTTATTGCCAAAATGGTCAGTGGCAGGCGATGGGCCAGTCTGCCTTCATTCAAAATGGTAATCCGGCTTGGATGGCATTTAACCCTGTAGGATCTGGAGGGGGTAGTGTAGGTCCATACCGATTCTGCACGGTCTCCGCTGTGTATGCCGGAGGAAGTGGCGGTGGGGCCGCCGTCTATCCGATTAGCGGACCAAATGCGTATGGGCAATATGATTGGTACATCAATGGAAACCCGGACACCAATTACTGGATTGCATGCTACAATTGACCGATCACAGAACAAACAAATAGGCGGCACCAAGAAAGAAGAGCGCAAGATATTTTATTAACCCGATGACTGCACCGGCCGCGAACTTACGACGGTTTGTTAGTGATGTCTTGCGCCTATAGAGAAGATATACTGGAAAAGCAAAAATCCAAAATGCCAAAACTCCTATGGCGATGGTGAGTGGTGGGCACTTACCAAAAAAACGCCATAATCGGTTTGAACATTCAGAATGGACCATTCGTTTTGAAGCGTCATAATAAACCCAAGCGGAACACGACAAACCAATGAATTCTATTACAGAACTTGCGCCCATTTCACCGCTCCAAATTTAATGTGCAAGATGATGGTTGAGTAACCATGTGTATATATCTTGGGGTACGCCTTGTGGTATCCCAAGTGTGTCACATGTTTTTGTAATCGCCCCACGGTTTCGTTCTTGGTTAGATGCTTCCCATTTGGTCATGAACTCCTCGTGCTGGAGTGCAACACCTGTCGACGTAAGTGGTGGAGATGAAAAATCATGCCCTCGTTCATACAATCGTACTGAGCCATAGGTCATCGTTGAGGTCATGCCCGATGCAGCCAGCATATTTCGTGCGTCCTTCTCAAGAGGGATACCTGTCAAAACGGCAAATCTACTTACATGATAGGTAGATATATACGAGGCAAGATGAGCAGGATTTGTTTCATTGTACTGCCCTTTCGTGAGCGGAATCACCACATGCCAAAGGTTGAATGGATAGGGCACAGATCCCGTATAGCCTTCTGCCATTGAGAAGCACATTCCGGCTGCCGCCTGGTAGAGCATGCTGTCACCAGATAGCCCAAATGGGATCACAATGAGGCTGGTGTTCTTCGGCATCAGGCGACAAATCGTTTTTGAAGAAAAAACACGCGGCACGTGAGTTGGACTCCAATTATTATAAATGTTAGGGTTCGGGAAGATGCACGCCAACCCCAGCATTGCTAAACCAGACCGAATAATCGCATCACGCTTTCTATGCGTATCGACAACCCAAACCGCCACCAGTATCCCCATAACAAGCCATGCATACATCATAAATCGGGACGGTAGTGCATATCCTAACAATGGCAGATGATACAGGAGTATCCATGGAGCAGTACTTAGTGGGATTCCTGCCACATGAAGAATCGGCCCGAATGACGCGACAACGATGATGCCAAGCATAATGATCAGAATCCTGATCTTTTGTTCGCTCCAATATTTGAATATGATCGTTATCAGTATAGTCAATAGTGGCAAACCAATATATCCACCATCCTCTGCGTAATCGCCAGAAAACAAGTGAGTTATAAAAGTCATAGAGCTTCCCCCCAACCAGGTCACGGGGGTCGGGATGAAGTAATTTAGGAAGTCAGTACCAAAACCGATAATGCTTGGGGCACTGCCACCTGAGAACTGTTTCGATGAGTCAAACATTGCCACCAAAATTGGAGACATCAACAACAAGGCACCGATATAGCCCCATGCCAAGCCCAAAAAAGTAGTTTTAAGGCCAACACGATATTGCGTGGCATAAAAATAAGAACACGCCAATGCCACCACAAGAAAAATGGTGAAGGTTGTAAAAATCTCGCTAGATGTATAAAACTGAAATGCCAGTAGCATGGCTAACATTACAGAAGTTTTCCAAGTTTTCCATGATCGCTTTGATGCCAGAATACAAACCCATAAAAAAAGAGGAATGGCGGCAGTGAATGTCAGATTTAAGTGCCCGAGAAGTTGACCCCATTCATAAGTTGAGAAACCGAAAAGATAGCCGCCCAAAAAGGCGGACCACCATTCCTTTACGATCTCGCGGATCATTAGAAAAGCTGACCAGGCGGCCAGCACAGGGGAGAGGATTATCAGTGTGTTATAGCTTGCAATTGGTCCGAACTTGGCGGTAATAGGCCACGAAAGGATTGCCAGACTAGGTATGGATGTTGTCCATGCGAGGTTTACACCGCTTGGTGCCCATAGAAGTTTAGTAACGAACGGATCAAGCCCGTGATTTATGGCAAAAGGCCACCAAGCGAGAAACCAAACAAAGGAAATCGAATCAGTGCCGCCACCGATGCAATGCGTAAGCCAATCGTGAAAGCTGTTCTTCCACGCAACTCCAAAAATTAGCATAGCAAATAAAAAGTATAAGAGCAGAGTGCTGAATGTTATAAATATGGAACGCAATTTCATGTAAAATAAAACCTTTTTATTATTGAATTCTTACCATCAGTGCCATCTCCGACATGTCGGGATTCGGTTGACCAGCCATTTTTTTTTCAGAGTCCGTCATACGGTTTTGATCAGTTCACCCAATCCACGACCCGCAATCCTGGAACGCGCTCGAACTCCCGCAGGTTGTTAGTCACGACGATCAAGCCTGAACTTCTGGCATGACCCGCAATCATCTGGTCATAAGGCCCTATGGGCTGGCCAATCCTTGCCAGCTCGGCGCGAAGTTGTCCGGTATGTTTGGCGGCTTCACTTCCGTATTCCAGGACTTCCAGCCGTGCTGCAAATCCTTCGATCTCCGTCAGATTACGCTCTGGGGCTTGGGACTTCTCCGCACCGTAAATCAACTCCATTAGGGTAATGGTACTGATCGCCATTTGGCCTTGATGCTGACGGAACTGTTCCTGAATCTCTGGCGGTTTGCGCTTGATGGTAAAAATACAGATGTTGGTATCCAGCAGGTATTTGATCACAGGCATTCCCTGTGCTGATCAGCGGGTTGCTCGCGGCTTTCCATGAAGTCGGCACTGACGCCTTGCCGGGCCTGGCTGGCTGCCCTTACAGGGTGCAACCCCTTGCTGGGAGCATCCCGACAGGTGCCAACCCCTTCACCATCAAACCAACTCTCCCAGGATTCACCAGCCGGCACGAGGATACGCATACGGCCCAGAGCGACAACATCCACGCGCTTCACATCACTGGGGAAAGCGATGGACTTGGGCAGGCGTATGGCCTGGCTGCGATTGATTTGAAAAACGGTAGCTTGTTCCATGTCTTCGGCCTCCATTGTATATGGCAATGGGATATACTCTAATCCGACGATGTGACGGTGGTCAAGCGAATCTGTTTGGCTATTTCCGATTATTCATGCTGCGGCGATATGGAACTCCGTCGCGCGGACGACTGGACGGACGTTATTC
Source organism: Pseudomonadota bacterium (assembly GCA_021821285.1). Lineage (GTDB taxonomy): Bacteria > Pseudomonadota > Gammaproteobacteria > Acidithiobacillales > Acidithiobacillaceae > Acidithiobacillus. The sequence continues at coordinate 14,341 of JAKACQ010000023.1, forward strand.
TTCTTTCTCTCCAACGACAAGACAGGCTTCTTTCAGTAGGTGGCTCGCCCGAAACGTCACCACTCGCCTTGCAGCGATCGGAACCACCTCACCAGTCTGGGGATTGCGTCCGGGGCGCTCACGCTTCTCTCTGATCGTGAAGTTGCCAAAGCCATGCAGCCTCACATCTTCTCCGGCGGCCAATGTGGCACGAATGGTATTGAAGAATGATTCCACCAACTTCTTGCTCTCTTTACCGGTCAATCCCATCGTGTCCACCAGGTGATCCGTCAGATCCTGTTTGGTCACCGTCCTGGGAGGCGTTGCGGAGTTTTCCAGCATGTTTCATGAAGTCAGCCTCTTTCGCAGGGGTTGTCTTGGTAGATCGTGTCCTCTCAAGCTTTTGCAACAGCACATTCGTCACCGCGGTACTCACTTATGGATGGGAATAGTGCTTGGTGTTTAGTCGAATATGGGGCGATTTGCAAGGTTTCCAGCAGGGTTCGTGGTGGCCGGTGACAGTGATGCGGGTGAACTCTCCCGCCGAAATGGACGCTGAAAATGATGGCGGCGCATCGCTAAAAAAAACCGCTTTGGACGACAACACCCGGACCATCACTGATCCATCACGCCTCTCCATTTCGCGTTTGTCCGCAGGACCGCCGCGTCCGCCGGGACCATTTCGCTAAACCTGTATTCTTCCCTAAAATAAACTCATAGCGGATATGCGAAAAATAAGGATTTTCAAGATGGCCTTCGGAAATAGTGCGGAAAAACGTCAGGAACAGGAACGGCGGAAAAACGGGATGCCTATCAGGCGGTTTTGCACGATTAGATTACAACTGAAGATGTTCTGATAAAGGATTCACATTCGCCATGTCCTCTCCATCCTTCTCTCTCACCCCGCCGTCCGGTGATATCTCCGTGCAACTGCTTTCCCAACTGCTGGGACCGAACTGGTGGCAATTCGCATCGGGAGGAGCGGCGCCGTCGGGTGCGGGTTCCATTTTGTCGCAACTGTTCAGCACTTTCGACGTGGGGCTGCTGGCCTATGTGAGCGCGCTGCTGGTGTGGCAGGCGACGGTGGGCGCCATGGCCACGGCGAACGAGGGCATCCCTCTGGGCAAGCGGTATCACAGCGTCTGGGCGCCCATACGCGGACCCTCCGCGTTCGCGATGCTGTTTCCATTGCCGGGCGCCAAGGGGCTCGCGATGATTCAGGTGATCCTGCTGGTGGCCGTTCATTGGGGCATCGGGGTGGCCGACAGCATATGGTCGGTGTTTGTGAATCAGTTGCCCGCCAACGGCGGCATCATCATGCCGTACAACAACAGCGCGCAGAAGGTGAACGCATTCGCCATGAAGATGGTGGCCGTGGCGACCGCGCAGAACTATCTGATCAATCGTGATGCCGCGTATGCCGGCTATGCCCCGTCCTGGAACTGGGTGGGCGGGCCGACGAGCGGCACCTGGGTGTATTCGCTGTCTCCCTCTTCGACCTCGGCAACGGCCTCGGCGCCATCATCCGCCAGCGGTACCTCCACCACTAGCGGGCTGGTGCAACTGGGCGCGGTGGAGATCAAATGCAGCGCGGACATGAATGCGACCGCGCTGCCGTCCGGCGGCTGGTTCGGGCAGGCCACACAGGCCGTCGGCAGCGCCGTGTCGGACGTCTCGACTTATGCGCAATTGACTTGGAACACCGTAACGGGAAACACCGCGGGTGCCACGGCTGCCCTCGCGCAAAACAACTCCATCTGCCAGAGCGAGAAAACCGATGTCACCAATCTGTACGCCCAGGCTTACACCAATATCGCCAAGCCGATCGTGATGGAAAACACCCAAAGCGCCGGGGTCGCGCCGTCGTTTTCCGCGATGGGGTCCATTGTCGGCACCTACCTGGCGGATCAGACCAGTTTGTATGACACGCTTTCCGGCAATAGCAATACGGCGCTTCAGACGCAAGTATCGAATTTCGCGTCGGAGTCGTCCAGTCTGGGTTGGGCGTCGTCCAGTTTCTATTACTGGACGCTGGAGAACATCAACCAGCAGGCGCAGGCGCAGTTCAAGACTCTGCAGCCCACCGTCATCCTGCCCAGCGTCAAATCGCTGTCGCGGAGCACGGGAGCTTATATCCTTCCGTACCTGGATGGCGTGAAAGGCTATCTCAAGGCGTATCAGGAGAGCGGCAGTTACGTGGCGGCGGCGTCCAGCGCCTCCACCGTAAATGGTGCCACCACCGGCAGCGGCATGCAGAATACCTTCCTGGGCGGCGAGATTCTCAATCTGGCGCAGAGTTTGACCTCCGGCCAGCCGCTGCCCAATCTGATGAGTTTCGGCGGCTATATGATCGACGCCGGAGAAGGCATCATGATGGGCGTGAGCGTGGCGCGCGATGTGAACATCGGCGGATTCAAGGCGGGCAACCTCGCGGAGAACGCTGCCGGAGGGCTGGGAAAGGTCACCTCAAAAGTGATGGACGGCATCTCTAAAATAGCGGGCACGACCATCGGCGGCACCGCGCTGAACATGGTGTCGAGCTTCATGTCATTGGCGCCGTCCTTGGCGGACCTGCTGGCGGTGTTTCTGATCATCGAGGGTGCTGGACTCGCGTACTTTCTGCCCATGTTGCCCTCGATGATCATGATCGCCGCCGTGGTCGGCTGGCTGTTTCTCGTCGTCGAGTTGATGGTGGCCGCGCCTCTCTGGGCGGCGGCGCATGCGTATGCGGAAGGGGAGGGCTTCGCGCCGCAGCAGGCGAATTACGGCTATTCCGCGGTCGTCGGCATTCTGGCCCGGCCCGTGTTGTTGACGTTCGGATTCATCTTCATGTTCTTCATCATCAATCTGGCGGCCATGTTCACGGGAGACGCCCTGCAGATTGCCTTCGTCGCCATGAACCAGTACACCGTTGGACCTGTGGGATTCGTTTCGTATGTCGCGGTGACATTCGGCACCTTGCTGATGGTGTTGCGCATGGTGCTCAAGCTGATTACCCATCTGGCCGACCGCGCTCCGCAATGGCTGGGTGGACATAGCGGACAAGGATTGGGTGAGGAGAATATCGCCAAAGTGACAACAAGGGCGAAAGGAGCCGCGGCGGACCTGCTGACGGAGGCTGAAGAGCGCCGGAAGCTGGTGGCAGCCGCCGCAAATGGTGGCGGAAACGGCGGGAAGAGCGCGAGGGCGTCAACAACCGCGCTCGCCGCACGGGAAGCCGGGGGAAAATCTGAAAACTCCGAATGAATGAAGATGAATGAAGACTTGACCGCGGGATCGGTCGGGCATGATTGGCAGGTCAACTTCGACCTGCCTTTTTTTTCTCAATTTATCGCGAGTGATTTCCAGGCGTCCAGCATGCCGACCGCCATGGCGTACTTTTGATCTGGGCTTTTTTCTTCCGCTCCTGGACTTTCACCGTTTTTCTGGCGCAACACGCGCAGATCGGGGTGCAATATCCAGACTCCGCCGAACCGGTCAGTCCATTCGTCAGGCCAGGCAATGGACGTTTCCATTAGAAAAGTATTATGAAAACCCATGCTCAGACCGCGGGAATAGGCATCGCGATCAAGCCCCACATCTGACGACGAGAACGGTGCGGACATCACCATCTCCTCCACATGGCACCGCTCATCCGGCGTCAAAAAAACGCACAGTGTGTCCTTGTATTCGGTTTCCCAGCATTTCCAGTCCATGTTGTTGCTCCGTTATCCAGTTGACGATAACGATATTATCCGCATGGGCAGCATGAGTCAACATATTGTTTGTATTGTAATTTTTCACCGCTAACGTGGGTATCATTGCGTTTTTCCATGGGGTTGTGGAAAACCGAACGGTGACGCTGCGCGCTCGCGCACCTTGTTACCCCGCTCGCTGCGCTTCGCCGCCCCTTTCAGGGGCTGATTGGAATGGCGGCATGGGAGCAAGCACGGGCGTCCCGCCCCGCTAACGCGGGTACGCGCCTGTGGCGCTCGTTACTGGTGCCTGCTTCTTCCCATGCCGCCATCCTATTCGGCGCTGCATCCCGCAGCGCCTCACTCCCCGCCCCCTTGATGAAGCGAAGGGGGAACGGGGAGCGAGGCTTGAAAGCTGCGAGGCGTGGGTTGTCCCGCATTTTGTTGCATGTCGCTCATTGCCGCGACGGGCTAGAAAGGGTTCTCCGAAAAGCGTGGCATGGCACGCAAAAAGAAATTATCGAGGCCGCATTACTCGCTTTTGCTGCGACCCGCGGCGACTAGTTGTGGACGACTCCCGCTATGCGCTCATCCTTGCCAAGGCGTCGTGCAGCCGGTGCTCCGCACTATCCGACAACGTAACCGCCTCAAAGCAGTTCGCCGGATACAGGTAATCCTCACCGCTCTGGTCAATGATTCTGATCATGCCATGCTGGTCAGGGTCGCCGATAGTTTCATAGACGTGCCCAATGGTCACATCTTCACCAGACAGGTCGCCGAACCCTTCCTTGTTGACGCAGACCACAAATTTCATAGCCATCGTTTCACCTTCACTTTGACCTTGCCGATACCGTGTGCCTCATACCAATGCACTTCCGCCAGCGCTTGCGTACCATTGTTCAATTCTACCATGGTGACGCCTTTCTTCTTTTTCCAGTTTCCGTCACCATGCCGCGCTCTGAGTCCGGCCAACTCCCGGATGCCGGAGCCGCCGGCGATGATCTCGATATGCTGAATGGGTCCTATTATTTTCAACCAAGTCTCTTCGCCAGATCCCCGGCGGGAACTAATTGCAAGAGTGTAAAGCGGCAATGTATTGACGGAGGGCTTGGTTGACCGCTGTTGTGAACGTCCTCGCATCCGATTGTTGAGCCTGCGCTTCAAAAAAAGCGGTAACATCCCGATCCAGGGTCAAGGTGACTTGCACCCTGTCCTCCACATCGGTTTTAGGCGCTTCGGGAGTGCCAGACAATCCTGGCAGTGGCCCGCGCCGCTTCACGGTCAATCGCCCCAGATCATATTCCTTGCGCATACTGATTCTCCTCTGATGTCGCAGCCTTTCGGGCAGAGATAATCCGTACCAGATCTTCACGCAGTGAATAACTCACCAAAAGCAACCTGCCCTGGTTGGAGTGCCCAATCAACAATTCCCTGTCCTCTTCTTCGCTATGGTCTGGATCATAGAATGCCACTTGCCACGGATCGTGAAAGCAGGTCTTTGCCTCATCGAACGTCACGCCATGTTTTCTGGCGTTAGCCTGCGCTTTTCGCGTGTCCCACTCGAAAGTATAGACCACAACCCATTCACCCCAACAATTTAGCCAAATCCTCAGCCCGCAAGTGAGTATAACGCTTGAGCATTTGCAATGTCTTGTGCCCGGTGATGGCCGCCACTTGCATCGGGTTCAGGCCCTTCTCGAACAGGCGACTGGTGGCTTCGTGGCGGAGGTCGTGGAAGCGCAAATCTTTTATGCCAGCGCGGCGACAGGCGATCGTGAAATTCGCCGCCAGCGCTCGATACGTCACGGTAGTAAACACCTTGCCGTTGATGTTCCGGGGCAAGGACACCAAGGCGTCCACGGCACGGAACGACAGAGGCACCCGGCGCACAGTGCCATTTTTCGTATCCGGCAGCACGGCCACCCTGCCCTTCAGGTCAATATTGTCCCAGCTCAATCCGAGTAGTTCCGATGCTCGCATGGCGGTTTCTATCGCAAGAATGACCCCAGGATACAGCCAAGCAGCATTCGACTCACTGCACCCGTTCAGCAGTCGTGCTTCCTCATCGTCCACCAGGCGTCGATCCCGTGAGTTTGGGAGTCGTGGCATCTTTACTTGCAGCGTCGGGATTCCGCCCGGTAATAACACCCCCCACTCCATGGCTCCTTTCTTCAGAACACGTTGGAGCATGCCCAATTCATGTTTGACCGTTTGAGGCCCGACCGGCTTTCCGGTTGACTTGCTGATCGTGGCTAGTCGCGAATCTCTATACTGTGCGACCAGGGCGGAGGTGATACTTGCTACGGCATACTTGCCTAGGTGCGCCTTGAGGGTGCGAATCCGCGACATGTCGCGACTGCCACCTTTCAACGTGGGCGCAACCTCTGTTGCATAGCGGTCGAGTAACTCAGACAGCAGCGTTCTTTCTGACTCCGTTCTCTGTATGAATACCCCACGAACCATTTCTGATTCAGTGACCTTTGCCCACGCCTCAGCATCTCGCTTGGTCCTGAAGGTCTTGGTCTGTGATGGAAACCCGCGTTTACGAATAATCGCCTGCCAGCCGATCAGGTTATCGTCCTGATCGTGACGTGGTGAAATGGTCGCCATGCTGCACCTCTCGCTGCACCTGAAAGTCAGCCTAAGTGCAGCATAATTGCAGCGTTTATTCAAGAACGGCAGGGGATATTATTGCAACTTGTTGTTTCTATTTGGAGGCTAGGCCCGGAATCGAACCGAGGTACGCGGCTTTGCAGGCCGCTGCATGACCACTCTGCCACCCAGCCTTGAGGATAAAGAGGAAAAGGGAAAGACGGCGGGCTCCTCTCGAGTATGGAGCGGGAAACGAGGCTCGAACTCGCGACCCCAACCTTGGCAAGGTTGTGCTCTACCACTGAGCTATTCCCGCATGGCCGCAGAGGTTACCGAGGTCAGGGTTCCTTGTCAAGGTGCGTGCCGCTGGCCATCAAACTAGGCCAGGCGGCGCGCACGTAACCCACCATACTCCAAAGCGTCATCCCCGCCGCTACCACCAGAAGGGCAATCCCCAGGATACGCGTGGAAAAACCCAGCAGGGGGCGCTCATAAACCAGGAGCAGGATGGAAATCATTTGCGTCGTGGCCTTGATCTTACCCATCCACGATACCGCAACCTTATTACGTTCACCCAGTTCCGCCATCCATTCGCGCAAGGCGGAAACCGTGATCTCCCGCCCGATAATGACGCTGATCAGTATGCCTGCTAACAACGCCTGTATTTCCCCCGAAGAGGCGATGAGCACCAGGGCGGTCACCACCATGATTTTATCCGCCACCGGGTCTAAAAAGGTACCGAAGGGAGAAACTCCCTGGTAGCGTCGCGCCAAGTATCCATCGGCCCAATCCGTAATCGCGGCCACTGCGAAAACGCCAGTAGCCCCGAAAGTGCGCACTCCCCCCCCCCAATAGAAGAGCGCCACGAAAATGGGCACCAGCAGGATGCGGAGAATCGTCAGGAAGTTGGGCAACCGTTTTATCACAATCAGGAACGTCCTACGTGAAAGAAATCGTATATCCGCCGCGCGAGTTGCAAATGGATACCTTCCACGCGCTGCAAATCCTCTATGCCGGCGTTACGGATACCGCGCAAGCCGCCGAACGCACGTAACAAAGCGACTCTCCGCCTGGGTCCGATTCCGTCAATGGCATCCAAGTCGGATTCCTCCCGCGCTCTGCTACGCCGCGCACGGTGGCCAGTGATGGCAAAGCGGTGCGCTTCATCGCGTATTTCCTGAATCACGAGCAACGCCGGATGGTCAGCATTCAACTGCCGTGCCGCCGCCCATCCAGGAATATGCAGTGTTTCCAGCCCCGGTCGGCGTCCCGCCCCTTTGGCCACCCCGCACAACTGTATCGTGGTGATTTCCAGCTTGTCTAACGCCATCTGAGCCCGTGCCACTTGTCCTGGGCCACCATCTATGAGGACGATCTCCGGCAGGGATAAGCCCTCTTTTTGGAGACGGCCATAACGGCGATGTACCGCTTGCTCAATAGCCGCATAATCATCACCGCCCCGAATGCCACGGATATTGAAGCGCCGATATTCACTCGTCAGCGCCCCATCCTCACCGAAAATCACGCAGGATGCTACCGCAGCCTCACCTCCAGTATGGCTGATATCAAAGCATTCGACTCGCTGTGGTGTCTCCGCAAGATCGAAAAGCGCCTGCAACAAGCGCATACGCCGCCGTCCGGTGGTACCCGCCTGCGCCCTCTGACGCAAGGCCCCGAGTGCGTTGGTGAGCGCCAGGGCCATCCAGCGTTTGCGTGGGCCGCGTTGCGGTTGAGCAATCATCACACGATGTCCAGCCTCGCTGCTCAAGGCCGCCGCCAGCGATGCGGAGGAACGGGGCGGTACATTCACCAACAGGTTTCCCGGCACTTCTTTGTTGCTATAGAACTGCATCACAAAAGCCGCGAGAACATCGGGGGCACGCACCCCTTCCGCGTGCTGCGGGAAAATGGAGCGCCCACCCAATTGTCGTCCATTGCGAATAAAGCTGACATAGACCACCCACTGGCCGTTTTCCTGAGCAGCCGCCAACACATCGAAATCGCCGCCGCCCGCTTGCGCGACGTACTGACGTTCCTGAATTTTGGACAAAGCAGCGATCTGATCACGCCGCCGCGCCGCTTCCTCAAAATCGAGTTGCTCCGCGGCCGCCTGCATCCGGTTGCCCAAACTGCGAATGGCCTCGTCACTTTTCCCTTCCAGAAAACGTATGGCGTCCGTCACATCCAGCGCATAATCTGCCTGGCTGATATGTCCGACGCAGGGGCCACTACAGCGACGAATCTGATATTGCAGACAGGCCCGACTGCGGTGATAAAAGGTGCGATCTTCACAGGTCCGCAAACGAAAGGCTTTCTGCAACAGCACCATGCTCTCGCGCAGCGCCGTAACCGCGGGGTAAGGCCCGAAATAGTGTCCCTTTCCTTTCTGAGCGCCCCGGTGCAGACTCATGCGCGGACAAGCGTGACTGCTCTCCAGGAACAGGTAAGGGTAGCTCTTGTCATCCCGGAGAAGAATGTTATAAGGCGGATGATGCCGCTTGATGAGATTGGCTTCCAGTACCAGCGCCTCGGTTTCCGTGTGGGTCACCACGACTTCCACCCGTCGGACTTGCGCCAACATCGCCAAGGTTTTGGGACTGTGCCGCTGCTTCTGAAAATACGAACTGACCCGGCGTTTGAGATTGCGTGCCTTACCCACATAGAGCAGGCGGTCACTGGCGCCGTACATCTGGTAAATGCCGGGCTGGCTGGTCAGAGTGCGCAAAAACCCGCCCAGCGCGAAGGGTGAATCCACTTCCGCAATCACCCGGAAGTTTTCTGCTCGTTCAACTTCCATCGGTTTTCAGAACGCCGCCAACATTCACGATACGCATGTATCACCCAGTAACCGCAGGTATTCCCAAGTAAAAAGACCCGTATTATGACCATCGCTAAAATGCAGTTGCACCGCATAATTGCCCACCGGAGCGATCTCCACGAGGCTCACCGCTTCCTTTCCGGTAATAACCCGCGCCTGATCGGGGGTATGTCCTTTGCATTCCGCGCAGGGGCATTCGACCCGCAGCCGCTCAAAGGTGAGCCGACTCGTGTGACCATCCGCCCAATCCACTTCCAGGATACGGCTGATCATCAGCGGACGGATTTCCAAGGGCTGGGTACGGGGATCAGGCATGTTCACCTCTTCTGGCGGAACCAGGCTGGTCAGAGAAATGCCTCTAGGGTACAATCCATGCCCTCTAAAGGGAATGCCCAGAAGGACACCTGTATGAAGATTTCCGCCTTTGACATCCGCCCAGGCAATATTCTGGAATATGAAAAAGGACTTTGGCGTGTCCTCAAAACTGATTTCGTCAAACCCGGCAAAGGCGGCGCGTTTGTGCAAGTGGAGATGAAAAATATCGAGACCGGCACCAAGACCAATACGCGCTTTCGCTCAGAGGAAAAAATGGAAAAGGCCGTCGTCGAGCCACGTAGTATGCAGTATTTGTATGTGGACGGGACCGGCTATGTATTCATGGATAACGAGAGTTTTGAGCAACTGACACTCAGCGAGGATCTATTGGAGGGACAAACGGGTTATCTCCTGCCCAATACCGAGATTCAGGTCAATCTCCACAATGAACGGCCCATCGGGGTCGAATTACCTCCCGTCGTGATTCTCGAGGTCAGCGAAGCCGATCCCGCCATCAAGGGACAAACGGCCACAGGCTCCTACAAGTCGGCGAGAATGGAAACAGGTATTACGGTCATGGTTCCGCAATTCGTAAACGCGGGAGAAAAGGTTCGGGTCAATACCGTGGATGGGAGTTACATCGACCGCGCTTGATCGCTACGAAGCTTGCGCGGCATTGTTGTCCTTCCGGGTGGCGTTGGCGGGGATCACCCAAACGAACACCTCCCCCTTGCTGACCATACCCAGATGGCGGCGAGCCAGTTCCTCGACCGCACGACTCCCGGTTTGCAAACTCGTCACCTGCGCCGCCAAGAGCGCATTGCGCTTCTCCAACTGCTGCAACACGGCTTGCTTTGCCTCCAGGTCGTGGTGCAACGCCGCTACGTTCCACCAACTCCCCGAACCAAACCAAAGGGGATATTGCAGGGCACATAAAATCGCCAGGAGCAGAAAATCCACAATACGCATTTCCGCGCCACGTGCCGCCATCCAGCTTTTTAATCGCGCAAAGTGGCCCATACCGCAAAATCCCCGAAATCCCAGTGAAAAAGCATACTGTTATGACAACCTTTTAGTCGAGATTATAAAAAGTTGCAAGTCCGGGGAAACGAGCCACTTCTCCCAACTCTTCCTCAATACGCAATAACCGGTTGTATTTTGCCACCCGGTCCGTACGCGACAGGGAACCTGTTTTAATTTGTCCGCAGCCGGTAGCGACCGCGACATCGGCCAATGTCGTATCCTCCGTCTCTCCGGAACGATGCGATACGATAGCGGTATAACTGTGTATTTTCGCCATTTCAATAGCCGCCAATGTTTCTGTTAGCGTACCAATCTGGTTCAACTTTATCAGGATGCTGTTAGCCACACCACGTTCGATTCCCTCACGCAGAATAGTGGTGTTGGTCACAAAAATATCATCCCCCACCAGCTGCAGTCGATCCCCCAGGCGATCGGTCAGTTGCGCCCAACCGTCCCAGTCGTTCTGATCCATGCCATCTTCAATGCTGATCAGCGGATATCGATCGGCCAGCGCCGCCAAGTAGTCCACAAACTGGGCGCTGTCGAGTTCACGCTTTTCGCTGGCCAAGTGATAACGACCCTCTTGGTAAAATTCGCTGGACGCCACATCCATGCCCAGCCAGATATCTTTACCCGGCCGGTAACCGGCCTTGCCAATGGCTTCCATCAGCAGTTCCAGCGCGGCCTCATTGGAAGACAAATGGGGTGCGAATCCTCCTTCATCGCCCACCGTCGTTGCCAGTCCGCGCGATCGCAGCACAGACCTGAGGCTATGGAATACCTCCACCCCCATCTGCAAGGCTTCGGAAAAAGACTCTGCACCCGCGGGAATGAGCATGAACTCTTGCATGTCCACGTCATTATCCGCGTGCGCACCGCCATTGATGACATTCATCATCGGGACGGGCAACTGCAGAGGTCCAAGCCCACCGATGTAGCGATACAGGGGCTGACCGGCCGCGTGGGCGGCCGCGTGGGCGGCCGCCAGCGAAACGCTCAGGATCGCATTCGCGCCGAGGCGCGCTTTATTGGCCGTGCCGTCCAGAGCGCAAAGCGCGGCGTCGATGTGTTCCTGCGCTTCGACTTCCATACCCAGCAAGGCATCCTGGATCTCGCCGTTGACGTGCTCCACGGCCTTGCGCACCCCTTTACCGCCGTAACGCGCACCGCCATCGCGCAACTCTACCGCCTCACGTTCGCCCGTGGAGGCGCCGCTGGGAACAATGGCACGGCCCACGGCGCCATTGTCCAGATGGACTTCGGCTTCCACGGTGGGGTTACCGCGCGAATCAAGAACTTCACGGGCTTGAATGCGGACGATGGCGCTCATGCTAACTCCTCGGGGTAGTTTTCAGGGAAATCTTGGGCTTTCACGAAATGGTCGATCTGCTGGAGGACGCGCAACAGACCTTCCATGTGACCGAGCGGCCACGCGTTGGGGCCGTCAGACAGGGCCAGCGCCGGATTGGGGTGAGTCTCCATAAAGAGCCCGGATATCCCTGCGGCAACCGCCGCCCGCGCCAGCACCGGGATGAATTCACGCTGACCGCCGGATCGGTCACCCTGACCGCCAGGAAGCTGTACCGAGTGAGTAGCATCAAAAACCACCGGGCAACCGGTCTGACGCATGACCGCCAGGGATCGCATGTCCGAAACCAGATTATTATAGCCAAAAGACGCACCGCGCTCACAGACCATGATCTGGTCGTTGCCGTTCGCCTTGGCCTTCCGCACCACATGGACCATATCCCAAGGAGCGAGAAACTGGCCTTTTTTGATATTTACCGGCTTACCGGCGGCCACCACGGCCTCTATGAAGTCGGTCTGCCGACAGAGAAAAGCGGGCGTCTGCAAGACGTCGACCACCTCGGCCACGACAGCCACGTGCGCTTTTTCGTGAACATCGGTAATCACCGGCACGCCGGTTTCGCGACGGACTTTTTCAAGGATACGTAGCCCCTCTTCCATACCCGGCCCACGAAAACTCTGACCCGAAGAGCGATTCGCCTTATCGTAAGAGCTTTTGTAAATGAATGAGATACCGAGACGAGCGCAGATGTCGCGCAGACTTTCCGCCGTCCGCAGAGCCAGGGATTCGCTCTCGATGGCGCAGGGTCCGGCCATCAAAAAGAGGGGGTGTTGCAAACCCACCTCGAAGCCGCAAAGTTTCATGGCGCGTCCCCCGGTGCCCGCTGCAAGACGGCCGCACGCAGATAGGCATCGAAGAGCGGATGCCCCTCACGCGGGTTGCTGGTGAATTCCGGATGAAACTGACAGCCGAGGAACCAAGGATGATCCGGCAACTCCACCACCTCTACCAATTCACCATCCGCGGAAAACCCGGTATAACGCAATCCGGCCGCCGCCAGCAATTCGCGGTAGCGATTATTGAACTCGAAACGATGTCGATGCCGCTCGTGGATGCGTTCACGTCCGTAGGCGTGCGCCACCAGACTGCCCGCCTCCAGACGACACGCCTGCTCACCCAGACGCATAGTGCCACCCAGATTACCACCCTCTTCCCGATACGCCTTGTGACCTTCAGGATCAGACCATTCGGTCATCAGTGTAATGACCGGTGCCGGGGTGCGGGGGTCCAGTTCCGTACTGTTGGCGTCCACCAGTCCGGCGCAGTGTCTGGCAAACTCCACGACCGCCAGCTGCATCCCCAGGCAGATGCCGAGATAGGGTATCTGTTGCTCCCGCGCATAGCGAATGGTAGCGATTTTGCCTTCGGTACCGCGCCCGCCGAAACCGCCGGGCACGAGAATGGCGTCGGCTTCGGCAAGTATTCCAGTGCCCTGTGTCTCGATATCCTCCGCATCCACATAAAGAAACCGCACACGGCGGCGCGCCCGCAGCCCCGCGTGAAGCAGCGCCTCCGCCAAAGACTTGTAGGACTCCGTGAGCCCCACATACTTGCCTACCAAAGCGATGACCACCTCCCCTTGGGGATGCTCCAGGGCGTGGATAATGCCCTTCCAGACGGAAAGATCGGGCGCCGGCGCTTGCAAACCGAGATTCTGCACCACCAGATCATCCAGTCCCTGATCATGAAACAATAATGGGATGCGGTAGATACTATCCGTGTCAATGGCGGAAATAACGGCCTTTTCCGGCAGATTGGAGAAAAGCCCGATCTTCGCCCGATGGTCGGCAGGAATAGGGCGGTCGGCACGGCACAACAGCACGTCGGGCTGAATGCCGATGGCACGTAGCTCGCGCACAGAATGCTGGGTCGGCTTGGTCTTCATCTCCCCCGCCGAGGCCAGATAGGGTACCAATGTGAGATGCATAAACAACGTATTACCGCGCCCATCCTCCACCGCCATCTGGCGGATCGCCTCCAGAAAAGGCTGAGATTCAATATCACCCACCGTGCCACCGATCTCCACCAGAGCCACATCGGCGCCCGCGGCACCCAGCCGGATACGCCGTTTGATTTCATCGGTGACGTGGGGGATCACCTGTACAGTGCGTCCCAGGTAGTCGCCACGCCGCTCTTTCTCAATAACCGATTGATAAACCAGGCCCGTAGTGAAGTTATTGCGTTGGCTCATGCGTGCCGAGAGGAAACGCTCATAATGTCCGAGATCGAGATCCGTTTCGGCGCCATCCGCGGTGACAAAAACCTCACCGTGCTGAAAAGGACTCATGGTACCCGGATCAACATTGATGTAAGGGTCGAGCTTCAGCATGGTAACGATCAGCCCGCGCGCCTCCAGCAACGCGCCGAGCGCCGCGCCCGCAGCACCTTTGCCCAGAGATGAAACCACTCCACCCGTTACGAAAATGTATTTGCTCATAGGACTCGCAGTGCGCGCGATGAATCTGGTGCATGGTAGCCAATTCAAGCGTAGGGCACAACGCGGATCCGCGCCGGGTGAGGAAGGGCGGACCGCGATCCACCTGTCATCCCCATCCGGCGCGCCTCGCAGACTACCCGCGGATAGGATCGCGTATCCCGGCCCCTGACACCCTATTTCAAGGTTGCCATGTCAATCACAAAACGGTATTTCACATCGCTTTTCAACATTCTCTCGTAGGCGGTATTGATGTAATCCATCGGGATCATCTCGATATCTGAGCCAATACCGTGTTCCGCACAGAAATCCAGCATTTCCTGAGTCTCCCGAATACCGCCGATGAGAGATCCCGCGAGTTGCCGACGCTTGAAGATCAGGTTGAAGACGGTCGGTGATGGATGCGGCTCGGCCGGCGCCCCGACCAGAGTCATCGTGCCATCCCGCTTGAGCAAGTTGAGAAAAGCGTCCAGATCATGCGGTGCTGCAACCGTGTTGAGGATAAAATCGAGACTGTTGGCATAGCTGGCCATCTGCCGTTCATCCTTGGAAATACAGACTGCATCCGCCCCCAACCGCTTACCGTCCTCCACTTTGCTCGGTGACGTGGTGAACAGGACGACATGGGCACCCATGGCATGGGCCAGTTTGACGCCCATGTGACCCAAACCACCCAAACCTACTATGCCAACCCTTTTCCCTGGTCCGGCGCCCCAGTGACGCAACGGTGAATAGGTGGTGATACCCGCGCAAAGCAATGGCGCCACGCGCGCCAGATGCTTTTCCTCATGTCGCACGCGGAGCACAAAGGATTCCTTGACGACTACACTTTGGGAATAGCCACCGTAAGTATTTTCTCCGCCAAATACCGGCCCGTTATAGGTGCCGGTGAAACCATTGGCGCAGTATTGCTCTTCTCCCTCATGACAGGAGGCGCAATGCCCACAACTATCCACCATACAGCCGACCCCGGCAAAATCACCGATCCGAAACCCTTTCACCTCTTTGCCTACCGCAACGACCCTGCCCACAATCTCGTGGCCCGGAACCGACGGATAAAGCGTGTTTTTCCATTCATTACGGGCGGTATGCAAATCCGAATGACAGACACCGCAATACAGAATCTCAATTTGCACATCTTCGGGACCTGGTTCGCGGCGCCGGATTTCGTAGGGCGTCAATGGGCTACTGGCACTTTGCGCTGCATACGCCTTCGTTTTGATCATAATACGGTTCTCCTCTGTAGCAATTTGAATGGACAAGACGACGCCTCATTCTGGATACGGGACATGATCCACAAGAGAAGGAGGTCCCGACTTCACCCCCATGAGGCTCCACCAGAACCGGAGAGGCCAACGCGACTGCGGCGAATACCGCTCAGTGCCATGGGAAATATCCTGGCAACTCCTGGAGAATACACAGGAACCGGCGCGGACCGATCTGCATGGAATGACGCCGCTCTTTCACGCTGCATACCGTCCGGTTGGTTTTCATGGTAGGCGACACCTGGCTCGCCGTCAAGGCAGATCCAACTCCAGCAAGTGTGTTTCCAGCTTCTTGATAGTGTCGCGTAGCGCCGCCGCCTGTTCAAATTCCAGGTTACGCGCGTGGCGATACATATGCTCTTCCAACTCTTTGATATGCCTGGTGAGCGCCTTCGGATCACTGGGCACGCGATAATCGGCAGACTTTTCCGCTGCCCGCGCGGCTGGCGGGGCATTGCGCCGATAGACACCTTCAATCATATCGGACACCGGCTTGACGACACCACGCGGCACGATACCGTGCTCCTTATTGAAAAGCACCTGTTTTTGGCGACGGCGATCGGTCTCCGCCATGGCTCTCGCCATGGAATTAGTGATCGTGTCGGCATAGAGAATAGCGCGTCCATGCAGATTGCGCGCGGCCCGCCCAACCGTCTGGATCAGCGAGCGTTCCGAACGCAAGAATCCCTCTTTGTCGGCATCCAGAATGGCGACCAGCGCCACCTCCGGCATGTCCAAGCCTTCCCGCAAGAGATTGATACCGATCAGCACGTCAAACACACCCGCCCGCAGGTCACGGATGATCTCCACCCGCTCCACCGTCTCGATATCGGAATGGAGGTAGCGACATTTGATCCCCAGGTCGTGCAGGTAATCGGTCAGATCCTCGGCCATCCGTTTCGTCAACGTCGTTACCAGAATACGCCAGCCCGCACGAATCGTCTCATTTATTTCATCAATCAAATCATCGACCTGACCTTTCGCTGGTCGAACCTCCACCTGCGGATCGACCAAGCCGGTAGGCCGCACCACTTGCTCCACCACCTGCCCGGAATGACTCAGCTCGTAGGGTCCAGGCGTCGCGGAGATGAATATGGCCTGCGGCATCAGCGTCTCAAACTCGTCAAACATCAAAGGCCGGTTGTCGAGCGCCGAGGGCAGACGAAACCCGTACTCCACCAGTGTTTCCTTGCGCGAGCGATCACCCTTGTACATGCCGCCGAACTGCGGGATCGTAACATGCGACTCATCGATGAAAAGCAGGGCATCGCGCGGCAGGTAATCCATCAGGGTCGGGGGCGCCTGACCGGGCATTCGCCCCGAGAGATAGCGGGAGTAGTTTTCGATTCCGGAGCAATAACCCAACTCCGCCATCATCTCCAGATCAAAGCGGGTACGCTGTTCCAATCTCTGCGCCTCGACCAGCTTATCGGCATGGCGCAACGCTTCCAACCGCTGGCGCAACTCCTCCTTGATGGATGCAAGCGCGGCGAGAATGGTTTCGCGTGGAGTGACATAGTGGCTTTTGGGGTAGATGGTGTAGCGGGCCAGGCGGGTAATAGTCTTACCCGTGAGGGGATCGAAGAGAGAGATACGCTCTAACTCATCCCCGAAGAGTTCCACCCGGACCGCCTCCTCTTCACTTTCCGCGGGCCAGATATCGATGACATCGCCGTTGACCCGGAAAGTGCCACGCTTGAGTTCCAAAGGATTGCGACTGTACTGCATCTCCGCAAGGCGCTTGAGGATGGCACGCTGATCCATGCTGCCAGACTCGCGGAGGTGCAAAATCATGTCATGATAGGCGGCCGGATCGCCGAGGCCGTATATGGCGGAAACCGTAGCAACGATGATCACGTCGGGCCGCTCCAGCAGGGCCTTGGTGGCGGAAAGACGCATCTGCTCGATGTGATCATTGATGGAGGCATCTTTTTCAATGAAGGTATCGGACGAGGGGACGTAAGCTTCCGGCTGGTAATAGTCATAATAACTGACAAAATACTCCACGGCGTTGTGGGGAAAAAACGCGCGCATCTCCGCGTAGAGCTGCGCCGCCAGGGTCTTGTTGGGCGCCATGATGATCGCGGGCCGGTGGGTCGCGGCAATGACGTTGGCCATGGTGAAGGTCTTGCCCGAACCCGTCACCCCCAACAAAGTTTGAAAAGACTCACCGGACGCCAACCCGCTCACCAGCTGGCGAATGGCCTCGGGCTGGTCGCCTTGCGGCGGAAAACCGCTCTCCAGGGTAAATCGCTTGTCCATGCCCTGCTCCGGATTGTCGAAATCTCCAAGATACACGTTGATCGCGGCAGCTGAAAGGACCGGGGCCACCCATGAGCACCGCCTGTCGGCGTATGGCGCTTCCCTGACCGCCGCCCCTCCTCTACAATGCGGTTCGGTGTACAGACTGTACACTGACCCTGCGCCTGTAGCTCAATCGGATAGAGCAACGGCCTTCTAAGCCGTAGGTTACAGGTTCGATTCCTGTCAGGCGCGCCATAAAAAACAGCATGTTATATGAATCTCGGTCTGGGCAATTAGTGAGTATTTTTGACTGGCTGAAGTACCTGAAAAAAGCCGCCCCGTGTTCCCGGCGACCCGCCTGAATATTTACCCCTCAGGGAGGGGACACGCTCCCCGCATTCTCGGGGACACCTATCCCTCAGTCGGGACTAAAACTCCGGCAGGCACTCCCGAGTGTGGCGCAGCCTGAATTTCCTCTACGTCTGTTTACCATTGAGCGCAGTGGGTGCGTATCAATAAACGCGACGCGCGCGTCACATATCCCGGTACATCGCGTGCTTGGGAATGCTCGCCAATGGGCGCCCCATTAGGTTTAACTTTAATTAAATACAATAGTAAATATGTTTAACTTTTATTAATCAAACCCATCCCCCACACTGCATCCCAGTCATCGCCCCCTGTACACGTCGACGGACCCAACGGAGACACTTCCTCTCCGGGCGACATAGGGGACGAGCTATGAGGTCTCATAGCAAACGTCCGGACGATCCGGTCTTGAATGGAGAATGGGAGGTTTTATGTCGTTTTTCAAACGGTTGGAAAGATTCGAAGAAGGTTCGCGGTTCGAGGTTTTCGAGCTGGCACAGGCCATTAATGACCGTTTCTCAAAGGGAACACCGTCCCATGAAGGATTCAGCGGCGCCCATGCCCGGGCTGCCGGGCATTACGTCTGTGTACGTTATCACCACGATCAAGAGCCGTCTTATCTCAGCATCCATGTGGCACGCCGCTATTTAGCATGGATCCGTGTCGGCCACGTTGGAACCCACCGGGATATGGAGGATTGACCCAATAAAGTCGGGGTTGCCGCGGCAACCCCATGATCTGTGCCTTCTTGAGAGGATACCATGCCATCAAACCTGAATTTCATCATTCTATCATTGCTCTCTGCCGTGCCATTGTTACTTTGGGCGATGGGGCTTTTGGGGAGCATTCTACCTGGCGAACGGGCCCCACTGATGGTGCGCCTAAGTAACGGTGCCACAGGATTATCTTTTATCAGCGCGGCCCTTGCCGCGCTGTTGTATGCGATCGTTGGAAGCGCCCTAACGGTCACCGCATTCTCCTTTACTTTGCCCGGGAATGTGGGGGCGTTGGCTTTGAGTGTTTATATCAATGCAGTCACGGTGATAATGCTCACGCTGGTTTCTTTCGTCGGATTTGTGGTTGCGCGCTATGCGCGCAATTATCTCCAGGGCGACAAATATCAAGGGCGATTTTATACCTGGCTGAATCTCACCCTTGCATCCATCCTGACCTTAATCATTTCCGGCAATATGCTGATGTTCGTACTGGCATGGACTGCCACCAGCGTTTGCCTGCATCGGCTGCTGGTGTTCTACCCGGAGCGGGCGGGTGCCGTGCTCGCGGCGCGGAAAAAGTTCATTACCAGCCGGGTTGGCGAAGTGAGCCTGTTGATAGCCGTATTGCTCATCGGCTCTACCCTGCACAGCATGGATTTTGAGACGGTTTTCCATGCCATGGCCACCATGACCGGACCGCTTCCAGTCACCCTTCAATGGGCGAGCGGACTGCTTGTGCTGGCTGCCGCCCTTCAATCTGCCCAGTTTCCTCTGCAAGGCTGGCTGATCCAGGTCATGGAAGCCCCAACCCCCGTATCGGCCCTCTTGCATGCAGGGATTGTCAATGGCGGGGCCTTTCTGATCATCCGCATGAGTCCGATCATGTCCCAGGCTGTTACCGCCTCTGACGTCCTGGCCATCATTGGGCTGGTCACGATCGCCGCCGCCGGGCTGGTCATGCCGACTCAAACCAGTATCAAGGTATTTTTGGCCTGGACGACCACCGCCCAGATGGGTTTCATGCTGCTGGAATGTGGCCTTGGAATATACAGCCTGGCCATGCTTCACTTGGTAGCCCACTCTCTATACAAGGCCCACGCCTTTTTGTCTTCGGGGAGCGGCGTGGATATTATCCGTGCGCCAGCCGTGCGTCTCGCTCAACCCGTGGCCTCATTTTGGCAATGGGGTGTTGTGCTCACCAGCGCGACTCTCATGACGCTCGGTATTGGGGTTGCATTTGGTTTGGACCCTGAACGTCAACCTGCGCTACTGGCTTTGGGCGTAATAGTTACGGTAGCCATGACTCAGTTCTTACTCCATTCTTTCAAGACAGGCATGGGGGCTGCGTTCATCGCCCGTGCGGCGACCCTGAGTGTCCTGGTGGTTACTGCTTATTTCAGCCTGCATGCCGTGTTCCACTTTATGCTCGCAACGAGCTTCCCGACCCTGCGGATGCTCAATAGTCCTGCTCAATATCCGCTCATCGGGCTGGTGATGCTCGTATTTTTTGCCCTCCTGTCAACCCAGCAGAGCTTGCCCGTTTTGGCCAGATATGCCGTGGCACGCAGGGCGTATGTGCACCTCCATAACGGTTTGTATGTCGATATTCCGTTTTCACGGTTGGTACAACATTTTTGGCCGATGCAAGCCATTCCATCTGTCAACCGATAGGGAGTCTGATCATGAACAGCACGACAATCACTCGTTCAAAGCCGTTGGCCAGGAACATGAACTCAGAAGTCAACGAACTCGGCATGATCAGCCACACCGTGACCGCTCATGGTTCTGCCTGGCTTACCGGCGCAGTAGAATCCGCCTGCCAGCGGATTGCTCCACTCTGGCCACTGCACGCCTTCGTGGCGGTCAATCCCTATTTTGGTCTGCGTCATCAGGATTTCGAGCAGGCCAGTGAGACTCTTACCAAGGTGGCCGGTTCTTCCCTGGTGATGCCGCGCCGTTATTATCGGGAACAGATCTCGACAGGCCGGATTTCTCGCACGGACTTGGAACAGGCGTTACAGCAACACGGCCTCATGCCGGGCGCCGCAGAAGTGGAAAAGGCCATCGCTGAGGATAATCCCCTCCCTATGGGTCAAATCAAACTGGTTTCAAATGTCCTGGAAGATCTGGATGGCATACCATGGAATGGCTTTGTCGTAGAACGAATTAGCCAGTTTGCAGCCGCTTACTTCGACCAGGGCCAGGCCAGTTGGCCGATGCCCTGGTCGAAGGAGTCTCTCTACGATGCGTGGCGCCATTACGCCCAAATCGACCTGAGCCCCAGGAGGATGGGATTAAAAGGTGTTCGGGCAACGGTCACTGCATTGCCCGCACTACCCATAGAGACGATCGCTTTGGCGTTGCAGAAGCTCGCCATACCGGCTGACATGATCGAAGACTACCTCCATGCCGCCTTACTGAATATTGGTGGCTGGGCAGCCTGGACACGGTATCTCCGATGGGAACAGGAATTAGTGGGTGGTCAGGAAAACTCCATTGTCGATCTGCTGGCCATTCGGCTGGCCTGGGAATTGATTCTGTTGGATACACGCCAGACCCCAGCGCTGGCGGATGCTTGGCGGAACGCCGTGCACACTTTGCAGTCCTCTTCAGCACACCGTGCGCATGCGCAAATGGACTTTGCGCTGCAAACGGCCTTTGAACGGGGTTATCAGAAAGAAATCATCACAAAACTAGCGGGCATTCCCGGGGAGTCGGCAACGAAACTCGGCCCTACCCGACCCGCAATACAGGCCGCGTTCTGTATCGATGTGCGGTCCGAGATTTTTCGCCGGGCCTTGGAAACCGTCGCACCCGGCGTGCAAACTGCAGGTTTTGCAGGGTTTTTCGGCACTTTCATGGAATTTGTGCCCCTTGGGGCCGCTAAAGCGCGGATGCACATGCCCGTCTTACTGACACCCAACTACCGGGTGCATGAACATATTCACGATGCCAGTGACAAGGAAGTGGCAAAAGCTATCCACGACCGCCATCAGCGCCTGCACCATGCCAATGTCTGGAAGGTCTTTAAGGGGTCGGCCTCCTCATGTTTCTCCTTCGTGGAATCGACTGGTCTGCTCTATGGTCCGAAACTCCTCAGCGACAGCTTCGGATGGAGTCGTACGGTGCCACATCCCAAGATGAAAGGGATAGCTCCCGAGTTCCGTAAACGCCTGGTTCCCACGTTGTCAGCTGTATCCCATGGGCCACAGTTAACCCAGACCAGACAGAAAACAACCCGGGTTCAAACCGTCGGCATCCCTCTGGAAAATCGCGGCGCAACGGGTGAAATGATTTTAAAAGCCATGTCGATGACCAGCAATTTTGCACGGCTGGTATTGCTGGTCGGGCACGGCAGCAGCACGGTCAACAACCCTTATGCCACAGGACTGGATTGCGGAGCCTGTGCCGGTCAAACCGGTGAAGTCAGCGCCCGCGCCACCGCGATGTTGCTGAACGATCCCGTCGTACGCGCAGAACTTGCGCAAAAAGGTATTCTCATTCCTGCAGATACCCGGTTTGTAGGGGCCTTGCATGACACCACGGTTGATGAGGTCACCTTGTTCGATATCGATGGATTGATATCGACGCATGCGCAGGACCTGAAACAGCTACAAACGTGGCTCGCGCAAGCTGGGCAACTCACGCGAATGGAACGGGCCAGTTTGCTGGGCATCCCGGATTCTGCCCCGGGGGTTATTGATGCACTGGTTAAAGAACGCAGTCGGGACTGGTCGCAAGTATTTCCGGAGTGGGGTCTTGCCGGTAATGCGGCCTTTATCGCCGCACCCCGTTCGAGAACCGCCGGTATCGACCTTTCCGGAAGGGCATTTCTGCACGACTACGAGTGGCGCAAGGATGAAGACTTTGGCGTTTTGGAGCTCATCATGACGGCACCAATGGTGGTCGCCAACTGGATCAATATGCAGTATTACGGCTCCGTTGTGGACAATCAAAAATTTGGTAGCGGCAATAAAGTACTCCACAACATCGTGGGGGGGTCTATAGGTGTACTGGAAGGAAACGGAGGAGATCTCCGCGTTGGACTTCCTCTGCAGTCACTCCACAACGGTGAACGGTGGGTGCATGAACCCTTACGGTTGAATGTATTTATCGAAGCACCGAAATCTGAAATGGATCGGATCATTGCCAAACACGAACTAGTGCGAGAACTGGTCGAAAACCGATGGTTGTTTCTTTTTCAAATGGACGACGAGCACGGCAGCATTCACCTACGTAACACGGACAAAAAGTGGCAAAAAGTATCATCAGGATAATGTACATAATGCCTATTTATCGTGGGTAATGGAGTAATGACGACTGTTACAGTTATACCTCATTATTGCCCATTATTGCGGAATATTCTATTTATGTAGAGGAACAACCGATGCGTAAATTAGAGCATGCAAAATATTCGCGCTTGGAAAACGCCATCTACAAAGGCTCAAGCGTGGCCCTACTTACCCAGCACGGCAAGGAGAAAGTCGTTACTCCTATACTGACCTCCGTCATTGGTTGCGATGTTGTCCTGGTGCCGGGTTTTAACACGGATCAACTGGGTAGCTTCACCCGCGACATTCCCCGCGCTGGCACCCAGATCGAGGCGGCGCGGGAAAAGGCGCGCATCGGTATGGAGCTAGCGAATTTGCCCTTGGGACTCGCTAGCGAGGGCAGCTTTGGGCCGGACCCATATACCGGAATGTTTCCTTTGAACGTAGAGATGCTCGTCTGGATCGACGATACTCTGGGGGTCGAAGTAGTCGGTATGGCCTCGGGTAAGACCAACTTTTCTCATCTACTCACCACCGACTGGGAGCAGGCCGAGATCTTCGCCCGTGCGACAGGTTTTCCCGAACACGGGATCGTAGTGCGCCCGCGCCATGCCGACGACTCCCGCGTCCGCAAAGGGATTGCCGACTGGGTATCGCTGCGTGAGGCCTTTTTCTGGGCCTGCGGCGTGGCGGACAACGGCTGCGTCTTCCTGGAAACCGACGTGCGTGCCCATATGAACCCCATGCGCATGGAGGTCATTGCCCAAGCCTCACATGATCTCACACGCAAGCTTTGCACCCCATGCCCGATCTGCAACACGCCTGGCTTCCAGATCGTGGAGCGCGTCCCCGGTTTGCCTTGTGAAGATTGCAGCGCCCCGACGCTGGACACCCGGATGGACATCCACCGTTGTGGCAGGTGTGGCCATCAGGTCGCGCTGGAACGCCCGGAGAAAACCGCTCCAGCAGGTCATTGCGACTGGTGCAACCCATGAATTCCGAAGCGGCATGGCTGCCATGCGACGGCAGCCCGAATTGAGGCGTATCCCATCATGACAACGATTACCGAGACGGTGCGAGATGCTCCAGTCACACGTCTGTTTCTTTTTGTTCGGAGAACAGACGACCTTGCCCATGCCTGCCAGCAGGTCGGGGAGTTTCTTGCGTTTCGTCGTTGTCACAAGAGTGCTTCATTGGCCAATGAATGTTTCTTGGGCGCCTGGGTGGATGAGCACACCGTCACCAGCTTCCCTCAAGAATGGGCACGGCCATTATCAGCCACTCAGACTCTTCTCCTGACAATGCGGGAGATTTTTGCTTTGTGGGGCATCTGGTCAGTTGCCTCGATCGAGGCGGTATGCCTGGAGACCAATGAGGGGATGGCGCTTTCTCATAACCTACTGCTTGATGCGCTGATTGCACTTACGCAGGGAAACACCGGAACCATTGGCGCTTATTCACCGGTCTTCGCGCGTGGCACGCCCATGGAGCAAGTGCATGCAGAGATCAAGCAACTGAATCATCTGTATCCACTTCGGATTGGCGGCCCGATTTATTGCGACCCGGGTACTGGCAATTTGTCCTTACGGGACAAACTGTTATGTCATTGAGAAAAGACGGCGCACAGATGCACGCCTTCATCCGCGGTCTCGGATTATCAGAATCGTTGGGTAAACACGGTGAAATCCGACTAGAATGGTTACTCTGACGCTATGCGACAGGAAGGTGCCATGCGCGAAAAATCAAAAAGGAGAAACGATGGTATCTAGAGTGGATGGCCCTTCGATACCCGGCCAAGTTGGGCTCGGTGAATCGTCGGCACTGCCGGTGAACCGACTGACCCTCACCCGCCCCGATGATTGGCATCTGCATCTTCGGGATGGCGCGATGATGGCCTCGGTGCTCCCTGACACGGCGAGGCGCTTTGCGCGCGGTATGGTTATGCCCAATCTTCAACCCCCCATCACGACAGTCGATTTAGCACAGGCCTATCGCGACCGTATCCTCGCGGCACTCCCAACGGATATGCGCTTCGAGCCGCTCATGACCCTTTATCTCACGGACAATATGCCGGCATCCGAGATCGAGAAGGTAAAAAACAGTAGCTTTGTGCAGGCGGTCAAATACTACCCGACCGGCGCGACCACGCATTCGGAGAGTGGTGTAACCGATTTGAAACGCGTCTATTCAGTGCTCGCGGCGATGGAAAAGCAGGATCTGCCGCTGTTGCTGCACGGCGAAGTGACCGATCCGAGCGTGGACGTGTTTGACCGTGAGGCAGTGTTCATCGACAGGCACCTCATGCCATTGACGCGCGATTTTCCCGGCCTGCGCATGGTGTTGGAGCACATCACCACACGCGCGGCGGTCGAGTTCGTTCGGCAAGCTCCCAACAACATCGCCGCGACGATTACCGCCCACCATCTGCTGTTCAACCGCAATGCGTTATTCGAGGGCGGGTTACGACCACATCATTACTGCCTGCCGCTCCTGAAGCGCGAGGCGCACCGCGCAGCGCTTGTCGCCGCAGCCACTGGCGGCAACCCAAAGTTTTTTCTCGGCACCGACAGTGCGCCGCACCCGCGTCAAGCCAAGGAGTCTGCCTGCGGCTGCGCCGGCATCTATACCGCGCACGCTGCAATGGAACTCTATGCCGAGATTTTCTGGCGAGCCGGTGCACTCGACCGGCTGGAAGCCTTCGCGAGCTTCCATGGACCCGACTTCTACCGATTGCCGCGCAACCGGGACACTCTCACCCTGGAGCAGCAGAACTGGATCGTACCCGAGGAACTACGTTTCGGGAAGGAAACAGTCGTGCCGCTACGCGCCGGGGAAACGATGACATGGAGTATGCTGGCCTGAGAAAGCATCGTGCCAGTCCGCAAGGTTCCGCTCGTGATATCCCCGGCGGGCGCACCCGCAGGCCCCGCTGCACCAGGAGGCGAGTCAGGGTTGCCGCCACCCAAGTTTTGCCAACACCCGTGTCAGTGCAAGCAGCAAAGAGCCCGCTCAGATCTGCTGTATCCGATTCAGCAATGTGTTGAATGATTTTCATAAGCTTTCCATGGCGTAGTCGATGCTGATTTCTCGGTCGGCCACAGGTCGGAAACGCCGGTTGGTAAAGGCTACATAGTCAGGGTGCCCGTTTGCATAGCGCCGCATACTCCGTCAACAACCGATGCGAACTCTTCCCTTTCAAATATTGAACCGCCTTGGATACCGATATGTTCGGTGGTATCCCTATCAACAGGTGCACGTGATCTCGATTGATCGACCCTGCATAGATCACCATCTCCTTACTGCGCGCCATCTCGCGCAGCAACCTTTAACCGGCCTCATACTTTTTTACGGCCATGCTTGCTCTCCTTGTGTCATGGTAGACGATGGTGATTGGAGCAACCTGTTAGGTTCCAATGCTTGAGTGGCATTGTGGATGATCTGTTAATTTATAAAAGTTAAATATATTATTACTATTAAAATTTACTATGGTTTACTGTTAACCATGTCTATCCGTCATGCCACTTTGCACCAACTCAGGGTCTTCGCTGCCGTAGCGCGGCACATGAGCTTCGCTCGTGCCGCTGAAGAGTTGCATTTGACGCCACCCGCCCTGTCCATCCAGGTCAGACAACTTGCCGAGGCAGTCGGCCAGCCGCTCTTTGATCAGATTGGTAAAAAAATCTATCTGACAGCGGCCGGGGAAGCACTGACATCGGCTTGCCAGGATGTTCTGGACCGGCTGGAGTATTTCACCCAGGAGCTGGCCGCTCTCCAGGGGCTGGAGAAGGGCAGTTTGAGGGTCGCCACGCTTTCTACCGCCAAATACTTTATCCCACGTCTGTTGGGAGGGTTTTGCGCGGAACATCCCGGTGTCGACACCGCCCTGTTTATTGGTAATCGGGAGACCTTGCTGGAACGGCTCGTGCATAACCAGGACGACCTCTACATCCTCGGTCAGCCGCCGGAACACATGAATGTCGTCGCGGAAGCTTTCGCCGATAATCCCTTGGTGGTGGTATCCCGGTCAGATCATCCCCTGGCGTCGGAAAAAGACCTCGAGCCATCACGTCTGCGGGACGTCCCATTTATTTTGCGCGAACGGGGTTCGGGAACACGTCTAGCCGCAGAGAAGTTTTTCGAGCAGCACGGTGTCGCCCTCAAAACACGTATGGAGTTTGGTAGCAATGAGGCCGTCAAGCAGTCTGTGGCCGGCGGTTTAGGCATTACTGTGCTGTCCGCCAGTACGATCTGTGCAGAACTTGCCAGCGGGGAGCTAGCGGTGCTCGACGTACGCGGCTTTCCGCTGGAGCGCAAGTGGTATGCGGTTTACCCGGCGGGGAAGCAGATTTCCCCGATCGTCAAGGCATTTATGGAGCACTTGTTCGCGGCATCGGCACACAATGAAAGCGGATAGCCATAGAACAAGAAACGACCGCGGTCCGCGACCCGTACCGGCTAGGCTCAGCTACCGAAGGTTCGTCAGCGTGTCTCTATTTTTTGGGATCCCTTGGGATCATCCACTAGTGTAGGACGGATAAGCGCTTATTTTACCATGGTTGCCGCCAGCAGGGGTTTCAGCTCGGCAAGGGACCACGTGTTGAGCACCTCCCGCTTTTCCAGCCAACCGCGCCGCGCCTGTTGGATGCCAAAGGAGAGATGGGCAAAGTCCTGGATACTGTGGGCGTCGGAATTGACGGCTAACAGCACACCTTCCTCCTTGGCCGTCCGGATATGCGTGTCCACCAAATCCAAACGTTCGGGCTGGGCGTTGATCTCGAGAAAGCAGCCCCGCTCCCGTGCATGCCGGATGATACGGGACATGTCTACGTTCATGGGCTGCCGGCTGCTGAGCAGTCGCCCGCTGGGGTGGGCGAGAATGGTAAAACAAGGACTGTCCATGGCCCTGAGAATGCGCGCGGTCTGCCTGTCACTGGGCAGGTCGAACTGGGAGTGTACCGCGCCTACCACCAGATCCAGGTCACTCAAGAGAGTGTCTGGCAAATCCAGGCTGCCGTCCTCCAGGATATCCACCTCAACCCCCTTGAGCAGAGTGATGCCCTGGAGTTCCCCATTGAGGGCATCGATCTCTTCCAACTGCCGGCGCAGGCGCACCGGGTCCAGACCATGGGCGATGGTCAGGCGGCGGCTGTGCTCGGTGATGGCCAGATATTCCAGACCCGCCGCCTGGGGCGGCGGCGGCCATTTCTCGCAGGCTGTGGTGGCCGTCGGTGGCCCTGCTGTGGCTGTGCAGATCACCGCGCAGGTCGATCCTTTCCACCAGCTTGGGCAAACGCCCGGCGCGGGCGGCTTCGATTTCGCCACGATTTTCCCGCAGCTCCGGTTCGATGTAAGGCAGTCCCACGGCGGCGTATACCGATTCCTCCGTCTCTCCGGCGACACGCTCTTTGCCCCGAAACAGCCCGTATTCGTTCACTTTCAATCCGATCTTTTGGCCCAAGCGGCGGATGGCGATGTTGTGGGTTTTGGAGCCGGTGAAATAGTGTAGAGCGGCACCGTAGGCGGACGTGTCCACGGCTCGCAGATCCACCTGGAGTTTGTTCCGTAAGATCACGGTGGCCCGGGTAGGGCCTTGAGAAAGCACTTCAGACACGTCCTCGTAAGTGGTAAAACGGGTCATCACCAAGCTGTCGGCGGTGGCTGTGGCCAACACATCCAGATCCCCCACCGTATCCTTGCCGCGCCGAAAGCTGCCTGCCACCACCACTCGATGCACACCGGGTACGCCTTGCAGATAGCGGACCAGAGCGATCGCATATGGGGCGGCGATCGCGATGGGAAAGCGGGGAATGGCGGCCAGCTGGGCCTGGAGGGTCTCAAGGATGCGCGCTTCGGTCTTCTCGCCAAAGCCGGGAATGCCGCGGATGCGCCCCTCGCGCGCGGCTCGGGCGAGGTGTTCCACTGTTTCCACGTTCAGTTCATGCCAAAGGGCTTTGACGCGCTTGGGACCGAGACCCGGCACTTTGAGCAATTCGGTCAAGGCCGGCGGGGTCTGTTTTTCCAGCTTCTCCAGAAAGGAACAACGGCCCGTGGTGACCATCTCAACGATCTTCCCGGCCAGATCCTCGCCGATGCCCGGTAGCTCCTTGAGGTCGTCACCCGCCTCCACCATGGTATAGAGGTCGGTACTCATGCCTTGTATGAGGCGGGCGGCGTTGCGGTAGGCCCGGACTCGGAACGGGTTGGCATTGTCGATTTCCAGAAGATCGGCGATTTCATCGAAGACGCGCGCGATATCCGGATTGAGGACAGGCATGGCCTATGGGTGCTCCGACCCTTGTGGTGGTGGTGATATTCCACGCAAAATCCTCAGCACCTCTTCGTCCTTGACCTCACGGAAGTCCGTGAAGAATTCCCCCACCGCATGAAACGGTTCCGGAGCCGACAAATAAACCAGATCATCTGCAAGGGGTTGCAAGCGCATGATGGTGTCAGGGGGAGCCACGGCAAAGGCGGCGACCAAACGGGCAGGCCGCCGCTGGCGAAGGAGCCGCAACGCAGCACCCAAAGTCGCGCCGGTGGCGACGCCATCGTCCACCACGATGACGATTCGACCTCGGGGATCAAGGGCGGGGTGAATCGGTGTGTATTGCGCACGCCTCGTCTTGATCACCTTCAGTTGCCGTGCCGCCTCGTCACGCATGTATCGGCCGTCGATGCCAAGGCGACCGGCCAGGGGATCGGTCCATATCTGCCCCTCCTCATCGACGGCACCGATGGCATATTCGGGATTGCCTGGCGCTCCGATTTTACGCACCAAGACCACATCGAGGTCTCCGTGGAGGGCGTCGGCGATGATACGGCCCATGGGCAGTGCTCCGCGTGGAATGGCGAGTACCAGGGGATGCCTGCCGTCATAAGGGGCCAAGTGGCGAGCCAGCAATTCCGCTGCGGCTTCACGACTGGCAAAACGCGGGGGGGCAATGGCCATCATAAAACCTCATCATCCGCAAGGGAACATGGATATGGTCAGGGTTGTGCGTGACGGTGCATCCCTTTGCTGGAACAGTGACGCCCATCCATGCCAACAACCCGTCTTTACAGGATAGCAGTCTTCGGCGGCGTCAGCAGAAGGTGGAGATCGGTTCGGGGCGGCGATGATCGACAGCAAGCGTGTCGCTTGACTTCCAGATTCACGAAGCGCGTGATGGAATAAAATCGGTAAAACATTCGGTATCCACGCATCACTTGAAGGAGGAAAGGCATGACCAGCACTTGGATATTGGTAAGCAACGCCGCCGAGGCGCGTCTCTTCCTCAATGCAGATACCGTCTTGGACGGCGTTATGCAACTCCCAATTTGGGGTTAAACGGTTTCCCCGACTTGAGGACGCCGAAAGCCAGATGCAGGAGCTTGCGCATGGCGGCGACCACCACTTGCATGG
>JAKACQ010000024.1:0-44475 GCA_021821285.1 Pseudomonadota bacterium
CTGTATCTTATCCGCCCCCGGGCCGATTTTCGGTCGCGGGCGGTACGCGCTTTTCTGGAGTTGCTGGCGGCGGACGGCTGAATCCGTGCGTGCCCGCCTAAAATCCGCCGTCGGCCGTCGCCACCAGGAGAAAAACCCCTGAACCGCCCGCCGGATGCTCCAGCCAGATCATGGGCAGATCGGGGCGGCGGCGAATCAGGGCTTCTTCCGCGTCGCCGGTCTCTACCACCAGGATGCCGCCAGGGCGCAGATAATGCGGAGACTGTTCCAACAGAGGGAGCAGGCAGTCCAGGCCATCGTCGCCCGCGGCCAGGGCGATGCGGGGCTCGTGCTGGTATTCCGGGGGCAGTTGCGCCATGGCCGCGGCATCCACGTAAGGCGGGTTGCTGAGGATGAGGTCATACCGTTGCCTATCCAATGCCGCAAAGAGGTCGGATTGGTGCAGATGCACGCGATCTTCCAGGCCATGGCGCCGGACATTGGCACGCGCCACAGCGAGGGCCTCCGCGGAAATATCCACGGCGTCCACCTCCGCGTCCGGAAAGCGCAGGGCGAGGGTGATGGCCATGCAGCCGGAACCGGTGCCAATCTCTAGAATCCGTTGCACCTGCGACTCCGCCACCCAAGGCGCGAAACCTTCCTCGATAAAGGGCTCGAGCAGGCTGCGCGGAATGAGGACGCGCTCGTCGATGCCAAAACGCAGCCCGGCAAACCAAGCTTCGCCGATGATGTAGGCGGCGGGACGGCGAAGCATCTCCCGTTGGTAGAAGTAATTGAGCGTTACCCGCTTCTCGCTGTCCAGCAGGCGGGCCGCGCCGAATTCTGCAAGGTCTTCCGGCTCCAAGTGCAGCGCCCGCGCGAGCAGCGTGTCGGCTTCGGCGCGGGGATATTGCTGGCCTTGGCTGAAATCGAGCCGGGCAGCGGCAAAACGGCTGGCTCCCCAGCGCCGGTAGTCGATTACCGTATGCAGGGTGGAACGAGCGAGGGCGGCGTATCGTTCGAGATCCATTCAGTCCAACTCCAGCCAGACCGGGCAGTGATCGGAGCCCGTCACCTCGGTGGCGATCCCCGCCCCGCGCAGGCGCGGCAGCAGGCTTTCGTGTATCCAGAAATAATCCAGGCGCCAGCCAATATTGCGGGCGCGGGCGTTGGTGCGTTGACTCCACCAGGAATAGCGCACGGTATCCGGGTACAGGTGGCGGAAGCTATCCACCCAGCCGGCCGCCGCCCATTGGTCCAGGCAGGCGCGCTCCTCGGGGAGAAATCCCGATATTTTCGCATTCTCTTTGGGGCGCGCCAGATCGATGGCCTGGTGGGCGGTGTTGACGTCCCCGCAGAACACCACCGGTCGACCTGCGGCCACCCGGGCGTTGATCCGCTCCAGGAAGGCGCTGTAGAAATCCAGTTTGAAGGCCAGGCGTTCACGATCTTTTTTGCCGTTGGGAAAGTAGACGTTGTACAGATCGAAATCACCACAGTCGGTGACGACCACGCGTCCTTCCCGGTCGAAGCGGGGGATGTCCAACCCTGTTGCCACTGACCGGCAGGGCGCTTTGCTGAAGGTGGTCACGCCGCTGTAACCGGGGCGTTCGGCCACAGCCCAGAAGCCATCGTAGCCCGCCAGCACGGTTTCTGTGGCCGGCAGGCGGTCCGGACCGGTCTTGCTTTCCTGGATACACAGCAGATCCGGTCGCGTCGCTGCGACCCAGTCGCGCAAACCCTTGCGCCAAATGGCGCGCCAACCGTTCACATTCCAGCTAACCAGGCGCATGGCTACGGCCGCTCAACGCATCACCCGTACCGCCAGAAAGTCACCCTCGGCCAGCACCCGCTCCAGGATGGCGCGCCCGGCATCTCCGGCGGTGCCCGCGGTGGCGAGCAGGGTCAGCCCTTCCCGGGCCGCCGTCGGGCTGATCACGCCGTAGCGCAGGGCCAATTGGTAGAGTACAGCGACGCTGATCTCCTGATCCGGTTGCTTGGCCAATTCTCCCTGAAACTGTGCCGACGGGCCGCCATAGAGGAGCAGCTTACGCACATGATCGATGTTGGGAAGTGTTGAGGGATCCATGGTCAATCCTTATGGGTAAATTGTCCGATGACGTGCGTGGGGGCCATGTCTCAATCCTTGTGCTGGGCCGTCCAGCCGTGACAGCGCAGGGACCACGACCCGCCACTTTGTGGTGACGCAAGCCGCGGACCCAGTTCGGTCAGCGCGGCGGCCAGGGCCTCGCGCAGACCCCAGGGCGGGTTGACCAGGATCAGCCCGCTGCCGAAAAGCTGTTCCCGACCTTCCTCCGGCATCTGCAGCAACTCGTAGACGAAGGCTGGCAGACGTTCGCGCAAAGCCTGCCACAACCGCGTGATCGTACCGCGGATTTTTACCGGGTACCAGATGAGATACACCCCTTGCGGCCAGCGTGTATAAGCGCGGATCAGGCTGTCGGCAAGGCGCTTCCATTCATCATGGCGCTCAAAAGGGGGGTCGATGAGGACCAACCCGCGCTTTTCCGGCGGTGGGATCTGCCCGAAGAGCGCGTGATAGCCGTCTTCGGCGAGAATGCTGGTGTGCGGCCGCTTGCCCAGGATTTTCCGTAGGCACGCCGCCACCTCCGGCTGCTGCTCGCAGAGCACCATCCGGTCTCCGGGTCGGAGCAACGCGGCGGCGAGCGCGGGGGAGCCGGGATAATGGCGCAACAAACCGTCTGCATTTTCGTGGCCAACGACTTTCAGCCAGGTGCCGGCCTGCGGCAGGTTGCGCCGATCCGCCCACAGACGCGAAATACCTTGCGGATGTTCGCCCTCCTTACCCAAGGCATAGCGCCCGGCCCCGGCATGGGTGTCGATATAAGCCAGCGGTGTGTCCTTACGGGTCAGGATGTGGAGGGTGAGACTCAGGGCCAGATGCTTGATACAGTCGGCGCTATTGCCGGCATGGTAGTGATGATCGTAATTCATGGGCTGGTTATCGTTTCGGGGTTGGCTTGGGACGATGCTTTCGTCATGATAGCAGAAAGCGGCGACATCCCTGTCAACAGGAGAACCAGAAATGCGACTCTATGCCACGCAAACCAGTCCCTACGCCCGGAAGGTGAGAATCGCCCTCCAGGAAAAAGCCATTCCCTGCACGGTGGAGTGGGTGAATCTCCGCGACCCCGATCACCCCGCGTTGACGCATAATCCACTGGGTAAGATTCCGGTACTTTTACGGAGCGACGGGTCGGCGGTGTATGATTCGACGGTGATCATCCAGTATTTGGAAGTTCTGTATCCTGACCCTCCCCTCCTCCCGCAGGATCCGGACGCGCGCATCGAGGCGTTGCGCATCGAGGCGCTGGCCGGTGGTATCATGGATGCGACGGTGTCCTGGGTGCTGGAGCAGCGGCGTGCGACCGACTGTCAGGATCCCGATGTATTGCAACGCGCCCGGGGCAAGGCGCTTGCCGCATTGGCGGTGTTGCAGGAGGAGACCCGCCTCTGGGTAGACGCGGCCACGGCGCCGGTGTTGTCCCTGGCGCAGATCGCGACGGTCGCCGCCGTGGGTTATGTCGATTTGCGTGCGCCCGACTTCCTGCCGCAGTTCCCGGAATTGATGACCTGGATGCACGCGATGCGCTTGCGTCCCAGTGTTCGTGACACATGGCCCCAGTAATGCCGGTGAAAGTGACCACCTGGAATGTCAACTCCCTCAAAGTCCGGTTTCCGCAGGTACTGGAGTGGCTTGCCGGTGAGCGGCCGGATATCCTCTGTCTGCAGGAAACCAAGCTGGTCGACGCGCGTTTTCCGGTGGCCGAACTGGCGGCGGCGGGCTACCAGTCATTCTATCACGGGCAGCCTACCTACAATGGTGTGGCCATACTCAGCCGGATGGCTCCCGAAGCGGTTTGTTGCGGCTGGCCCGACGGCACGGATGGTCAGGCGCGATTGTGCGCCGCCAGCTTCGGCGCTGTGCGTGTGGTCAATGTCTATGTCCCCAACGGCCAGTCCGTGGATAGCGACAAATATCCCTACAAATTGCAGTGGCTGGCACGTCTGCGTACGTTCGTCGCCGAAGAGTTGCGGCGCTGGCCACAACTTTTGCTTGTAGGGGATTTCAATATCGCCCCTGACGCACGGGATGTTTACGACCCCGTTGCCTGGGGAGAAGGCATCCTCTGTTCGCCCGCCGAGCGGGCCGCCTTGGGCCATCTTCTGGACCTCGGATTGCACGATGCCTATCGCAGCCTCCATCCGGAAACGCGGGAGTGGAGTTGGTGGGATTATCGTGCGGCGGCCTTCCGCCGCAACCAGGGATTACGTATCGATCTGATCCTGGCCTCGACGCCTCTCCTGGCGCGCGCGCAGGCGGTGGTGATCGACGGCGGAGCGCGTGCGGCGGCGCGCCCCTCGGATCACGCCCCCGTCTCCATCACGCTTGGAGATGCGGTGTGATTGGTATCCTGATCGTCAATCTGGGCACGCCCGACGCGCCCACCGCGCCGGCGGTGCGCCGCTACCTGCGCACGTTTCTCAGTGATATCCGGGTGGTAGAGCTGCCGCGCATCCTCTGGTGGCCCATATTGAATGGTCCCGTTCTGCTGACTCGCCCCACCCGCTCGGCGCGGAACTATGCCAGCATCTGGTTGCCGGAGGGCTCTCCTCTGCTGGTGTACAGCCAGCGTCAGTGTAACGCCCTGCAAGCGCGTTGGGCGCGGCGATTCCCCGATGAGGTGCGGGTTGAGCTGGCCATGCGTTATGGGAATCCATCGGTGGCGCGAGGTATGGCCGCCTTGCGCGATGCGGGTTGCCATAAGATTCTGGTGGTGCCTCTCTATGCCCAATATGCCGCAGCCACCACCGCCTCCATTTTCGACGCCGTCGCTCACACCCTGCGCGGTTGGCGGGAGATCCCGGAAATCCGCATGATCCGGGACTGGCACGCTCACCCGGCCTATATCCGCGCGCTGGCGGAAAATATTCGCGCCTGGTGGCAGGAACATGGTCCGGCGGAACGCCTGTTGATTTCTTTTCATGGCCTGCCTCAGGCTTGCATTACCCGGGGGGATCCCTATCGTGCCCAGTGCGAGAAGACCACGGCCCTGCTGGTGCAGGCGCTAGGTTTGTCTGACGACCAGTGGGTACAAAGCTTTCAAAGCCGTTTTGGCGCCGCCAAGTGGCTGAAACCTTACACGGATAAGATGCTCATGGAACTGGGTCGCTCCGGGGTTCGTCGTGTTGACGTCGTTTGTCCGGGCTTCACGGCGGATTGCGTGGAAACGTTGCAGGAGATCGCTATGGAAGGGAAGGAAACCTTCCTGCAGGCTGGCGGCAAGGTGTTGCGTTATATTCCGGCACTCAATGACCACCCGCGGTGGATCGATGCGTTCAGTGAGATCCTGGAGCCCCACTGGCGCTACTGGGAAGATCCGGAACATTTTGCCGTTTCCGCCCAGCCGGGCTAGAATCTCTCCGGCAGAGTCGCTTAGAGTTTCCCCCTTCCTTTCCTACCCTCAATCTATAGGACCAGTGCCATGATGATCAGCAAAGACAAAGTAGTCACTATCGACTATTCCCTGACCGATGAAGAAGGGGAACTGATCGACAGCTCCGTGGGTGAAGAGCCCCTTATTTATCTGCACGGCCACCACGGTATCATCCCTGGTCTGGAGCAGGCCCTGGCGGGGCGCCGCGCGGGCGACAAGTTGCAGGTTTCCATCCCTCCTGAGGAGGGTTACGGCGATTGGGACGAAGACTTGGTCGAAGTGGTGGGCGTGGATGATTTCGACGATCCCGAAGAACTGGAGATCGGTACGCAGTTTGAGACGATGACCGAAGAGGGCTCGCGTCTCGCGACGGTGATCGATATCGAGGGCGATGAGATCACCGTCGACCTGAACCATCCTCTCGCCGGGATGACCCTGAACTTCGATGTGACCGTGCTGGAGGTGCGGGATGCCAATGCCGAAGAATTGGCCCATGGCCATGTCCATGGTCATGGGACTCATGGCGAGGGGCATTGAGAGATCGTTCCCGTATCGGCCACCCCTGCTCCCGAAGAGGGTGAAGGGCCTTGCGTGGCCTGGGGTTGATGTCCGGAAGCAGCGCGGACGGTGTCGATGCCGCCGTACTGGATCTCCAGGTGGCTGGCTGTGCGGGTTACCGGGGAGTATTCAGTAAGCCCTTCGACCCGGGTTTGCGGGCGGAGGTGCTGGCGGCGAACGGCCCGTTGAATGTCGACGCCATGGCGCAGCTGGATCGCCGTCTCGGTGCCTGTTACGCGGGGGTGGCACAGGAAGCCATCGTTCGTCTCGGTCCCGTGGACTTTATCGCCTTGCATGGCCAGACCATTCGCCACCAGCCGCGTGCGGTACCCGGCTTTACCCTGCAGATCGGTGCGGCGGCGGACGTTGCCGTAGCGACCGGTCTGACGGTGGTTCACGATTTCCGGCGTGCCGATGTGGCGGCTGGTGGCGAGGGCGCGCCGCTGGTGCCGCCTTTTCATCAATACTGTTTTCAGGACGTGCAGCCGCGTTTGTTGCTCAATCTCGGTGGTATGGCCAACGTGACCTGGTTGCCAGGTCACGAGGAGGATCGTCCGGTATTGGCCTTCGACTGCGGGCCGGGCAATGTGCTCCTGGACGCGGCGATGCAATTATGCAGCGGCGGACGGCACTCCTGTGATGAGGGGGGCCGGCGGGCGGCTGCGGGACGCTGTGATATGCCGCGGCTGACGGAGTGGCTGTCCCTGCCTTTTTTCCAGCAAGCCCCCCCTAAAAGCACCGGACGGGAAACCTTCGGAGCACCGCTGGTGGCACAGTGGTGGTCGTCTTGGCAGGGGTCTGTCGAGGATTTTTTGGCTTCCCTGACGGCGTTGACGGCAGCCTCCGTGGCGCAGGCGATAACCCGTTGGACGCCTGGGGCCGCGGAGATGCTGGTGTTTGGCGGGGGGGCGGAAAACCCGGCACTGATGCGGGCCTTGCAGGATTTTTTGCCGGCCACGCGCATCTTGCATGGTGGACGGCATAGCGGGATTCCCAGTCAGGCTCTGGAGGCCATCGCCTTCGCCTGGCTGGGCGGCCAGTGCTTGCAGGGCCGACGATTGCCGATAACCGGAATTACCGGAGCGCGGCGGAGCGCCACCCTCGGCAATATCCTGCCGGGAGATAATTGGCCC
The DNA here is from genome assembly GCA_021821285.1 of Pseudomonadota bacterium. GTDB lineage: Bacteria > Pseudomonadota > Gammaproteobacteria > Acidithiobacillales > Acidithiobacillaceae > Acidithiobacillus. The sequence continues at coordinate 7,151 of JAKACQ010000024.1, forward strand.
GCTCTGCTCTCTCAGTTGCTCATGACACCAGCGGAAAAGAGTTCCTGCCATGGCATCCCCGCCGTCTGAGGGCGCCGCGTCTTGGCACCCCGGCGGCGAAACCGCCGTTTATGGCATCATCGGCGATCCGCTCGCCCATAGTCTTTCGCCATGGATGCACCATCTCTTTGCCGTCCAGCAGGTTCTGGATTTCATCTATGTGCCGTTCCCGGTGCATGGTGCGGAGGTCACCACGGCATTGGCCGGGCTGTCCGCGCTCGGCGTGCGTGGGGTGAATGTTACCGTTCCCCACAAAGAAGCGGTATTGTCCGGAATGCGGCGGCTCAGTCCGGCCGCGCGCGCCATCGGCGCCGTCAATACCATATGTTTCACGCGGATGGGCGCAGAAGGCCACAATACCGATGCGCTGGGCTTCCAACGGGCGCTGGAACGTGCCGCAGGCGATCACTGGCGGCAGTATCCGGCGACCGTCATCGGGGCGGGAGGCGCTGCCCGGGCGGTGATCTACGCGCTGGGTCATGCCGGATGCCCGGTCATTTATCTCGCCAATCGCCACCTCCAACGCGCCGAGGCCCTGGCCGCCCACTTTCCCGATCTGCCGGTACATCCCCTCCCCCTGGATGGGGCGGCCTTGGCGGTGGTGCTGCCGGATACCGCCCTGCTGGTCAATACCAGTGCACGGGGCCTGCACGGAGAAAATCACCCGGAACTGGATTTGTCCCGCATGCCCAGAGATGGCAGTGTGTATGATATCGTCTATAACCCCCTGGAAACGCCTTTATTATGCGCAGCCCGGCAATGCGGGTTGCGCGCGATAGATGGGCTGGGCATGCTGGTGGAACAGGGCGCGGAGAGCTTCCGGTTGTGGACGGGAACCTTGCCGCAAACTGCCGCCGTGGAGGAAACCTTACGTCAATGGCTACAAACCCGGAACACGTCCCGTTAACACCGGTATTACGCGCGCTGATCAGCAATGGCCTCAGTAATGAGGCGCAGTTGCGGGATCTCGCCGCCGATCCTGCGCGGGGTAAGACACCATTGCTTTTCTACGTGGTAGAGAAGGGCGCCGTCCCGGCCGCGGCGCTGATGGCGCACCTCTCCGCGCGGTATAACGCGCCGATGCTCGACCTGGATGCCGTGGCGATCGACGAAACGCTCATCCGGGCAGTGGACAAGAGCCTGATGAGCCGCTATCTGGTGCTGCCCTTGTCCAAACACCGGGATACCCTCTACCTGGCCATGGCTGATCCCACCGATTTCAAGGCGGTGGAAGACGTGAAATTCAACACGGGCCTGCAAGTAATGCCGATTCTGGTGGAGGCCAATAAGCTGGTCAAGGCGGTGAACGCCGTGGCCAACAGCATGCAGGGCGGCATCGATAACATTTTCATGGATAAGCCGCGTGATGAGGAGGAACAGGAAGCCTTCGATCTGGCGCAAAGGGATGATGCCAGTGTCGAAGATGCGCCGGTGGTGCGTTTCGTCCAACAGTTGCTGCTGGATGCCATCCAACGCGGCGTCTCGGACATTCACCTGGAACCTTACGAAAAGGATCTGCGGGTGCGTTACCGCCTCGATGGCGTGCTGCAAGATGTCTTGCATCCCCCGGCGGCGTTGCGGGATGGTGTTACCTCCCGCCTGAAAATCCTCTGTCGTCTGGATATTTCCGAGCGACGCTTACCCCAGGATGGCCGTCTGCGTGTCCGGGTTCCGCCCGCCCGTGTGATTGATTTTCGCGTCTCATTTCTGCCCACCAGCTTTGGTGAGACCATAGTGCTACGCTTGCTGGATCCGGCCAGTTCCAAGGTCCCTATCGAGCATTTGGGCTTTTTGCCGGAGCAGCGCAAGGGCTTTGAGGAGGCCATCCACCGGCCTTATGGGATGATTTTGGTGACCGGTCCCACCGGTTCCGGTAAAACGACCACGCTCTACACCGCCCTCAACATCCTGAATACCGGTGACAGCAACATCAGCACCGCCGAGGACCCCGTGGAAATCCCGGTGTACGGGATCAATCAAGTAAACATCAACGAACGCATCGGGTTGACCTTTGCGGCGGCGTTGCGTTCCTTCCTGCGACAGGACCCCGATATCATCATGGTGGGGGAGGTGCGTGATCTGGAAACGGCTGAAACCGCGATCAAGGCCGCGCAGACCGGCCATTTGGTGCTCGCCACCCTGCACACCAACGACGCTCCGCAGAGTCTCACCCGGCTGGAAAACATGGGTATCCCGACCTACAACATTGCGGGTGCCGTGCACTTGGTCATGGCGCAGCGTCTGGTACGAAAACTCTGCACGCATTGTAAAAAGCCACTGCGTATCCCTGAACAGGCCCTGATCGAAGCCGGTTTTGTGGCTGAGGATCTGCAGGGTTGGCGTCCTCTGGGGCCGGTGGGTTGCGACCAATGCAACAAAACGGGATACCAGGGCCGCATGGGACTTTATCAGGTGATGCCGGTGAGCGATGCGATGCGGGAAGTGATCATGCGGGGGGGCACCTCTCTCGACCTGGCCCGGCAAGCCGCCCAGGAAGGCGTTCTGACCATGCGGCAAAGCGGGTTGCGGCGCATTAAGGAAGGGGTCACCAGCCTCGAGGAAGTGCTCCGGGTGACCAACCTGTGAATGCGGTGGCCCATGACGAAATTCCGGCTGCCCTGCCGTCCGCTCCGAGGTCGCGATGGACCTGGTTGGAAGTCGGCGTCTCGCCGTGGTTCCCGCAGCAGCATTGATGCGCGGCAGGACACGTCGACGAGGTGCGTAGCGTGTCTGAAATGGATGGCGACTGGCACCGGCTCTGGGGAATTTCCGCATACCGGCTGCTGATCGCCGCGGTTGTCGCCGTGCTGGTCCATCTGCCCGTCAGCGAGACGGTCATCGACCTGGGCGGTCATGTGGAGTTGCTGCGTGTCCTTACCCTCGTGGCCGCGGTGGTGAGTTTGGGTTATCTGCTGGCACTGCTGCTGCGACGCCCCACCCGTTCCCTCTACCACGCCTGGATCCAGGTGGCCACCGATACCTTGCTGGTACTGCTGCTGCTGCACTTCGGAGGGGGGATCAGCGGCCCCTTCAGCATCCTGCCCTTCCTCTTGCTGGTATCCGCCGCCAGCCTGCTGCGCGGGCAAAGCGCCTTCATTTTTGTCTGGGTATTACTGGCGCTGCTGATTGCCGAATCCTTTTGGGGGGGCATGGCTTATGCACATTTGCCCCTCGGCCAGCTGTTTATCTACGTGCTGGCGCTGGTGGCGGTGGCGGTGCTGGCGGATAGTCTGGTGCTCAGTCTCGAGAAGGGGAATCGCCTGGCCCGGCAGCGGGACGCGGAGGTCGTTAATCTCAATGCCTTGAATCAGGAAATTGTGCAGCACATGGATGTCGGCGTGTTTGTGTTGGACCGCCAAAATCGGGTTGTGCTCAGTAATCCGATTGCCCGGACCCTTTCTGGTTATCGATTGTGGGCTTCCGCACCGGTCGGCATAGACCTGGTGCAGCCACGCCTGGCCACGGCACTGCGCCAGTCCGCGCAAAGCGACAGTGAAATGTTGATCTCTCTCAGTGGGCGGGATCCGTCCTTGCAGGACGGCGTACAGAGTCTTGTGGTCCGTAAAATCGACTTGCCCCAAAGTCCCTACCGTCTGTTGCTGCTGCGCGATGCCGAAATGCTGCGTGCGCGTGAGCGGGAGGCGCAACTGGCTGCCCTGGGGCGTCTGGCAGCGAATATCGCCCACGAAATCCGCAATCCACTGAGTGTGATCCGCCATGCGGGCAGTCTCTTGAGCGAAAGCGTGGAGGCCCCGGATGCACAGCACCTCTTCCAGATTTTGGAGCGCGAGACCGTGCGTATCAATACGATCATTGATTCGGTTTTGGAGATGGGCCGCCCCAGTCCCGCGCGTTCTGAGCCCATCGCGCTGGCGAGTTGGTTACCGACCCTGGTTTCCCAGATTCAGTCCGATCCCATGCTCGCGGCCATGACGATCTGCATTCACGACATGCCGCCGCACCTGCTCGTGTATGCCGACCCGGCGCAATTGCGCCAGGTGTTCTGGAACCTGCTCCATAATAGTGCGCAGCATGGTTCGGCGGAAGATGCTACGATACGGGTCGAGATACGGTCCGAGTGGGTGGAGCGAGAAACCATGGTCCTGGTGACGTTGCGGGATTTCGGGCCGGGTATAAAGGCCGAGTTGATGGAGCGCATTTTTGAACCGTTTTTCACTACGGATTCGCGAGGCACTGGGCTGGGTTTGCCCATGGTGCGCGAACTTTTGCGTATCAACGGGGGGGGTATCCGTTGTGAGAACCATCCGCAAGGTGGCGCACTGTTCCAGATCTTTCTCCCCTCTTGGGGCGGACTCACGGAGGATTGATGGCCGACCTGTCTACTTTGCCCCCCGCGCTCGTTGTCGATGACGAACCGAACATTGTCGAACTGCTGGCTATTACACTGCAGGGCATGGGGCTCACGGTTATCGGCGCCCATTCCATCGCAGAAGCCTACGCGCGTCTGGGCGAAGCCACCCCGTCTTTGTGTCTGACGGATCTGCGCTTGCCGGATGGTTCCGGCATTGAACTGGTACGTCGTCTGCACGCATCACATCCCCAGGTGCCCGTCGCGGTGATCACCGCCTATTCTTCCGCGGATGGCGCAGTGGAGGCCATGCAGGCCGGGGCTTTCGACTACATGGCCAAGCCCATCGAGCTGGCGCGGTTGCGGCGGTTGGTGGCGCAGGCGGTGGCCTTGAGCTGCCCGTCCCCCTCCGAGACGGATGGTACCCGGCGATTGCTGGGCGATTCCCCCGTCATGCAGCGGCTACGCGAGGATATTCGCCGGGTCGCGCGGAGCAACGCGCCGGTCCATATTACCGGTGAGTCGGGAACAGGCAAAGAACTGGCGGCGCGGGCCGTCCATGCCTCGGGACCGCGTCACGACAAGCCGTTTGTTGCCGTGAATTGCGGCGCCATCCCCGATGGCCTGCTGGAGAGTGAACTTTTCGGCGCCGAAAAGGGGGCGTATTCCGGCGCGGTGCAACGCCGGGAGGGACTCTTCGTGGCGGCCAACGGCGGCACGCTCTTCCTCGATGAGATTGGCGACCTGCCCATGATGATGCAGGTGAAACTCCTGCGCGCCATTCAGGAGCGTTCCATACGACCGTTGGGATCATCCCGGGAAATCGCTCTGGACGTGCGGATCATCTCAGCCACCCACCGCGATCTACAGGAGATGGTGAACGACGGCAGCTTCCGTCAAGATCTGCGTTACCGGCTGGATGTGGTGAAGCTGCATATGCCTCCGCTGCGCGAGCGTCTGGAGGATATCCCTCAGTTGGTCGAGGCGATTCTCCAGCGTATCGGCGCTACGCCGGGCGGACCTCCGCCCCGGCTTCCCGCGGGCATGTTGGAGCGATTGCGGCTCTATACCTTTCCGGGCAACGTGCGCGAACTCGAAAATCTCCTGGAGCGTAGCCTCGCCCTACAGCACGAAACGTTCCTTCCTGAAGAAATTTTTGCTGCTCCCGGTGCCGCCCCGGCGGACAACGCGGCGCCGGCCCCGGCATCCGGGGTGGCGCCGGCCAGTATGGATACCGCCGAAGCCGTTTTGCTGCGCAAGATACTGGAGCAAGCCGGGGGCGACCGGCATCAGGCTGCGCGCTTGTTGGACATCAGCCTGCAATCCTTGGAAATGCGGTTGCACCGATTGCAGGTGAAAGAGGACGCATGATGTCGATCGGAGAGGGGGTGGTTTATATGCTGATCGCCCTGCTCGGCCTGCTCATCGGCAGTTTTCTGAATGTGGTGGTGCACCGGGTTCCGCGCCACGAATCGATCCTGTATCCCGCGTCCCACTGCCCGCAGTGCGGTCATAGTTTGCGTCCCTGGGAGAATATCCCGGTTTTGAGTTGGATATGGTTGCGGGGCCGCTGTCACGATTGCGGTAGTCCCATCGTCTGGCGTTATCCGGCGCTGGAGCTGCTGACGGCGGTGCTGAGCGTGGTGGTGGTGTGGCGGTTGGGGTTCAGCGGGCCACTTCTGCCTGCATTGGTGTTGACCTGGATACTGTTGGCGCTGACCATGATCGACCTGGAAACCCATCTCCTGCCGGACCGGATTACCAAGCCAGGTATACTGTTCGGGCTCTTGCTGAATGGCTCGGCCCTCTTCTGGCCAGGGGTGGCGTTGACTTCCCCTGCGGACGCCCTGCTCGGGGTGTTCCTGGGTTACGGGAGTCTCTGGGTGCTGGCCGTGGCCTATTATCGAATGAGCGGGCGGGACGGGATGGGCGGGGGCGATCTCAAACTGCTCGGCATGGTGGGGGCCTGGTTGGGTTGGCAGGCCGTCTTTTTGACCCTGTTCATCGCCGCGCTGGGCGGAGGTGTGGTAGCGATGACCTACCTGCTGCGTGGCAAGGGCCGCGACTATGCCATGCCCTTTGGCCCCTATCTGGCCTTGGGGGCCTGGCTCATGCTGCTGTGGCCGCAAGCCATCCTCTCCGGCTATCTGCACCTGCTGGGCACCTGAATGACGCGGCGCATCGGTCTGACGGGCGGCATAGCCTGCGGCAAGAGCACCGTGGCGGAAATGCTCCATGCCGCGGGCGCGCATGTGCTCGACGCCGATGGCATCGCCCGTGACCTGGTGGTCCCGGGCAGCTCTGCCCTGCAGGCCATCATCGCGCATTTTGGCCCGGCGTTGCTCGGCGCTGGGGGGGAACTCGACAGGGCCGCATTGCGTGCCCGTATTTTTAGCGATCCTGAGGCGAAGCTTTGGCTGGAAGCGCTCCTCCATCCGCGCATCCGCGAAACCTTTATCGCGCGTAGCGAAGAAATTGAGCGGCAGCATCCGCGGGCGCCGGTGGTTTGGGTGGTGCCGCTCCTGGTGGAAAATGGCTATCGCGCTCTGCTGGATCAAATCCTGGTGATCGATTGTCCGCGCACCGTGCAGATTGAACGCTTGCGCGCCCGTCCAGGTTGGACGGCGGAACAGATTACCGCCGTCTTGGCGGCGCAATGTGACCGCGCGGAGCGCATCGCCGCCGCCGACTGGGTCATTCCCAACGATGGTACGCTGGCGCGGCTCGAGGCGCAGGTTACGGCCTATCTCCGCAGCCTGCAAGGAACATCAGGATTTGCCTAGGGAAAGCGCCTGTGGCACCCTGTAGGGCGTTGCCCGGAGAATGGGGACGGTGCGCCCTGCACGCTGGCGTTCCCTGATTGTCGGGGCCGCTGCGGTTTGGTGCGGCGGCGGTGATTTTTGAATGAGGTACGGCATGGCCGTCTATGAACATCCACTCCATGAACGCGCGCGCTTGTTGTTGCGTCTGGAAAGTGTCTTTGCGCAACTCCAGCAAGAAGTGGCCGATACCGGTAACCTGCGTGGTGCCCTGCGCGCCTACAACGAGCTGCTTGATTTTTGCGGCCGCCCGGAGTTGCGCTTCGACCTCATCCTGGAGTTGGAACGTATCGCTCAGAGCCTCGCCGTCTGGGCGCAGAGCCCAGAGGCGGCTGAAGACCCATTGCGTGCCTGGCAATTCCGCATCGACCGGCAATTAAAGGCGCTGCGCGAGTGCCGTGAGCCTTTCGGGCAACGCTTGCGCCACCAGGAAATCCTCCAGCTCGCGCGTGGCCGGATGGGGGTCGCTGGAGGTCTCGCTGACTGTGATTTACCGGTGCTGGCCTTCTGGAACCAGCAGTCTCTCGAACGGGTCAAGGATCTCCTGCGGGACTGGCGGGAGGGTCTGGAGATGCTGTGGGAGAGCGTTTCCCTGATTCTGACGTTGTTGCGCGACTCCTGCGCGTGGTCCCGGGTGGAGGCGCCGGAGGGACGCTATGGGGCTCCCTTGGACGCCCGCCGCCCACCTTCCCTGATTCGCCTGGAATTGCCGAGTCATGCGGATTATTACCCAAAAGTCAGTGGGGGTATCCACCGTTTCCATATCCAGTGGCTGCCCTGGTTGGACCAGGGAGCGGCGCGCGCGATAGAATCCACCATAGAATTTCGCTTGGGGCTCAGCGCTCTTTGAAGTATTCACCTTTGTAAAGGATTCCAGCATGCATATCGGTACCACCCTCAGCCAGTTCATCATTGAAGAAACCCGTCTCTATCCCGGTGCCTCCGGCGATTTCGCCGGTCTTCTCAACGATCTCACGATCGCCTGCAAGTTTATTGGCGCACAGGTGTATAGGGGTGCGCTGGTGGGCGCATTGGGCAGCGCTGGCACCGACAATGTGCAGGGTGAGGCCCAAAAAAAGCTCGACATCATTTCCAATGAAGCCATCCTCCAGTCCATGGACTGGACCGGTCATCTGGCTGGCATGGCTTCCGAGGAAATGGATGGGCCCTACGCTATCCCCCAGGGTGTCCCGCGTGGCAAATATCTGTTGCTCTTCGATCCCTTGGATGGATCCAGCAATATTGATGTGGGTATCAGCGTTGGCACTATTTTCAGTATCCTCAAGGCACCTGTCGCCGGGCGCGACGCGGAACTCGCCGATTTTCTCCAACCCGGCGTTGAACAGGTGTGCGCGGGTTATGCGTTGTATGGCTCCAGCAATGTGCTGGTGTATAGCACCGGCTATGGGGTTAATGGTTTCACCCTCGATCCTTCCGTCGGTGAATACATCCTGACGCATACGCAGATGCGCATTCCCGAGGATACCAGTGAATATGCCATCAATAGGAGTAATTACCGCCACTGGCAGGAACCGGTGCAGCGCTACATCGATGAACTCGATCAAGGCAGGGATGGACCCCGCAAGCGGGATTTCAACATGCGTTGGGTGGGTTCGATGGTCGCCGACGTCCATCGTATCTTGTGCCGGGGTGGCATTTTCCTGTACCCCTTCGACCGGCGCGACCCGAAAAAACCGGGCAAATTACGCCTGCTCTACGAAGCCAACCCCATGTCCTATCTGGTCGAGCAGGCGGGTGGTGCCGCCAGTACCGGCACGACGCGCATACTGGATATCGACCCCCAGGGTCTGCACGAACGTGTTCCCGTTATTTTGGGCGCCAAAAAGGAAGTGGAACGGGTGGTGGCTTATCACTGTGAACAGTCCTGAATGCAACCGGACCGTCGTGACCCGGTCGCAGCGGTCTGGCGCGGCTGGTCTTGGTGGAGAGTGGAGCATGTGCTCGGGAGAGGGTGAAATGCGCAAAATCAATGCAGTCGACAAGATGTTCGACAGGGCGAAAGGCGCCCTGATGATGTCCGTGTGTGTGTGTGCTCTCGTGTTGGCGTTTCCGATGGCCGTCCATGCGGATGGGCAAGGCCTTCAGCAGGGCGCCGTAAAGGCTGGGCGGGCTGTTGGTTCAACAGCGCACAGAATCGGTCAAGCCGGTAAGGATGCGGGGATCAGTATTGCGAAAGGGGCGGTGGAGGTTGGTCATGCCGCGAAGGCGGGAGCCATCGAGTTTTGGCATGCGCTGCGAGGGCGGAATGGTGGCCGAAGAGAATAACCTGGTGCTGGCCCAGGGACGGCGAGTGGCTGGGCTGGACAGCCGTCACGGCGTTGGCGGGATGTGTTGAAAAATACCTGGGTTCAACACCGTGATGAAAGCGCCGCTCTGCCTCTGGAGAAGCAGAAGCTGATCACACTCACGCGGTTATGGCGGGCCATCATGCTCGTTGCTGTCCTCATCGGTTATCAGCTGCTCACTTATCTGGATGTTACAGAGAAACATCCGAACCTCTATACGGTGATGTCCGCATGTTTACCTGCCGTGGTTGCCCTGTCGGTCCTGTTGTGGAACCCGCGTCTCAGGTTGCTCTGGTGCTTCTCCCTGTTTATTTCCGGTATGGCGGTATGGCGGTATCACAGCAGCCTTGTGCATTGTCTGGGCTGGATCTGCGTGCTGCAGAGAAGCGCAATTTTCGTGATCCTCGCGGTGATTTTCGGCTATACTTTGCGTCCCGGAAAGACGCCTTTGATCTCGCGTATCGCAGAGACGATCCACGGACCATTGAACACCAGGCTGACGCTTTACACGCGCAAAGTCACCTTGGCGTGGAGCCTGTTTTTCGCGACACTGTCAGGCCTTCTACTGCTCCTGTTCCTGTTGATGGGCCAGCAGATATGGGCGCTGTTTTCGGGTGCTGTCAGCACCGTGTTGATCGCCTCGATGTTCATGGTTGAATACGCCGTTCGTTGTCGTTGTATCCCTGCTGGCGAGCGTTCCGGCATTATGGAGGGTGTCCGGGCGTACTTTGTCGGTTCCGGGCCGGCGGTGACAAAAACCTGAATATTCATCAGCGCCTATGATATATACCCATTAAACAGGGGGCATACCACGCATGAACGACCTCCCGATGATGACACATAGGTCACTGGGTGATTTCGTGGCTATCAGGCAGGGTAGAGGAATTACTCTGCGCCAATTTTTGGCGGACGTGGCTTATATCCGCGCGATATTGATGCCGGGTCAATATTTGCTTAATACCTGCCAGGACCGTTACCATTTCATGGTGGGCCTCGCCGCGGCCATGATCGCCGGTAAAACCAGTCTGTTACCGTCTATGTATACCCCTGGGAGTGTTAAACGGATAGCGGAGTTCGCGCCGGAGGTTTTCTGCCTCGGTGATGACGGAAATGATGTGGGCATCCCCTATCTGCCTTTTCCCACAGAGCTTCCGGAGGCCCCCGCCACCGCCTCGCCCGTGGTCCCGAGTCTGCCGGAAACGCTCCCGGTTGCCTACGTGTTTACCTCGGGTTCCACGGGTGTGCCGGTCCCCCACCTGAAGACTTGGGGGGATTTGGTATATGCCGTGCGTGCGGAGGCTCTGTGTCTGGGTTTGCTGGATGGCCGCACATATACCGTGATTGGCACGGTCCCCGCACAGCATATGTACGGTTTTGAGTCCACCATAGTCATGATCTGGCAGTGTGCGGGCGTCATTGCCACGGAGCGCCATTTCTTTCCTGCGGATATCTGTGCGGAAATATCCATGGTCTCCAGACCGCGTGTGCTGGTCAGTACCCCTATTCATCTGCGCGCCATATTGGCTGCCGATGCGCCATTGCCGAGTGTGGATCTGTTGCTTTCCGCCACGGCGCCCTTGGCCCGGGATCTCGCGGAGGAGGCTGAAAGGCGATTCAAAAGCAAGTTGATAGAGATCTATGGTTCCACGGAAACCGGTGTTGTCGCGACCCGGCGCAGCAGCCAAACGGACGATTGGCATTTGTTCCCGGAACTGTCGTGGACCATGAAGGATGGACGAATGTCGGTGTGTGGCGGGCACCTGCAACAAGCTGTCGCAACAGCAGACCATATAGAAACATTGGGGGGGAATCGCTTTCGCCTATATGGACGCGCCGCCGATCTGGTAAATGTGGCGGGTAAACGTAGCTCGATCGGGTATCTAAATTATCAGCTCAATAATATCCCGGGTGTGTTGGATGGTGTATTTTTCATGCCCGATCCACCTGATGATGGCCGAGTGACGCGTTTGGTTGCATTTGCGGTCGCTCCAGGGTTGGATGTGCAAACGATATATACATTACTCAAACAGCAGATTGACCCGGTATTCGTTCCTCGCCCATTAATGCTTGTGGACAGGTTGCCGAGAAGTGGCACCGGAAAAATACCACGAGAGGCATTAAAAACACTGATGGCTGACTTGATCCGCGGAGAGGAGAAAGGCCCATGAAATGCCATGAACATGAATTTATGATTCCGGTGGGGCACCCGGTATTCGTTGGACACTTCCCCGGAAATCCGATGGTCCCCGGTGTTTTGTTGCTTGACACGGTTATTTATGAAATGGAAACCGCCATGGGTATGCGCATTACCGGATACCGTCTCGATACCGTGAAATTCCATAGCCCGGTGCCGCCTGGTGAGTCGCTCCGTCTCCGTGTGACGGAGTTGGACGATAAACGAATGACATTCGAGATGCATGCGGGTACTCGTTTGGTGGCGGGGGGTAATTTCTCCGGCAACCTGCTGGAGTGACTCTCGCATTGACAGATCCGATAACGCCAGCGCATCCATGGAGCGACGCCGAGTGGTTACATAAACCGGAGCGCGGAAGCCGTTTTTTGCTTCGCCTGATGCTCTGGATCTCAAAACGGATGGGAAGGCGTGCCGCTCATATGGTGTTACGCCTTATCGCGGCTTATTTCCTGTGTTTCGCTCCGGTGGCGCGGTATGGCTCCAGGCTTTACCTCGCCCGGATCCTGCGTCGTCCAGTGCGGATCCGGGATCTCTATCGCCATTTCCTGACTTTTGCGGTAACGATTCACGACAGGGTTTATCTCCTCGGTGATGAGGTGTCTTCCTTTACCATACAATCGCATCTGTCCAAGGAAATGGAACATGCGATTGTGGAGGCGCGCGGCGCGTTACTGGTCGGCGCCCACTTGGGTAGCTTCGAGGTCTTGCGATCGGTTGGACAGCAATATCCGGGATTGTCGATCGTAGCGGTCATGTATGAGGAAAACGCGAGGAAGATAAACACCGCGCTATCCCGCATAAAAGCCACCACGCCACCGCAGGTTATCCCACTGGGCCGCCCGGACACCATGCTGCGTGTTCAAGAGCAGCTCGGGAAAGGGGCGTTAGTGGGTTTTCTAGGTGACCGGTCCGTGGGATCCGAGAGGAAACAGCCTATTCGCTTTTTGGGAGACATGGCACATTGGCCCAGTGGGACTTTTCGCATCGCGGCGATTCTTCAGCGGCCGTTGTTTTTTATGGCGGGGCTCTATACCGGCCCGGGGAAATACGAAATATTTTTAAAACAGATCGCCGATTTCACCGCTGTGGAACCGGCGGGTCGCGAAGAAGCTATCCGCAATGCCATGATAAATTATGTCAAGGAAGTTGAGTATCATTGTCATCTGGCACCGTATAACTGGTTCAATTTCTATGATTTTTGGAGTTAATGGCCACATCATGGAGTTGCAGATGCCCGCAGGCGATATGTCCTGTAAAGGATGGGTATCGTGCCAATTTTCAATAATCACACGTAATCGGTCCTTCTACCTGTACATGCGGTTTATCGTACGTGCGATGTTCGCCGCGCTGTTCTTGGGGTTGGTCATGACATTGCGTGCGCATGCGGCAGATTGGGATATCACACAACTGATGCATGCATTGGCGCAGGAAAAATCCGGCCAGACCACCTTTGTGGAGCTAAAATATATTAGCTTTCTGAACCAGCCCATAAAATCCTCTGGCGACATGCGCTTCGTATCACCGGACGTGCTAGAAATGCATACACTCCAGCCGGATGACCAGACCATACGCGTGCGGGGTGACCTCCTCATCATGGATCATCACACTGTGCCGCTCGAGGATCACCCCGAATTACTGGCCTTCATCGACAGTATTCGCGGAACGCTGACCGGAAATCGAGCGCTTCTGGAACGGTTTTTTACTCTTTCGCTAGAAGGAGACAAGAATGACTGGTCGCTGATGTTGGTGCCTAGTAAAAAGGATGTGGCCCAGTTGATCCAGTCGATAACCGTGAGCGGCAGTAGCAAGAGGGTGCGCCATATTACCATTGTGAAAACCAATCATGACCGGTCGGTCATCACGCTAGGCGATACGTCAACGCCATGAGCCGCCATAGATGGCTGGTCTTGGGGATATGGCTGGCGACCGTGCTGGGCGCCGCCGGCATCATCAGCCATACCCCATTCTTGGCGACCCTGTCCGAGTTCTTCCCCCGATCGCCTAGTATCCAGCAAACGGTGTTGAATGAGCAACTGCGCAAGGGTCCGCTTTCGCGGAACATGTTGGCGGGTATCGAAGGCGGTACCGCAGCCGTAAGAACGAAAATATCCGAGCACATGGTTCAGGATCTGCGCGGAGAGGATCACTTTGAAATCGTGAGCAACGGGAATTCAGGTACGCACGAAAAGATATATCATTATCTCTTCACCCACCGCTATCTGCTGAGTCCGACCACCCGCCCGGAACTCTTTACGGTAACCGGTTTGCGTGACGCGATAGGAAAGATGCTCAATGTCCTGGCGACGCCGGGGGGCGAGGCGGTGGAGGCGCTCTTCCCTGGAGATCCTACCGGAACCATGGTGCACATCGCCAAGGAAATGAGCGGGATGCCGCAGCCGATGCCCCATCATGGGGTATGGACGTCGCCAAGTGGGGACACGGCATTGCTGTTGTTGCAAACGCGTTTTTCCGGATCGGACACCGAGGCGCAACAACGCGCCATAAACAGTGTAAGGGAAGCATTTGCGCGAGCTAAAGCAACAACGGGACGGCCTGGTGAAAACGCGCATCTGGTACTGACGGGTGTGGGGGTGATCTCGGTAGCTGCGCGAAACACCATCGTCCACGCCGCGGAATTCATGTCGCTGATCAGTGGCACCATGATCGTCGTCCTGCTCTTGCTGGTTTATCGCTCCGCCGTTGCACTCCTGTTCGGCCTGATCCCGGTGATATCCGGCATAATGGTTGGCATTGCCGCGGTGTCGTTGGGTTTTGGGATGGTCTATGACATCACGCTGGGATTCGGCACCGCGCTGATCGGAGAGGCGGTGGACTACTCGATCTATTTTCTGGTGCAGTCGGGACAGACGAGCGCTGGCGCGGAACAATGGGCCAGAAAATACTGGCCGACCGTCAGACTGGGCGTGGCAACGTCGATGATCGGGTTCGCCAGCCTGTTGTTTTCCAACCTGCCGGGTTTGTCACAGCTGGGTCTGTATGCCATCGCCGGTTTGCTCACCGCCTCGATGGTCACTCGATTCGTCTTGCCAGGGCTGCTCCCGGGTAATTTTCGCGGTCCCGATCTGAATCGACTGGGGCGTTTTCTTCTCGGGGCCGCCCGGGGAGTGGCGTCCGCCAGATGGGTCGTGGTGTTCTTCGTGGTTCTGGCGAGTGGCATACTCATCATGCATCGTCATCACATTTGGAATCATGAATTGTCCGCGCTCAGCCCGGTTCCCAAGACCGAGCAATCGCTTTATGCGAGGCTGCGTAGTGATATGGGAATTCCCGAATCCGGATATCTCCTGGTGGTTTCTGGATCTACATTCGATGCGGCCCTTCAGGCGGCCGAGGAAGCCGGCCCACTCCTGCAACGGCTCCAGCGTGAAGGGGTTATCGGAGGTTTTCAAACACCCGTAAATTTCCTGCCGAGTGTGGCGACGCAACGGAAGCGAAAGTCCGCCATCCCTCCGGAAGATGTGCTCACCGCGCGTTTGACCGAGGCGGTACACGGATTGCCGGTAACGGCGGCGTTATTCTCTCCATTCGTCCGCGAAGTGGAGCGGGAACGGGGTCTGCGGCCGCTTACCAGGGCGGATCTGCCGGCCGGTGTCAGAGAACTGGTAGAGAGCATGGTGGTACGGCAGGGCAACGGATGGCACGTGCTGTTACCCGTTGTCGCGCCACCATCCGGCAGGATCGACCGGAAGACGGTGCAGTCCGCGTTGCTGCGGCACCATATGGATAAGGCGATGTTTATCGATGTTTCAAACGCCACCAATACGCTCTACAGCGGCTATATGGATAACGCCATCAAGTGGTCTCTCGCGGGTGTTGTGGGCATTGTCCTGCTGCTGTGGGTGGTTTTTCGATCGATTTTTCGGGTACTGCGAATATTGTTGCCATTGATCGCATCCGTACTTACCGTAGCCGCGGGATTCATTGCGCTGGGTGTCGAGCTGAACATGATGAACCTCATTGGTCTCATGTTGATCGTCGCGGTGGGATCAAACTACGCGCTTTTCTTTGATCGCGGCGCGCGGACGGATGAGGAGAGTGCATCGCGCACCCTGGTATCCTTGGTCATCGCCAACATGGCGACGGTGATGGGTTTTGGGCCACTAGCATTCTCGGGGGTTCCGGTCCTTCAGGCGATCGGTGCCACGGTTGCGCCAGGGGTTGTGTTAGCGCTATGGTTTTCTGCAAGTTTGGCGGATCGAGAGATGCTGGTGGGGGCAAGACGCTGATCATTGGTGATTGAAGTGTTCCCTAAAAATCACGCGACCCGCTTATCCGGGTTTGTGGTTTTGTACATAGTTGCAAAGACTTCTCAGGCTGTTGAATATTTCTGTTTTATCTTCTCCGCCGCTGGAGATCATCACCCCATATTTTTTGGTGATGACCATGGAAATTTCCAGAAAGTCGATGGAATCCAGGCCTAAAGGGCCGCCATAGAGGGGTGCTTCAGGATCGACCTGCAAGGGGTCCATGGGCAGGTTCAAAGACTCTATGATCAAGCGGCTCAACTCTGCCTCTGCCGGGGTAAGGCCCATTCTTAACATCTCCGTTTCAATAGATCACGTCTGACCCCAGTGACGCGCGTATCATCAAGTTTGCGTGAGGATCGTCGTTGCGTGTGCCGTAAGCGGCGCATTGTGGGTAGGATTGTAACGCAGAATGGGTTGCCGTCCACCCTCCCGGGTACAGGTCCCGCGGGCCAAGATCGTATGGGGGGCGGTGAGCCACCCGGGAGAGTTGACTTTTGGCGGCCTCACCATCACAATGCTGAAATTATATCACATTGATTTATAATATTTATGTCTTCATTGACGATTTCTGGCGTGACGGCGACGAGTGGTATTGGACGGGGTTTGACGCAAACGTTGTCGGCGTTGCGTGCACAACGGTGCGGTCTTGTCCGCTGTGCATTTCGCGACCTGGTACTGGACACGTGGATCGGAGAGGTGGATGCGGTTGACGATGAAGCAATCGACGCTGATCTGCGAGAGTTCAACTGCCGTAATAATCGCTTGGCGCAACTGGCGCTTGCCGAAGACGGGTTTATGGATGCCGTTGATGCGGCCATCGAAAGATGGGGACGGCGGCGCGTAGGTATTTTTCTGGGGACCAGCACGGCCGGCATGTTGCGTACCGAATGGGCGTTCCGGCATCGCGACCCTGTAAGCGGCCAATTGCCCGCGGATTTCGTATACGCGGCTACCCATAGTCCATATTCCCTGACGGAATTCGTGCGGCGTAAACTGCGTCTCGAAGGACCCGCGCTGGCCGTTTCGTCGGCCTGTTCTTCCAGCGCGAAAGTTTTTGCCTCGGCACAACGCATGGTGGACAGCGGTTTGATCGATGCGGCCGTAGTGGGTGGTGTGGATTCCCTATGCGCTACCACGCTCTATGGTTTTAAGTCCCTTGGTCTTTTGGCCGAGGAGCGTTGCCGCCCTTTCAGCGATGATCGCGCCGGGATTTCCATTGGGGAGGCGGCCGCTTATTTGCTCCTGGAGCGGATATCGGACCCTCCGGACGACGACACGGTCTTGTTGCTGGGTGTGGGGGAGTCCAGCGATGCTTATCATATGTCCTCGCCACATCCGGAGGGTTTGGGAGCCCGCCTGGCGATGGAGCGCGCGCTACATGCCGCAGGGCTGAATCCCCGGGATATCGATTATATCAATTTGCACGGGACGGGGACGATCGCGAATGACTCAGCGGAGGCGAATGCCATAGCGCATGTCTTTGGGGCGGCAACGCCGTGCAGTTCCACGAAGGGGGCCACCGGCCATACTTTGGGCGCTGCGGGTGCTTTGGAGGCGGCCATCTGCGTGCTGGCCATTAAAAACGCCCTCATGCCGTCGGGTCCAAGCGCCGGGCGTCGGGATGATACGATGACCATTGATTATCTCTCCGAAAATCAGCACGGAAAGGTTTCCACCGTGCTGAGCAACGCATTCGGCTTTGGTGGCAGCAACTGTAGCCTGATTTTTGGCCGCCCCACCTAGCGCGCCGGATCTTGCCATGCTCACTGGATACATAGACGGTATTGGTGTGTTGGGGCCGGGCATAAAGAGCTGGCAGGATGCGGAGCGCATGCTGACCGGCGATATCGCCTATGCGGCCGCAAGAACGGTATTGTCGCCGTCGGTACTCTTGCCGCCACCAGAACGGCGGCGTGCGGGCAGAGGGGTTATGGCAGCCCTCCAAGTGGGGCATGCGGCCTGTGTCATGGCGGATGTTCCACCCTCCGAGCCGGCGTCGGTATTCGCCTCTTCGGGGGGGGATGGGGATATTTGTCACGCCATCTGCTCGGCGATGGCTGCGGGCGATCACCTGATTTCGCCCACCCAGTTTCATAATTCGGTGCATAATGTGATTTCTGGCTACTGGGGCATAGCGACCGGCGCAATGACGCCCTCATCCGTGGTCAGCGCCTATGATGGCAGTTTCGCGGCCGGGTTGCTGGAGGCCCTGACGCTGCTCGCGGCAGCCTGCACCCCGGTGCTTCTGGTCGCAAGCGATACCGATTATCCCCCTCCTCTGTACCAGGCTCGCCCGGTGCCCGATATTTTTGCGGTTGCCCTGTTGCTCACGGCGACCCCGCATCCGACTAAATCCATGGCCCGGATCCGGGTAGCGGATGCAGCGCCCTTTGCCGAGACACCCAGCCAGCCGATGGATGACGCCGCATTGGAGTCATTGCGAATCTCTATTCCGGCGGCGCGTTGTCTTCCGTTGCTGCACTCCATCGCGAGACGCGATACGGGGAAGGTGATTCTGGATTACTTGGATTCCCAAGGCTTGGTGATCGAAATGGTCCCATGCGCATAGATCGTCAATGGATGTCCAGCCATCTCCCCCATCAAGGCGATATGCTTTTGCTGGACGCCGTAGAACGATGGGATGAAGACAGCGTCGTCTGTGTTGCCAACAGCCACCGGTCGCCGCAAATGCCCTTACGTTCGCACGGTCGGGTCGGTGTTGCCTGTGGCGTCGAGTATGCGGCGCAGGCCATGGCGATACACGACATTCTCGTGCGCACCGGGCATGGGCAGGAGCCCCTGGGGACTGGCATTGGTTATATCGCGAGTGTGCGCGGGCTGGTCGCGTCGGTAGCCCGTCTGGATGATATCGACGGTCATTTGACGATCCGTGCGACAAGGTTGGCAGGTCAACGTAACCTGCTGTATGGGTTTACTATATCTACCGGCCCACGGAACATCCTGGAAGGTCGGGTGGCTATTTTTGTGGACATCGATCCATCGGAACACACGCCGCCGTCACGGCCTGAATCGAATGTCTAAGCGCGCGCTGGTCACGGGAGGTAGCGGTGGTATCGGTGCCGCCATCTGCCAAAGGCTGGCCGAGGACGGTTTCGAGGTGATTATTCATACTCATCGCAACTTCACAAAAGCGGCGGCCTTAGCCGACGCCATCAGGGCTGTGGGTGGCTGTGCAGAGATCTCTGTTTTCGATGTCACTGATCGGGAGATGACGAATCTGGCGGTGCAGGCGTTGATGAATACAGGACCCATACAGGTTTTGGTAAATAATGCCGGAGTGCATGACGATGCGGCTTTTCCAGCGCTCGATCCGCGGCAGTGGCACGACGTCGTGGATGTTTCGTTGAACGGATTCTTTCATGTTACGCAGGCGGTTCTGATGCCCATGATTCGTACCCGTTGGGGCCGGATCATTAATATCACCTCCGTGTCCGCGCTGATGGGTAATCGTGGCCAGGTAAATTATGCCGCGGCCAAGGGCGCGCTACATTCGGCTACCAAATCACTGGCATTGGAAGTCGCGAGTCGTGGCATCACGGTGAATGCGGTGGCGCCGGGGGTCATTGAAACAGAAATGAGTGCGCAGACTTTCGACTCCGCACGGGTCGCCCGGATAGTTCCGATGGGGCGTGCGGGGCATCCGGCAGAGGTGGCGTATCTCGTGGGATTCCTGGCTTCAGAGCGGGCTGCGTATATCAGTGGACAGGTCATTTCTATCAATGGTGCCATGGTATGACGATCCGCGCACCCCTATGAGTATGATAGGACTTTTCGGCCAACCGTCTGAACGTGTGATATTTTTTACGCTGGCGCAGTTGTGCGTTATCATTCTGGCCGCGCGCGTCGCAGGCCACATCGCCGTCAGAGTTGGTCAAGCCGCGGTTGTCGGAGAAATCATCGCGGGAATTTTGTTGGGTCCCTCATTATTCGGCCTGGCCATGCCCGTGCCATTTCACTGGGTATTTTACTCGATTCCATCGGGGTCCTTGGATATCCTCTCCCAACTGGGTTTGATTCTACTGATGTTCCAGGTAGGTCTGGAGTTTGACTTTTCTCACCTCAAAGAAAGCACAAACCGCAGGGCCGTGCTATGGATCGCGGCGGCCAGCTTGGCACTACCATTCGTGACAGGACTTGGGGTCGGGTTCATGGGGGCGCCACTGCTTTCTCCACTGGCGGATCGGTGGACTTCGGCACTGTTTGTGGCCACGGCATTTTCTATTACTGCCGTACCCGTACTTGGCCGGATCATGATGGAATTGGGCATGACGAGGTCACGGCTGGGTGTCATCGCCATCAGTGCGGCGGCAATGAATGATGTGGTGGGTTGGTTGCTGCTCGCGGTAGTGACGGCCCTGACGCTTGCACGCTTCCAGTGGTCGACCTTTTTGGTGAACGTGTTGCTGGTGTTGCTGTTTGTCCTGGTGTGGCTTCTCGTCGTTCGCCCATTGACGAAATCGGTGATGCGTTATTTTAATGCCGGGCCGGAAATGTCCCCTACTCTGCTCGGGGGTATCCTGGTCAGCATATTCGTCTCTGGGATGATGACGTCCTTGCTGGGGATATTCACAATATTTGGTGGGTTTGTCATGGGGGCGATCCTGCATGATGAACGCGCTTTCGTCAAAATGTGGCAAGAACATGTTGCCCCTTTCGTGCTGGTTTTCTTCTTACCAATATTCTTCACATATACGGGGTTGAGAACCGATATCGCCGGGTTGGACGGAGCGGTTCTGTGGATGTGGTGTGGCCTTATACTGGTATCGGCGACTGTGGCCAAATTTGTTGGCGCATATGCTGCGGCGCGGATTGCCGGTTTGAATCATCAGGAAGGAAAAATCATAGGGATCATGATGAATACCCGAGCCCTCATGGAGCTTATCGTCATCAATGTGGGCTATGATATGGGGGCCATATCGGAGCACATGTTCACCATGCTCGTGATCATGGCCATTGTAAGTACTGTAATCACGACACCGCTGCTGCGTATCTGGTTACCGCGTAACCGTATGCAGAGTGAAAAGAGGGTTTCTCCGTCAGAATGCTGAACGCGCGTCAGCGTAGGGATCGATGCCGGTACCGGCGGCGTACCAATAAGGGAAGACGTCCGACGAAGCCGAAAAAAAGACGGATGTGCATCCAAGTCAACAAGAGGTTGTCGCGCAGATAGTGGAAGTGGGAGACACCCCCCTCGGTGGTCTGGAAATAACGCACGGATGCCGGCACATTGATAGTGTCTATGCCCATCCAGGACATGCGTACAACCGCCTCCGGATCGAAATCGAAACGTCGCATCCAGTGGTGTTTGCGCATGATCTGCCGCAGGGGGGCTATAGGGTAGACGCGAAACCCGAATAGGGAGTCGCCGATTCCGCCGCCCAGGGTTTCGAGATTCGCCCACCAGTTAGAGATCTTCCGGCCCTGCACACGGAGAGGGGGGGCGCTGATATCGAAAACCGGCACGCCGAGGATCATGGCGCCGGGATTCCGCATGGACGTCGCCATGAAGGAGGGAATCTCCTCGGCGGGATGTTGACCGTCGGAATCCATGGTCAACACATGGGTGTAGCCCGCCAAATGGGCCTGTTCCAGACCCAGACGAATGGCGGCGCCTTTGCCGCGGTTCCGGGAGTTCTGGAGGATACGCAACCCCTTATCCCCTTGCGCCAACGCCTGGAGTCCTTCCGCGGTCCCGTCCGTGCTCCCATCCACAACCACCCATACGGAATTCCAGTGGAGACGCGCCGCAAGGACGGTTTCATATACCTTGGGTCCGGGGTTGTAGCTCGGGATGAGCAACAAGTGGGTGCCAGAAGGCCGCTCCGTCACGAACCGGATCCCGAAGACCGCTTGGACGGCAGCGACGGTTTTGCCAGCGCGGCTTGAAAATAGGCTTCCAGATCCGCCATAAATTGGTGCGCGTCGGAGGGCGGATCAAATCGGCGCCCAATCTCAATACGGTAGTGGATGGGCATGCCCGGTTTGCGGAAGAAGGGCCATCTTTTGCCCAAGAAATCAGAATCTGCCGTGATCAATATGGTTTGGACGGGAACATTGGCCTGCTGAGCGATCAAACCGACGCTGCCGCGTATGGTGCCGATGGGGAAACGGTCACTGCGTGTCCCTTCGGGGAAAAAGAGTAAATGACTGCCGCCGCGCAGTTCATCGATCGCCAGCTGCAGCATATGCCGTAAGGAGTCATTCCGTATGTAGCAGGCTAAGCGGGCGCCCGCACCAAAAAAAAGATTATTTACCAGCTCCGCCTTCATGACGCATGCCAAATAAGGCATTCGAGAAAGTACCATGAGCGCGTCGAGTAGTGAGGGATGATTGGGTGCAATGATCATGGGTGGCTCATTGCGGAGCGCATCCAGCGCGTCTATGTCGAAATGGCAAGCGCCGGTTAAGGACAAGATTCGTAGATACAGCCTGAAACCCAAAGAGATGACCAGGCGCCCGGTGGGTTTTCTCCATTTTTTGGGCAGCAGGATGTTCATGGGCAGTGCAAAGATGGACCACAGAAGACTGAGGCTCGCCAATAGCGCCAGCCCGTTGTAGAATACCAAGTATTCTCGCGCGAGCCGTATTTTTTTAATAATCCTCATAGCCTGGTGAAAATAGATCGGCTGGGCGGGATCTGCAACGTGAAGTGACGGTCATGGCTGCGCATGAGTGCTGATCAAATCCTGCATGAAGTCCGGTGTTAAAACCACCAGGTGGAATTACAAACGATTAAAACGATGTTTATAGAAACCCCTCTCCCAGAACAGGCTATCATGAGGATAAGGGTGTGTCAATAATGCGCTTTTCCAATAACGCGGCTCAGGTCATCCCTGTCGTCATCGGGATGGCCGGTGAAAAGGCATGGAATGGGCAACAGGAGAAAGTGGTGCTTATGGGGCGATACTATTCGCTGTAATTGCTTATATTTAAATTTCCTTTGTTGGAATTTTTGATGAAAAATTGGGTATGAACACAATGTGATGAAATTCTCTGGGTGTGATTATTGAATATCTATTTCCGATCCGGGAGTTGTGTTTTAATAGTACGGCACATTAGCGTCCGGAGAGGCGCGCGGCGTGTGACGCAACATGCGGAGCACCAGTGTGATTTCGTGGTGAACCAATAATTCGGTCTAGAAAATGGATGGGAGGAGCGGATGGTAAGCCATAATGTACTGGGTATTCTGGTGTTCGCTGCGGTGGTCGGGTTTGTTTTTGTGGCCTTGTTGGCCATCCGGCGGATCCTGACGATGGGGCGAACGGCCTTTACCCGCGACGGGCGGGTCAAGCTGTCGGAGTTGTTCATCTTCGCGGACTCTGATCTGTTGTGGAAACTGAATGTGGCGGTGGTGCTGGTTTTGCCGATGATGGTCTGGTTGATGCTGGACGCGCCGGTGTTGGCGGTTATGACGGCCGTCGTCATGGGCGGGTTACCTCGTTTTGTGCTGCGCGGATTGCAGGCGCGGCGCTTGGACCGCCTGCATGCCCAACTGCCGGATGCCCTCATGATGCTGGCCAGCGGTTTACGCGGCGGCGCCAATTTACAGCAGACCCTGGAGGGGCTCTCCCGCGATCTGAGTCCGCCCATCAGCCAGGAGCTCACGCTGATCGTGCGGGAGCAGCGCTTGGGGGTTGCCTTCGAGGACGCCATAGATCATCTGGCGCAACGGGTGCCATCGCAGGACGTGCAATTGCTGTCCTCGGCTCTGCGCATTAGCCGGGAGGTGGGGGGGAATCTTGCCGACACGGTGGCGCGACTGGGGGACACCACTCGCAAGCGGTTGATGATGGAGCAGAAAATCAGCGCATTGACCTCGCAAGGCCGCTTGCAGGGTATGGTGATGACCGTCTTGCCGGTGCTGATTGTCTTTGCGCTCTTGCATATCGAGCCGCAGGCCGTGGGTGCGCTGTTTAATACGATGCGTGGCTGGGCGGTGCTCGCTATCGCCACATTGTTTGAGGTGCTCGGCTATTTCTGGATTCGTAAAATCGTGAGCATCGAAGTATGAATACGCCATGGATCGTATTATTGGCAGTCGTCTCCGGGATTTCCATCGGATTTTTTGTGTACGGGCTGGGCATGCTGACACGGCAGATCGAGCCGTCGCCGCGGGATTACATGGACCCCTTGCCCAAGGGCTTACGCCTGCTCTGGCCCCTGGTGCAATTCATCCGATCCACTTTGGTCGTCTTTATCCCGGATCGTTTCCTCCGGCGAAACCACCGGCGATTACAAAAAGCGGGCGTCCATTATCTGCTGAGTGCCAGAGAGTTTATGGCGCTCAGGGTCATCGGTGTCCTGGCCCCTCTGGTCGTTGTCTTGTTATTCCATATGGCATTTGGGCTGTTCAATATCTGGCTGAGCCTGCTGGCCATGTTGATGGGCAGTTTTTATCCCGACTGGTGGTTGGTCGAGCAAGCCAAGCGGCGGGGACGGCTTATTCTCAAGGAACTGCCGGTTTATCTGGACTTTATCACCTTGATGATCGAGGGTGGACTGAATTTGACGAGCGCTATGCAGGTGGCGGTGGAGAAGGGACCGCCGGGCCCTTTGCGGAGCGAGTTGAGCATTATGATCAGCGAATTGCGTTCAGGGACGCCAAAGGCGGATATTTTTCGGCGCGTTGGGGAGCGGGTTCCGTTGCCGGAGATGCGGAGTCTGGTCAGTGCCTTGATCCAGTCGGAAGAGCGGGGCGGTGATCTGGGGCCGGTATTGCGGGCGCAAGCGGAACAACGGCGTGAAGAACGTTTTCTGCGTGCTGAAAAGCTGGCGCTGGAGTCGCCGGTCAAGTTGCTGGCCCCGTTGATCGTCTTCATCTTCCCCGTCACCTTTCTGATGCTGGCTTTTGTCATTTACATGAAGTTTCTCCAGGAAGGTGGGTTTTGACACGCTTCCTTCTGGGGGACATTCCGGTGGAGGTGCGGTTCAAGGATATCAAGCAGGTTCGTCTGAGCGTGCATCCGCCGGACGGTCATGTGCGCATTTCTGCACCGCGACGCATAGACATGGACACGGTTCGCGCCTTCGCCATGAGCAGACTGGAATGGATCCGGCGGGTGCAACGCAGGCTCCGCAGCCAGGAGCACACCATGCTCCATGCATATCTGGATCACGAGAGTCACTTAGTCTGGGGGCAATGCTATCCGCTGGAAGTGCGGGAGCACGATGCCCCGCCACTGGTGGAGTTACAGCACAACCGGCTGCTGCTGCAACTGCGTCCGGGTAGTCGCCATGAACGCCGCCGCGCGGTGTTGGATGCGTGGTATCGACAGCAGGTGCGTCAGGCCGTGCCTCCCCTCATCGCAGCATGGGCGCCGATGATGGGGGTGCGGGTGGGGGGACTGCTCGTGCGGCAGATGAAGACCCGCTGGGGGAGTTGCAATACCCGCAGCCATGACATCCGCCTCAACACCGAGTTGGCCAAAAGGCCGCCCAGCTGTCTGGAATACGTGTTGGTCCATGAAATGACCCACCTGCTGGAGCCTTCTCATAACCACCGTTTCAAGGCGCTGATGGATCGATTCATGCCCGACTGGCGGCAGCGCAGGCATCAACTCAATGATCCACCCGTGCGGCAGGAGGCGTGATGTCACACATTGCGCGATCGTTCCGTACAGTCCAAAATCCACTCCTACACGAGGGGGAGGGGACCCATGTTTGACAATCTGACCCAGAAACTTACTCAGACCTTCAAGAATCTGCGCGGCCAGGGGCGGTTGAGTGAGGATAATATCCGCGACGCCCTGCGCGACGTGCGGCTGGCGCTGTTGGAGGCCGATGTGGCCCTGCTGGTGGTCAAGGATTTCATCCAGAACGTGCGCGAACAGGCCATGGGCGAAGCCGTGGCCAAGAGCCTCACACCGGGGCAGGTCTTCGTCAAGATCGTTCATGACGAACTGGTGCAACTGATGGGTGCGCGGAATGATCGTCTCGATCTCAGTGCCCGTCCCCCGGCGGTCATCCTGCTCGCGGGCTTGCAGGGATCGGGTAAGACCACCACCAGTGCCAAGCTCGCCCTGTGGCTCAAGGACAAAGAAAAGAAGCGCGTCCTGATGGTCAGTACCGACGTCTATCGCCCTGCCGCCATGGAGCAGTTGGCGCACCTCGGTAAAGACATTGCGGTGGATGTATTCCCCGCCAGCGCCGATCAGCAGCCGGTGCGCATCGCCCAGGACGCGGTGGCGGCGGCGCAGCGTGGTGTCTACGACGTGCTGATCGTCGACACGGCGGGACGTTTGCATGTGGATGGCGAGATGATGGCCGAAGCGCAGGCCCTGACCGCGGCGACCCAACCGGTGGAGCTGCTTTTTGTGGTCGACGCCATGACCGGTCAGGACGCGGTGAATACCGCCAAGGCCTTTAACGACGCCCTGCCGCTGACCGGCGTGATCCTCACCAAAGCGGATGGTGATGCCCGCGGCGGCGCGGCCCTGTCGGTGCGGGCCGTTACGGGTAAACCCATCAAGTTCATCGGTATCGGTGAGAAAATTCGCAAGGGCCTGGAACCTTTCTACCCGGATCGCATGGCTTCGCGCATTCTGGGCATGGGCGACATCGTGAGTCTGGTGGAACAGGTCCAGCAGGATGTGGACGAAGAGCAGGCCCGGAAAATGACCGACAAGCTGCGCAGCGGCAAGGGCTTCGACCTGGAAGACTTCCGTGCGCAGTTGCGCCAGCTGGAGCGCATGGGCGGTATGGCCAGCATCATGGATAAGCTGCCGGGTATGGGCGAATTGCCCGCAGAGGCGCAGAACGCCATGCAGGACGGCAGGCCGATGCGCCGTCTGGAGGCCATCATCAACTCCATGACGCCGGGCGAGCGGCGCCACCCCGACATCATCAAAGCCTCGCGACGGCGGCGGATTGCGGCGGGCTCCGGGACGACCGTCACCGAGGTGAACCGCCTGCTCAAGCAGTTCGAGCAGATGCAAAAAATGTTCAAAAAAATGGGTAAGGGGGGCCGAGGGCTCAGCCGTTTACTGGGGATGAATCCCAAATCGATGTTGAAGGGTGGTTTACCCTTCCGTTAGCGCTTGTTTTTAGTTACGATACGCGCCTTTCTTCCGCGCGGCGGGAGAGAATCATGGTCAAGGAGAACACATGGTAGTCATTCGTATGGCCCGGGGCGGCGCCAAGAAGCGGCCTTTCTATCATATTGTCGTGGCCGATAGCCGTAGCCGTCGGGATGGTCGCTTTATTGAGCGGCTGGGATTTTACAATCCCATTGGCGCGTTGGCCGAGTTACGGATCGACAAGGAGCGCGCCGCTTACTGGCTGAGCCAGGGTGCCCGGCCATCCGATACCGTTGCCGCCTTTTTGAAGAAAGAAGGCGTGGGCAAGACAGGTGTCGCCGGCGCCTGACCCCGGGGAGTGGGTGGTGCTGGGGCGGGTCTCCGGCATCTATGGCGTGCGCGGTATGGTGAAGGTGTTTTCCTTTACCGAGGAGCGTGACGCCATCCTCGGCTACGCGCTTTGGTATCTCGGCCCGGAACGGCGCCCTTGGGGGCTGGAGGGAGGGCGTATGCAGGGCGAGGGTGTGGTGGCCAAGCTGGCGCAGGTGGATGACCGTGAGCAAGCGCGCGCCCTTATTGGGCGGGAGATCGCCGTGCTCAAGACTGAACTGCCTACGCTGGGAGCGGGAGAATTCTACTGGAGCACGCTGGTCGGGTTACACATCCTGAACCAGGAAGGCGTCGCTTTGGGCACCGTGTCCGCTTTCCTGGAGACCGGGGCGAATGACGTGATGGTGATCGACGACGGCAAGGGTGGTGAATTGCTCATTCCGTGGTCGGCCGAGGCGTCTGCGGGTGTGGACTTGGCCGCCGGGCGGATCGTCGTGGATTGGCAAGCCGACTGGTGATGCGTTTCGACATCATCA
This sequence comes from Pseudomonadota bacterium, assembly GCA_021821285.1. Classification (GTDB taxonomy): domain Bacteria; phylum Pseudomonadota; class Gammaproteobacteria; order Acidithiobacillales; family Acidithiobacillaceae; genus Acidithiobacillus. The sequence goes on from JAKACQ010000024.1 coordinate 34,988, forward strand.
CCATTTTTCCGGGGCTGATCCGCAGCTATTTGCAGGAGGGTGTTGTCGGGCGCGCGTTGACCCGCGGGTTGATTGCGGTGCAAACCTGGGATCCGCGGGATTTCAGTGACAACGCCTATCGGCGGGTGGATGATCGCCCTTTTGGCGGCGGGCCGGGCATGCTGATGATGGCGCCGCCTTTGCTGGCCGCCATCGCAGCGGCGCGGGAGGCCAATCCGGGGGCGCCGGTGATTTACCTGTCGCCCCAGGGACAACGCTTGCAGCAGCGGGCGGTGCGGGATTTCGCCGCGCTGCCGGGCTTGATTTTGCTGGCGGGCCGCTACGAAGGCATTGATGAACGGGTGTTGGCGGCGGTAGATGCGGAATGGTCTATCGGCGACTATGTGCTGGCGGGTGGCGAGTTACCGGCGCTGGTGCTGATGGAAGCGGTGGCGCGGCAGTTGCCGGGTCTGCTGGGCCATGCGGATTCGGTGACGGAAGACAGTTTTTCGGGGTCCGGCTTGTTGGATTGCCCCCATTATACCCGGCCTGAATCGGTGGCGGGGCAGAGGGTTCCGGAGGTGCTGCTTTCCGGGGATCATGCGCGTATCCGCCGCTGGCGTTTACAGCAGTCGTTGGGACGCACCGCCGAACGGCGCCCGGATTTGCTCGAGCAACGGGGGCTGCAAGCGGGTGAGGAGACATTATTGGAAGAGTATCGCCGTCAGGGCGGCGAAACGCAGTCTTACTAGGCTTAAGGAGTAGGGAATGAACATCATTGATGAAATCAATCGGGAACAACGGAAGTCGGATCTGCCGACTTTTGGTGCGGGTGACACGGTGGCTGTTCACGTGAAGGTGAGAGAAGGCGACCGTGAACGTGTTCAGGTTTTTGAAGGGATCTGTATTGCGCGGCGTAATCGCGGTCTGCATTCCGCTTTCACGGTCCGCAAGATCTCCAACGGCGAAGGTGTGGAACGTGTTTTTCCCGCCTATTCCCCACTGGTGACCAAGGTAGAGGTCAAGCGCCGTGGTGACGTACGCCGCGCCAAGCTCTACTACCTGCGTGATCTCTCTGGTAAAGCGGCACGCATCAAGGAAAAATTGGGCTGACGTGGCTTGGCGCGGCCCTCGGGCATGGCCGGGTTCGGGTTGAATGAGGGGGTGCTGACGCCGGGTTCGGGGGAAATTCTCGAACGCTGGCGCTCCGTTTCCCATTTCGAACGGGAAGCCCTTTGGGCCGACCCCGTGAACCGGCTGGCTTTGCGCGCCGCTTGGCAGCAGGCCCTGCTGCCAAGCTGGTGGGCCGTCGCCGCAGAGACTCGGGCCTTGCAAGACGTGGTGGACACCCTCGCTCTCCTCGCCGCAACGGAATCCTTGCCGCCCGTCTTGCTGGCGGATGCCTTGCAGACGCAGGAAGGGGTGCTGGCGCGGTCGACGGGCATCCTGCCTGCCGCGCTCCGGTTGGAGGCGGCCAAACCGATGCCTCTGGACATGGAGGCGGACAGCTTCGCCAAGGCCATTGAGGACGGTGATCTGGATACGTTGGCACCGCTACTCTTCAGCATGGCGGAGGACACGAACGCCCGGCAGATCGTCCTCAACCGCCTGGCCCAGCGTTTGGCCGACGATAACCACGCCCAGGGTTTGCGCACCATGCTCTATGGACAGTGGCACGATGCCGCGGCCGACCTCCCTGCTCGGCCCTTCTCGCTGGGGGTGATGGCACTGTTGCAGAGTCATTGGCAATTGCCTGCCGGGGTGGCGGTGGTGGTTCCCGAGGGGCGGGCCAGCCGCGATGCCGTCGTGGATAAGCCCCTCTTACACGCTTTGCGGGAGCGCGATCTGCCTGCCTTCATGGGACGCATACGTGCCCTCGGCGATCAACCCCTGGACGCCATCCGCCAGCTTTTTCTGACGATCACCTTGATGATTATCGAAGGCGGCGCTGGCAAGGATCCTCTGCCACTGACTCGGCTTTACGTCTGGCTCGGCAGTTTGCTGGCGTTACCCCACCGCAGTGTACGCCAGGCCCGGAAGGTGTTATTCAGTGCCGCTGCCACGGTTTTCAGTTTTTCCGGATGGTCGCGTCAAGACGACTGGCCGGACTTCAGCACGCTGGCGGATTATCGCGAGCGGGCGGCCAGGGAGCCGAGACCTGCGCCGTTCGGTTGGCAAGGGGCCTTGTATGCCGAGGCGACAGGCTCCGGGCCGCAGTGGTGGGTGCAGGTGGCAGAACAGGGTGCGGCAGCGTCCGGAGCGGTTGGTTTCTGGTCTTTGTGGCGCATCGCGCAACGCGCGGGTTCTTTGACAGGAGGGCCATTGGCATGGATTCATCCCCTGGTGGTCATACGCCTGTATCTGGACTGACCAGCCAGCGTTCCGACGTGTCACATTTTTTTCGCATGCCGGATGTTCGATGGCCATGACGGTGGCGTCTACCGAGCGCCAGCGGATAGATGCCTTTCTCGACGCCCTGTGGCTGGAAAAAAACCTGGGTGAAAATACGCTGACGGCCTATCGGCAGGATCTCTTGCAGGTGGCCGTTGCGCTCGCGGAGCAAGCCCTGACCCTGACCGCCGCTGATGAGGGTGCCCTGGCGCGCATACTGGGGCAGAGACTAGAATCCGGGGCGGCCCTGCGTTCCGTCGCCCGCCTGCTCTCCAGCGTGCGCCGCTTTTATGGCTACGCGGAACGGGAGGGCTGGGTACCGCGAGATCCCAGCCGTAATCTGCGAAATCCCCGTCTCGGCCGGGCATTGCCTCATGTCCTCAGCGAAACGGAAATAGAGGCCCTGCTGGCGGCCCCCGACGGTACACGCCCCCTGGGATTGCGCGATGCCGCCATGCTGGAGTTGATGTACGCCTGCGGGTTGCGGGTGTCGGAGCTGGTGAATCTGGAAATGCGTCAGGTGGATCTCAGCGCCGATCTGGTGGTGGTCTTCGGCAAGGGTCGCAAGGAACGGTTGGTACCTATGGGGGAGTTGGCCGCCGAACGTACGGCGCAGTATCTGCGGAACGCTCGTCCGCAGATATTGGGTGAACGTACCAGCGCCGCCGTTTTCGTGACGGGGCGTGGCGCCGCCATGACCCGGCAGCGTTTCTGGCAAAACATCGAGCATTATGCGCGGTGCGCCGGGATTACCCGGACGGTGTCGCCGCATAGCCTGCGCCACGCCTTCGCTACCCACCTGCTGAATCACGGCGCCGACCTGCGCAGCGTGCAACTGATGCTCGGTCACGCCAATCTCTCCACCACGGAGATCTATACCCATGTGGCGCAGGCACGTTTGAAGGCGTTGCATCAGAGGCATCACCCACGCGGGTGATGCGCGTATCGCTTGGCGGCAACACGAACGAATGTTTGAGCTTGTTGCCGCCGCGCTGCGGTGAATCGCCCGTGTGTATGTTACTTCTTGGGTAACGTCACCACCACGTAGACACTGGCCTTGCCCTGCCGTACCAGCAAGGGAATGGGCTGGTTGGCGGGTAGACCGGCAACAATGCGCTCCAGTTCCGCTGGACTGTTGACGTCCTGCTGGTCGATTTGCTGGATGATCATGCCCGGCATGATCCCGGCTTCCGCCGCCGCCCCTTCACCAACACCGACCACCACGACCCCGTGATGTACGTCCAACCGCTTTTCAATGATGGGGGTCAGAGACTGGACGTGGATGCCCATGCGGGACACCTTGCCCACCTTGGCGGGTGACGTGGGCACCTGGCTGCTGGTCTGCTCGGCCATGTTCTTGGGCAGGGCGGTAACCAGCACCTCTTTGGTTTCCGCTGTTCCGCGATGGAGGATGCCCACCTTGACCCGGGTACCCGGCACGGTATTGCCGACCATGGGCGGCAGTTGCCCGACGTTGTATACCGGATTGTTGTTGTAGGTGACGATCACGTCCCCCGGTCTGATGCCGGCCTTGGCGGCCGGGCTGCCGGGCATGACCGAAGCGATGAGCGCGCCGACCGGTTCCTTGAGACGCAGGGCCTGCGCCATCTGCGGCGTGACATCTTGCACTTCCACGCCCAGGTAGCCGAACTGGATCGCTTTGTGATTTTTGAAATCCTGCACCACGCGCATCACAGTATTGATGGGGATGGAGAAGGACAGGCCCATGTAGCCGCCGCTATTGGTGTAAATCTGATCGTTGATACCCACCACCTGGCCCTTCATGTTGAAGAGTGGTCCGCCGGAGTTGCCGGGATTGATGGGCACGTCGCTTTGAATGAAAGGAATGTACTCGTCGTCGGGCAACGGCCGGTTCATGGCGCTGACCACGCCCTGGGTCACGGTGTTGTAAAAGCCGAAGGGCGCGCCGACGGCGAGCAGCCATTGACCGACCTTCAGATCGTCGGAGTTCCCGAGGGGTACGGTGGGCAGGTCCTTGGCGTCTATTTTGAGCAGGGCCGTATCATATCGCACCGAAAGCCCGATCAGCTTGGCCGGATAGGCGTGGTGATTGGTGAGGGTGACGACGATATGGTTGGCGCCGCGCACGACGTGGCCCGCGGTGACGATGTAGCCGTCCGGGCTGATGATGAAACCGGAGCCGAGCGACTGGATCTTTTCATGCTGCTGTGGACCCGGGCCATTTTGTCCGGGGGGCATGAAGTGATGAAAAAACTGATAGAATGGCGAATTGGGTGGAAAGGGGTTGTTTTGCTGGTGGATGACCTTGTTGGTGGTGCTGCTGATGTTGACCACCGCAGGGCCGTAACGATCGATAATCGGCGTGAAATCCGGCAAGGCGACCAGTGCCTGTTGAGGCGCCGTGTTGGTCGAGATGGACAAGGCGGGCGCGGTGGGGGAATCGGCCTGTGCCCATTCCGTCGCACCTAGTGCAAAGCCAAAACATGCCGTTATAACAGCAATTACGATCATTTTACGGCGCTTGAATATCGAATTCGGGCGATTATTCGCCATGAGGTTCTCCTTCGGGATTTGGTCTTGCAACTCGGTACGTTTCAGCTTGGACTCTGAGAAAAGGCGGAGGTTCCAGGCCAGATACCACAACATAACACTAAACGTGAACGGGAGACGACCGTGGGCAAGCGCCGGTTCAGTGCAAGGCGCGGGACAGCAGAGAGCGGTAGCGTTCCACCAGGGGTCCCTGATTGCCCTGCAAAGCGAATATCTTGAGGATGGTTTTGCGGGCCAGCCCGTCCTGGTAATTTTTGTGGCGTTCGACCATCTCGATGAGTTGATCCAGAGCCGCTGTTTCCTGCTTTTGTAAGAGGAGGAGCAAAGAGCGCTGATACATCGCCTGTGCACGGGCATCGCCTTTTTCGTGGGCGATGGCGCTTTCCAGTTCCGCCATGGGCGGCGCGTTACGGACGGTTTCGATGAATTCCAGCAGGGCCTTCAACCCCTCCACTTCGGTTTCCAGCTGGAAAGTGGGGGACATCGCGTCGATCTGAGCTTGCGCGTCGGCGGGACGATCCTGTTGGATGGCCAAGCGCGCGAGCGCCAGGCGCGCCGGGTCATTCTTGGGATTGAGACCGAGGACCCGCTGCAGCAAGGACTCCGCCTCCGCGGCCTTACCTTGGGCGATGGCATCGAGCGCCTGTATGTGGAGGTCGTCGCCCGGCGCAGGCAGGTGTTTTTCGATGAATCGGCGGACGGCGGGTTCGGGCAAGGCCCCGGTGAATTCGTCCACGACTTTTCCACCCCTGAAGGCCTTGACGGCCGGGATGCCGCGAACCTGATACTGACGGGACAAATCCGCGTTTTCGTCGGAGTTGACCTTGGCGAGCACGAAGGCGCCGTCCATTTCTGCCGCCAACTTTTCCAGGATCGGACCCAAGGCGCGGCAGGGTGCGCACCAGGGGGCCCAGAAGTCCACCAGTACCAGCACCTGTCGAGACCGTTCGATGACCGCCTCCTGAAAATTGCCGAGATTCACTTCGAGCATGTGTCCACTGACTGCCATACGCACTCCTGAGAAAATAGAGAACAGATCGAACTTGTATCCACCGTTTTAGGTTTGGTCAAAACCGGATATTTTCAAGGCGCGGTTTCCGGAGCGGTTACTGTTGTTCGGCTTTGGCCAAGGTATCCAGTACGGACTGGAGCAGGCTGCGCCCGAGAGGTCCCATGCCGCGCTCCAGTGTGAGCCGATCGTATCGGCCCCGGGAGAGGGGGCCAAGGGCCGCGCCCATGCGCGCCATGTCGCCTCCGGCCTGTTGCATCTGACTGGCCATGCGACCGAGCCAGGACAGGGCTTCCGGTTCACCGCGGCGGGCGGCGAGGATGACGCTGGCGAGGCCAGGGGCGGCAAGAGTGGGGTCGGCTTGATCACCGGCTTTGGGTAAAGTTTCGGGATTCTGCAAACCCATGAGGATGGATTCGATGATGACGCCGTCTTCCTCGTCCAGCCCTCGGAGCAGGCCCAGCTCCCGTTGTCCGGCCAGAATCTGGCGGATGACGGCGACCAGATCGCCCCAGCCATTGGCGGCGGCGACACGCAGACTTTCTTCCAGCGGCACCCGGAGATGAATATTCTGGCAGGCGGCGGCGACTTGCAGGATGAGGGCCGCGTGGGCGCTGCGGATCTGCTCTCGGCGTTCGGGGAGGACGGACATGGTTGTGGGAACTCCATGTAAAAATGGTGGCCATTTTGCGGTATCGGCTTCGTGACTGCAAAAGCCGGACTGTTCAGCGGTTGAGGTGTCGCGCCAGATAACGCCCGGTGTGCGACCGGGGATCGCGCGCGATCTCGTCCGGTGTGCCGGTGGCGAGGATCCGGCCACCGCCGGAGCCGCCTTCGGGACCGAGATCGATGATCCAGTCCGCCGTCTTGATGACGTCCAGATTGTGCTCGATAACGATGATGGTGTTGCCCGCGTCGGCCAGTTTCTGCAGCACCTCCAGGAGCAGGGCGATGTCGTGGAAGTGTAGCCCGGTGGTGGGTTCGTCAAGGATGTAGAGGGTCCGCCCGGTGTCGCGACGGGAGAGTTCCCGGGAGAGTTTGACGCGCTGCGCTTCGCCGCCGGAGAGGGTGGTGGCCGCCTGGCCCAGACGCAGATAACCCAGACCCACGTCGAGCAGGGTCTGCAATTTGCGGGCGACGGAGGGGACGGGGTCGAAGAAGCCCCGCGCATCTTCCACCGTCATCTCCAGGACCTCATGAATGTTTTTGCCCTTGTAATGCACATCCAGGGTCTCACGCTTGTAGCGTTTGCCGCCGCAGATATCGCAGGGCACATAGATGTCCGGCAGAAAGTGCATTTCCACCCGGGTCACGCCGTCGCCCTCACAGGCTTCGCAGCGTCCGCCCTTGACGTTGAAACTGAAGCGGCCGGGATTGTAGCCCCGGGTGCGCGCTTCGCCGGTGGCGGCGAACAGCTCGCGGATGGGCGTGAAAAGACCGGTGTACGTCGCCGGATTGCTGCGTGGCGTGCGGCCGATGGGGCTTTGGTCGATGGCGATGACCTTGTCCAGATCTTCCAATCCGTGGATCTGCTTGTGGGGCGCCGGGCTCTGATGGCTGCCCATGAGGACACGGGCGCAGGCGGGGTAGAGGGTGTCGTTGATGAGGGTCGATTTACCGGAACCGCTGACCCCGGTGACGCAGGTGAAGAGACCGATGGGAATGCGGGCATCCACCGACTTCAGGTTATTGCCGGTGGCCCCCTCCACTTCCAGCCAGCGCTGGCTGGCATTACCGCGTCGACGTTCGGGGACGGCGATGCAGAGGTCGCCGGTGAGATAGCGTCCGGTCAGGGAGCCGGGACTGTTGCGGATTTCCTCCGGACTGCCCTGGGCGATGACCTCGCCGCCGTGGGTACCTGCGCCGGGACCCATGTCCACCACATAATCGGCGGCGCGGATGGCGTCTTCGTCATGCTCGACGACGATGACGGTGTTGCCCAGATCGCGCAGATGCTTGAGGGTGCCGATGAGGCGATCATTGTCGCGCTGGTGCAGACCGATGGAAGGCTCATCGAGGACGTACATCACCCCCACCAGCCCCGCGCCGATCTGCGAGGCCAGGCGAATGCGCTGCGCTTCCCCACCGGAGAGGGTTTCGGCGGAGCGGTCGAGGCTGAGGTAGTCGAGGCCGACATCCACCAGAAACTTCAGACGGCTGCCGATTTCCTTGAGGATGCGCTCGGCGATGAGGGCTTCCTGACCCTCCAGTCGCAGGTGGGTGAAATGCTGCAGGGACTCGCGAATGGACAGCGCCGAAACCTCCTGAATGGCCAGTGGCCCGACCCTGACCATGCGCGCTTCTTCGCGCAGGCGGCTGCCATTGCAGACGGGGCAGCGTAGACGGCCCATATAGCGCATGATTTCTTCGCGAATGAGGTTGGACTGGGCTTCCCGCAAGCGGCGCTCCAGACCGGTAACGACGCCTTCGAAGCTCAGCTTGTGACGGTGCGTCCCTTGCTGAACGGTGATGCGTTCGGGGCTCCCATGGAGGATCTGTTCGCGGACGTCATAGGGCAAATCCTGCCAGGGGGTGTCCAGCGAAAAGCGGAAGTGCGTGGCCAGGGCGGCGAGCAGCGGCGCATAGTGTTCCTGATGGCGCTTGGTCCAGGCGGCAATGGCGCCATCACGCAGGCCCAGTTCCGGGTTGGGGACGATCAGATCCGGATCGAAAAAGGTGATTTCGCCGAGGCCATCGCAGCGCGCGCAGGCTCCGGCGGGATTGTTGAAGGAGAAGAGGCGCGGTTCCAAAGGCGGGAAGGAGCGTCCGCAACGGGGGCAGGCATGGTGGGCGGAGAACAGGCGCTCTTCCATATGCTGTGGCCCCATGAGCACGACGATGGCCTGATCCTCGGCGAGGCCGAGGGCGGTTTCCAGTGACTCGGCCAGGCGCGGCCCGCTGTCGGCGCGCAGTACCAGACGGTCGATGACGGCTTCGATGCGATGCTTGCGCTTCTTGTCCAGGGTAGGGATTTCATCCAGTTCGAGGAGTTGACCGTCCACCCGGGCGCGGATCAGGCCGCGGGCGCGCAGGTTGCCGATGATGTCCTCGTGACTGCCTTTGCGGTCGCGTAACACCGGCGCCAGGATCATGAGCTTTTCGCCCTCGGGCAGGGCCAGGAGTTGATCGACCATCTGGCTGATGGTCTGACTCTGAATGGGCGCGCCGCAGCACCACGGGGTGCCGGCACGGGCATAGAGCAGGCGCAGATAATCGTGAATCTCGGTGACGGTGCCGACGGTGGACCGGGGGTTATGGGAGGTGGATTTCTGCTCGATGGCGATGGCGGGGGAGAGCCCTTCAATCGCGTCCACATCGGGCTTGCCCATGAGGGAAAGAAACTGGCGGGCATAGGCCGAGAGGCTTTCCACATAGCGGCGCTGTCCCTCGGCGTAGAGGGTGTCGAAGGCCAGTGACGACTTGCCCGATCCGGACAGCCCGGTGATGACGATGAGGCGGTCGCGCGGTAAGGTAAGGGAGATGTTTTTGAGGTTGTGGGTGCGGGCGCCCCGGATATGGATGTGTTCCATGCAGCCGACATGCTCTTTTTTTGGGACAATGGGTTAGTATAAAGCTT
>JAKACQ010000063.1:0-9826 GCA_021821285.1 Pseudomonadota bacterium
TAAACGGAGGGCTCCGCGTTCGCTCAGGTGGACCGTACCAATCCCAGTTCCTGGTACAGGTACTTGTGCGGGAAGTGCTCAGAAACGGACCGGTCTGCAAAACGCGTGTTTACCAGCGAAGCTGGCAGCGGTACCCAGTTCTTCCTCGATCCACTATATGCAGGAATGGCTGTGCGAGACGGGGTGATGGTTGTTAACCAAGCCCTTAAATCGATATTCTGTTTGCTGAGGGTCGGCATAACTGGGGCGTTTTTCAGACAAGCGAACAAGGTTGAATTGCGCCGGCCATATGACATGGTGACCTCCGGGAAAACCTGTTCCCAGTCTGGGAACAGTTGATTGACGGTGATCGCCAGACTTTTGCGTTCATAGCGTTCAAAAATCATCTCACCGACTCCGCTTTGGCTTCATATAGCCGATCCGTGACACCTGATGGCCATGTTTACACGCCACACGGTCGGGGAGGCAAAGCCGGACTATACTTGCCATGGGGAATGGAGGAATGGTATTCCGGCGTTTTCACCGCAGACGGGGGATGGATCAATGAACAGCATGGGTGCATCACAGCGAAAAAGGGGAATCCGCCTGATCGGCGCGGCAGTGGGATTCTTGATGATGCCGGTTTTGGCCGTGGCGCAGACGGTCGCCGTCACCACGTCGGGTCCATCAGCGGCACAGGCGGGGCCGGTCGAGCATTTCTACTATGGCCCGGGCATGATGGGCGGTTGGGGTCCCGGCTATTACGGTCTTGGCATGATGGGTGGTTTCGGACTGTTTTGGGGAATGCTGTGGCTGCTGGTACTCGTGGGGATCGTGGGCGGAATTCTGTTTCTGATTCGCGGGGCTTTTGCCTGCAGGCATCACCATGGGTGCGGGAGCAGCGGGAGCGACAACGGGAATGCCGCTCTCAAGCTTCTGGACGACCGGTATGCGCGCGGCGAGATCGAGCGTGACGAATACCTGGAAAAGCGGAGCGATCTGGGAAAATGAGCGGGCATAAGGGGTGGCGGGTAATATTGGCGGTGGGATGGCTCGCAGTCCTGAGCGGTTGTGTGGTAGCACCGGGACCCGCCTATGTGGAGGGATCAATCCCTGGGGCGGTGGTCGTGCCTGGGCCGCCACCCCCTCTGCCGATGGCAGTGGTCCCGCCAGCGCCGGCAGTGGGAATGGTTTGGCTGCCCGGCGCTTGGGCCTGGCGGGGGCGATGGATATGGGGACCAGGGCGCTGGGCCTATCCGCCCCATCCATACGCCCGCTGGGCACCCGGCCGCTGGTGGCATAGGGACGGACGCTGGTTCTGGGGCCGGGGCCATTGGATAGGGCGGTAGCCTGCGGCGAGGGTTATGTGGAACAGACCTCTCACTGGCGAGCCTATGCATCCACACCTGCTGGTTTTCGAGGTTGCCTTCGTTCGCGGTATCACTATCGCCATGCTTCTTGCTGGACATCCTCAGCCTGTGCCTGGCTGAGGTTTGGGCAAGCAAGGGCTACGCGTCTATCGTTGATTTTCAAGTTGCTGATCCAGGGGCTTTTCAGTCAGACGTTACCACAAACTCAGCTTCAGCAGTGGATTTGTCAATCCTGATCTGCACCTCACAATAGGTGGCCCTCTTCATGGCTCCATTAGGGCTGCCGCAACACGGAAGTATTTCGTCAAACCAAATTCCCACCTTACATTGGATAACAATGCCGACATCCACAGCGCTCAAAAGGATGAGTGTTGCGACGCGCTCGTCGTCAACATACCCGCCCAAAGGCAACGAATTTATGCCAAGGCTCTTGATTTCCATTCTAAGAACATCGTCAAAGACTTCCGTATTCCAGGCACTTAGAGCCTTGGGGAACTTGGTCATGATAGCTCACTCGTCAAAAAAAGCATCAGTGAGGGGTGCCATCGTCATTATTGGAATCCTGGCATTGCAGTTGGGATAAGCCTGCTCCACAGTAACCTTGACATAACGCAGGGCGAGAGGCCATGTTTTTAAATATGCATCCTTGTTCACAATTATCTCCGCTGCCCCATTCACCCGTGCCCTAGATCGACTCTGGAAGTTCACGAAAAGCATGCCAATATTGGGATTTACCAGAATGTTACCTAAAGAGTTGTAAAGCATGTTACCGCTGTAGTCTGGGAACACTATGGTCTTAGGGTCAATCACTTTAAGTAGTGGATAAGGTTTACCTGAGATGTTCCACTCGCGCCCGCGAAAGCTGCAATCGCATCGGCCACACTTGTCGGACGTTGCTATAAAAAAAACGGCTGATTTTCTAAAAAATCGATCCACGAAAGAGGGATACTATCCTTAATCATGGAACTCAGCTGTGATATACCACCCCCAAAGCGGTGCTGAGCCTCTATTTCCCCTTCATGAAATAAGTCACCCATATCTTTCTTGATCATTTGTATTGCCTCTCGTGGTTATTGGCCGTTTAGTCTCAAACGCTTCACAATATGGCCGCGCGTAATATGCTCCTGAATTATTTCACGCACATCATCTTCGACGCCAAAGGTGTACCAGATACCATCTGGGTAGATAACAAGCACTGGCCCATCTTTGCATCTGCCAAGGCATCCAGAGCTATTGACCATCACATTTGTTATTCCCAATTGTTCTAGATTTGAAATGATCACTTTCGCAAGTTGGTGAGATGCAACTGAGCCATGGTTGGCGCATGAGGACCCATCATTCCGTTTGTTAGTACAGAAGAAAATATGGTGGCGATAATAGTGTTCAAAGAGTTCCATAAATTAGTCCATCTACGTCAGTGGAACGTTCATCGTCACATAGGATGGTGCGTATGGAATCAACGGCTCTGCCAATCACCACCTCATTTTGAATGAGACTGAATCTGACGAATTCGTCTCCAAGAGGCCCGAAGCCAATGCCAGGAAAAACCACTACCCCTGATTCATTAAGAAGTAACTGGCAATAATCTAAAGACCTTAGATGTCGGAACAGGGAGGGTATCCGGGCCCAAACAAACATGCCCCCTTGAGGAGGGGAGACATCCCAGCCGCAAGAGCGCAACCCAGCAACAAGCACATCTCTTCTTCGCTGGTAAGTATCTCTGACTTGAGCCACGTAATGCCCCCCATACTTAAGAGCTACGGACGCAGCATACTGGATAGGCCTGTACATTCCGTAGTCAAAATAGGGCTTCACATGCTTCAGGGCTGCGACCAGCTTAGCGTTGCCGCACATGAACCCGACTCTCCATCCAGCCATGTTGTAGCTTTTAGACATGGTGAAGAATTCGACTGCTACTTCCTTGGCACCTTGCACTTGGAGAATCGATGGGGCTCGGTATTCATCGAACACAAGATCGGCATATGCAAAATCATGAATGACCCAGAAGCTGTGCTTCACAGCCAATTCCACAATCTTTTCGAAAAAGCTTAATTCAACGCAGCATCCTGAAGGATTGCATGGAAAATTGAGCACCAACGCCCGTATTGGACGATCGGGTCCTTTCACAATTTCTTCTTCGAGGTCAAACAGGAACTGCGCAGGTGTTTGGAGCGGCACCCGACGAATATTTGCGCCTGCAATTTCAAACCCCTGTGCATGAACTGGGTAGGCCGGGTCAGGTACAATAACAGTATCGCCGGCTCGCACGAGCGCTAGAGCGAGGTGAGAGATGCCTTCCTTGGAGCCTGTCGTAACAATAGCTTCCCGCTCGAAGTCAAGACTAACCCCGTGACGATGTAAATACCAACTTGATATCGACTCGCGTAATTCTGGGCCTGCTCCTTCGTCAGGTCGGATGGACCTCCATATCCATAGCCACCCATCATCCCTGGGCCCATGCCATAGCCGCCCATCATTCCGGGTCCCATCATCATGCCGCACCCATAGCCCTGGCAAGGGTAATAGCCTTGCTGGGCAAAAGCCGCAGTGGCCGTGAGCGAAAGCACTGTCAGTCCTGCCAACACGATCTTTTTCATGCTGTTTCTCCTTCGGTGATTCAAACGACGCATAACGCCCACGCAAGCGTGAGCACCTAACTACGCTTCAAGTCGTCGCGTTTCTTGAGAAACTCCTCGCGATCGATTTCTCCCCGAGCATATCTTTCCTCCAATATTTCCAGCGCCCTTTGCTTTTCATCGCGGGCGCCCGGATTCGGACGGCCACTCCCGAAAAAATATTTGAGCACTAGCGCGATGAGCAGGATCGGCACCAGCCAAAACAGAATCATGCCGAACCACCCCCATCCCCAACCCATTCCGTATTCCCACATCATGTCGATCTCCCGACGTTAGCGCGCCAACATGCGAACTAATTCCAGGCGCAAAGACTTACAGCGCATGGAGCACTCTTTCCAGCTTCTGCCGAACCTCACTGGCCAACCGGTTGATCTCCGGCTTTGCCACGAGATCCAGCACAGCGTTGGGATCCATGAATTCCACCTGGACCTTGCCTGCATCGTCCTGGCGCACTACGACGTTGCATGGCAGCAGCAGGCCGATCGACGGTTCCGCTTCCAGTGCCCGGTGTGCCAGCGGCGGGTTGCAGGCCCCGAGGATGCGGTAGGGCGGCATGTCCTGGTTGAGTTTCTTCTTCAGGGTCGCCGCCACGTCGATGTCTGTCAGTACGCCGAAGCCTTCCTTTTGCAACTCCTGGGTGACCTTCTCGATTGCCGCATTGAAAGTAGACGCGACCGCCTTGCCGAAACCGTACCGGGTGCTCATGTTGTTACTCCTTCGTTGATAAAAAATGTAAGTAGGGATTACGTCCTGAGCATGCGCAGCCCGCTCGCGATCACGACGAACTCGCTGATCTCGTGCGCGATGACTGCGATGGGAAGCGTGAAGTAACCCGTCACCGCCCCGGCGATGAGCGAGCCGATCACCACCACGGAAAGCGCCAGGTTTTGCAGCACCACGCGCCACGTCCGCCGGCTGAATCGGATGAGGTAGGGCAGGCGCGACAGGTTGTCGCTCATGAGCGCCACGTCCGCCGTCTCCAGGGCCACGTCGGTACCAGCAGCTCCCATAGCGATGCCCACGTGAGCGGCGGCGAGCGCCGGCGCGTCGTTGACGCCGTCGCCCACCATCAGCACCTTGCCGTACCTCGCTTCCAGTTCGGCCACCTTGCGGGTCTTGTCCTCGGGAGAAAGCTCGGCATGGACCTCGTCGATCCCAACCTGTTCGGCAATGGCGGCGGCGGCCAGGGGATTGTCGCCGGTCAGCATGACCACCCGCTCGATCCCGGCGCGCTTCAGTTCGGCGATGGCGTCCGCCGCCTCGGGGCGCAAGGGGTCAGCGATGGCAAATAATGCCTGGATCGAGAAATGGGTCCCCAGCATCACCACGGTCTTGCCCTGGCTTTGCAGGTGTTGAACCTTGTCCATCACCTCGGCAACCGGAACGCCCTGGTCGGCGAACAGTTTTGGACTGCCTATATAAAACTCCCGTCCGCCCACCACCCCCTGGGCGCCCGCGCCGGTACGGGAGCGGAAATTCTCGGCTGGCGCCGGTTCGAGGCCGATTGCCTGGGCGCGGCGCACGATGGCCTGCGCCAAGGGATGTTGCGAGCGGGACTCCAGCGCCGCGGCGGCCTCCAGCACCTCGCGCTCGTCGTGCCCCCAGAACGCCAGCACGTCCGTGACCTCGGGGCGTCCCATCGTGAGGGTGCCCGTCTTGTCGAGCGCCACGACTTTCACTCGGGCGAGGTTCTCCAGATGGATGCCGCCCTTGATAAGCAGGCCGTTGCGGCCGGCCGTGCCCAGGGCCGCGACCAGGGTAATGGGAATCGAGATCACCAGGGCGCAGGGCGCCGCCGCCACGACGAAAACCGTCGCGCGGGTCAGCCAATCCTCCCACGGCAGCCCGAACAGCGGTGGCAGCAGGGCGATCAGGATGCCGATGCCTAGAACAGCCGGGCTGTAGCGTTTGCCGAAGCGCTCGATGAAGCGCTGGCTGCGCCCCTTGCTGGCCTGCGCCGCTTCGACCAGATGGATGATGCGGGACAGCGTGCTGTCGGCGAACGCCTTGGTCACGCGTACCGTCAGCGCGCCTTCCCCGTTGATGCTGGCGGCGAAGACCTTGCCGCCCGGGGATTTCTCCACCGGAACGGATTCTCCCGTCACCGGCGCCTGGTTGACCGCAGACTGGCCGTCGGTCACGTCGCCGTCGGTGGCAACCGATTCCCCGGGCAGGACGATGAAGATATCTCCCACCCGCAACTGTTCGACGGGGATGCGCGACTCCTGGCCGTCGCGGCGCACCAGGGCGGTCTTCGGCGCCAGCTCCATCAGTGCCCGCACGGCGTGCCGCGTACGTTCGGCCGTGTAGCCTTCCGCCGCCTCGGAGATGGAATAAAGGAATACCAGCGTGGCGGCTTCCAGCCACTGCCCCATCACGCCGGCCACGAGGGCCGCGACGGACATCAGCAGTTCGATGCCAACCGCACGCTCCTTGATCAATTCCTCCAGCGCCTCCCGGCCGAAGTAATAGCCGCCGATGACGACCGCAGCCACGTAAAACAAAACCTCGGCGGCGTGGGACAGGCCCAGGTAGCCGCCGACGAAGCCCAACGCGAGCAGTACCCCGGAAGCGGACGAGGTCACGACTTGCGGGTTTTTCCACGGCCGTGGCATGGTCAGCGGGAGCGAAGCGGAGCACGAGCACGCCATCATTCGCCTCCTGCCGCCAGTTCGGGCGTCTGGATGCCGATGCGGCAGCGGCCGGCTTCCCGCAGGCACATCCGCACGCGGAAATTTTCCAGATCGCGGGCGAACGACCCGTCAACGTCCGGTAGTGCCTTGAGCGCCTCATACACCCGGTCGAGATAGGGGATGCCCTCGACTAGCCGGTGATAGACCCACCGGCCTTCTTTTTCGGCGGTCAGTAAACCGGCCTGACGCAGCACTTTGACATGGCGCGAGAGCTTGTATTGGGGCTCCAGAATACTGTCTACCAGTTCGCAGAGGCATGCTTCCTCTCGCGTTTCGGCGAGAAGGCGCACGATTCGGATCCGCGTCGGATCGGCAAGGGCCTGAAATATTTCGGATGGTTTGATGTTTATTGAATGCATAGTCGCACAATAATGCAACTATGCAATAACTTCAAGCCGAAGCAGGTAGTTGTTGCCATGAGGAAGCATCCTGTGCAAGGTTGTTTTGGCGCACGAAATCATGCAGCCCGGCGTTGTCCAGCGACTGGGATTCGAACGCGTATGCCGTTTGGGCGGGTAATAAAGGCTTTGGTTGAAAACTCACGCATCCTCCCGACAGCGATGCAAGGACGCACGGAACGACGAATTTGTTGAGGGTGTTCTTCATGGTGGAGATTTACGGCAGCACCAGATCGAAAGACTTCTGTTGCGGCGGATAGCAGACACCGACTTTTTCGTTGCAACCCTGATAGCCCGCAAGCAACGTCAAGCGCTTGGTGGTCGATTTGCGGTCCAATACGATTTCAGCCTGGAAAGGGTTCTTGTATATCTCCATCCTGCCAAAGAATGCGTCGTTCTTGACCTCGCCCGGCGGCAGCCGTACTTCCTTGACGAATACACCGCTCGAATTTCTCAGCGCGAAGAACGTCTTGTTCTTGTAGAGATAGTGGCCCTTTGCCGGAGTGAATTCCGCGACGACCGAATTGGAACCCTTGGCAAAGACCTTGAGCTTGAACGCCTCATCAGGCGGCAGCGGATCTTCGGCTGCTGCCACGCCCGGCACGAAAGCACTCTGAAGCGCCAGCAGTTGGATCGCCACGATGGCGGCGTATTTCGAGAATAACCTGCGCATACTGATTCCTTTCTCAGCTTCTATTGAGGTATTGGTGGAGTTTGGAGAAGTCGATGGCGCCCAACGTCCGCGAAACAAGATTCCCCTTCTTGTCGATGAGGAAGATGGTGGGAACGACCTTAGTGTCGTTGAACGAGCGCGCGAGTGATCCGCTCGTGTCTAGCACCACCGGGAACGGCAGGCCTTTGCTGCGCGCGAATTTTCTGACCTGCTCCGGGTCGTCGTAGGCCATGGCCACTGCGATCAGCTCGAAGCCGCGCGCTTGGTATTGGCGGTAGGTTTCAATGAGATCGGGCATCTCGCCCATGCAGATGGAACAGTTCGTCGCCCAGAAGATGACCATGACGATCTTGCCTTGCTGGCCCTGGAGCCTGATCTGGCGGCCGTCGAGGGTCGTGAATGTCACAGCGGGCGTGGCAGGCGCAGCGTTCTGCTCCGTCAGGGCATATGCGGCCACTGCCGCGCCCAGGGCCGCGAGCAGGACCAAAGCGCTCGCCAACCTCCTGCTAATTGCCATTATGGTGATCCTCCTCGACGCGCCCGTCCTTCACGCGCACGATACGCTGCGCACACTCCGCCACGGCGGGGTTGTGGGTGACCATGACGATGGTTCGCCCCTGCGCGTGCAGGCGCCCGAGCAGCGCGAGCAGGTCAGTTTCGGAAGCCGAGTCGAGGTTGCCGGTGGGCTCGTCCATCAATAGGATGTCTGGATCATTGGCGAGCGCGCGCGCCACCGCCACACGCTGCTGCTGGCCACCAGAGAGCGCGCCGGGGGTAAGATGCGCCTTGTCTGCCAATCCCACCGAATCAAGCAGGGCCATCGCCCGCGCGTGGCCTTCTTTGCTCTCCTTGCCGCCGAACCACAGTGCGAGCTGGATGTTCTCCAGTGCCGTCAGATGCGGCAGAAGATTGAAGGACTGGAACACGAACCCGATCGCCCGCGCCCGCGTGTGGGCAAGTTGCGCGGAACCGAGGGTGCTGAGCTCGATGCCGTCCAGATAAACCTGCCCACGAGAAGGCCGGTCGAGGCCGCCCATGATCTGGAGCAGCGTGCTCTTGCCGTGTCCCGACGGGCCCATCACGGCCACCCAGGAACCACGCGCCACGTCGAGGCTGATTTCAGACAACGCGGTCGAGGCCGCCTCGCCGGTGCCGTAGACCTTGCTCACGTTAGCGACACGAATCACGGTTTCAGAAGTTTCAGACATAACGCATGGCCTCCACGGGGCTGAGTTTCGTCGCGCGATAAGCCGGATACAGCCCGGCCGCTAGCGCCAGACCAATCGACAGGCCAAAGGTCAACAAGATCGTCGCGCCATCGAGGCTCGGCACGGGCGACTGGCGCAAGGATGCGGTGAATGCGTTGTCGGTCAGGTAGGGCCCGAGCACGTAGGCCCCGAGCATCCCCATCAGCACGCCCAGGATGCCTCCGAGGAGGCCGTACAAGCCCGACTCCAGCAGGAACGCGGCGAACAGGGTGCGGCGCGTGCTGCCGACGGCCTGCATGATCCCGATTTCACGCCTGCGACCTCATGAAGGCATCTTAGATAGAAAAACGGATTCTGCCGACCCAAGAACAATGCACTATAACTGTGCATACATGCACCATAATGGTGTGCCCTTGATCTATACTGGTTCGGCGACGGCGCCGCCCAATATCGCCCAAGCCTTTTTGTGCGGGTTTACAACTAAAAAATGGTATTGTGGTATATGGCATGAATCATGCTTCGTGCATTCTGTCATTTAACGAAAAAGGAGCAACCTGATGAGTACGTTCACCACCACAAAACATCACCATACAAACAGCAAACAGTGTTTAACAATCCTTGCTGTCGCGATTTTGTCCACACTGGCCCTGGTATCAGACACCGCTCAAGCCGCGCCCCTGCCGATGCCGGCGATGACCGGACCGCTGCAGTCAGCGTCTCCTTTTCAGTTCAATGCTGGGCCGCTCGGAAAACTGGACATCACCGGGGTGATGAGCGGCATGGGCGTCTGGCAGGACAACCCGGTTCCCGGTGATCGGTTCACCCGCGCCGATATCAGCAATGGCCAGATCTTCATCCAGAAGACACAC
>JAKACQ010000064.1:0-9763 GCA_021821285.1 Pseudomonadota bacterium
AACAACTCCGCACCCGCTACGGCGATAAAGTCGCCATTGCCTACGAAGTCCGTGATCCGCACGAAATCCGGATACGTTTTACCGTGAATACGGCAGGTGGAGATCCGTCATGAACCTCCTGGGGGAACCAGCCCCCACCTTCGATGACCCGATTGGCCTGCTGCGTGCCTGCCATGAGCGCATCCTCGGGCATGGAGAAATACTCCCCATCGCCGAAGGCATGCTGGGTACGGGAAAGCGGGCGAGCATAGGCGCGACCATGGCGCGGCGACGTCAGGCACAGTAAAATGGCTACATCCTGCCGGGCGCGCTGGGCGCTGTTCGTGTTGTTGGGTTTGGTACTGACGGTTACCCTGCAATTGATCTCCGGTTTCTTGCTCGCCATGGGAGATGCCTCGGTTTACGCATTTCATATCGCCGATGGCCTAGCTGCGGTATGCTTTCTCGCGGGGGAATGGGTTTGGTTGCTGGGCAATACGCCGGGGCGGCAGACGGCGGCGCGCATTTTTCTGCTCTCCGTGGAATCTCGGCATCAACTGCGCCTGCAGTTAAACCGGGAGTCTGGGGCGTCCAAAGCACTTCGTGATGGCCTTGATGCCCTGGTGGAGGGCCTTTTCCTCATTTTTGCCAGCATCACTGCGTGCATCGGTATCCTGCTATGGCAGAATCATGGCGGACTCCTCCCCTGGCATCGCACCATCGCGGGGATTCTGCTGTTTTTATGGCTACTGCACCTCGTGTTCAGTATTCATGATCATTGGCCGCGGCGGGTACGCCGCACAGAGGAGCAACCATGACGCATGTGGTGACGGAATCCTGCATTCTCTGCAAGTACACCGACGAGGACCCCAATTTTTTGGTCCTAGAAAAAACATTTCGCTGCGGGCAATCACGTCACCTGGAATTCCGAGGCATAGACACTGCACTATGCAGACAAAAATCGTTCAAACCGCAAACTGGAATCCGGTAACCCCTGGCTCAGAGCCAATTCCGTCACCCCCTGGACCAGTCGTGTTGATCCGCAAACATACAGGTCCGGTGAAACCGCAAGGCTTCCCAAGTCATCGCGCAAGGCATCCATTATGCTGCCTCGATAACCCGCCCATTCATTTCCAGGACGTGAAAGGCATATCTTAACCTGCAGTTGGGGAAGTTTATCCTGGATCTGGCGGATTTCTTCCTGACAGAAGAGTTCGTCTTCATATCTCGCGCCGAAGTATAGCCGTGCCGGAAGCATTTCTCCCCAATCTGCCATGCGGCGCAGCATCGACAGTAGCGGCACCAGACCTGTCCCGCCACCAACGAACCACCGTGGCCGCAGGCCATTTTCTCTCAGGGTAAAGGTTCCAAGTGGTCCACGTATGTTCAGGCGATCGCCCACCAAGGCGGATTCCAGATAGGTAGAGAAGGCACCGCCAGGGCGCAGCGTGATGAAAAATTCCAGGTCGCCATTCCAGTTGGTGTTATTGGCCAGCGAATAGGCGCGACGCGCACCGCTACCCGGCACCTGGATTTCCATAAATTGCCCGGCTTCGAATTCCGCAGCTCCCCCCTGCGCATCGGGTTGCAGACGTAACAACAGTCGTCTCGTACCGATAGCCACCATAGTGACTTCAATCACTTCGGCCTCGCGCTCCGGAATGCGCTCGAAACGGATGTAGTCGTAGTCATAGGGCGCCTCCAGAATCAGATCCGCTCGCGGATAGGTACGGCACAGAAGTACATCGCCTCGCGCCTGCGCATTTTCTGGCAGTGCTTCCATACTCACTTCTCCCAGGCGATAAGAACCCGCGGTGACCGTGGCCACGCAAGCTCCACAGGTCCCTTTCCGGCATTGGGAAGGAAGCAGGATGCTTTCCCGGTCCGCAGCGGAGAGTAAATCTTCCGCCTCAGAACAGACGAAGGACACCCGTTGCCTATCACGGGTATGGATAGTGATATCGTAGTTGGTCATGATGTGCTCATCCTTATGCCGCATCGTCCGTGCGGAACGAAGCGGCGATCCATTGTGCTATGCTGTATGCGTCAGGGCCGCCTGCAAATCCGCTTGCGCCTCGCCAATAAGATCAAGATCAAGGTCGAAACGTGATTGGAGCTTTTGCACCAGAGTTGGTGTGAGATAGGCTGGCAGGGTTGGCCCTAGCTTGATCCCCTTGATACCCAAAGCCAGTAGGGAAAGATGAATGGCGGTAGCCTTTTGTTCAAACCAGGAAAGCATGATCGACAACGGCAGGTCATTGACTCCACAATTGAAGGCTTCGGCCAGGGCACTCGCTACCCGGATGGCGGAGTGGGCATCATTGCATTGGCCGATATCCAGCAGGCGAGGGATGCCGCCAATATCTCCGAATTCATGCTTATTGAATCGATACTTACCGCAACCCAAGGTCATTACTACCGAGTCGGCGGGGGCATTGTCCGCTACCTCCGTGAAATAGTTGCGCGCCGGAGAAACACCGTCGCAACCACCGACGAGGAAGAAGTGGCGAATGTCTCCGGACTTTACTGCATCTACGATTTTGTCAGCCACGCCCAAGAGGGTGTGATGTCCAAAACCGATGGTGATCCGTTGATCTTCTGCATCGGTAGCGAATCCCGGCAAGGCCTTGGCGGCCTGGATAACAGGCGTGAAATCCCCATTGTCAATATGGCGGACACCGGGCCAACCCACTGGGCCAAGGGTAAAAATGCGATTCTTATAACTTTTGCCCGGCTCAATGATGCAGTTGGAAGTCATGACAATGGGTCCAGGGAAATCTGCAAATTCGCGCTGTTGATCCTGCCATGCGCCCCCTAGATTCCCTGCCAGATGAGGGTATGCCTTGAGCGTGGGATAGGCGTTGGCTGGCAGCATCTCGCCATGGGTGTACACATTTATCCCCTGATCCTTGGTCTGCTCCAGGATTTGCTTCAGATCATGGAGATCATGACCGCTGACCAGAATTGCCTTCCCTTTGATCGGGGAGATGCGCACAGAGGTGATTTCCTGCGCTCCAAAACTGCCGGTGTTGGCCGCGTCAAGTAATTCCATCACCTTCAGGTTCAAACGGCCGACTTCCAACGATTCTTCCAACATTGCATCGATGTCCGTTGGATTACTTGCCAAGTAATCCAGGATTTCCTCCGCCTGGGCGTCGACTTCGTCACTCTGATAACCCAGAACACGGGCGTGTTGAGCGTAAGCGGCTACGCCTTTCATGCCATAGAGGATGAGGGCACGAGCACCGATTACATCTGATCCGAGATGCTCGGCGCCAGCATTTATGGCGACGCCAGGGGCTTGACGCAGCAGTTGTTCCAGACCATCGGCGGGTTGAAAGGCGGCTGGACCGGACAAAATTTCGGGAGTCTTGCCCTGCTCTCGCGCCGCTTCCTCGTACAATAATTTGATTCGCTCACGCCTTTTGGTGGCCTCCTGGATCAGGTGGACAAAACGTGTAGCAGTGAAGTTCACATTGGTTAGCGTGGTGAAAAGACCATAAAAAATGAAGTCGTCCGTATGCCTGTCGACAATACCCATCGCCCGCGCCCGGCGCGCATACTGGGCAATGCCCTTAATAAGGTGCGTGAGAATATCCTGCAGACCGGCTGTGGCCTCGTCCTTGCCGCACGTTCCCGGCGCACTGGTACAGCCTATTCCGGCGGGGGTACGTGTGGTTTGTTCGCATTGATAGCAAAACATAATGGGCGTCTCCTGAAGTTGTGGTGTACGTCGGTGAATGGTGCCTGTCGCGGTCAGAGTAATCCTTGATCTCGATCAAGGATCCAAGACCTATAGCATCTTTGGCGTTCTACCCGGATTCCAGGGGGCTGCTATCCATGACGGACGGACTCCCTGTCGACTGTTCATTCGATCCTTGTTGGGCATGCCGACCTCCAATTGAGTTGCATCATTGGTTTTATGAATGTTAATATGCTTTAATATTTTAAGTTGTGTGTGACATGAGTATATATCCACCGATCAAAGCTGTGGAGAGAAAATGAAAGCGCTGATAATTTTCAACCGTGAGCCTTATGACAACACTGACGTAACTTGGAATGGTTTGCGTCTTGCCGGAAAACTCTTGGAGGCAGGCCAAGAAGTAAGAGTGTTCCTGATGAATGATTCCGTCGACATGGCTCGTGATGTCTGCAAACCACCAGAAGGATACGACCAGGATTTGTCCAAGATGCTCAAGGAGCTCATTGCACAAGGCGCTTTGGTCAAGGTTTGTGGAACGTGTATGGCACGTTGTGGCATCTACAAGAATCATCCCTATTTTGAGGGAGCGGAAAAGTCCACGATGTCAGAATTAGCGGATTGGGTCACCGATAGTGACAAGGTCATTACATTTTAGCGGCTAACAATGCGTTGCACAAAAGCGCCGAAAATTGACCTCAGTAGAGCATTTAAGCCGGATGGCAACCAAAAACCCAGGCACGATACTCAGACCTTTAACTTAATTATGGTGCGCAGTACTGGAGTCGAACCAGTGACCTTCGGCTTCGGAGGCAGATTTTAGTTCCTTTCCGATCAATGCGGTACATCATAACATTTTGTAAATATTGACATTTCGTACATACCCATACACCCCGGAACACGGCCAAACACGAAGTCAGTGGAGCGAAATTGGAGCGCAAAATCCGGCCACAGACCCCAGATCCGCCTATATCCCTGAGCAATGCCATTGCCCGGCATCGGAAGAATTTTCCCTTCAGCCAGAAATATCGCATCGCCGCCAAGACCGGACACAACGGACCGACCATCTTGCGCAGAGTAAGACCCCGGATTGCGTGGGTCAATGGAAAAAATCACCACTCATCGCCTCGCATCATCCCCCACGAAAAACCGCGATCAGGTCTGCACCAGCCGAATACATGACAAGACCCACGCTTGAAGGAGCTTGTCATGACTACATCCCGAAACCCCGGCAACGCCGGAATTCCTATGGTACCACTAATCGACTGGGCCGACTTTGCCGACCCGCCACCGCCTGTGGACTGGCTGGTGGAGGGGATACTGCCTGCCGGTGTGGCAGGAGACGTCTTCGGTCCCCCGAACGCAGGCAAAAGTTCGCTGATCTACAGCCTCGCCGTTCATATTGCTGGAGGCAGTCCGACATGGTTTGGCCGAACCATCAAGTCTGGGCGGGTGGTCGTCGGCGGCGGCGAGCACTCCGGGCGGGACGCACACTGGCGCAGCGCACATCGCTTCGTCGCTGAAGTCCACCTGCCGCGCGGGCAATTCAAGGAGGCTCAAGAGGCCGCAGCCAGAAACAAAGAGGACCGTAAAGAAGATGGGTCGAAAAAAACGAAAGGGAAAGCGTCTACGGAAAACGGAAGCGGCTACGACTACTATGCCTTTAAAAATGGTGGTGATGGCAACCCCGCATGGAATTTCGGGGGGAATTTCTGATGGCACGCCGTCAGCAAAACCACAAGCGGCAAAACACCTCGCCCAAGCTCCCGATCTGCGTTGCGCACGAAAGCAAGTTGCCAGTATTCCAGCCGACCCGCAGGCCATCACGGGTACGGCAACAGCGCTTCGATACGGCCCGTGGTTCCGTGACCGTCACCGGCAAGCTGGGGCAGGGGCACAGAGATGTTCTGGATGCCGTCATTGCTTGCTGCGAGCACTCCAAGCTTGAAGATGGGCGGCTGGCCGTACTGGTGGACCCCTACCAGTTGCGGAAAATGGTGAGCAGCGGACGTGATGGTGGCATGTTCCCGTATGACCACATCCGGCGCCTGCTGCGGGATCTGCGCACGGCGGAAGTGGACATGGATATGCCTGCCCTCCAACTGCGCGTGACCGATGGCATTCTTGCCGATTTCGAGGAGTCCGCCATCACGAAAGAACCTGAACCATGGGAGTTTCAAACAACGAGCGGCAGCCCACGGCCCATGCTCAAAGTGACCTTCGGCAAGAACTGGACACGCATGCTGGCAATGGACCTATCCGTGGTGTACCGGCTCCCTATCGTCATCGGAATGCGGCACGGGCCGTCACAGGCGACCGCCCGGTATTGCCTGTCCCACAGAGAGGTCCACGACACTCTGGACGGGATATTAGTGAAAATTGGCTATGGCCCGACCGGCAAGACGCCCAGAGCCGTCAACAAGGTCAAAGCCGCGATCCACAGTGATGCCGAAGCCCTGGCGGCGCTGGGGGTGACGATCACGGAAAATGGCACGGTACATCGCGACTGACCGTCCAGTCTGGAACCCATATTCCCGTTAGGGGTGACCGGCAGGAACCCTTATTCCCGTCTCGGGAACCCATATTCCCGTCTCCTATCAGGAATACATCAGGTATACCATCAGGCTGACAGGCATCAGCCCTGATGGGCTGAACCTGACAGCGTAGTTTCGGGTGGATGGAAAAGAGAGAAGGGCACCGCACCATCCCTCTCTTTTTCCCGCCACCACCAACCACCACTGCCGCTGGACCGTGATAGTGCCGCTGTCACAGTGACAAGGCTCCCCAAAAAAACCCGCATCAGGTCGTGCGCGTCCGAATACGTGATATCGGAGGCGTGCCCATGCATCCGCATGGTGCTCGCGCTTCGATACCCGCAGAAGCATTTGAAAGGTGCGATCTACAGCGTGCCGGAGCAATCCGTATCAGGTCCGGTGCGTCCCGTATATGGATGTGATCACCCGATCACGCGACTGAAAAGGAGTTGAAAATGAGCAAACTCGAAGAACTGACGGCGGCGGGCATGAACCCCCGCTATGTCACCCAGAAACTCATCGTGGACAACTATCACGACATTCTGGTGGCCCGAGACTATCGGCGTACCTGGCAGGAAATCGCAGAAGCGCTGGGGGTACCACACGGCAAGGTCGCCCTGGCATCGGCCTGGGCGCGCACCCGCAAGGCGGTGGCCTCCAGAAAGCTGGTGATTCCGAAGCGGGCCGCCACGAAACCGGCGGCCACCTCACCGGGCTGCGGCAGCACATGGGGCGGACGGCAGGCGCCGGATGACGCGCAGGACGTATTGAACCAGTCGAGCCGGCTGGAACCTATCTAAAGGAGATTCTCAGATGAAGAAGACCATGTGTATCAGTCACGGAGACAAAGGCGGTGTGGGCAAATCGATGACATCGGCGGTGATGGTCGAGCGTTTATTGATGGAGGGTGTCGAACGTCTGGCGCTGATCGAGGGGGACGCCAACAATCGGGACGTAGGCGAGCGGTATCAGGACGTCACGGAAATCCGTGCCGGTTTTCTGCCGCTCAACCGTCCGGGGGCGGAAGCCGCCGATGCCGTCACCCGCCTGGCGACATGGATTGAGATCGAAGACCCGGATGCGCTGGTGGTCAACCTGCCCAGCAACGCGGGGGAGACGCTCGATGGCCTCAGCGGGATTCTACGCGGGGCGTGCGATGGTCTGGGCATCAGGCTGGTGGCGACGTACTCCCTGGGGCTAACGGATGCCTTGACCGCCGGTATGGTGAAGTCCTTACAAATCGGTCTGCTTTCCCATATCGATCCGGAGAACCGCGCGGTGATCTACCCGCTGTTCGCGGGGAACAAAAGCCGGTACCTCTGGGCCAGGTCCAGTGATCGCGGGAAATATCCGATGCGGGAAATCGAGATGCCCGCCCTGGCAGCACACGCCTCGCTGGACAGGCTGAACAACACCCCCGGCCGTATCGTGACGCTCGGTGAACACGGCGTTCCAGGCTAGCTGGTGGTCGACCGGATCAATGTGGCCGAGTGGGTCCATGCCGCCATGCGGGCGATGGACCCTATCCTGCAGGAGAATGACCATGAAGAACGGTAACGGCAATACGCCTCGCGACCAGGCCCTCGCGGCGGTGCCGGAACAGCGGCGGGCGACCCTTCTGGCCAAGGCGGCGGATCTCGGTGTCCAGAGTCGCCAAAGATTCCGCTTTGACCAGGGGACGAAACCCACCACCCCACAGACCAGCCCGCGGTGTCTGAACACGGGCAGCAGGCGATGGTACTCCATCTCGTCCACTCTAACCAGGCGTCTGCCGGGAACCGTGTCCTATCGACCCGGTTCAGCCCCACGCTACGGGGCACTTTACCCGTTTCCGGAGGAATCGCATCATGCAAGCGACATCTTGGCCCCGATGCGCAAGGACCCACCCGGCCCTCACCCTGATATTCTGGATCGGCCTCTCGGTAATGCCGGCCTGCGCGGCAACCTGGATGCCTCCCGTTCACGTGGTTTACTGGCCCCGTTCCTTGGCGGGTTGTTCGCTCCCGGAATTACAAAAACTGGCCCATGCCGGAGATCCCGCAGCGGAAAATGCGCTGGGCAATCGGTATCTGCGCGGCCAGGGCGTACAGCAGGACTGGAAAATTGCCGCGGACTGGTACCGTAAGGCGGCACTGGCCGGGAATGCCCGGGGTGCGTTCAACCTCGCCTTTGCCTACAACTTCGGAGAGGGCGTACCCCAGAATACCCACAAAGCCGTCTACTGGTGGCAGCAATCCGCAAAGGATCGCCACCGGCCTTCCTGATCGGGGGTTGGGGTACATGCTGCGCCACCCGCGCGTTTTCCTGAAGACACTCATGGTAATAGCTGTGGCCGCCTTTTGCGGATTTTGGATTGGACACCAGGGACATGTCCATGTGACTCACTTATTCACACAGCAACGGGCTGCTCCGCGGGCACCCCTCCGGAAAGCCCCAACCAGATAGGCCATTTCTACAGCGCAAACTCAGAACCGGATCTGGCGGAGCGTTTCTTGGGCGCTGGCGGCGAAGTGACATGCCGCCTTGGCGATATTCTTTACTCCGTTGCGCATGATCATCAGCCCAGGCCGCGCAGAGATGTACTACCTCAAAAACAGCGGCAGCCGAACCGGCTGCCGCTGTCGACGACCATACCGACTGACCGTGAGGGACCAGACCAATCCATACCATAGGTGCATCCAGAATATCGGCGATCAGGCAGGTCACCTGTTCCAACATCCGCGTGACGGGCAAATCCGCCTGTGAGTCTGCATGCAGGTGTTCGACCTGGATAATGGCCTGATAAAAGGCTCGCTGGGCTGCCAAGTGGTGTTGTGTGGTTGACATGTCCCCTCCCCATTCAACGCGTGGGGCAATCGTAGCACCTTAATGTGACATTATGATGGCGTCTCAGAGTGAGCCGTGTTTATCGTTGTCACACCCATTGTTACGTCTTTTTCGGCCCAGCGCTCGCGCAGTGCATTGTATTGAATGGCGGGCCACAAATAGAGGACAAGAAAAACGATCACTCCCGCGAGCGACAGCGGCAGGAGGCTCGCCGTCGCGCCCAGAGAAATCCGAAAAATCGGCAATTTCATGGTGGCTCCCCCTCTTTACCTGTTGTCCAACATCGGGTTCCCCCACCCATAAATTATGTCACCAGGGACACGTGATGGCGACAAAAAAGCCGCTGAGAAGATTAATGGTTCGATGCAAGACAGGGACCGCCCGTCGCGGTGTGGCCAAATCGGTCTCCACAGACAAAGGAGAAACCGATTGGTCCATTTATCACTCCTTTTGCAACGATTCAGCGACTTGCTCGATGGGCAAGTGCCGGACATTTTTGCCTTTCGCCAGATAGATCACGTATTCGCAAATGTTGCGCGCATGGTCGCCAATGCGTTCGATGGCCTTGGCGATGAACAGCACGTCAATGGCCTGCGTGAGGATGCGTGGATCCTCCAGCATATAGGTGATCAATCGGCGCATGGCAGAGCGATATTCCTGGTTAAGTATTTCGTCGCCCTTGGCCACCTCGATAGCCGCCTCCGCATCGGCCTGCGCCAGGGCG
>JAKACQ010000065.1:0-9683 GCA_021821285.1 Pseudomonadota bacterium
ACCGGAGGCGGCAGAACGCCATCTGCATCTCGCGGCGCGCTCTTATGCGGACGATGTGCGCGCCGAGGATCATCTGATGGATGCCATCGCCATCGCGCCCGAACACATGGTCGTTTACCTGGGTTTATACAAATTTTATTTCTATAAAGGCCGACTGAACGAGGCGCTGGCTACGGCCCGCATCTGTCTGCAGCGCAGCGCCGCGGAATTGGGTATTGATCCGGACTGGCGCAAGGTAATGGAGCGGCAGGCAGACTTTGGCAGTTTTGATGCTCCGCGGGCACGCTTTTATATGTTCGTGCTGAAAGCCTATGGTTACCTGCATTTGCGTCTGGGTCATCTGGCTACGGGCAGCAAAATCATGGACAAACTCATCGAACTGGACCCGACGGACAAAATACAGGCGCGGGTGCTGCTGGAAGTCCTGCAAAAAAAAGAGGAGGACGACGATGAGTGATCCGGACGTGGCCATTGACTGGCAGGGCGCTGCCGTCTCCTGTGAAGCATGCCCTGAGCGCGGGATTCCAGAGGTGAAGTGCGAACCGTTGCATGCCTGTATGCATGATCGTTACGCCAAAAGGGTGGATCGCTTTTTCCGCTGGAATCCGCAGATCGCCAAGGATTATCTGCAACACGGCTACTTTGAGGTGCGGGCTTGCGCCGCACGTTATGCGGATATTTTTCATCTGCCCGCACTGATGAACGATCCCGACGAAACCGTGCGCTGGGCGGTAGCGCAAAGACTCCCGCAACGCTATCTGCTGCGGATGATCCACGATCCGCATCGGGAAGTGCGTATCCGGGTTGCCGCGCGGCTGGATGACCGTAACCTGTCGGCCATGATGCACGATGCGGATTATTACGTACGCCTGGAGGTGGTGCGGCGTCTGCCCAAAGGCCTGTTGCCGCTCATGATGCATGATTCCGATGTGGAGGTCCGGCGGGTTGTGGCCAAACGCATCGGCGTGGATGCTCTGGTCAAAATGCTGCGGGACGATGATCCCGGGGTCCGTCTGGATGCCATTGAACGCGTACCGGTGTCGATCCTTTCCACCCTGGTGGAGGATGCGGATTGGCGCATCCGCTACGAGGTGGCGGCGCGCGGGAGCCGGGAAGCGGTAATCAGCCTGTTGGCGGATGCGGATCATGAGGTGCGTCGTTGCGCTGCGGAACGCCTGGGGAAAGGCGATACACTTTCCAGACAACGATTGCCAGGGGAGGGTGGGATATGGCCGGAATGAGCAGAGACAGCGCAACGGTGGAGTTGGGCGCGGAACCCGAGTTCAATTATGGAGATAAAGTCCGTTCCCGCAAGCATGTGAAAAATGACGGGACATTCACCGGCGCCGAAATTGGCGAGGTGATTGTCACCAAAGGCGATGTCGGTTTTATCATCAGTATCGGCACCTATTTGCAACAATTTTATATTTATGGCGTGGATTTTTATGAACGTGGTCATCTGGTCGGCATGAAGGGCCGTGAACTGGAACTGATCGAATACAATCCGAGTCAGGAGGAGAAAATCTCATGATGGATCTGCGTCCTCCACGATTTGATTGGGGCCTCAGGGTATTGGCTGGCGATGACATTTTTAATGACGGGACTTATCCGGGGGAGGCCGAAGGGGCCTTGCTGGTGGCCAAGGACAGTCCGGGAGAAATCGTGCGGGTAGGACATCATGAGGAGAGCAACACGCCCCTCTACCTCGTGGAGTTCGCCAACGGCATGGTGGTGGGTTGCCTGGAAGAGGAAATACTGCCCATCGGAGAGCCAAAATCATGAATATAACGCGCAGCATTTATCTCGATAACAATGCGACAACGGCCTTGGCACCGGCGGCACTGGACACCATGTTGCCCTATTTATCCACGGAATATGCCAATCCTTCCAGCGCCTCCGAAGCGGGTGCAAGCGTCAAGAAAGTTTTGGGTGAGGCACGGGTCGCGGTGGCCCAATTGTTGGGCGCCTCACCCGCGGAGTTGATTTTTACCAGTGGCGCGACGGAGAGCAATCATACGGCGATCCTGGGCGCGCTTTCCCTGACCAAAGGCAAACGCCACCTGATTACCAGCCAGGTGGAGCATCCTTCGGTATTGCTCATGTGTCAGCATCTGGAACGCCTCGGGATAGAGGTGAGTTACCTACCGGTGGATGAAGAGGGACGGCTGGATCTGGAAGACCTGCGTGCCGCCTTGCGTCCGGATACCGCCCTGGTTTCCCTCATGTGGGCAAACAATGAAACGGGTGTGCTCTTTCCCGTTGTTGAAGCGGCTGCCATGGCGCATGACGCGGGGGCTTTTTTCCATACGGATGCGACCCAGGCCATCGGCAAGCTGCCGGTGAATGCCGCCGCATCCGGTGTGGATTTCCTGTCCTGCTCTGCACACAAGATTCATGGACCCAAGGGGGTGGGGGCGCTCTTTGTCCGCAAAGGCATCGCCTTACCACCACTATTTCATGGTCATCAGGAACGGGGACGCCGGGGCGGTACTGAGAATGTTCCAGGTATTATTGGCTTTGCGGCGGCTGCTCGCCTGCTCACCAATATCGAACACGAGGCTCGCTACCTGCAGGAATTGCGCGATCATTTTGAACAAGGTCTGTTGGCTTTCATGCCGTGTGCGCGTATCCACGGACAGGAAGCCGAGCGTTTACCCAATACCAGCAATGTCGGATTTGTCGCTCTCGACGGTGAAGAATTGCTCTATCGCCTGGAACAGGAGGGCATTACGGCTGCAGCCGGTGCCGCCTGTGCTGCTGGCGGGCAGGAACCTTCCCATGTGCTCACGGCTATGGGCTTTTCTAAAACGGCGGTGCTGTCCTCACTGCGTTTCTCCTTTGGACGCCTGAACCGGTCGGAGGATGTGGAGCGGCTGCTCCGCGTATTACCAGGCATCCTGCTGGGCATGATGGACATGCCGCCGATGACGGCCAGTGCCCCGATTTCTTGTGCACAGTAAAATAAGGAATACCCCATGAAGGTGATGATTCGTAAAAATGCCGCTGGTGAGCTGACGGCGTATGTGCCCAAGAAGGACCTCGAAGAACCCATTACCGAGTGTCAGAAGCCGGAGCTCTGGGGCGGAGTGGTGACGCTGGCTAACGGCTGGCGCCTGGAACTACCGGAGATGCCCGGTGATACCCGCCTGCCTATTACCGTAGAAGCGCGTCGCCTGGAGGGCTGAGAGGATGGAACTCACTGACGAAGATCTCGCGGTACTTTTTGATCTGGGCCGGAATGCCTGCCAGTCCGGTGAAGGCATCCTTCCTGTTTTGCGTACCCGCTTCCCCGGGCTGCCCATTACCCAATGTCCCGCCGGCGATGTCAGCGATGAGCCTTTCCGTACCGGCGAATATTTTGACCTGCATCTGCTCGATACCCGCGACCACTGCTGGAAGGTCACGGCAGATTCCCTAGCGGCAACGGGTCTGTTGCTGGCTATGCATGGGAGAGTGTCATGAGCACACCCGAGATACTACTATCGGATCCGGACATCAGCCCCAGTGAACTGGAGGCCGTAGAGGCCGTTTTGCGGTCCCCTCGCATTAGTGCGGGTGAACAAGTGGAGGCTTTCGAGGCAGCTTTCGCGGCCTACCACGGGCGGCGATACGCTGTCGCCGTTGCCAGCCCGACGCTCGCCCTGATGCTCTGTCTGCGCGCCTACGAACTCAGGGCGGGCGATGAAGTCATCCTCTCGCCCTATAGCTGGTGGCAGATTGGGCATGCCCTGGCGTGGTATGGGGTGCAGCCGGTGTTCGCGGATATCGACTACTACTCCGGCACGATCTCCCCCAAAGGGACTGAGACCCTGATCACGGAGAAAACCCGGGCGATTCTCGCCGGCAATACCAAGGGGCATCCCGCCTTCTGGCAGGATCTGCGCACGATGGCCAACGAAAACGGCCTGATTCTGCTGGAAGACTCGACGGAGGCCATCGGCTCCCGTTATCAGGACAAACTGGTCGGCACCTTTGGGGACAGCGCCATTTTCGCCTTTGCCCAGCCCTCCGCCCTGGTCTGCGGCGAAGGCGCCATGATCGTCACGGACGATACCGAAACCGTCAGCCGTCTGCGCCAATACCGCGCGCGGGGCATCAGTGAGCGGGGCTCGGTGGTGGCGCCTACCCGTCCCCCCCTGCAAGCAGAAATGAGCGATATTCAGGCCACCATCGGGCTGGTCCAGCTCGCCCGTCTGGACGGTATTTTGCAACGCCGGCAGCAGGTGGAAGCACTGTACTTTGAGTACATGAAGTCCTTTGAAGGTATCAAGGATCCCTACCACGGGCCGGATGCCAGCGCGGTGCACTGGTTTGTGTACGAAGTACACCTTGGTACCCGGTTCAGCCGCAGCAGTCGGGATGCCATCGTCACCGATCTCCGCGCCCAGGGTATCGAGGCAGCCTCTTACTGCCTGCCCATGCATACGCAATCCTATTATCGCGAGCGCGGCGGCGGCCACTGCCCGACCTCCGTGCGGGTGTCCGACCGCACCCTGATCCTGCCTTTTCACCCGCGTCTGGGAGAAGAGGAAATCGCCTTTATCATCGAAACATTGAAGGATGCATCCGTCAATGTGGGTGCTGGTGCCGCCATTTATTAGTGTGTTGTTTTTATGTTCATTTTAATAGAGGAGAAGATTGAATGCCCATTATCACCATCAAACCCAGTGGTAAAACCGTCGAGATGCCCGTGGGGGCCAGTCTCGCTGCCGCAGTGATCGCCGCTGGTGAGCCTATGGTTCTGAAGTGCGAAGGCAAAGGCGAATGCGATAGCTGCCATATTTTCGTCCAGGAAGGGCGGAAGAGCGTGTCGAAAATCCAGCGTCTGGAAAATGAGCGACTGGATACCATCGTTGGCGTCGGCAGCAAATCCCGTCTGGCCTGTCAGGCCATGATCGGTGAAGAAGATGTCGTCATCGAGCTTTTGGGATTTTCTTCGGGCTTATAAGGAGGATGTGATGGAACAGTCGCTCGTCATCATTCATGCACGTTTTGCCAACGATGGCAGTGTGCGGGAAATTGGCGAGTGTCCCAGCGGGACCAGTCCTCAGGACTGGTTCAATGCGCTGAGCAGACACTCGTCCAATGGTTATGAATCGCTCTCCGGCGGAAGGGGTGTTTTTCGCCTCGAACCGGCGGTCATCGAACAGATCAAGGCTGCGGTTCTATCCCTCGCTACATAAGGAAGCATGACTATGGACAAGGATCTTTCGGAAATCTTCAGCGGCCTTGCGGAAGGGCGCATCATTCCGTATCTCGGTCCCGGCCTGTTGCCGGAGGCCGGAGCCACCCTGCCCAGCGGGTTGTCGGCATTGGCGGAAGTGCTCAGCAGCCAGGTGACGGTGCCTCACAAGGTCCGGCGCAACCTCACCGGGGCCGCGCAGTATATCGAGAACTTCAAGCATCGCAAGACCCTCGTGGGCATGATGGACAAGACCTTTGCCGAGGATCCGCCGATCCATCCTTTGCAGCGCGACCTGGCCGCCCGGAAACTCCCGTTGATCGTCCACCTCTGGTACGACAACGGTATGGCCAAGGCGTTGGCTGAACAACCTACACGCTGGGGACGTATCCAGGGACTCAGCCAGACCGAGCATTTCGGCCACTGGACGGGATATATGGATGCCGTCGGTCAACCAGTTGACGCCGCCGTGGCCGCCCAATGGGACACGATACTGTATGAGCCTTGGGGCTCACAAAGTCCGGCTAATAATTATCTCGTTTCCGATACGGATTTTGTCGAAGTGCTGACGGAAATTGACATTCAGACGCCTATCCCGGAGAT
Organism: Pseudomonadota bacterium; assembly: GCA_021821285.1. Lineage (GTDB taxonomy): Bacteria > Pseudomonadota > Gammaproteobacteria > Acidithiobacillales > Acidithiobacillaceae > Acidithiobacillus. The sequence continues at coordinate 5,786 of JAKACQ010000065.1, forward strand.
CGTCCAACAAATCCGCACGGGGCGCCATTTTCTTTTTGTCGGATGCCGTTTCAATGACCAGTTGCAGCGCAATTTCGCCCGCCAGATCATGAAGCGTTCATCGGATCGTCATTGGGCGCTGATAGAGGCACCGCTGACCCGGAACGAAGCGCGTTTTGTTCGCGAGCAGGGGATTCAGGTGCTCCAGATGCCCTCTGGCGTCTTGTTAGGCGAGGCCGCCGTAGCCAAGGCGGGATAAGCAGGGGGCAAGGCCATGTTGTGGAGCAAAACCTGTGACTACGCGCTTCAGGCTTTAGTATACGTGGCATCTCAGCCTGAAGATGCCTGTGTTCGCAGTCAGGATGTGGCCGCTTACCTCTATGACGTGCCCTCTCCCTACCTATTGAAAATTCTCAAGGAATTGGCAGGGAAGGGCATACTTCAGTCGTTCAAGGGGCGCGGCGGTGGCTTTTTGCTGGCGCCGGGAATCCGGGAATCAGGACTTCTGGAGATGGTGAAGCGTATCGAGGGAGAACCTTTTGGCGAAGGTTGCGTTTTGGGTCTCGCCAGGTGCGCCGATGAGACCGCATGCCCCGCTCACCATGCCTGGTCACCCATAAAAAATAAGGTGCTGGAATTGCTCAGCGAGCAAACCATAGGCTATATGGCGGAGGCTGTGCGCGATGGCCGCTATGATTTACGGCTGCTGCGCAAGGCGGGATAAGGGGGTGCACCCCATGCTGATCAAAATCCCCTGACGCACAGGAGTCACGGTCTTATACGGGGCGAATCTCCACACCGATATCTGCCGGTGTGGCGTGATAAACGGCGCTGGTCACGAGGGTGTCCATACCGGTTGCCGCATAGGACTGAATATTCGCAAGGGTGATTCCGCCCGCTGCAAACAACGTAACTTCAGGTGCTACGACGCGCAGCTGCGCGGCAATTTCTGCCAAGAGCCCGGGGGGCAATTTGTCAAACTGGATGCCAGCGACCCCGGCCTGAGCCAGTGCCAGTGCGTCCGTCAGGGTGTGATCCGTCTTTTGCACTTCCACCACGATCTTGCTGGAGGGGACCTGTCTCCGGTATTGCGCCAACTGTTGCAAGAAAGGCGATAAACCACCTAAAAAAGCCAGGTGCTGGTCAAATACCAGAACACTTTCCGAGAGACCCAGCCGGTGCGGCATGACTCCCCCTGCGAGAGCAGCCATGGCCGCAAAACGGCGCATCCCCGGAAGATTCTTGCGGGTGACGACAACAGCCGTCCTGGGACTGATCTGATGCGTCTGTTGCACCAGTTGTCCGGCATAGGTCGCGATGCCGCAGGCGTACTCCAGCACGTTTTGCGCCACTTTCCAGGCAGAATGGGCAGCACTTGCGGAACCTTCCGCAGCCAGCAGGGTGGTTCCTGTTGCGACCAATGCGCCCGACGGCTGACTTTCGCTCACGGTAAGGCCGCAGGCGTCCACTATCTGCGCGGCAAGTTCGGTACCGGCGACAGTGATGTCCTGACGACAGCGAAAACGCATGACCGCTGCCTTGTCGCCAATACCCAGCATGTGGGTGGTGAGGTCCAGGAAAGGCTGATCCTCCTGGATGAGTGCAGCAATTTCCTGTGGAGAGAAATACATGCTATAGCCCCTAACAGCGAACGATTACGCAGACTGGTTTCAATGCCAACATCTTTCGTTACATGATGTTGGCAGGTGAGTATATCCCGGAACAACTAAAGATAAGAAAGAGCGGATTCCAGATCTCCGGTCGCTGGCGCGGGCGGCAATTGGAAAGAGACATAGCGCAACTGCAAATATTCCTCCAACCCCCATTTGCCGCCCTCGACGCCCAGTCCAGAAAGCCTGTTGCCGCCGAAAGGCGCTTGCGGGGTGGCTGGAGACCCGTCATTGACGCCGACGATGCCGCATTGCAGCGCCTCCGCGACGCGGTATGCGCGTCCGAGATCGCGAGTCCAGAGATAAGCGGCCAAGCCATAGGGGGTATCATTGGCGCGGGCGATAGCTTCCGCTTCGCTGCGAAACCCCTGTATGGGCAGCAGGGGGCTGAAGCTTTCTTCGTGGAATATACGGCTCTGCGGATCGAGGTCGGCGAGGAGGGTCGGGGAGCACCACAGGCCTTGTGCATCCCCTCCGCACAGCAGTCTCGCACCGCGGTCCAGGGCATCCTGCACTTGCGCTTTGAACTTCTGGACAGCAGCTGCGGAAACCAGCGGCCCGATGTCAGTGTCCTCTGCAAAGGGGTCTCCGATCTTGAGGTGACTTACCGCGTCGAGGTAGCGTGCGGTAAACTCCGGCAGGATCGCATCATCCACATACAAGCGGTTGGCGGCGACACAGGACTGGCCAGCATAGCGGAATTTGGCATGGATGGTCATGGCCACCGCCGCAGGGATGTCCGCATCGGCAAAAATAAGCACTGGAGCGTGTCCGCCCAGTTCCAGAGAAAGCCGTTTGATGGTCGGCGATCCCTGCGCATAAAGCTTCTGCCCGACCGCCGTGGAACCGGTAAAGCTCAACTTGGCTATGCGCGGGTCAGCCATCAGTCGTTCCGCCAGGGGTGCAGGATCAGAGCTAGGGAGAACCTGCAGAGTGCCTGCAGGTCCTTCCGCCTCGGACCAGAGTTCGGCAAGTTTCAATGCGGATAGCGGAGTTTGCTCATCGGGCTTGAGGATGACTGTACAGCCGGCTGCCAGCGCCGGAGCTATCTTGCGAACGACCATAGAGACCGGACTGTTCCACGGCGTAATGGCGAATACCGGACCAACCGGCACTTTCCAGATCTGTAAGCGCTTGTCTGGAAACTGGGAGGAGATACTTTCTCCGGTGATGCGCTTGCATTCTTCGGCATACCAGCGCGCCAAGGCGACCGCGGTTTTGATTTCGGCACGACTCTGGCGTATGGGTTTACCCATCTCCCAGGTGATGAGACGGGCGAGGTTTTCTGCGTGAACCTGGATGAGTTCCGCCCAACGGCTGAGGATGGCCGCGCGCTGATAGACGGTGGTTTGGCGCCAGATTGCAAAAGCGACCGTTGCCGCCTGCACCGCTGCTTCGGCCTCCCGAGTTCCGCAATCGGACACTTCGGCGAGTATCTGTTGATTGACCGGGCTCTGTACCATAAAGCGCATGCTGAGGTCTGTCCAGCATCCATTGATGAATGCTGTTGTCGGTCCAAGGGGCATGGATTCTTCCTGTGTGCTACGGACGGAAGCCGAAACGTTGCTGAATGACGTCCAAAGAAGATACTCTTGCGGGATGGTACGTCCTCGCTAACTGTAGCGCAGGCGGCAATAAAGTGCAAAAAGACCATGCCTGCGCAGCATGCGTCATAAATATAGTGGCCTCTATAGGCTTATCTGGAGCAAGACCATTGATGCCTGAACCCGAAAGTACACCCTACGCCCGCCTCGGTGGCGAGGACACCGTGCGCAAGCTGGTCAACCATTTTTATGATTTGATGGATAGCGAGGCGCAGTGGCAAACCCCGCTGCGGGATATCCACCCGAAAGACCTTTCCGAGTCCAAAGAGAAGCTCTTTCTGTTTCTGTCCGGCTGGTTGGGCGGGCCTGACCTGTATGTGCAGCGTTTCGGGCATCCCCGCTTACGGGCGCGGCATGGCTCTTTCCCGGTGGATGATCAGGCGCGGGATCAGTGGATGGCCTGCATGCTTCGGGCCATGCACGACGTAGAGATAGAGCCTGAACTTTATGCCCACCTGCAGGGTGCCTTTCAGCGCACGGCTGATTTCATGCGGAATCGCTAGGACTGTGCTTTTGCGCCGATAAATCATCGGGGCGGGCCGGCGCGGCATCTGGGGCCTGTAATCCATGCCCCATCAGCCAGCCGATCAGAATCCCGACCAGGGCCATGGCCGACAGGGACGGATAGCCGATGAACTGTACCAG
>JAKACQ010000066.1:0-9181 GCA_021821285.1 Pseudomonadota bacterium
ATGCGGACGGGGCTGCCCCGCAACACCCCAGATCCTCTCAGAATCACGCAACGGTTTCCGTCGCCTACCGCGACGGCGCCGTGCTGACCTTCCTCTTCGATCGCTCCACACCCATTGTGGACCTCATGGCCATGGTCGCCCGCGCCGGCGCGGTGCGGAAGGTGGTGCTCTGATGAATAACGGTAATAATGGTGTTTTCGCCCGGCCCGCGCCGGTTATCGCCCTCGACGTGGATGGGAATGGTGGCGTGAGGGATGCTACCCAATGAGTATCATGAGAGCCGACATCAAACGTGATATTCTGGAAACCATGCCGGGCGTGCCGCCCATTGTACCCCTCAAGAATAGTGTCATCAGTGGGCGCATCTTCGACGGCAAGCCTTCCGTCACCCTCAAAGACGGCAGACCAGCACGCCTGGCTGTGGTGGACGAGGATGGCTGCATTGTAGAAGCTGGCAACGACGTAGCCCAAACCGTATGGGCAATCGCCATCACCACCTATTGCACCGCACTGCTGCACGGTGGACACATGAAGGTGACCACGGAAAAGCCATGATAAAATCCTGACAAATGGCCGCAGACACTATTCAACCGTTCCTCCTCTCAACACTCCACTCAGAACCCGAACAGCCCCGCTACGACCGTGCAGGACGATATCAATGACCTTGCCATCCCCCGGCAGAAGGCCAGAGTGGTACACATCAATTCTGCTGAACGTGTCAGCCACCAATTGGCGTGTCTTTAGTCTGGCGTCGTAATCAAGCGCCTTCACACCATCCACCAGCGCCGCCCAGGCGTCGGCCATCCCTGGTATCTGAAGGCGGGCACGTGCAGCCAGTTCGCTCTCGCAGCGTCCGATGATGTCCTGCTCATGCGCAAGATCATTCTCAAGCTCCCGTGCTTTCTTGGCGAACGACGATGGTGGCGCATCGCTACTCAGCATAGCTTCCGTTACGCGCTCGATCTGTCGCTCAATCTCAACCACTCTGGCGCGGGCAGCAGCCAGTTCAGCGCGTAGTCCTACACCAGCATCGCCGCCGCTCATCAGCGAAGCCAGATTCATCGCATCGGCGCACCATTCCATGATGGCGTCCTCCACCGGCACCACACTACAGCTACCGTTCACTTTGCAAGCCTGCGCGTTAGACGATGCTACGCATATCAATCGCCGATGACCATCATGGGGCTTGCCGTCTGGTCGCTTCTTTCTGCTCATCAGGTTCTGAGCCACCATCGCGCTGCCACAATAGCCACACCGGCAGATACCCATGCCAGTAATCACGCCAGGAATCTCGCCCTTGCCCTTGCGCCGATGTCGTTGGGATGCCAGACGTTGCAGTTCCGAAAACTCTGCCTCGCTCATCAGTGCCGGGTAATAACCAGGCAAGACGAGCTCTTCGCGATCCATGGTAAGCACGCGATCGCCAACCAGGGCGCGGTTGCGAATCATCTTGTACAGATGGGATGCGTTGGCGGCAAAGGTAACGCCAGAGGATCGCATGCGGCTGATGATGGCCATCGCGCCGTGACCATCCATGAACATCTCGATGGCAAGGCGCACAGATTCGGCGCGGTCAGGAACAAGCTCGAAAGCCTGTCCGTTCCACGCCACCCAGGCAGGATCTTTGCCGTTGCGGATGATCCCACGCCATTTTCCGGTCAGCCAAGCATCACACTGGCGACGAATGGCTGCCTTTACGCGCTTACTCTTGGTGTCGCTCTCCTCATGGGCGCGGATCATCACCAGCAGGCTGTAGACCAAGTCCATAGGCTGATCTTTCAGCCGCTGCCGGTTGTATTCCTTCCCATCTGAGGCAGTGACCACCGTAATCCCGGCGTTGATGATCTGCGCCAGTTGAGCTTGTGCCTGGATAGGTTCTGCCCGGCTCAGCCGATCCAAACCCTCCACGATCAACACAGACCCTGGCGGCACGCGCCCCTCGTCCACGGCGACGAGAAAAAGGCCCAACATCCCGCGCGTGACGTGTCTCTGGTGATAGGCGCTCAGCCCCTCGTCGCGCATGGTCAGGGATTCATCCAGTACCAAGCCATGCTCAACCGCCCAGCGCCTAGCGTACTCTAGTTGCCGATCAACACTCCCACCCTCGGCCTGCTTAGGATCCGAAAAGCGCAAATAGCTGTATACTCGCCGCGTTCTATCCATACGGCGAGCATACTGCCATGAAAAAAATTCCTAGTATAGGTGTAGTATCTCTTGGGTGCCCCAAGGCCACGGTGGACAGCGAGCGCATCCTCACCCAGTTGCGCGCCGAGGGCTATCTGCTGGTGGGGGATTACGCCAGCGCCGATGTGGTCGTCGTCAACACCTGCGGCTTTATCGACGCGGCGGTGGAGGAATCCCTGGAGGCCATCGGCGAGGCGCTGGAGGAGAACGGCAAGGTGGTGGTCACCGGTTGTCTGGGTGCCCGCGAGGACGGCGGCTTCGTGCGCGGCGCCCATCCCAAGGTGCTCGCCGTCACCGGCCCCAATCAGGCCGGTGCGGTGCTCGACGCGATTCATGCGGCGCTCCCTCCGGCCCACGATCCCTACACCGATCTGGTGCCGCCCCAGGGCCTGCGCCTGACGCCGCCCCACTACGCCTATCTGAAAATCTCCGAGGGCTGCAATCAATCCTGCAGCTTCTGCATCATCCCCAGCATGCGCGGCAAGCTGGTCAGCCGCGCGCCGGACGATATTCTGCGCGAGGCCGAGGCGCTGGTGGCGGGGGGCGTCAAAGAACTGCTGGTGATTTCCCAGGACACCGGCGCTTACGGGGTGGACCGCAAATACCGCACCGCCTTTCACGACGGCCGCCCGCTCAAGACCCGCATCACCGATCTCTGCGCGGCCCTGGGCGAACTCGGCGTCTGGGTGCGCCTGCACTACGTCTACCCCTACCCGCACATTGACGAACTCCTGCCCCTGATAGCGGCGGGTAAAATTCTGCCCTATCTGGATGTGCCCCTGCAGCACGGCAGCCCGCGCATCCTCAAGGCCATGCGCCGCCCCGCCGCCGCCGAAAAAACCCTCGACCGGATTCTCGGCTGGCGCCAGATTGTGCCCGATCTGACCATCCGCAGCACCTTCATCGTCGGCTTCCCCGGCGAAACCGACGCCGATTTTGCGGAGCTGCTGGATTTTCTGCGGGCGGCGGAGCTGGACCGGGTGGGCTGCTTCGCCTATTCGCCAGTAGAGGGTGCGCCCGCCAATGCGATCCCTGGAGCGGTGCCGGAGCCGGTCAAAGAAGAGCGCCGCGCCGAATTCATGGCCGTGCAGGAAGCCATCAGCCGTGGGCGGCTACAACGCCGGGTGGGCCAGCGTCAGCGGGTGCTGGTGGACGCCGTGGGCCGGGGCGGCAAAGTCACCGCCCGTTCGGCCAGCGATGCCCCGGAGATCGACGGCGTGGTCCATCTGGGCAAGGCAGCGGGGTTGCAGGTCGGGGACTGGGTGGAGGTGACGATCACCCGGGCCGATGCCCATGATCTGTACGGGGTGCTGGTGTCGGCCTGACCGGGGCCTTTGGTCGCTCAGGGCAGACGGCTACCCCGCTCGATCCGCACCCCCACATCCCGCGATCCACGCACGGCGGCAGGTTTGTGCACCGTCACCTGCACCCAGGCCGCGCCGAATTCGCCGCGAATGATGTCCGCGATCTGCTCGGCCAGAGTCTCCACCAGTTCCACCTCCGACGCGGCGATATGCGCGACCAGGCGCTGGCAGATGGTCTGGTAGTTGATGGTGTTCTCCACCTTGTCGGTCCGCGCCGCGGCCCCCGCATCCGCGGCAATATCCAGATCGACGAGCACCGTCTGTTTGACCTGGCGTTCCCAGTCGTAGATGCCGATGCGGGTGTCCACCTTCAGTTCACGTACAAAAAGAATATCCATGGTAATCCCGAAAAAAGCGGCAATTCGCCGCGGCTCGGCCTATAATAACCAATTTTCCGGCCAAAGCACCGCATGTCACTTCTTCTGGATGTTGCCCTGATCGGCGGGGGATATGCCGTCGGTTCCGTTGCCACCGCCATTCTGGTGGCGCGCGCCCTGGGTCTGGGGGACCCGCGTCAGTCCGGATCGGGCAATCCCGGCGCCACCAACATCCTGCGCATCGGCGGCAAAAAGGCCGCCTTGCTGACTTTGCTCGGCGACCTGATCAAGGGCGTCATCCCCATCGTTGCCGCCCGCCTGCTCGGGCTGGAGGGCTGGGCGCTGGCCGCCGTGGCGCTGGCCACTTTCCTCGGTCATCTCTATCCGGTGTTCTTTGGTTTTCGCGGCGGCAAGGGGGTGTCCACGGCGCTGGGCATCCTGCTGGCGCTCATGCCGGTGCTGGGCTTGTCGATATTGGGTCTGTGGATACTGGTGTTTGCGGTGACGCGGGTTTCGTCCATGGCGGCGCTGCTGGCGGCGATCGGCGCGGTGCCCACCGTCTTTGCGGTATCTTCCGCGACGGATCTGCGGGTGCTCGTCCTGGTGCTGGTACTGTTAGTCCTGTGGCGGCACCGCAGCAATATCCGCCGTCTGCTGGATGGCAGCGAACGTCCCTTCAAAAAGGGTTGAAGGCATCGCGGCCCTCCTCAATCGTGGATGTTCCACTCCCGCATGCGCTCACGGATCCAGTCCGCCAGCCGCGCCGCCGGACGAAAGCCGGGGACCAGCCGTTGCGCCTCCCGCGCGGCCGCCAGGGCCCTGCGCATACTGCCTTTGTACAGGTAGTAGCGGCCCAGATTCATCTGCGCCAGATGCGGACTGCCGAAGCGTTTGGCCTTGAGGGCGCGGCGAATCACGAAGAGCGCCTCGTCCTCACGACCGGTATCCATCAGATACTCACCGAGATCATTCCACGCCGGCCCCCACTCGGCATCACTGGCAATGGCCCGGCGGCAGGCGGCGATGGCCCCGTGCGGATCGCCTGAGGCGGACAAGGCCCAGGCGTAAAAGGTCCAGACCACGGCGCTGTCCGGGTAACGCGCCAAGACCCGTTTGAAAGCCGCCGCCGCCTCCCGCGGATGGTCCGTCTGCTGCCAGTCGAGACCTTCCTGAAAGTCGGCATCCTGCGCCGCCAGCTCTTCCACGATCATCTCCAGAGAAAATGGCTCCCGCATCATCCGTTGGCTGCCTGCCCCGTCAGCGGCCAGCGCGCCCGTACCGGAAAATCCGCGGTGGCTGCCTGCGCCAGCTCCCTGCGCAGGGCACCGGTCAGGGCGATCATCGCCGCGTTGTCCGTGCAATGGGCAGGGTCGGCGATAAACACTGCGATCCCTTCCGCCGCCAAACCGCCCAAAGCGGTCCGCAAGGCCCGGTTGGCGCCGACCCCACCGGCCACGATCAGACGCCTCAGCCCGGTCTGCTCCAGAGCACGCCGGCATTTCCTGAACAGCGTCTCCACCACCGCGGCCTGAAAACTGGCGGCCAGATCAGCCCGCCTTTGCGCATCGTCGGACGCGACCGGCAGGGAAGCCAGGCGGAAGGCCGTTTTCAGACCACTGAAGCTGAAATCCAGCCCCGGCCGATCCAGCAATGGCCGGGGCAAACCAAAAGCTTGGGCATTTCCGTCCACCGCCAGCGCGGCCAGCGCCGGTCCGCCGGGATAGCCGAGCCCCATCATCTTCGCCGCCTTGTCGAAAGCCTCACCCGCCGCATCGTCCAACGTCTCCCCTAGTAAGCGATAATCACCGAGGCCACGGACCTCCACCAGCATCGTATGGCCGCCGGAAACCAGCAGGGCCACCGCCGGGAAGGGGTCCACGCCGCCAAGCAATGGAGCCAGCAGATGGCCTTCCAGATGATGCACGGGGATCACCGGAATGTTCCAGCCCATGGCGAGACCCCGGGCAAAACTCACCCCCACCAGCAGGGCGCCGATGAGTCCCGGTCCGGCGGTGACGGCGATGGCGTCAGGACGCTGCCCGCCGGTCCGCGCCCGCAACTCGTCGAGCAGCAGGGGCAGGCGGCGCACATGATCGCGGGACGCCAGTTCCGGCACGACGCCGCCATAGGGCGCATGCAGGGCGGTCTGACTGAACAGCACTTCGCCGAGCAGGCCACGCTGGCGGTCATAGAGCGCGAGCCCCGTTTCATCACAGGAGCTCTCGATACCCAGGACCCGCTCAATCATGGTGTACCCCTGCGGCTTGCTGTCCGGCAGGTGGCCTGGCGCGGTCCTGCAACCAGTCGAGTTCCGGCTCCGAAAACCCCGCCGCGCGTCGCGCCGGCAACGCCAGCGGCCCCTGAATCCGTCCCCGGTAATGCCGCTGCAAGAGTGTCATGAAGGTACGATCCGGCTCCAGCCCGCGCTGTGCGCACAAAAAACGAAACCAGCGGGTACCCACGGCCACATGCCCGCGTTCATCGCATTCGATCCGCTCCAACACCGCGGCGGCCTCGGCGTCCCCGGCGGCCAGCAGCCGTTCGCGCATGGCCGGGGTGACATCCAGCCCCCGCGCCTCCAGAACGCGCGGCACCAGCGCCATGCGCGCCAAAGGGTCCGCCGCCGTATCCAGGGCCATTTCCCAGAGACCGTCATGGGCGGGCAGGTCACCATAGTCACCGCCGAGTCGCCGCAACTGCTGGCGCAGGAGGACGAAATGCTCCGCCTCTTCCTGCGCCACCCGCAACCAGTCGCGGTAGAAATCCTCGGGAAGACCGGGGAAGCGGTAGAGGGCATCCAGCGCCAGGTTGATGGCATTGAACTCAATGTGCGCCAGGGCGTGCAACAAGGCGAAGCGGCCTGCCCGGGTATGCAGGGCGCGGCGTTTGGGCAAATCCTTGGGACTCACCAGCAGGGGATGGGCCGGCCGCCCCGGCATATCGGAAAGCGCTGGGGCCGAGACTTCCGGCATGGGTGCCGGCGGCCAGCGCAAGGCACGGACCTGCGCTATTTTTCGTTCTGGATCGGTGGCATAAAGGGCCACGCCCACGGCGGCCCAAGCCTGCGTATCTGGCTGCATGTCAGTCCCTCATCACTCCGTCACGACCTTCGTCAGCCCGGCTGGGCCAATATGCGGCCGCGAAAGAGGAAGAAGTATAGCAGGGTATGGGTGATTTCCTGCGCAGGGGCAGGAAATCGGGGGGTGCGTTCAGGTTGTTACCAACATTCCTGAGTTACGACGGATGGGCGTTGAATCGCGGATTCACATCATGAACGGGGACGGCGTTGATCCAGTCCCAAGAGTTGCCCAGATATATGGTGCCACCGACTATGGTCGGATTGACGATGCCAAAACGCCCGCCAACCTTGTATTGATGGATCATTTTCCCATTCTTCGGATCGATAGCATAAATATCCGGCCCCGTGGAAATATACAGGGTATGATCATAGTAGGTCGGCGCGCCGCGACCGGCGCCCGCCGGGCCGGGGTTGGGCACATGCCAGGTCCACGCCACTTTACCGGTATGCAAGTCAATGGCTTCATAAGCGGACGTGACCGGTGAACCCACATAGACCGTATGATCATGAATCATTGGCACGCCCCCCTTGAATGCCGGAACTCTGGATCCGCGTCCCATGTCATCGGTCCACAGGACCTTGCCATCGCGCGCATCGAAAGCCCGCACCAAGGTGGTCATGGTGGGCTTGCCCCCGATCATCCGCGGATTTGCCACCGAGTCCATGACCACGATGCCATCCGCCACAGCGGGCGGCACATCCCCCATGCCCGTATTCACGGCACCGGGAATTTCACCCTTCCATAGTACCTTGCCCGTCCGCACATTCAGGGCATACAGGCCAGGGATGACGGACATGGAAACGTAGACTTTTCCATCCCACACGATGGGGCTGGACATGTTGGCGATACCACCGACATGAGTACGCCACATTTTCCGGCCATCCGCTGAACGGATGCGATAAATGTTGCCATCTCCGGTGCTGATGAAGAGGGAGTGATCGGCATAGGCCGGGGTCGGCATGGCATCACCAGCGGTTTTGAAACTCCAGAGCAGTTGGCCGTTGGTCCGGTCCAGACAGAATATCCCATTGTAACTGATGTCCTTGCCGCGCCCCGCCTGGGCCGGGTGTTTGGCGTATTTCATCACGTTGGCGAAGTTGAAGGACACGCTTCCGGCGGACAGGTACACATGCGTACCGACCACCAGCGGATTGCCCATCAGCGTATTGGCGACCGGGCTGGTCCTCCAGATCAGTTTGCCCGTCCGCGCATTGACGGCATAAGCGAACATGTCATCGCTCTCGGCATACACCACGCCCTTGACGACAGAGACCCCGAGCGCATTACCGTAAAACTGGGTCTGCACCGGCAGGGCCTCCTTGATGCCATAGACCTTTTCCCCATAAGGATGAGGATTGCTCAGCGGCCAGGCCCGGGCCTCCGGGAAATTCCAGCGTACACCCTCACGAATCCAGGCCGGCGCGCTGGCGGCAACCGGAAAGGCGGCATTATGTTGCGGGTTACCATAGGCATGGGTCCACGCTGTGGGGCCGACCTGATCGACGGGCGCGGGGGCGTTTTGCGGCAGGTACAGGACGGCAAAGGGACTCTGCGGATCTAACGCGCTGTTGACCGGGTCCAGCGGGACCGTGGCAGTCCGCGCCCAGGCCGTATCGGACGCCAAAGCACACATTACGGATAAAACGACAGCCTTGCAGATTTTCATTTTATCTCCTCAAGAAAGGGAAGCGCCTGCACACAGTTAAAAATTTATCAATCAGAAATAAACCATATAACCAATTAATAAGTTGTTATTAATCATGCAGTAATCGCACATTAGGCAGATCAATTGATCCCGTCAAGAGTAAAAATTGTAACATGATGAAACAGTGTTACAATTAGTGACATATAATGATGAAAATCACCATATTAATGCATTATATGGTGATTCCGCGTTATAGGGATTCGTGGGGCGCATTACTTTTGGCGCGTCCCGCTTGAACGAGAGGTTGGACTGGCAGGTTTATTTTCTTTTAATTGTGAGTGGCTTTTCTGCTTGGAATGTGGGCATGAACCAAAGCCAACGCCCACCGAATTTAGAACGTTGAGTTGGGCACACCAGGCGGTTGCGGGCGTCTGCACCGTCGCGCTAGACAGGTTGTCGTAGAAGATGTACAGTAACACGTACATATTTGGAGGCTTGTTATGGATGCGATTACCTATACCACCGTTCGTGCAAACCTCGCCAGCGCCATGGACCGCGTTTGCGACGACCACGAACCCTTGATCATTACCC
>JAKACQ010000025.1:0-39975 GCA_021821285.1 Pseudomonadota bacterium
AAGCGCTCGGAGAGGCTGATTTTTTCTTCCGCCGTCTCGCCGGGGATGATCTCCTCACCGTGGCGGTGATATTCCTCATTGTCGGCGAAATGGCGCGGCATCAGGTGCCGCCGGTTGCTGGTGGCGTAGAGCAGCACATTGTCCGGACGCGCCTCCACCCCTCCGTCCAGCAGCGACTTGAGGGCCTTGTAGCCGGGGTCATCGGCGCCGAAAGACAGGTCATCGCAGAAGAGCACGAAGTAATAAGCCTGTCGTGGATCGGCCGCCTGCAGCGCCGCCAGAATCTCCGGCAGGTCGAGGATGCCATCCGGATCGATTTCAATCACCCGCAGCCCCTGATCCGCATAGCGACGCAGGAGCGCCTTGACCAGCGAAGACTTGCCTGTGCCCCGCCCGCCCCAGAGCAAGGCGTCATTGGCGGGAAAACCGGCGACAAACTGGCGGGTATTCAAGTCCAGTGCGGCCTTGGTGTCTTCGATACCCAGCAATTCGTCCATCTCCGGCAAGTCCACGCGCGCCACTCCCTCCAGACGGCCGCCGAGGGGCAGGTGGCGCCAGCGCGCCGCCTTCACCTCGGTGAAATCCGGCAGGGGGTGGCTGCCGCCATCTCCCAAAAGCGCGGCCAAACTCTGGATGATCTGTTGACGTTCCACTGTCCACGAACTCCTTTCTGTGATTAGATAGTCTGGAGTTTAACCCCATTTACTGCGACGCGTCATGAAACTGCTTACCGACTTCCTCCCCATCATTCTCTTTTTCATCGCCTACAAGATGCATGGCATCTACACGGCCACCGAGGTGCTCATCGCCGCCGCCGTCGTGCTGATGGGCTGGCAGTGGTGGCGGCGCGGCCGGGTAGAAACCATGACCTGGGTCTCCACACTGCTGATCCTCGCCTTCGGCGGCCTGACTCTGTACTTCCATAACGATACCTTCATCAAGATCAAACCGAGCATTCTCTACGCGCTGTTCGCGGCGGCCCTGCTCTTTACCCACTGGCGCGAGGAGCCGCTCCTGCAGCGCCTGATGGGCGGGCAACTGCCCGCGGCCCTCCCCCGCTCTTTCTGGCGGCGCCTCAATGGTTACTGGATCGCCTTCTTTCTCTTCGGGGCGGCCTTGAATCTGATCGTGGCCTACGCATTTTCGACGGGTATCTGGGTGGATTTCAAACTCTTCGGCATGCTCGCCATCACGGTCATTTTCGTGCTCTTTCAAGCGGTGGTGATCTCGCGCGCCTTGCCGCAAGAGGCGAAGGATGGCGACTCGCCGACATAACCCCCGATCGGCGGCGGGGGTGGTTGCCAAATCGCTGCAAATGGGGCAGTTTTAGCGCATAAATCTCACCGAGAGGATGTAAAGGCCCATGTATTACTGCATCATCGGCACGGACAATCCCGACTCCCTGAGCAAGCGCCAGACGGCGCGAGGTGATCATCTGGCGCGCCTGCATCAGTTGCGATCCGAGGGGCGCTTGCTGACGGCAGGCCCCTTCCCCGCCGTGGATAGCGAAGAACCGGGCGAGGCGGGTTTTACCGGCAGCCTGATCGTTGCCCGTTTTGATTCGCTGGAGGACGCCCGCGCCTGGGCCGCCGCCGAACCCTATCTGAGTGCCGGTGTTTACGCGGATGTCAGCGTTCGCCCCTATAAAGGAGTATTTTTGCCATGAATAAAGAAATCCTTGAAGAATTGCTGCGTAACGCACTGAATCCGGAATTCCTGGAAATCGAAGACCGGACGGAAGCGCACAGCGGCCATGCGTCATCCGGTGGCGGCGGGCATTACGCGGTACGTATCGTCAGCAGCCGGTTCGAGGGCCTGGCCCCGCTGGCACGTCACCGTCTGGTCAATACGGCCACCGATTCGGTGCGGCAGGAGATACACGCGCTGACGGTCAAGGCATATACCCCAGAAGAGTTCGCCGCCCGGAACCAGTCCCCCGCTGGGCGTCCAGCCATCCCCCTGAATGTCCTTTAAGACTGGCCTGGCCGTGTTTTTCACGAACGGCGCGGTCTCGGGAACGGCGCCTTTTCCGAGAGTCCGCAAAGCCGCACCGGACTCCCGCCGGGCAGGCGGATTTGATGTCAACCGATAGCTTCGTCCGCAGCTTCCGCGAGTCTTCGCCCTACATCCATCGCTTTCGGGGGCAGACCTTTGTCATCAACTTCGGTGGCGACGCCCTGGCGGATGGCAGCATCCGCAACCTCGCCCACGATATCGCCCTGCTCAACAGCCTGGGTATCAACGTCGTCCTGGTGCACGGGGCCGGGCCGCAGATCGATGCGGCACTGCGCGCCCATCAACTGCGCACCGAGCGGGTCAACGGCAAACGTATCACCGACCTCGCGGCCATGCAGGTACTCCGCGAGGCGGTGGGCGGCGCCCGTCTGGTGGTGGAGGCGGCATTGTCCGAGGGACAAATGGGTTCGCCCATGGCCCATGCCGGATTGCAGGTGGTCAGCGGCAACTTCATCATCGCCCAGCCCCTCGGGGTGCTGGAAGGGGTGGATTACCAGTATACCGGGCAGGTGCGGAGGGTGGCGACGGAGGCCATCCAACGTCATCTTGCCGCCGACGAAGTCGTCCTGCTCTCTCCCATCGGCGTCTCGCCGACAGGTACTCTGTTCAACATCCGCGCGGAGGAAGTAGCCGTGGCCGCCGCCCTGGCCTTGCACGCCGCCAAACTGATTTTTTTCATGGACGAGGAGGGTGTGACCGATGTCCAGGGTCAACTCCTGCGCCAGGTTACCCTGTCCGAACTGCCGGAATTACTCACACGGGAGGATATTCAGGGTGACCTGCGCGAGCATCTGCACAGCGCCGCCACCGCCTGCGCCGGAACGGTGGATCGTGTCCACCTCATATCGCGGCAGGTGGATGGCGCGCTGCTGCGCGAACTCTTCACCCGCGACGGCCTCGGCACCCTCATTTCCCGGGACCCCTTTGAGCACCTGCGGACGGCCACCGTCGCCGACATCCCCGGGATCCTCGATCTGATTCGTCCCATGGAAGAGCGCGGGGTGCTCGTGCGGCGCAGCCGCGAACGCCTGGAAATGGAGACCGATCACTTCGCCGTCATGGAACGGGACGGCAAGATCATCGGCTGTGCGGCCCTGTACCCCTACCCGGATCAGGGAATGGCCGAGGTCGCCTGTCTCGCGGTGGACAATCGCTACCGCCGCCAGGGGCGCGGCGAGCGGCTACTCGACTACTGTCAGAAACGGGCGCGGGAACAGAAGCTCGCACAGATGTTCGTGCTCAGCACCCAGACGGCCCAATGGTTTCTGGAGCGCGGCTTTCATCCCGGCGTCCTGGAAGATTTGCCGGTACCGCGACAACATCTCTACAACTTCCAACGCCGCAGCCAGGTATTTTTTCGCAGCCTGATCGCCTGACGCCGGGGGTCAGGAGGATTCGACGATCGTCTCACGCGCCTCTCGTTCACCTTCCAAGGAGGAGTCGGCCCCCTTGGACAAGCCCCCGGTGCGGCCATCATAGCGATTGATCACCGTGCAGCGGCGAGCGATGAAACCACCCTTTTCCGTCTCGCTGGACTCGAGATCGAACTCCAGGATGATGTCCCGGCTCGGGAGATCATCCGGATCCAGCTCACGCGGCAAGTCAGAAATGTGGACAAAGGCGGACGCGTAAGGGGAGTCCTCCTGCCGGGTATCCGTCACCCACAAATGGGCGGAGATGGCGGTCAGAAAACGGATGAAGCCGAAGCCGCGATCCGCTTCCCAGCGGCTGCAGATGCCGCGGACACGTGAACCCAGCTCCCCCCACGGCACGCGTCCATCACCGCGCAAGGGAATCAGCCCCGGTACCAGATAACCCGAATAGAAGGCGTCGGCCTCATGCTGCAGTTCCCGGGAAACGTTGCGGAAGGCCAGCACTTCCACCCGGCACCCTTTGTTCTGCAAGGCACGGACCACCTGCAAAAAATCCCCATCGCCAGTAACCAGCAGCACCTGATCCAGCCGCTCCGACTGCAGCATCACATCCACGGCCAGGTCGAGATCGGCATTGGCCTTGGACATCGTGTTGCCTTCTTCGTCCACGAACCAGCGCACCGGCTTTTCAATAATTTTCCAGCCCAGATCGCGCACCGCCTGCTGATATCCGCGAATCGGTTCCCGGTATTCACGGTCGCGCTTCATGCGTTCGTCATCCACCGCCATATAGGTATTCAGGCGCAGGAGGCGCGCCTCGTCTTCCCGTCCGGCGAAACGCCGCAACACGTCATAACGCATGGCATAACCGCCGTTGTAGCGGATGTTTTCGGCATCCACATAGACACCAATATGTAGTTCACCATTGCTCATCGGTGCTCAGGACTCCAGGATCGCGCCGTTCGCGGCATTGGTCACCAGCTTGCGATAGCGGCGCAACCACGGGGACTTCAGCGGCTTTTCCACCAGCTCCCAGCGCCTGCGGCGTTCGGCGAACTGCGCGTCACTCAGGTCGACGTGGATTTTTCCTGCATCCAGATCCAAAGAGATCAGATCGCCGTCCTCGAGCAACGCGATCGGACCGCCCTCGGCGGCCTCCGGAGAGATATGGCCGATACAGGCCCCACGGGTCGCCCCACTGAAACGGCCATCGGTAATCAAGGCGACGCTTTCGCCCAGTCCCATGCCCATGATATTGGCGGTGGGGGTCAGCATTTCCGGCATGCCGGGACCGCCCTTCGGGCCTTCATAGCGAATCACCACCACATCACCGGGCTTGACCGCACCGGCGAGAATACCGTCCGCCGCCGTTTCCATACTCTCAAAAATCTTCGCGGGCCCCGAAAACTTCCGCATATCGGGCAGTACCGCGCCAATCTTGACAATGCCGCCTTCGGGCGCGAGATTGCCGAAGACCACCCGCAGGCCGCCGGTAGGGGAGATGGGATCGCTGGCCAGATGGATGATCTTGCTATCCTTCACCGCCGCCGCCACCACGATCTCGCGCAGGCTTTGGCCGCTGACCGTCGGTTTGTCCAGATGCAGCACATCGGGATTGCGCTTATGCACTTCGTGCAGAATGGCGGGAATGCCGCCAGCGCGGCCGATGTCCTCGATATGCACCGTGGACAGGGCCGGAGACACCTTGGCGAGGTAGGCCACCTGCTGCGCCAGGTCGTTCAACCGCGCCAGCGGATACTCCAGACCGGCCTCCCGGGCGATAGCCAGGGTATGCAGCACCGTGTTGGTGGAGCCGCCCATGGCCATATCGAGGATGAACGCGTTGTCGATCGCCTCGAAATCCACCAGTTGCCGCATGGTCGGGCCGCCCGCCATGGCCAGCGCCACCACGCGATCCGCCGCCTGGCGCACCAGATCACGCCGTTCGGCCGCCGTCGCCAGAATGGTGCCGTTGCCAGGCAGCGCAATCCCGAGAACCTCCATCAGGCAGTTCATACTGTTGGCCGTGAACATGCCGGAGCAGGAACCACAGGTCGGGCAGGCGTTATCTTCAATTTCTTTGAGACGGATTTGCGTGATTTGCCCGCGTTTGAACTGTCCGACCGCCTCGAAGGCCGTCACCAGATCGATAGCCGTTCCGTCAGACAGGTGTCCGGCTTCCATGGGGCCACCGGAGACGAACACCGTGGGCACGTCACAGCGTAGCGCGCCCATGATCATACCGGGCACGATCTTGTCGCAATTGGGGATACAGATGAGCGCATCCAGGTGGTGCGCCTGCACCACTGTCTCGATGGAATCCGCAATCAGTTCACGGCTCGGCAGCGAGTAGCGCATACCGTCGTGACCCATGATGATGCCGTCATCCACACCGATGGTATTGAACTCGAAGGGCACGCCCCCTGCCGCACGGATATTCTCCTTGACGATGCGTCCGAACTCCTGCAGATGCACATGACCGGGAATGATGTCGATGAAGGAATTAGCCACTCCGATGAAGGGTTTATCCATATCCTGATCCGTCACCCCGCAAGCCTTGAGCAGGGCGCGATGGGGGGTGCGTTCAAAGCCTTTTTTGATCATATCGGAGCGCATGAGATCCTCGTGGCAAGTACAGTTAGGGGGATGCATCGCGTGGATGGCACCCTAGATAGCGGCGCGGCAGGTTACAGCGTAAAAACACATCGGTCGCCTGGCTAGTCCTTAGAGTATAGGGCCAAGTGCGAGACAGGCCAAGAAGCGGGCGTTGCCTATCAGAACAGCGAGAAAGTTATACTGTCCAATCTTCGACTTTCAGATCAGCCATCTGGCTGAAAGCTCCGTCGTTTGTCACCAGTACCGCATCCACGCTTAGCGCGTGCGTAGCAATCAGCAAGTCAAGTGACGCCAGTATCCTGCCTCGCTTCTCCATATCAGCCCGCACAATCCCGTAATGCTCTGCCGTGGAGCTGTCCCAAGGCAGCACATCGACGCGCCGGAAAAACTCCCGCACGGCAACGTGAAGCCGTTTGGCGACCGGACGTTTTGCCAGACCAAAAAGCAGCTCGCCTTCGGTGATGGCAGAGATGCAAAGGGACGCCATTGGTACCACCACTATGCGCTTAGTCACGACCGGATGTTCTCTGAGCAGGTGGCTTACCGTATTGGTATCCAGCATGTACCGCTTCACTCACTATACCCCTCAAAGGGGTCACGATCCTGCATCCCCTGGTTGCGCTCCTTCTCGTCCAGGAAATCGGCTGGCACATTGGCACCCTTGAGCGCAATGAAGAAGTCATCCCAGGTAGCCGGCTTGCGCGACAATATCACGTCGCCCGTTTCTGAGTCCTGGCGGATAAAAACTTCCTTGGTATCGAACCGATAAGCGGCTGGCAAACGTACCGCTTGGCTGCGGCCATTGGTGAATAGTTTGGCTACCTGACTCATGACTGCATCCTCTTACCACGATAGATACCGAAATATATGCCTGGTTATGGGATATATCAAGGAATATGCCTGGCCGGATTGCACAAGCCGCAAGTGTGACTGGAATCCGCAACTCGCTCACAACACTTCATCAAGCGGACATTCAACCCGGCGGCGCAGCAGGCGTCGCTGGCCGCAACCACTCGTCCCATATCGCCAGCAATACGGCCAGCAGCACCGGTCCCAGGAACAATCCCAGGAAACCGAAGGCGAGAATGCCGCCCAATACCCCGAAGAGGACCAGCAGAAACGGAATCCGTACCGCGTTGGAAATCACCAGCGGGCGAATCAGATTATCAATCCAGCTCACCACCAGCGCACCCCACAGGGCCAACCCCATTCCCGCCCAAATATCGCCCTGAAAAAGCAGCCAGATGCTCGCGGCGCCCCAAACCAGAGGCGTACCGAAAGGGATGAAGGAAAACAGCAGGGTAACGATGGCCAACAAGACAGGCGCGGGTAGCCCGGCCACCGCATAGCCCACCCCCGCGAGGGTGCCTTGCGCCACCGCCGTCGCCAGAATGCCGTAAATCACCGCATGGATGGTATTGGCCGCCGTCCGTAAATAAGCGTCACCCCGCTGTCCCAACACCTGATCGGCAAAACGGCGCAACTGATCCAGCAGCAGTTCACCATGCCGGTAGAAGAAAAAGGCCGTAATGAGGACGAGTATCAGCAAAGCGCCGAAACGCCCGATCCCGCCCGCGACATTGCCCAACCGTCCCGCCCAGGCGGAGAGGTCGGGAGACAGGGCACCGGGCAGCAGCTTCGCCTTCCAGGTGGCGGGGATTTGTGCGAGCAGACCATGTATCCAGGGAATCTGGCTGAGCCGCGCCTCCAACATGGAGTGGGCATCCAGACTGCCGAGCTGCGTCAACACATGGTACAACTCCGCGCCCAGCGTGACGCTCAGAAAAAGTACGGGGAGGATGAAAATCAGCGCCAGCAGGAGGGTAGCCCCCAGCGCCGCCAGCAGAGGCGGCCAGCGACGCCGCATGGGTTCCACCAGTGGCCAGGTGGCATAGACGAGGATGGCCGCCCAAACCAAGGCCGGCAAAAAAGGCGAGAGGATTTTCCAGATCAGGGCAAAAAAAAGTATCGCTGCGAGCAGTTGGCCCAGGGCGAGCCGCAGATCGCGAACCGTCAGATCCGCGAGACGCGCCATGATTTAACGCCGTGCGACGCCGCTTTCCCGCGCGGCGACGGTCACTGCACCAGAGACCCACTGCCGCAAACGCGGGTCCAGAGGCTTGGGAATGATGTATTCGGGGCCAAAGGCCAGAGCTTGCGTCGCGGTCAAGCCGTATGCGGCCCGCACCATATCCGGCACCGGCTCTCGCGCCAGTCGCGCCAAGGCGTCCACCGCCGCCAGCAACATGGGCGGATTGATCCGCCGTGCCCGGCAATCCAGGGCACCGCGGAAGAGGAAAGGAAAGCCCAGGACATTGTTCACCTGATTCGGCAGGTCCGAACGGCCCGTGGCGATGATGGCGTCGGGACACAGGTGCCGCGCCACCGCGGGGTCTACTTCAGGATCGGGATTGGCGAGGGCGAAAATCACGGGCTTGGATGCCAGCGTCGACAATGCCGCTTCGGGTATGGCACCACGCACCGAAACCCCGATGACCACATCGGCACCGCGCAACATCGCCGCCAGATCCCAATCCTGAGGCGCCACCGCGAAGGGCTGGTGCCATGCGCTGAGGTCCGCACGTCCGCTGTGCAGCACGCCATGCAGGTCACTCAGAAAAACCTCGGTCACGCCCAGCGTCCGCAGCATCCGGGCAATCGCCAGACCGGCCGCGCCGGCACCGACAATGGCGACCTTGACACGACCCAACTCTTTGCCCTGCAACTCCAACGCATTCCGCAAAGCCGCCGCGACAATCACCGCCGTACCGTGCTGGTCATCGTGGAAGACAGGGATCTCCAGCCGGGTCTGCAGGGCTTCTTCCACCTGAAAGCAGACCGGAGCAGCGATGTCTTCCAAATTGATGCCGCCGAACCCGGGGGCGATAGCCGCCACCACGTCGATGAAATGTTCGGCATCGCGCGCCTGCACTTCAATATCAAAGGCATCGATATCCGCGAAACGTTTGAAGAGCAACGCCTTGCCCTCCATGACCGGCTTCCCCGCCAGCGGCCCGACATTGCCGAGGCCGAGCACCGCCGTACCATTGCTCACCACGGCCACCAGATTTCCCTTGGCGGTATAGTCGTAAGCTTTGTCGGGATCCGCGGCGATTTCCCGCACCGGCGCGGCCACGCCGGGCGTATAGGCCAGTGACAGATCTTCCTGACTGATGCAGGGTTTGCTCGGGATGACCGAAAGTTTCCCCGCTGGTGCACGGGCGTGATACTCCAGCGCCCGCCGTTTCAAGTCTTCCTGGGGATCGGCCTCCGCCATGAAGCTCTTATTGACCGCCGTACCGCTTGCGGAACTTCTCTACCTGACCAGCGGCGGAAACGGCACGCTGCTTGCCCGTGTAGAAGGGATGACACTCGGAGCAAAGATCGATATGCAGATCGCGGTTGGCGGTGGAGCGCGTCTTGAAGACGTTGCCGCAACTGCAGGTGACGGTGATCTCTTCATACTTGGGATGAATATCGGTTTTCATGGTGGCTATTCTCGGGGCCTCGATCAAAGGGCGGATTATAGGGATGGACAGGGCGGGCGTCCAGCAAGCCCGTTCAACGATTCATGGAATCAAAGAATTCCGCGTTGTTTTTCGTGCCACGGACCTTGTCGAGCAAGAACTCCATGGACTCCACCGGATCCATGGGCGCCAGCAGTTTTCGCAACACCCACATTTTGCTGAGCATGTCGGCCGGCACCAACAGTTCTTCACGACGGGTGCCGGATTTGTTGAGGTTAATGGCCGGATAGGTACGCTTCTCGGCGAGACGGCGGTCGAGGTGCACTTCCATGTTGCCGGTGCCCTTGAACTCCTCGAAGATGACTTCGTCCATCTTCGAGCCGGTTTCCACCAGGGCCGTGGCGATGATGGTCAGGCTGCCACCTTCTTCGATATTCCGCGCGGCGCCGAAAAAACGCTTGGGTTTCTGCAGCGCATTGGCGTCCACGCCGCCGGTCAGCACCTTGCCCGAGGAGGGCACCACGGTATTGAAGGCGCGCGCCAGGCGGGTAATCGAATCCAGCAGAATCACGACGTCGTGCTTGTGTTCCACCAGGCGCTTGGCCTTTTCCAACACGATCTCGGCCACTTGCGTGTGGCGTGTCGCCGGCTCGTCAAAGGTGGACGACACCACTTCGCCTTTCACCGAACGCTGCATTTCAGTCACCTCTTCGGGCCGTTCATCGATGAGCAGCACGATCAGATAACACTCGGGGTGATTGGCGGTGATCGCATGGGCGATCTGTTGAAGCAGCACGGTCTTACCGGTTTTTGGCGGCGCCACGATGAGGCCGCGCTGGCCTTTGCCGATGGGCGACACCAGATCGATGATGCGCGGCGCCAACTCGCCGTAAGGGATGTTCTCCGACTCCAGACGCAGCCGCTTATCCGGGAAAAGCGGCGTCAGGTCGTCAAAATTGACCTTGTTCCGGGTCGCTTCCGGCACCTCAAAATTGATGCTTTCCACCTTGAGGAGCGCGAAATAGCGTTCGCCCTCCTTGGGAGGACGAATCTGTCCGGAAACGGTATCTCCGTTCTGCAGATGGAAGCGCCGCACCTGGGAGGGGGAAACGTAAATATCATCGGGCCCAGCCATATAGGAGCCAGATGCCGCGCGCAAGAAGCCGAAGCCATCCTGCAAGATCTCCAATACGCCCTCGCCGTAAATGGCATCCCCGTTGCGCGCATGCGCCTTGAGAATATTGAAGATGATTTCCTGCTTCTTCTGACGGGCGGTGCCGTCCAATCCCATGTCCTGACAGATCAGCGCCAACTCGGCGGCCGTTTTACGTTTGAGATCGGTCAGATTCATCGCCGAAGCGCCGGGCGCCGGACACAGCACGCTCTCGTCGTCGTCAACCAGGATATCTTCGTTGGGAAAGGACTTGGGAGTTCGGGGGGATTTACGGCGGGGACGTGGTGTATTCAAAGTTGGCTGTCCAGGAATGCGGTCAGTTGAGCTTTACTCAGGGCACCCACTTTGGTCGCTTCAAGCTTGCCTGATTTGAAGAGAAGCAGGGTGGGGATACCGCGAATGCCGTACTGAGGGGGGGTTGCGGGATTTTCGTCGATGTTGAACTTGGCGATCCGAAGCCGATCGCCATATTCACCGGCGACTTCTTCCAGAATGGGGGCGATCATTTTACAAGGCCCGCACCACTCGGCCCAAAAATCCACCAAAACCGGTTTGGAGGACTTCAGTACATCCGTTTCAAAGCTGTCATCAGACACGTAAAGAATGGCGTCACTCATTGGAGGTAGCTCCTCAGTTTCAGTTAGATAATGCGCTATGGTGGATATTCATGTGATTTTTCTTAGGCGAGGAATTGTACTCAAGACCACGTGCGCCGGATGGCGTCAGAACGGTTGTCGCTTTTAGTCAAGACGGTTAGCGAAGAATAGCACGATAAAATTGGGATGCAAGGACTATGGACTTTCACTGTTGACCGCATCGAGAGGGATTGGATGTGGCGGAGAGAGAGGGATTCGAACCCTCGATGGAGTGTTTAGCCCCATACTCCCTTAGCAGGGGAGCGCCTTCAGCCGCTCGGCCATCTCTCCGGTCGACGAATTCTAACCTGTTGCCGGGGGCAGGTCAAAACCGAACCGGAACCCCAGCGTACGTACCAGCCTGGTGTGGTCGCCTTGGTACCATTGGGGTATGGTAGACAATACGATATTGGGCGCAACTGGGAAGGGAGGGGCGTGACGGCACTTCTGGTTCTGGACCATCTCGCAAAACGACTTGCCGGGGATTCGGAGCGCTGGTTGTTCCGCGCGGCAAGCCTCAGCCTCGCGCCAGCGGATTTCGTGGCCATCATGGGGGAAAGCGGGGTCGGCAAAAGCACCCTGTTGCATATCATTGCCGGACTGGAGCGTCCCGACGCCGGGCACATGACCTTTCGGGACCAGTCGCTCGACCTCCTGGATGACGACGCCCGGACGCTGTTGCGGCGACGGCACATGGGTTTTGTCTTTCAGGCCTTTCATCTGATCCCGCAGTTGACCGTGGAGGAAAATATCGCCCTGCCCTGGCGCCTGAACGCCCTCCCCCGCCACGACATGCGCCCGCGGATCGGCACGCTCGCGGAGCGCCTCGGAATCAGTAAACGGTTGTCGGCCTGGCCCCGGGAGTTATCCGGCGGCGAGATGCAGCGGGTGGCGGTGGCGCGGGCAGTGGTACATCGCCCCGCGCTGATTCTCGCCGACGAACCTACAGGCAGCCTGGATGCCGAATCCGCGGAAACGGTGCTCGACCTGTTGCGGGAGTCCGGAGAGGCCGAAGGGGCGGCCATTCTGCTGGTGACTCATTCGCCAACGGCGGCGGGCCGGGCGCGACGGCGCTTGCGCTTCGATGCGCAGGGCTTTCATCCCCTGTGATTACCCGGATTCCGTGGCAGGCGGCCGTGTGGCGTCCCTTGCGCCACAGACCCGGTGCGAGCGTGTTGGGCGTCATCGGCATAGCCCTGGGAGTGGCGCTGGGGCTGGCCATCACCCTCATCAATATTCAGGCCGTGAGCGACTTTTCCGCCGGACTGCGGCGCCTGTCCGGGCAGGCCGACCTGACATTGACCGCGCCCGGTCGGGGCTTTTCACAACAATGGTACGCTCGCCTGAGCATGGCTAAAGGCGTGGCCGTGGCGGCGCCGGAAATCCGCTTGCAAGCCCCGGTGCTGTATCCCACAGGCCGGGGAGTGCTGCATATTCTGGGTATCGATCTTTTTCAGGCCACGCGCATGGGACAGCCACTGGTGCCGCTGGCACTGCATGACCCCCTGGCCTTGCTGGCTCCGAACCATATCGTCCTGAGTCCGGCGGCATTGTCCCATCTGGGTTTGCGGGTTGGCGACGTGCTGACGCTGGAGACAGAGGGGCACGCAACCACCTTGCGCATCATCGGTGTGCTGCCCGGCGTGCGTGACGGCGGGTCGTTCGGCGTAATGGATATCGCCGCGGTACAGTGGCTGTGGGGACGTCTGGGCACCCTGAACCAGGTGGATCTGCGCCTGCGCTCCGGCGAAAGCGCCGGTGATTTCCAGGCGCGGTGGCGTGGCCGCCTGCCAGCGGGGGCCGTCCTGCAAAGCCCGGCACAGCAGGGACGGGTGGCTGCGGACGCTTCGCGTGCCTATCGGGTGAACCTCCTGGTGCTTTCCCTGGTCGCCTTGTTCACCGGGGCTTTCCTGGTCTATTCCATCCTGGCCATGGGCGTGGTACAGCAACGTCAGCAATTGGCCTTACTCCGGGTGCTGGGTCTGCGCCGCGGCGAAGTGGTGCTGGCCGTCCTGTTGCAGGGGGCGGTGCTGGGTCTGCCCGGCGCGCTGCTGGGTCTGCCGCTGGGCGTGCTGGTTGCCTGGCTGGCCTTGGCGCATATAGGCGGGGATCTCGGCGCGGGATATTTCAGTACCGCGGCTCTGCACCTGCAATGGCACCCGGAACTGATGCTGATCTTCTTCGGGGCGGGCTGGGGTGCGGCGCTGATGGGCGCCTTTCTACCCGCCTGGGAAACCAGCCAGGCCATCCCCGCCCTCGCACTGCGCGCGGGCGCGGAGGAACAAGGGCACCAACAGCGTCAGCATCCTTGGGTGGGATTGCTGCTGCTCGTGCTGGCGGTGGCGGGCGCTTGCGCGCCCGCTATTCACGGCATGCCCTATCTGGCCTACGGTGCGATAGCCTGCCTGCTTTTCGCCCTGCTCTTTTTGTTGGCACCCCTCCTGCGCTGGCTGACCCGGCTCGTGCCGATGCCTCACGCCCCGATCTGGCGTCTGACCCTGGAACAATTGCGCGGTTCGCCTGGGCGGGCGGCGCATAGCCTGGCGGCCGTCGTGGTCGCCTTCAGTCTGGTGGTGGCCATGGCGGTGATGGTGGATTCGTTCCGGGATTCGGTAGCCCACTGGCTGATGGACATCCTCCGTGCCGATCTCTATGTGCAAGCGGGGGCAAGCGGGGATTCCGTCCTCCCCCGGGGCGCCGCAGAACAGTTTTGCGGATTGCCGGCAGTGCGCGCCTGTTCGCCACTGCGGCGGGTTCTCCTGAACCTGTTGCCGGGACGGCCGCCCGTCATGCTGTTGGCGCGAGGCATGGACCCCGCCCATCCGGGACGGGAACTGCAAATACTCCGCGCGGCGCCCGTCGGACCGCGACAACCGCCGCCGGTATGGATTTCAGAGATTCTGGCGGGGATCAGCGGCTGGCATGCGGGGCAGGTCATTCACCTGCCCCTCGGCGGCCAGGCGCGCGCGGCAACCATCGCCGGCGTTTATCGGGACTACGCTTATCAGGAGGGGTCCGTATCCATGCCCATTCAGCAATACCGCGCCTGGTCGGGAGATGATGCGATCAACGATGTCGCACTCTGGCTGCGTCCCGGCGCGGTCATACCGGCGGTCATCCGTGACCTGCGCCGGGCGGTGCCCGCAGGCGGGCAACTGCTCATCGCGACCCCCAAGCAGATTCGCCGCAAGAGCCTGCACATCTTCAACCAGAGCTTTGTCGCCACCTATGCGCTGGAGGCGGTGGCGATGGTGATCGGGTTGCTGGGGGTCAGCAGCGGCTTTGGCGCCCAGACCCTGATGCGCCGTAACGAATTCGCCATGCTGCGGCATCTGGGCTTGCGCCGCCGGGACCTGCTCGCCCTGCTCTTTGCCGAGGGCAGCCTCCTTTCGCTCTTCGGCATACTCATCGGCGGCGCGCTGGGGATGGCTATCAGCCTCATCCTGATTCATGTGGTCAACCCCCAGTCCTTCCACTGGCACATGGGTTTTCATCCGTCCTGGCGACTGTTGTCGACCCTGGGCATCCTCCTCTGGCTGACCAGCACGGCCACCATGATGTGGGCAGGGCGGCGGACACTCCGGTCGGATAGGACGGTGATCCACGATGATTAGGGCAAGGTTGCGCGGCCACACGGGCGGGGGCGTGATCGCCGGAGCGGCGATTCTTCTCGCTGGTTTCTGGACACGGGCGCTGGCCGACGCCCCGCCCGCCCATCCTCTGCCGTTACAGCCCACCCCAACGGTCAAGGTCAGCCGTCAGATGCCCCTGCAATTCCCCAACGCCCTGGGGAGTCATCCGGACTTTCCCATGGAGTGGTGGTATGTGACCGGTTGGCTGCACACCTCCACGGGACAACCCCTGGGTTTCCAGGTGACCTTTTTCCGAGTCCGGCCCGCCCGGGTCTGGGCGAATCCCAGCGCCTTCAATCCCCGCACATTGATTTTCGCCGAGGCGGCGGTGAGTGACCTCCACGTCGGACATCTGCTCACCGCGCAACGGCGCGCGCGGGCGGGGCTCGGTCTTGCCGGAGCGGTCAGGAATCGCACCGATGTCTGGATCCGCCACTGGTACCTGCGCCAGCAAGGTCAGGACTACGAGGCGCGCATCCGCGGCAAGGATCTCCGCTACCGGTTACGCTTCACGCCCACGCAGCCCGCCATGCTGGAAGGTCCCCAAGGCGTCAGCCAGAAAGGGCCCGATCCGCAAAATGCGAGTTACTACTACAGCATTCCCCATTTGCGGGTCAGCGGGTCGGTGGACATCAAAGGCCAACATGCCCAGGTCAGCGGGTCGGCGTGGCTGGACCACGAGTGGTCGGCCGCCTATTTGCCCAAAGCGGCCGTCGGCTGGGACTGGATGGGCGTCAATCTGGACGATGGCGGTGCCCTCATGGTCTTCATGATGCGCCGCGCCGATGGCACGCCTCTTTGGCTGGCCGCCACTCAGCGCGATGCGCGGGGTCAGGTACGCTACATTCCGGCCAAAGATATCCACATGCATCCCGAGGGTTGGTGGCGCTCACCACAAACCGGCATACGCTACCCCGTGCGTTGGCGGGTACAGGTGGGAAACTTGCGCCTTGCCATCGTCCCGCGGATGGACGATCAGGAATTCGATGCCCGCCGCAGCAGCGGCACCCTCTATTGGGAAGGTGCGATACGCGCCGTGGCGGGCAAGCGGACCGTAGGGAAGGGTTATCTGGAACTCACCGGTTATGGCGGGCGCCTCACCCTGGGCCCATAGGGCTTCACCAGCACGTCCCGCAACTGGAGCAATGACACCCGCGTTGCTACACTGGGAGCATGCCCAACCCAACCTCCTGTCTGCTGCTGCAACGACAGTTTCTGGAACACTTTACCGGACGCGCCATCATCGTGCATCGCGGCTTCCCGGGAACATTCCTCCGTGAACTGCTGGAACAACCGGGCGGCGGCGGGCATTTCCGCATGGATGCCCGCATCGCGGAAAGCGTGCCGCCCACCCCCATCGAGTGGGTGGTGCATCGCTTTGTGCTTCCGCTCTCCCTGCCTTTGCCTATACTCATCCAAGTGGATGCCGACGCGCTCTACCTGCGGCATCTCATGCAGGGCGACCATGTCGGGCACCCCAGCGAAATCCTCTGGATGCTGGACTCCATCCGCGAACGCTATCATGCCCGCCTCGATCGACAACAAGGCCATTACCCGGTCACCATGGGCATGCCCGTGCAGGACAACCGCATCGATTATGATTCCCACAACGACTGACCCCCTCGACGATCAGGCATTGCTGCGCTATGCCCGGCAAATTCTGCTGCCGGAAATAGACATCGCCGGACAACGGGCCCTGGCTGCAAGCCGGGTGCTGATCCTCGGAATGGGTGGGCTGGGCTGCCCGGCGGCCCAGTATCTGGCAAGTGCGGGGGTGGGTATGCTGACCCTCTGCGATGGCGATCGGGTGGAGATCAGCAACCTGCAACGCCAAACGCTCTACAGCGAAGCCGATCTGGGGCGGCCCAAGGCACTGGCGGCGCGTGACCGGCTGCGCGCCATGAATAGTCAGATCCAAGTCAATGCCTGGGCGGAGATGGCCCAGCCCGAATCGCTGACCATCGCGCTGGACGCTCACGATCTGGTGCTGGACTGCACCGACAACTTCAGTAGCCGCCACCAGATCAACCGGGCCTGCCGCAGTGCCGGCAAGCCCCTTATCAGTGCGGCAGCCATCCGCTGGGAAGGTCAGATCGCCGTCTTCGATTTTCGCTCGCCCGGGGTCGCCTGCTACACCTGTCTCTACCCCGACGGCATGGAGGACACCGAAGACAGTTGTACCCGTAGCGGCGTGCTCGGCCCCCTGCTGGGCGTGCTCGGCGGTATGCAAGCGGCGGAGGCGATCCGCCTGCTCTGTACCGGCGGATCGCCTCTGGCCGGGCAACTCCTGCTGGTGGATGCCCGCTACTGGCAGTGGCGACAGATCGCGCTGCGCCGTGATCCGGCTTGCAGCGTCTGCGCATGAGCCGTCTGAAGCTGCCGCGCACCCTCGCCAACGCCCTCCTCGGCGACCTGCAATCCGGCACCGGCACAGGGGTCGTAGGCGCGGCCTCCGGGGCGCCCAGATCCGTCTATCCTTGCGCGCCGGCGGACTTCGCAGCGACGCTCGCGGTGATACGGTCTCGGGGAGAGGCCCCCTTCGCCTGTTATGACCACGCGGCAGAGCCCGGCGCAAGGCCGGTCCCGGCGGAAATCCCCTACCAGATCCTGCTGGCCGCCGACACCAAAGGGGTGATCCTCCTGCGCGCCTTCCAGCGTTCGGAGGACGCCACCGCCTGGCGGGAGCTGGACATCGAGCTGGATCATGACTGACACACCGGAGATAACGGTCATGTCCTTCAACATTCAGGTGGGCATCGGCTCCAGCCGTGCCCGGCACATGGTCCTGCACGGCTGGAAATATGTGATGCCCCACGGTCAGAGTCTGCGTAACCTGGAGCGGATCGCCGATATCCTGCGGGAAGCCGATATCGTCGGGCTCAACGAGGTCGACGCCGGTTCGTTCCGCAGCCAGTACGTCAATCAGGCGGGCTTTCTCGCCGAACGCGCGCACTTCGCCCACTGGGAGCAACAGCGCACCCGCGATTTTGGCGATTTTGCCCAGCACAGCAACAGCATCCTCTCCCACTGGCCCATTGCCCAAACCAACCGCCATGCCCTGCCCAGTTTCATGAAAGGGCGCGGGATGCTGGAAACCCATCTCGACGTCCACGGAAGACCCTTGACGGTCATCATTACCCACCTCGGCCTCAGCCGCCACGCGCGCTTCAGCCAGATACGCGACCTCGCGCAACGCCTGCGCGGCCGCCCCCATCTCATTCTGATGGGTGACTTCAACTGCACGGCACGCTCCCCGGAAATGCGCCTGCTCCTTACGGAGAGCGGTCTGCGGGCCCCCCCCTGGAGTCCGCCCACCTTTCCCAGCTGGTCACCACGCTTTTCCTTCGACCACATCCTGTGCAGCCCGGATCTGGAGCTGACGGCGATTGAAACGATCGGCGAACCCCTGTCCGATCACCTGGCCCTCAAGGCAAAACTGCGCTGGGGCGCGGCGATAATGGCACATGCAACGCCCCCTTGACCTCGAAGGGTACCCGCATATCGAACAGACCCATCACCAGATAGCCCTTGACCGCGTAAGGGAGCCCCGCCGCGGTGCGGGTGTTGCCCAGATCCCCCAGCAGAGGCAAGAAATTGCCCGTAACCGGTATCTGCACGGTGGTGCTGCCATAGGCGGGCACATCGACGGGCGTGTCGAGCAAACCGTAGGCGACCCGACGATCCTGGACGTACAGACGTGCCTCACCCGCCTTGGCATGGAGCGCGCCATCATTCGGATTGCTGATCTTGAGCGACAAGAGGAAGGTCTGAGAAACCAGCCCCACCGACTCCGGCTGGATACTCAATAACTGCACTTCCGGATGCCGCGCCGGGAAGGCGTTGCAGGCGCTGAGCGGCAGCGCGGCCAGCAGCAGGACGGACCAGCGTCGAAACCATTGGGTGAAGCCGGTACTTCGTGCAACAATGCGCATTCGTGTACTCCCGCAAATATCAGTCGCCGAGTATAACCCAAGGAATGACCGAAAAAAGCTCAGACCCGCGCCCGACGAACCACCCAGCACGCAACCCCCATTGGGAGCACGACGGCCAAACCCTGCACCTCAGCGGGCGCTGGACGCTGCGCCGTCTCGGCGGCAATGTTGCCACGCTGGAGCGGGCGCTGCGGCAGGTCGATCCGGAACTGCTCTGGGACCTCTCCGCCATCGAGGCGCTCGACAGCGCGGGAGCGCTCCTGCTCTGGCAGGCCTGGGGCAACCAACTCCCCGCGCATCTCCAGATGGAGGACGCGCACCACCGCATCTTCGCCCGCCTGGCGCAGATTCAGCCGATCACGGCGCCGCCCCGGCGTCCCTGGCAATTTCTGGATCAGCTCGGCGGTTTCCTGATCGAGACCGCGCACGACCTCTGGGGCCTCTTTCTACTCATGGGCGCCCTCCTGCTGGAATTCGGGCGCGGCCTGCGCCATCCACGCGGCTTTCCATGGCGCGAAATCTCCGCCACCATCGTCAACACCGGACCGGGCTCCTTGCCCATCCTCACCGTGATCGGCTTTCTGATTGGCGTGGTGATTTCTTTTCAGTCGGCATCCACGCTGGCCACCTATGGGGCCAACATCTACATCATCAACATCGCGGGCCTCAGCATCCTGCGCGAATTCGGCCCGCTGATCACCGCGATCATCCTCTCCGGCCGTTCGGGCTCGGCGTTCACCGCGCAGATTGGCGCCATGTCTGTCACCGAAGAACTGGACGCCCTGCGCACCTTCGGCATCCCCCCGGTCCGCCGCCTGATCCTGCCCAAGGTCATCGCCCTGGCGCTGGTGGTGCCGCTCCTCGTCCTCTGGACGGACCTGGTGGGGCTCTTCGGCGCCATGCTCGTCGCCAAGACGGATCTCGGCATCAGCATGCGCCTTTTCGTTCAGCAAATGCCCGTGGCCGTTCCCAGCTTCAACCTGTGGCTGGGCATCGCCAAAGGCGCGCTCTTCGGCATCCTCATCGCCTGGATCGCGGGCTTTCACGGCCTCAAGGCAAAACCCAACACCACCAGCCTCAGCCGTGAAACCACCAATTCGGTGGTCGTGTCCATCACCCTGGTCATCCTCATCGACGCCCTCCTGGCGTTGGTCTTCGCCCACACGGGGATCACCAACTGATGGCGCGCCCCGACGCCATTATCCTGACGGATATCGCGACCCGGTTTGACACCCACTGGGTTCAGCGGCATCTCGATTTGACCGTGCATTGTGGCGAGATACTCGCCATTGTCGGCGGCAGCGGCACCGGCAAGACCACTCTGCTGCGCGCCATGATGGGCCTCGTCCCCATTGCCGAAGGACAGATGACCATTCTGGGTAAAAACCCGCAGACGCTCAACCTGCGCGAGCAGATCGACCTGCGTCAGCGCTGGGGGGTGCTCTTTCAGCAGGGCGCCCTGTTCAGCGCCCTGACGGTGTTTGAAAACATCGCCTTCCCCTTGCGCGAATGGGGGCATCTGACCCGCGGCGAGATCAGTGATCTGGTCGCGCTGAAGTTGCAGATGGTGGGTCTGAAGCCCTCCGATGCCTGGAAATTGCCCGCCGAATTATCGGGAGGCATGGTCAAGCGGGTCGCCCTGGCCCGCGCGCTGGCCATGGAAGCGGAGATTCTTTTCCTCGACGAACCCACCTCCGGGCTCGACCCCATCGCCGCCGCCGAATTCGACGCCCTGCTCCGCCAGATACATGGCGATATCGGCTTCACGGTCGTCATGGTCAGCCACGACCTCGACAGTCTCGCCGCCACCGCCAGCCGAGTCGCCGTGCTCGCCGACCATCGCGTATTGACGGTGGGACCGCTGGCGGAAGTGGCGCGCGTGGACCACCCCTATATTCGCGCCTTTTTTCACGGGGAACGCGGCGAAAGGCTGCTGACCGCCCTGCGCGCCACCGGAAAATACTGAGGGGGTCCCCCAAAGTCGGTCCTCAATCTCCCCAGCGCTGCCCGATCCGGTTGGGCACGCCCAACTGATCCAGGATCCGGGCGACGATGAAATCCACCAGATCCTCCACTTTTTGCGGACGTTGATAAAAGCCGGGGCTGGCCGGCAAAATACGCACCCCCATCCGCGCCAGCGTCAGCATGTTTTCCAAATGAATCGTGGAGACGGGACTTTCGCGAGGCACCAAAATGAGCTTCAGACCTTCTTTGAGCATCACATCGGCGGCCCGCTCGATCAGGTTTTCCGACAGCCCGTGGGCGATGGCCGACAACGTGCCCCCCGAACACGGGCAAACCACCATGGCCCGCGGCGCGTTGGAACCGGAAGCCATGGGGGCAAACCAGTCATTCTGGGCATAAACGGACAACAAATCCCGCTCGACGCCAAAGCGGGTATTGAGAAAACCGGTGACATCCGCCGCCGAAGGCGGCAATTCCAGACCCAGTTCTTCCCGGCATACGACCCGCGCGGCATCGGACAGGATCAGGTAGACCTGCGTCCCGGCCGTCAGCAACACCTCCACCAAGCGCAGGCCATAGGCCGCCCCGGAAGCCCCCGTGATGGCCACACATATCCGGTCCCGCCGTCGCCGATCTCCCATTGCCGCTCCTTGAGCCGAGTCAAATTCCGGATGATGTTTCCGCCGAAGCGTCCCGCCGGGCAAGACGTTCCAGCAAACGCTCGTGTATCCCGCCAAAGGCGCCGTTGCTCATGATGAGCACCTGATCACCGGATCGCAACTCCGCGTCCAGGGCCTGCAACAGCGCGTCCATATCCGCATACACCCGCGCCGTAGCCTGTACCGCGGTCGCCACATCCCAACCCACGTCCGCCGGGGCATAGACCACGGCGAGATCGGCACCCCGCAAACTCTGCCCCAGTGTCTGACGGTGCACCCCCATCTTCATCGTATTGGAGCGAGGTTCCAGCACGGCCACCAGGCGTCCGCCGACCGCCATCCGTGCGCGCAAGGCCGCAATGGTCGCGGCAATGGCCGTAGGATGGTGCGCAAAATCGTCATACACCGCGACACCCGCCGCCGCCCCCCGCAACTCCAAGCGCCGCCGCACGCCTTGAAAGCGCCGCAGAGCCGCGCAACCGGCCGTCAGCGGCACTCCGGCGTGCCGAGCGGCCAACAACGCGGCCAAGGCATTCTCGGCATTAAAGCCACCCCCCATCTCCCAACAGACCTGTCCGCGCACCTCGCCCCCCTCCAGCACGGTAAAATGTCGGCCGTCCACGGTATCGAGCCGCACCTGCCATGCGCCCGTTCCCGCAAAGCGCTGCAGAGGCGTCCAGCAACCCCGCTCCAGCACCCGCGTCAACGCGGGTACCGCGTCATGGACGACGATCTCCCCCGTGGCCGGGACGGTTCGTAGCAGGTGATGAAACTGGGTAATGATCGCCTCCAGGTCCGGGAAGATATCCGCGTGATCGTACTCCAGATTATTCAGGATCAAGGTGCGTGGATGATAGTGGACAAATTTGGAGCGTTTATCGAAAAAGGCGGTATCGTATTCATCCGCCTCGATCACGAAAAAAGAGCTGTCCGTCAGCCGTGCGGACACGCCAAAGTTGCGCGCCTCGCCACCGATGAGAAACCCCGGATTCAACCCGGCCTCCTGCAATATCCAGGTCAGGATGGAGGTGGTCGTGGTCTTGCCGTGGGTGCCCGCCACCGCCAGCACCCAACGGCCTTGCAGAATCTCCCGGGACAGCCAGGCCGGACCGGAGTCATAAGGCATCTGCCGGTCCAACACGGCCTCCACGCAGGGATTGCCCCGCGACAGGGCATTGCCGATGAGGACGAGATCGGGCACCGGGTCCAATTGATCCGGATCGTAGCCCTCGTGCACCATGATCCCTTCACGCGCCAGCAAGTCGCTCATGGGCGGGTAAGTGTGGATATCCGAACCCGTCACCTGATGTCCCGCCGCCCGCGCCAACAACGCGACGCCCCCCATGAAAGTCCCGCAGACCCCGAGGACGTGAATATGCATGCGGTGGCGGGCCTAGTGCATGGTGCCGCGGGTGGGCGGACCGAGGCGTTGGTCCAAAGCCTGGTTGGCCAGTTCGTAAAGGGCGCTGAACTTCTCCAGCAACTCTTGATAACGCGCCAGCATCTCCGCCTCTTCGGCCAGCACCGGATGATCGTCCAAAGAGCGCGCCAGCATATCCCGGACCATCCCCAGGCGCTCCACCACCTCAAAATAGGCCCAACCGTCCGGCGGCTGGGCACTGGCCGCCGCCATTTCCTGCTGGTAGTACCAGACCAGCGCCGCCCGCGTCACCGCCTGCGCCGCCGTCGCCTCTTCGGCCTCGGTCAACTGCCATTCATGGCTGACCGGTTCCTGCCAGTCCATGTAGACGTGCCAGCGCTGGCCGTTCTCATCCGCCATGAACTCCAGACGCACCCCCACGCCCTGATCGTTCAGTCGGCCAATCAGGCGTTCCGCCTCGTCCCAGTCTTCCGCATAGTCGGGCAACACCCCGCCGGGCGCGGCACCCATGACCAAGCGCTCCACCATCTCCACATACTCTTGGTCGAGGGGTGCCGCGCGAGCGTATTCCAGGGCGTCATTGCTACTCAAAAAAGAGACCATCCACAGGACTGCTGGCGCTGGCGTAGAGTTGGCGCGCCATGCGCCCGGCCCGGAAGGCCTTGCGCCCCGCCTCCACGCCCAGGCGCATGGCCTCCGCCATGAGCACGGGGTCTTTGGCGGCGGCGATCGCCGTATTCAGCAGGACGCCATCGCAGCCCAACTCCAGCGCCACCGCCACGTCGGACGCCGTGCCCACGCCCGCATCCACCAGAATCGGCACCGTCGCCTGCTCCAGAATAATCCGCAGATTGTAGGGATTCCGAATTCCCAATCCCGAACCAATGGGCGCCGCCAGCGGCATCACCGCCACGCAGCCCATCTCCGCGAAAGCCTTGCAGGCCACCGGATCGTCCACACTGTACACCATCACCTCAAAGCCCTCGGCAATGAGGGTCTTGGCGGCTTCGTAGGTCTGCCGCATGTCCGGATACAAGGTCCGCGCATCACCGATGACTTCCAGCTTGACCAGTTTCCAGTCGCCCAGTTCACGGGCCAGGCGACAGGTGCGCACCGCCTCCTCGGCGGTATAGCAGCCCGCCGTGTTGGGCAGAATGGTGAAGCGATCCGCTGGCAAGACCTCCAGCAGATTGGGCGCGTCCGTATCCTGCCCCAGATTTACGCGGCGCAACGCGACAGTGACGATCTCCGCCCCCGCCGCGTCCACGGCCGCGCGTGTCTCGGCAAAATCCTTGTATTTGCCCGTACCCACCAGCAGACGGGATTGATATTCCCGCCCCGCGATCACCAAAGGATCTTTATGCATTGTTTTTGTCTTCATACCTCAAAAAAAGGGGAGTCCCCACAGAATACTCAGCCGCCACCTACCGCCTGGATGATCTCCAGACGGTCACCAGCCGCCAGAGCCGCCGTGGCGTGCGTGCTGCGCGGCACGATTTCACCATTGCATTCCACGGCCACCCGGCGCTCCGCCCAACCGAGATTCGCCAGCAGCGCCAGCACCGTTGTCCGCTCCGGCACCTCGCGGGCCACACCATTCACGAAAATCTGCATGGTAGCGATGCTAGAACCTCACCGGAGAAGCGTCAAGCAACCACAGGGCCAGTTCGCCCCTTGTGCATTCGGCCAACCTGGGGCGGCCTCACCCGTTATCCCGCCTGCGGCAGCAAGGGATAACCTATTGCAAGATGGCCATTAAGCTTTACTGCGTTGATTCACCAGCTTTAGTCCCTGCTCGCTCAGTAACCATTGCTGCCTGTATGGCGCGGTATCCGCCAATTAAAGAAAAAGCACGATTATATCCCAGCAATCGCAGCAAGCGTGCGGCGTTGATACTGCGCTTTCCACTGTTGCAAACACATACGACAATACAATCTTTAGCATTATGCAGATCGTTTATCATGGTGAGAAAGTTTTGGATATCCTCCATCCCAGGAGAATCTTCATCCAGAATTTCCTGCTCTTCCTGCGTGAGCGCATGCCCAAGAAGATGTTTAAATTTAAACAATGGGAGAGAGTATGCTCCATCTATCTCTCCTTCTATTTCAAGCTCGAACCTTTGCCTGACATCAATTAAGCATGCTAGATTCAGACGGTTTAGTTCCAAGGCCGTCAGCACACTTATTTCAATAGGCTCAGCCTGAATAGCTGGTGTGGCTGTGGTGGTATCTTTCGGAAGCATTCTTGATACACCCCGATGAGCAGGTTTGCAATGGTATCGGCCTGTTCCAGGTCCAATGCAAACGAATATCCGACAAGATCATAGTGCATTTCCTGCGGATGGACCATACCTATGCCGTCCAGGCCCGTCGCTCCTCAGCGTCACGCTGCTGCGTGGGGAGCCGGCGGTCGCCCTGCATGCGAATACCCTCAGCGCAGGAGGCCATTGAATGAAAGCAAAAACCTTACAGCAACGGGTATATGAGGCGGTCAAATCCGGCCAGTTGGCTAGAACCCCAGGCACTCCGGCAGAAAAAATGTCAACTTCGAGCTGACCCGATTCTTGGTGGAGCATACACCGGACCACGATATTAAGTATTACCAGATAACAGAACATTGCACAGACCGTTAGCGTGCGCTGTGGAGCAAATTTTTGGCATTGGATGGCGCAGCGTTGGCCCACGCTCCGACTTGCGGCTAGGATGGGAGCAATTAGATGGTGGCCCGCTGTAGGATTCGGTAAAGCTGCCCGTTGCGGTCCGTGTTTCGCTGGAAACCAGGGGATATAAAGGTTCTCTGGGTTCTATATGACGGTCCGGTTGATGCAAAATGTCAAATGTTTCCTGTGTGTCCAATGGCACGCAGGAAACGGCAATCGGTAACAGTAATCCAAGTAGTCCAAAAGTAATCAGTTTCGGTGTCTGCATTTCAATCCTCCAATTGAGCTTGAAGAATTTTAGTGTCACCGAACCCGCAGCTTGGCCACCCCGTAGAACGGTTTCAGGTGCTCGGCGAAACGGTTCCGTGCGCGTCGTGCACTGGCTGTTTTCAGATTATTGATGAGGCAGTGATCGCTAGGCCTTCCGCAATT
Organism: Pseudomonadota bacterium; assembly: GCA_021821285.1. Lineage (GTDB taxonomy): Bacteria > Pseudomonadota > Gammaproteobacteria > Acidithiobacillales > Acidithiobacillaceae > Acidithiobacillus. Next base: position 25,942 of record JAKACQ010000025.1, read on the forward strand.
CCTGCACTTCGCGTTCCAGGCGATCCAGACGGGTATTGACGGTGTCGGGAATATTCCGGGTGCTCATGATCGCCGTCATCAAAGAATCCATGCGGGCGTTGAAAGCGTCCATGCGCATATCCATGCGCTCTGCAAGGTTGTCCATCTTGCCGTCCAGGCGATCCATCCTGGCATCCATCTGAGCAAAGCCGTCTTCCATGTGTTCCGTCAGATGATCCACGCGGCCGTCCAGCCGTTCTATGCCCTTTTCAACACCATCGAGCCGCGTCCGCAACTCTTTGACGCTGGGAGCAATGACGCTTTCCAGAACGGTACGGAGACTGTCGATGGTTTCTTGCATATCCATATTGCGCAGTATGGCGACGAGGCGCTGAAAGAGCAAGCATCGAGGTTTGTACCGCGCTGCTTTTTGAGGCACGGGCGGCAGCCGCCGTGCGCCCCAAAAGTGGGGATGATTGCGACCACGCGTAAAGTGGCATTATGTGAAGCAATGGCCTACTATCCGGCAGGCCTGATTGCATAAACGCTCAGTAATGACGATGATAGACCCAGTAATGCAGCGTCAATTCTGGAGGTTTCGTTATGAGCACTCATACCATCGACACCGCCACCGTCAAACGCCTGGTGGAAGCGCGCGCCATTCGCGGCGCGGCCATCATCGGCCAGCCCGGCGGCTGGTCGGTTTTGCTCAAGTACGGCATGGAGGAACGGCCGCTGGGGATACAGCGCGCTGACCGCCCGCGTCTCTGGCGCAGCCTCGATACCTGTGTGGACTATCTCAAGAAAGAGTTGCATATCGGCCGCATCGACCTGGTGGACGCCACCCAGCACAGCGCCGCGAATTTGGCAGGCAAGTCCCGACCCGATGCCGCCGAGCGGATGAGAAACGCCTTTGCGGCCGCCGAGCATGACCGCTGGTTCCGCGAACAGGTGGAAATCGGCTTGAAGGAGGCCGACGACCCGGCGACCAAGTGGATACCGCATGAGGAGGTCGAGCGGCAGTTTGGGCAACTGCGCGAGGAGTTGCGTAAACAAATCTCGCAATAATGGAATCGAAGCACTCCTTGCGGGTAATTTGGACCTCAAGGGCTAATGCCGAATACCTGAACGCCGTGCGGTACATCGCAGAGGAAAGACCGGCCATCGCCATCGAACAAGGCGATCTTGTCCGTCAAGCCGCAGGTAGATTGGCGGACTATCCCCGTATGGGCCGACCCGGCCGCAGGCGCGGAACCCGTGAGCTGGTGGTGCCCGGTACGCCGTTCATCGTGGTGTACCGGATTCAGGAGCAGGAAGCCCGCCAGATCCAGGTGATCCGCTTCCTGCATGGCGCGCAACAATGGCCGTAGTTGATTAAATCTAATAATTTCTTTTGTAATTACTAAAAAGGCAAGTCGCGAGCATGAAAAGAATTCGCCATCTTGAACACCGGGAGATTTTCGATCTGGACCTTGCTGAGAAGAAGATCGTCGATTGGAGTTTTTTTCCTGTAAATTTATTAAGTGCAATTTTTTAGGAGCAAAACTGCGTCAGTGTCAATTCGATTCTTGCGAATTCGTTGAGTGCGATGCGAGCAATGTAACGTTGGGGTATTCCCATTTCATTAATGCACGTTTCATTGAATGCAAACTGCTTGGCTCAACTGGGTTGATGTCTCATCTCCATTAAAACTAGCATTCAACAAATGCAGACTTGACTATAATGTTTTTAGCAACAACAACCTCTCAGGCCTTGAATTTATACAGTGCCTCCTTCGAGATGCATTTTTCCAGAATTGCGATCTCACTCGTTCGTCGTTTTATGGAAGCGATCTCTTCCATGCCGAGTTTGAAGAATGTAAACTTAACTATGAGGATATGACCGATGTCCTAAATTTCAATATTTCACCAGAAAAATGATATTTATTATGCAGTAATGTCGATCGATAGCGCATTAATTCTCTTACGTAGGTATCATTTAACGATTCGATAGTCTGGAAATTAGCGGCCTTGCGACCGCAGCTTGTCTTTTGTAATTTCTATCGGCTCGACCGGAGATCCGTTCACTAAGATGGTCCCGTCCGGCATCGTCTCTATAACGACCTCAAAGCCCCCGAAACGCCAAACCGTGCGCGCCACCGGTTCATCCGCCACGTCTTCCGCTTTTCCGCCGGGATCAGCTTGCATCGAACAGCCTGCGCAACAGATCAACTCCAGTGATGCCCTCCTCTGCCGCCCGTATCTTGAACCTTCTGCGGAAACCATCTGGCACCTTGAAATTGAGGTCCACCAGCTTTTCCTCACTGATCGGTTCTCTGGGCCGGGATTCGGCTACTGCACTACCGGCACCTTTGGTGGCGAATATGGTGGATGAATCCATAGATGGGTGTGATTTAGCCATGCTTCACTCCTTTTGTGCTATTTCGCCCTTTAGCATTTTCGCTAAGTCGCTCCTTTAGTCCGGCCCATAAGTCCATTACCTCTTGTGCTGCAATCCCTGATCGATCTGTCTCAAGAACGGCTCTTCCATCAATCAGCGCTGATGCGTAGTCCACGCGATCACCCAGTATCGAGGAGGCTACCGGCCCGTGGTCGGAGAGCGCCGCCATCGTCTGCAACGTGAGGCGTGTATTGGCCTTGGCTTGTGTAATGATAAAAACGAACGGCTTGCCGACATCGTTGGCCAGTTTCAAGGTCGATCCCAGAGCCCACAAATCGGCGGAGCTTGGTCGTGTCGGGATAATAATCAAATCTGCCAGGCGCAATACATCCCTGGTCTGGTCTCCAAGCGCGGGCGGGGTGTCAATAAAGCAAATACGAATCCCGGCTTGCTCTGCTTTCTCAAGAGAATCGGCCAATGTAGTTACCTTCCCTTTGATGAGGGCAGGTTGGTCCACTTGGCGCAGATTCCACAAGGACCGGCCGCGCCGGCCGGAGATTTGGTTTGTCCCGTCCCGCCCTGCTGCGGAATGTGTGACCTTGACAGGCTTCGGTGCGGGACAGACGGCGCGGTGCGCCGGTAGCTCAGATGGATAGAACACCCTTCTCACTAAGGCGGAGGTCGCGGGTTCGAGTCCCATCCGGCGCATTTCTTGTCGCTACCGGCAAGTGACAATTGTGGCCCCGCACCGAAGCCTGTCAAGGCAAACCCGCTGCGCGGGCACACATGGATTGATTGAGTCCACCCACGGGAACAAAAGCCCTTGCTTCCAGGGCAAAAACATCAGCCAGCCGGTGAATGTATTAATGTATCTTGTATTCATCTCTCAAATAACAGAAAAATTATTATCATAAAAAATACAAAAGAAACAATTCGCCACCTATTTACTTGGCTAATTCTCATAATAAGCGGAAATTTTGTTTCGGCATCCATAGAATAACGATGTAGATCAGCATATTTATCGATCACATAAGCTACTTCCAAAGCATCAGAAAACCTCTCATTAGGGTTTTGTGAAAGCATTTTTTTCACCATTTCGTCCAGCCACGATGGAGTATTATTATATCGCTTTAGGCTCTTATATCCATCAATAAAAAACGGACTTTTACCACCAGAAAACATATAATATAACGTAACCCCAAATGAATATACATCAGATCTCGAATCTGCGGGATTACCACCCACCAACTCAGGCGCAGAATAAGCTGGTGTTCCAAGATCAACATCAAATTCGCTACCAATTTGTCCAGGGATACGGGCGAATCCGAAATCCATGATTCTAACATCACTATCATTTATAATCATAATATTGTCCGGCTTAATGTCTCTGTGTATAATCCCATGACGATGTAACTCATATAACCCATATGACGCTTTCCTAGCAATCAAAAGACTTTCATAAAATGAAAGCTTATTTTCACAAATGGCTTTTTCTAGCGTTATTCCGTTATAGTATGGTGCCAGCAAATAAATCTGACTCGGTGAAGCAATAAAGTTCTCTACAACCTCAGCAAGCCACGGACTCGACACAACAGAAGCAACCCATTTTTCGCGTGCAATTGTATTTAAAATACTTTTATTCCGTAACGCCCTATGGTTTGGAAACTTCATGACATAATTTTTGCCTGGAGAACTGGCGGGTTCTACGAGAAATATTTTATTATAATATCCATCGTGAATCAGGTTAAGAATAGTGAATCCGTCTACCAAATCACCAGGATGCGGGCATTTTCCTATTGGCAGGCGATCAATTTGGCTCTCGTAAAACATATAACTTTTTTTTGGTATATCCAGACATTGCAAAACCCCAATAGAAATATCATCCTTAGAACCATTAAGTCGTGCACAATCAACCAAATCGTCAATTGCAGATGATCCCAGGAATTGAGTACCTACTAGAGACTCTCTTATCTGGTTGCGTGTAACAAACCTATGCAAACCATCGGAACACACAATGATCTTGTCGTTATCTGAGATGGTAATCTTGCTCATTTCTCCAATAAATTCTGACTCAAGGCCAATAGCTCTCGTTATGTACTGACCATATAGAGCCGAAACCACATGGTCGGAAGTTATCTGTTGGAGCTGACTGTCATTCAACAGATAGCACCGGACATCGCCGGCGTGAAATATATAACATTCCCAAGCGCGAACAATGACCACACAAAAGGAGGCTGACATGCCTTCAATGGCTTGATCCATTTTCGCCATGGATACCATCCATTTATTAATAGAATCAAATATATGACCTACATTTTTTTCTGGAGGCAGGCTCTCTTTACTACAAAAATAACCATCCAGAAAACACCTGGAGAACAGCTCCGCGGCGATCCTCCCCCCTTTCCCTCCACTCAACCCATCAGCTACTATAAGTACGCTTCCGTGCGTGTTAAGTTGTTTCAGCTCTCCAACATGGAAACAGATATAGTCTTCATTAACTTCCTTATCACCCGTAAAGCTCGAAATCAAGACGGAGTAGCTCTCTGGACTCTCAGAGCTCGGCACGAAAAAGTCTTCACAATAGCCATGTCTAGACTTTTTAGCGATGGAATTTTCCATTTTTAATATTCTTAATCACAATTAATTAATGGACATTTTTAATTCGGCAGATTTTATCGTATTTTCAATGAGCATTGTTACAGTCATTGGCCCCACTCCTCCAGGCACTGGCGTGATCCATGAAGCTTTATGTTTCACATTATCAAAATCCACATCACCTGTTATTGATCCATCTGGCATCTTATTAATACCTACGTCAATGACGACAACATCATTCTTCACCATATCAGCAGTTATTAATCCGGGCTTTCCTGCAGCGACAATGAGAATGTCCGCCATCCTCGTATAGAGTGACAAATCATTTGTTTTTATGTGGCATATGCTCACGGTGGCACCCTTCTGAAGCAACATCAATGCCATAGGTTTTCCTACTATGTTGCTAGCACCAACAATAACAACATTTTTTGATGCGACTTCAATCTTTGCGGTTTCCAGCAATAATTGGACACCATAAGGAGTGCATGGCGGAAATATCGTACCTCCTACCACCAAACCCCCAACATTATACAAGTGGAATCCATCCACATCTTTATTTACCGAAATGCAACCTGTGATATTTCGCACGTTTACATGCTCAGGCAACGGAAGCTGAACCAGGATACCATCTATTTCATTGGAAGCATTCAATTCTTCTATCAACTCAATCAACTCATACTCTGACACGGTCCCCGGGAAAGAAAAAATTTTTGACATGACTCCGCACTCGTCGCAGGCTTTCGATTTGTTTCTGACATATACTTTTGACGCCGGGTCATTTCCGACCAAGATAACGGCCAAACCAGGTACAACACCTTTATTCCTTATGCGTAATGATCTTTCAAATAGACTTGCACGAATTTCTTTCGAAAGAGTGCGCCCGTCAAGCATTCTGGCAGACATTTCATGTTTCCTTTGTTAATTTCCAAGAAACCGGATAGTAATCGTTCACCATGTTCTTATTTTATTCCGTTTCCTGGTATCCATTCGGTTCCAGCCAAAGGAATATTAGCCATTGCCGCCGCTTCTATGGTTAGCGCCACCAACTCCTCCCTTTCGAGGTGATGGACATTGTTCTTTCCGCATGCCCTGGCAATAGTCGTAAGTTCCATGTTCAAGGTATTTAAGTAGTTCTTTAGCCGTTTCGCCCCTATCTCCGGGCGGAGTCTCTGTTCGAGAAGGTCATCCTGAGTGGTGATACCCACGGGACACTGGCCGGTATGGCAATGATGGCAGTAACCAGCTTCTGTGCCGATCTTCAAATAATCCTGCGCTGCAGAAATATGCTGCCCGCCCGAATCTATCCAGCTCTCACTATTGCAGCCCAATGCCATAAGCACGCCTTGACCGATTGATACTGCGTCTGCACCCATCGCTAAGGCCTTCGCGACATCCGCCCCCGTTCTGATTCCCCCAGAGATGATCAATTGCACGGTTCCTTTCATATTCATGTCTTCGAGGGCATCTACTGCTTGCCGTAGAGCAGCAAGCGTTGGTATACCTACGTGCTCAATAAAGCAAGTTTGAGTTGCAGCGGTCCCCCCCTGCATGCCATCTACCACAATCACATCCGCGCCCGCGTGTATGGCAAGCTTTACGTCATGAAACGTGCGTGTAGCCCCGACCTTGACATAAATCGGCTTCTCCCAATCCGTGATTTCTCGCAATTCGTGAATTTTGATGGTCAGGTCATCCGGTCCGGTCCAGTCAGGATGCCGCGAGGCGGAACGCTGGTCGACACCCGCCGGTAATGTTCTCATTTGTGCGACACGCGGGTTCACCTTTTGTCCTAGGAGCATACCGCCGCCACCCGGTTTGGCACCTTGCCCGATAACGACCTCAATAGCATCTGCCCTACGTAAATCATCCGGGTTGAAACCATAGCGCGAAGGCAGGCATTGATAGACTAAGACTTTTGATGAGTCTCGTTCTTCCGATGTCATGCCGCCATCTCCCGTGGTGGTCGAAGTGCCTACCTCGGTTGCCGCCCGGCCCAATGCTTCCTTCACATTCGCGGAGAGTGCACCAAAACTCATTCCGGCCACGGTAATTGGTATCTCCAATTCCACAGGCATGGAGGCAAACCGAGTACCTAGAATGGTTTTTGTTGCACACTTTTCTCGATATCCCTCCAAGGGATAACGGGACATGGATGCTCCGAGAAAAACCAGATCATCAAAGTGGGGTACCTTACGTTTAGCACCCAGCCCGCGGATCTCATAGAGACCATGCGCCGCGGCACGCTGGATATAATCCAGCGTGCTTCGATCATATCCCCAGGACTCCTCTTTGGAGATTCTTTTATCGCTGTTATGACTTTCGTTCATGATGTATCCCTCAGTATTCCTGGTTAGCATCGGCGTTCCAGTGGTACAGGTTTCGGGCTGAAGCGATGCGCTTAAAATCGCTTGGCCGGTGCGTGCTATAACTTGCCCCTGCCTGATTCAATAAAGATTCGAGCGCTTGATGATCGTCGACTGTCATATCTTCTATGCGCGCATCGGCACCCAAAGATTTGATATGCCCTTTCACGTACACTACGGCTTCATAGAGGGAATCGCCCAACGCATCCCCTGCATTCCCGCAAATCACCATGCGACCGGCCTGGGCCATAAATGCGGAAAAACTGCCTACGGATCCGCCCACTACAATATCTCCGCCTTTCAATGAAATGCCGCAACGCAGACCCGCATCACCATCAACAATGAGAAGCCCACCATGAGCTGAGGCACCTGCGGAGTTGGAGGCAAAACCGCGGACATGCACCCGACCATTCATCATATTTTCGGCGACACCCGTACCCGCGTTGCCAGCGATCAAGACGGAGGCATGCTGATTCATTCCTGCAGCGTAGTATCCCACATGCCCACGAATCTCCACCTCACAATTGACGTTTAGGCCAGCGGCAATATTATGAGCGCCATCGGGATGTTCGATGATGATTCTTGGCACCGTTCCATCCGCAATTTCGTGATGAAGAAATTTATTGATCTCCCGTACCGAAGTGGTCTGCAGATCAAATTTTATATTCTCCATACATACATCTCCTCTGGGGCTGGTTCAAAGATATGCGCATTCTGTATATCCGGCAGGTGGGCCAATGACCGAAATTCTGAAGCGATCGCCACATAATCATCCGTCTCTGCCACAACAGCAGGTTTGCAAGCAAAGGGATCGCGGATCAAGGCAAGCTGACTTGCAGTGCCCATGAGAAAAGTAAAGAATCCATCCAACTCGGTGAAACTTTTTTGTATGGCTTCTTCCAGAGTGTCTCCTTCACGCAGTCGCCATTCCAAAAATCGGCATGCCGCTTCCGTATCGTTATCAGTATCGAAGTGAATACCATGGGATTCCAGCATCCGACGGATACCATATGGATTGGACAGAGACCCATTGTGCACTAGACAAAAGTCCTCTCCCGCGGTGAAAGGGTGAGCACGATCCGGTGTAACGGCAGACTCTGTAGCCATACGTGTATGACCAACCAAATGGCTACCCTGTAGCAAACCTAGACGGTAGCGGCTGGCCACTGCTGCTGGACTCCCCACATCCTTAAACAAATCAATGCTACTACCGGTGGACAAGATATGAACGGCTGGATAATGTTCACGGATCCAATGCTTAACCGGCTCAGGATTCCCTACAAACGTCAGTATGGCATGATTATCACAGTGTTGAATGGTGGATGAAATACCCAGGGTTTCGTCGGCATGATGTCGCATGCCGGTCCAGTTAAAATCAGCCCCCTCTGTCGTCAATCCGGAGTACAAGCTTATTTTGTGTTGACCTACAGGAAGTGACTTGGAGAAGATCGCAAGACCGGCAGAATCCGGGCCACGCTCGGTCATACCGATCAGCATAGGCACCATCCACTCACCTAGATGGACACGTAGTGGCTCTTTCTTTATGAGTAATCCGACAATGCCGCACATGATAGTGTTCCCCTTACAAAGTATCCGATAAATGGTTTACAAGCATAAACTCAGAAGAACTCCAGATAAGTGGAGATCTCCCAGTCGGAAACATGGCGCATATACTCCACCCATTCCATATGCTTTAGGCTTAAAAACTCTCCCGACACAGGACCAAGGGCAGACAACAGAATTTCATCTGCCTCGAATGCCAACAGAGCCTCATGCAAATTTTGCGGCAAAATGTTGACCCCCTCTCTTTTGAGATCTTCGGATGACCACTCATATAAATTAGCGTTCTTGGGCTCCCCCGGATCCAGGGCACGGTCGATACCGTCGAGACCAGCGGCGATTACAGCGGCCGTGGCGAGATAGGCGTTGCAAGCACCATCGGGCAAACGGAGTTCCAAGCGCCCACCGGGAATACGCACCATCGAGGATCGGTTGTTATCTCCATAACTGATGTAGGCGGGTGCCCATGTCGCACCGGTGAGTGAGCGCCCCACTACCAAACGCTTGTAAGAATTCACCGTGGGCGCGCAGATTGCTGTCAATGCTGACGCGTGCGCCAGTACACCCCCTAAAAAATGATACGCCATGGGGGAGAGCTGAAGACCCCGGGGATCGCTGGCCTCGGCGAAGAGATTCCTTTCTCCATCCCCGATGGACATATGCATGTGCATACCATTTCCGGGCCGATTCGCAAAAGGCTTGGGCATGAATGAGCAGATCAGACCCATTTCATGCGCAATTTCCGCAGCAGCCATTTTGAAAAAAGTAAACTGGTCGCAAGAAGTAAGACAGTCGGTAAAGGTATAATTGACTTCGAACTGTCCATTCGCATCTTCGTGATCGATTTGATATACGTCAATACCGCTGGCGATCATGCTGTCCACCAATTTCTCAAGGAATGCTCGGGAGCGAGATAACCCTTTGTAGTCATAACAGGGTTTTGGCAGTGCATCGCTGAGATCACAAGGTGAAATCACACCATCTGGGCCACGGCGCAGCAAAGAAAACTCCGGCTCCAGCCCGGTATAGAAGGTAAGCCCTCGCTCACTTAATCGTGCAATCTGTTTTTTTAGAACCACTCGGGTATCATTGGGCCACGGCTTTCCATGCACATGCCCATCACAGACGATGCGTGCGTAACCCGGCTGCCAGGGTACCAGAGAAAGCGTCGAGAGGTCTCCAACCGCCATAAAGTCAGGCCCATGCGGCGCGATGCCTAAACCCCACACCGCAAATCCCGCAAATCCAGCGCCATTGCCGAGGATTGTCTCAAAATGTTTCACGGGTACCGATTTGGTTTTTGCGGTGCCGTGAATATCAACGAACTGCGCAAGCACATATTTTATCTGATTTTCCGAGAGAAATTTTCGTGCAGCTTCAACGTTCATGTGCTGTAAGCCTCCGTGGCGTAGATAAAGTTCTTTCTGGCGGTTTACTGATATCCCGAATCTCTGGCAAGGCAAATCTGACAGCCACCCAGTTCGTTACCGATCCCCAGCAAGGTGTTCCACAAGTAAAATCCATAGGTATTATCTGCCCACACCCGAAAATGAGGCCGGCCTTGATTCTGTTTGGGTAATATAATTACACTCACACCGATCATTGATGTGAGAACAATGGGTTGGGTAGATAGGTTCAGAGCCTCAAAGTGCATACTACAAACCTGCCTGAGCAGGTTTTCCACTTGAGTCCCCCCTAACTCGATCGCACAATCCTGGCGCAAAACGGGATAAACCGCCGCTTCTCGCGGGAGACTTTTGATCTTGTTAATAACGTCTGCTGTACTTTCGATCAGAAATTCCGAATCACCCAAACGTAAAATCGTAGATTCTCCTGTCATCACCCAACTGTTGGCGCTGGCGGGCACAGTGAAATCCAGTGCCCCCAGCCACTCGGCTGCTCCACGCCCTTTGCAACCAAAGCGCCGTTGCAGGGAGCGGTCGGCGATCCAGATCGCCGCATCCTGGTCAATCGTGGACAGGACACCCCCCGCCGAGGTGATCTCGGCGGTATAAATGGGGCTCCATCTGTCAGCATCTACGCGCATGTGGTCTCCTTCTGGCGCATTTGACCGGGATCGTAGAATGGTAATGATGTTATCTGTGCAGTGACGGAATTACCGTTGGTCAGACGGATGTCAAAAGAGGTCGCAGACGACGCCAAATCTGGAGCAACCAACGCCAAACCGATGTGGGCGTTGATGGCCTGACTATAGGCGATGCTGGTTACTCGTCCGGCAATTTCTCCGGCATGGATGATCAGGTGGCACTCCTGCGGGGGAGGCCCCGTGTATTCCTGCGGCATTTGAAACCCAACCAATTGCTGCCGCAGGGGCTGTTTCGAGAGAATATGCAGGCTGCGCTTACCAACGAAGAAGGGCTTATCCATTTTGATCGCCCATCCGAGACCTGCCTCATAGGGATTCGTGAGACCATCTGTATCCTGTCCGATAATCACATGTCCCTTTTCTAAGCGCAGGACGCGTTGTGCTTCCACACCGAAGGGTCGAATGCTGAAAGGGCGTCCCGCATCCAGAATCGCATCCCAAAGGGTTATTCCATATTCAGCGGGAATATGAATCTCGTAACCCCATTCCCCAACAAAACCCACACGCATCAGACGCGCGGGGATGCCGGCCACTCTCCCTTCCCGAATTGCCAGATACGGAAAAGACGCGCCAGAAAGATCTATTGCTGTAAGTTGTTGCAGAACTTCTCGCGATTTTGGGCCAGCAAGATTCATGGCAGAGAATGCGCCAGTATGGTTAACGATGCCACAGTTCAGTCGCCACATCGTATTGAGACGGCTCAACTCCCGATAAATCTGGGCTGCTCCCGAGGTCGTCGTGGTAAAATAAAAGTGATCTTCAGCCAACCGCGCAATCACACCATCATCAATAACCACTCCCGCCTCATCACACATGACCGCATAGCGCGTCATACCCACTTTCAAATTGGCGTATTTTGAGACGTAGACGCGCTCCAACAGCTCTACTGCCTGCGGCCCGAATACTTCGAGTTTCCCTAATGTGCCAACATCTATCAGGCCTACAGAGGCTCGGACTGCTGCCACTTCCTCTTGAATACATGCACTGCGATTGCAACCAGCCCGTGCATAATACTCAGGACGCAGCCACTCGCCCGCGCGCATAAAAAATGCGTTGAGAGCGACGTGGCGGGGATGCACAGGGGTCCGGCGTTCCGGATGAAATCCGCGTCCCGCGAGATGGGATAACGGTATGGGATGGAAAAATGGACGGGCGGTGGTCGTACCTACAGCGTCTGGGCGCTGACCCATCAACCGCCCCAAAATACGCAGGGCATTCATATTGGAATGTTTACCCTGGCTAGGTCCCATTCCATTCGTTGTGAAACGCTTCAAGAGCTCAATGTTGTCAAAACCTTCCTGCACGGCATTCTCGAAATCCTTGAGCTGCAAATCTTCGTCAAAATCCACAAAATTTTTGCCTTGTGGATGGGAAACTATAGGCCAGGAAAAGTTTGGGCACGTCATCCCGGGAGAAATGCTCACCTCTAAGGCCTTTCCAAATCCCAGGTAAGCTGCTGCAGCACTGCCGGCACGCTGGCCATCCCGTAATCGGGCATCCGGGTTATAAAGACCATTTACCCGGCCACAGGCGAAAATTCCGGGAGCCAACTCCTCTGGAACAAATTGCTCCAGGGCATCCGTATAACGCATCTGCGTATTGGCTTGATAGAGAAGATTGGCGGCGGGGGCCCAACCCACACTCATAATAATTCCGTCACACTGAATTTCACGAACGGTGGCCGGATCTGCCTTACCATCCGAGAATGATGCTACACGGGCCATACCCACAACATGATCCTCCTTAGCAGGTAACGCCTCGTAGACACAGCAACCAGTGTATAGCGGTACCCCCTGATCGGTAAGCGACTTGGAAAAAGGATTTTGTGCCGCCCCCTCTGGGCGCATGTCAACCATTGCGGCGATTTCAACACCGTGGGCCTTAAGATCGAATGCCAGCCGATAGCCATCATCGTTGGCGAGCAACACGACGGCCCTCTGTACAGGTCGCACCGCGAAGCGATACATCAGACGCTGAGCCGCAGATCCCAGCATGACTCCCGGGAGATCATTATTCCTGAACACCGCGGGCTGCTCAAAGGCACCGGTTGCAAACACCACAGACTTCGCCCGCAACTTGGTCATTTTGCGTTCAGATACCAGTGCCAACCAGTGATCTGCGTAATAACCGGCCGCCACCGTACTGGCAAGAACGCGAATCAGCGGGTGTGTTTCGACCTTTTCTAGAAGCTGCTTTGTGGCATGCCACAAACTATTATCCCCACCTCTTTGATAATGCCCGCTTCCACCACATTGCGGGTTCTCATCGATGAGCAATGTGTCGGCACCTTGCTCTGCAGCGGCGAGGGCGGCCGCAAGCCCAGATGGACCCGCGCCGATAACCGCTACCGAACAAAAATCGTAATCTTTGGGAGTAAATATCCGGGGCGTTTCAATGTCGACCTTCCCCAGGCCCGTTATGTTGCGGAACAACCGCTCCCAATGCGGGAAAAGCTTCTTACTGTGGAACGCTTTATAATAAAATCCGACCGGCAATAATGACGAAAGATGATTGAATATTTTGCCTTGGTCTTTTTCAAGACCCCCCGTCGTGTTCACCGCGTTTACCTGCATTTGGGGTTCAAGCGCTGTGACATCCGCACGGACATTCAAGTGTTGACCCCATTGCACCATCACATTGACGTCATGATTCGCCAGCGACAATATGCCTCGTGGCCGGTGATATTTGAAACTGCGCCCCAGAAGTCTTTGACCAGATGCCCAGAGCGCACTGGTAATGGTATCTCCCTCAAAACCACAGAACGGCTTGCCTTCAAATTTGAAGGTGACCGACTTATCGCGATCGATCCACTCTCCTTCCATGGGAGGAAGTCGATAAGGTTTCAACATCTGCCGTCCTCCCCATAGAAGTAGGTTCTAACCGTCTGATCAGTCACCGTATTGCGCTCAGCAATAAACCAGGTGTTACTCGGTATATGGCACCACCATTCTTTTTTGATCCCGGCGACACCGTTTCGATTGAACACATAGTCCGCCCATTCCTGATCGGTGCATGTATCAGGATCAGGGGTATCCCGGACTTCTCCCCAAT
>JAKACQ010000067.1:0-8983 GCA_021821285.1 Pseudomonadota bacterium
TACATACACGTTGCCGCAGCGGGAACGTGCGGCGATATGGGCTGCACGGCCATCGATGCGCGTCTGCACGCCGATCGTCAGACCAAAACCCACGGCGTTGAGATCCTCAATGAGCGCATCGAGACGATCCGCCTTCCAGGTAACCACTTGCAATACCGGACCGAAGATCTCTTCCCGCGCCTGCGCGATGTGATCGATCGCGTAAATACAAGGGGCCACGAAATGCAGATCACGCTGCTGATCATCCCGCAGCAGCAACCCTGCTTCCGTGCTACCCGTTAATGCCATGGCCTGCATTTCCGCAGGCCATGCCGTCCGCAGCAATAAACGTGCGCCTCCCTGCTCCAGCCGTGCGATCTGCGCCAGCAGAGTGGCTTGGGCCTCCGCATCAATCACTGGCGGAACATCTGTCGCATAATCCACCGCCGGGCCAATAATCAGCTCCTGCATGGCGCCCCCGAGCATGGCCAGGACTTCCTCCACCACCTCCTCCTGTACACAGAGCAGGCGTAGCGCCGAGCAGCGCTGTCCGGCAGAACGAAAAGCCGAGGCGACAACGGCATCCACCACTTGCTCCACCAGCGCCGTCGAGTCCACGATCATGGCATTAATACCGCCAGTCTCCGCGATGAGGGGAACAATAGGCCCTTCTTTCGCCGCCAGGGCTCGGTAGATATGTCGCGCCACCCCCGTGGAGCCGGTGAAAATCACCCCCGCGGTCAACGGGTGATTTACCAGCGCGGCACCCACGGTTTCGCCGGGACCCGGCATCAGGGCCACCACGTCGCGCGGAACCTCCGCCTCCCAGAGCAGTTCCACAAAGACTCTGGCAATGGCCACGGTTTGTTCGGCCGGTTTGGCGGCAACACTATTACCCGTCACGAGCGCTGCAACCACTTGCCCGGCGAAAATAGCCAATGGGAAATTCCACGGACTGATGCAGACAAAAACGCCACGCCCGCGCAGACGCAAGGTATTGGTCTCCCCCGTTGGCCCCGGCAGCATTTCCGGGCGCATCAAGGCGGTCGCCTGGATCGCATAATAGCGACAAAAATCGGCCGCTTCCCGCAGTTCTGCCACCGCATCACCAAGGGTTTTGTGCGCCTCGCGCAGGAGCAGCGCAAGCAGGACTTCACGGCGGGACTCCAACAGGTCGGCGGCGTGTGTCATGATCTCGGCACGCCGTTCCACCGGCACCATATCCCAACGCGGCTGCGCGGCATGCAAGGTACGCAGGAGCGGGTCCATCTCCTCGGGGTGGATCTCCGCAGATGTCGGCACGCGCAGAGCCAAAGCGGCCGCCGTTACCGGATTGCGTTCGTTCGCATAAGTCATGTCCATCCCTTGGCTATTGGGGCGAATCTGGCCCTGGAGGGTGCCGTATATATCGCGCGGCGCCGCCAGCGCAACGTCATCGGCCCGCCAGAGCGGGCTAACCAGCAGGTCATCGGCGGCTACCTGGTGATTCGCCAATTGATGCATAAAAGAGGTGTTCGCACCGTTTTCCAGCAGACGCCGCACCAGATAAGCGAGCAGATCCCGATACCGGCCGACGGGCGCATACACCCGCAAGGACTGTATCGCGGAGTGACGCAAGACCTCGCGATAAACACCCTCACCCATGCCATGTAAACGCTGCATCTCAAAACGGGTGTCGGGAGAC
The DNA here is from genome assembly GCA_021821285.1 of Pseudomonadota bacterium. GTDB lineage: Bacteria > Pseudomonadota > Gammaproteobacteria > Acidithiobacillales > Acidithiobacillaceae > Acidithiobacillus. Next base: position 1,664 of record JAKACQ010000067.1, read on the forward strand.
GCCGCTGCCAGCTGGAGCACCGCAGCAATAGTCGCTGCATTATGGGTCGCAAACTGCGGATACACCAACGCCTCTGGTCCGACAGCATGTTCCAGAAGCTGTGCCGCACAAACCGCGTAGCTGATGTCGGTATGATGTTTGTGGGTAAACACGGGATATCCGGCGAGCCCCATTTCCTGTGCCCGCTTGATCTCGGTATCCCAGTAGGCTCCTTTGACAAGGCGTAACATCAACCGGCTCTGATTGCGCCGCGCTCGCGCCAACACCTCGCTGATTACCTCGGCCGCACGCGTCTGATAAGCCTGGACGGCGATTCCCCAGCCATTCCAGCCGGCGGACACGGGGTTGCGGGCCATTTTCCGCTGGACCGCATCCCAAAGGTCCAACTGCAATTCGAGGCGATCACTTTCCTCGGCATCCAGAGTGAGATTCAGCCGCCCCCGCGCCGCCACTTCCGCCAGTTGTCCCAGTTTAGGCAGCAGTTCGGCCCACAGACGCTTCCGCTGACTCTCTTCATAACGGGGATGCAAGGCCGATAATTTGATGGAAATGCCATCCCGCTGTTCAGGTCCCCCGGAACCCGGCTGCATCGCCAGGGACTGCAGTGCCGCCTGGTAAGCAGCCGCGTAGCGCGCGGCATCCGCGCTATTACGGGCACCCTCCCCCAACATGTCATAAGAATAACAGAGGGCCAGTCGACGCTTACGAACGTCTGCCGCGCGTCGACGCGCCTCCACCAAATCCTGACCAAGCACAAATTGCCGACCCAACAGCGCGATGGCGCGCACTGCTGCGGTGACCACCGTATTCATACCCAGCCGTTGTACCAGAGTGGCGGTCTCCCGTTCCGCCAGCAGTCGGCGCGACAGAATCAAAATACGTCCGGAAATCTGGGTCACCCAGGAATGATTCTCTGCTCCGGCGAAGCGGACTTGGCCTAACTGATCGGCAGCCAGCAGCGCCGCGGTACCCATGTCAGGCACCCGCAGCAGTGCTTCCGCCAGACGCATCAGGGCCAGTCCCTCCGAACTGGTGATGGGGTATTCGCGCAGTAAGGATTCCAGCGCCCAAAAAGGCGCCGGGTGTTTGCGCACGGCATCCACCCAGGGCCGCGCCATGGCAACGACCTGGGGCCAGTCCAGTGGACCATCGAGCGCGCCGAGTAACACAGTCACCCGCTCTCCCTCATCGCGACAGGGCGGTGGCAACAACCCTGCTTCTGTGCGCTCTTCCGACTCGGGGATGATTTCGGCTACCGGAAACATGCCCTTCAGTACAACGCGCTCATGAGATCTCAATCGGCACGGTAAAAGTCAGGGCCTTGTTCGGCATGCTGCGCGTATAGGCCGGGAACGATGTCGCGCTCAAGGCGCGTAAAGCCGCCCGGCGAATCAACGGATTGGTGGTGCCGCCCACCACCCGTACCGTAAACGCCTTACCGCCGCCCGGCGACACCCGGAAGGACACCACAACCGTACCGTGGAGATGCAGGCGTTTGATGATCGCCGAAATACGCAGATTCTGCTTTACCAGCGACCGGGCTCCGGATCCATAGGCGCCAATTCCGCTGTAGACGGGTGCCGGTGCGGGTGGCGCGGGTATGGGGGGCGATGGTGGGGTGACCGGGACCGGGGGGACCGGGACCGGGGGCGGCGGACGATGCATCACCGGTGGGCTGGGCGGTGACGGCGGTTGAATGGGTACCGGTGCCGGACGATGCACCACGGGTCGCGGTGGGATGGTGGGCTTGGGGGGTACCGGTTTGGGCGGCACCACCTTCGGTGCGGGCGGCGGGGGCGGCGGCAAAGTCACCATGCGGACCGATACCACCTTCTTAACGGGCTTGGGGGTCGGCGGGGTCCTGGGCATGGACATCAACCCCACCACGATTCCTACCTCTACCAGCACTGCGGCAACAACGGCATATTTAAAATGCGGGTTGCGGTCACCCCGGTGCTCCGGTGGCAGGTATCCGGGGAGAATGGCGCTATTCATGCCTTTGCCTGTGTCGCGATGCCAATACTGGTGACCCCTGCCTTCTGACAACGGTCCATGACGCGCACGAAATCCTGGAAGGGAACCTTTTTGTCCGCCGCAATGGTGACGTCCGTCTTGGCGACATCCCCGTCGCTGGCCAGCATTTGTTGCAGCGCATCCAGACCCATGGGTTTGCCCTTCACCACCACACTACCGTCGGTTTGGATGTTCACCACAAAGTGTGGATGCGGCAGCGCTTTGGATTGACTGGACGTGGGCAAATTCAGCTTGAGCCCTTTGTCGGTAATCATCTGCAAGGCGATCATGATGAAGAAGACCAACAGGAAAAGCATGACATCGATCATCGGAATGATCTCTACCCGGCCTTTTTTACGCGGACGACGCTGTGGCAACATGGGTCAACCCCCTTTTTCAGGATGCCGCGCGTTGTGGCGTGATCGCTGATGCGCTAGCGGCGGCTTTTGCGGTCCGTGCGGCAGGCTTCGCCTCCGGAATAGGGTTGATGGGATCGGGACCGGAGGTCGATGGCTCCTCGTTGACCATCGGTGCGCCATCCATACGGTTCATCAACACCACCTTCAGGGATTCCATCTGGTGAATGATTTTCTCGATCGTATTGTTGAAGGCGTTGAAGCTGATCAGACCGATCATGGCGATGAAGAGGCCCGAAGCGGTGGCGATCAGGGCGTCGGCGACACCACCGGTGACTGCTGTAGGGTTATGTCCCGGTGCCGCGAGGATGGAGAAGGCGTGGAACATGCCGAGAATGGTGCCAAATAACCCGAGCAAGGGAGCCAGGGTGACGATGGTATCGAGAATCCACAGGCGTTTATCGAAACTGGGGGTGGTCAGGAAGATGGCCTCGTCCAGGCGATTGGAGAAGCCTTCGCCCCGGGCGCTGCCGTAATGATGGACCATGCCATAGTAGCGCAGTGCCACCGTCAGGAGGCTTTCTTCCGGAAGACCTGCCGAACGATCCACCAGGGCCTTCAGATCGTCCCGGTACAGCTTGCCGTGCCCGGAAACGGTCAGAAGGGTTTCCTTGCCTTTGTGGATCGCTTTGCGCAGGTACCAGCCGCGATCAAAAACCACCGTCAGTTCAATCAGCAGCAACAGCATGAGCAGATATAACACCCCATCGGAATAATTGGCCAAGTGCACGATATAGGATAAGGACATGTGCGTAGAACCTCCGTAGACATGGTATTGGCGGGCAACAAGCCGAACCGCGAAATCCGGAACCGCATAATAGTCACCCCAATGCAGAAGCATGATTCGCGCCATGTGTATCGTTCAATTTCAACAATGCTGCCGCCTGCAGAAAGCCAGTGCCGCTTGACGGCCGAAAATGGATCGGTAAACCAGCCTCCGGAACAGCGCATTCCCCATTATGAGGCAATGTCATGGTGCAATCGCACCAAAGTAATGCATCCATGACGCAATACCGTCATGAGTTGTTCAGAGCTGCCGTTATATCCATAAATCCGGTAAAAATCAGCAATAGTTAGACTATATGGTCACAGATAGGCTGGAAATTCAGCCTCACAACAAAAACTGGCATACTTCATACTTATTTACCAAATGGTTGGTATTATGAAGGCTTAACGACCGATTTTTCTCATGGCTAGAGGTAAACGTGATGAACGAATCCCGTAAGACTGACACTACATATAACTCATTAAAATTATTAAATATTTATCGATATACACCTGAGAGAAGCCTTATCCTGGCGGCACTCATGGCTGCTAACGCGCTGGTTTCTGCGCACGCCACTGGCATAGCGGTAAATCCAAACTCTGCGGCCAAGACTACCAAGGCTATTAAGCTGAAAAGTATTGATAAGAAGTACCAAAAACTGTTGGTAGGTGAAAAAAATATTGCTTCGGCCATGTCAGTGATTAGTCACGAGCAGATCAAGGCAGCGAGTTCGGCTGCATCAATATACAGCATTCTCAAATTGACGCCGTCCGTAAATGAATATCAGCAGAATATTGGACCATCTATGCCGACACTGACGGTGCGCGGCGTACGCATGAGTCAGCTCGCGCAGACCTTGGATGGGATACCGATGACCAGTCTCCTCTCGGGCGGGGAAGGCGCCCTTAACAGCTACGGTATTGGCTCGTTGGTTTCCACTGGCCAGGTGGCGGGGATCCATGTCTATCCGGGCGTGGCTCCTCCTGATCGGGGTGGATTCGCTACCATCGGCGGTACCATCAACTATCAAACAAAACAGCCGACCGACAAGCAGTACGCCGACCTCTTCACCCGGATCGGATCGTTCTCGACCGATGTGTACGGCGTACAGCTCAACTCCGGCATCATCCCGCACAGTGGTGGCCTCAAATTGTTAGCGCGTTATAGTCAGACGGAAACAGCCGGCTATATACAACACACACCCGCTCGCTATGCGGACTTCTTGTTCTCTGCGGTGAAACCCTATGACTATGGCCTGTCGAAAATCTTCGCGACCCTGCTCTACAATCGCGGCAATGGGTATGAGTCAGACTACGGGGGCTACCCGGTGGCCTTGCAGCAGAAAAATGGCCTCTACTACAATGTGCCTTTGTCGCAGACCAGTACCCAGCAGTTCAACCATTATCTCACGGCGATTGTCGGAGATAGAACCTACATCAACCGCCATGTGATCGCCAGCGCGCGGGTTTTTTACATCCATAAGTCCAGCAAGTTTGAAGCACAAACCAATCCCGCTGTGATCGGCTTCAACTATCCCTACCAGAATAACTACTACACTCCAATCGTCTACGACGGGTATCTCGGCGGTCCCGGTGCGGCCCACCACGACTTTTCCTATAATCCTGTGCAGACTTTTGGCAGCTACATCTCCGGCGAAGCCGCTGGGATCAACTACACGAACTCGGACACCATTGGCTTTGCACCAAAAGTGAATTTCTTCCTGCCACACAACGACATTAGCCTCGGCGGTTTGATCGCCGAGGAGACGAATCATTCCTCTCAGTATGTCTATGGCACACTCAATATGCCGCAGATCAATGGTTATAATGCCTATGAATATGGACTCCGGGGCCATCGTGCTGTCTATAGCGGGTATCTACAGGACAAGATCAATCTATTGAACGATACCCTGCATATCGAGCCAGGAGTCACTCTGACGGGTGTGAGTTCGAGTAACTATATTCCGCAGAACGTGTACGCGACGCCTGATCACGCATACACACTGGGTAACTACGACAAGACCATTTTGCCGTATCTTGGGGTGTCTTATGACGCCACCAAAAATATCATCGCTTATGCCAGCTATGGTAAAGGCGCGCGCTTTGCGCCCGTTGGCGACTACACCTTGGGGGGGACAGGAAGTACAACAACAGCGCCTGGACCAGAAACAGTGAATGCCTATGAGGCAGGACTGCGTTATATCAGCAAAAGACTTTATGTCAACTTCGATGGTTTTTTACAAGATGAGCATGGCGCGTTCTCATTTGTGACACTGCCCGCTGAAAATCTGTCCTTGTATACCAATGTTGGCAAACTCCAATACAAAGGCCTGGAGGCATCTGGTAAGTATCTGCTGACACAGCATTTAACAGTTGCAGGCAGTTTGTCCTATACCCAAGCAAATTATAAAAATAGCTACTTCGCGGCGGATACCGCCTCGTCAGTCCAGTACGGATATGTCTTGGCCGGAGACCCGTTGGCGGATGTTCCCAACTGGCTAGGTAATCTCTCACTGACCTATAATAGAGGAAACTTCACGGGTCAATTACTCGGCAGTTATACGGGCACCATGATAGGGACCAATGCCCCGCCATTACCACCGGCGGTATCCGCGGCGTCCGGAATCCCGGATCTTGCGGGGTGGACAACACCAGACTCCGCGGTGCGATTCGGGAATTATTTTATAATGAATCTGTCCGCCGCCTACAAAATTCCGATACACGAAGATCACCTGAAATGGCTGAAAGTAACCCTAAATATAGATAACTTACTGAACAGACACTATTATGCGCACTACGATCAGATTTATAAGTTGTTGCTGGCAAAACCAGCACCAGGAGCCAGTCCGTTCTACGTCGCCTATCCTGGTATGCCAAGATTTATCGAGCTTGGACTAGAAGGTCGATTCACTTAGCAGTGACTATCAGTATCCATTCGAGGGTCCTTCGATCGCGTACCACTACGCAATATTCATGATGTCTACGTACGGCCAAAAGTACATGGTTATAAAGGCGTTTTTCGCGCGTATCGACATGTCCTGACAAAAATATTTACCTGCCGGTCCTGTCTAAAGCATACACACAGGTAAAACGCCTACCGTGGCGCAGCCCTTTCAGGCACTTGTCATGACCGCCATCCTTGCCCCAGAATCGCTGCTTATGACGAAAGACTCCATGAATCCCTTGTTGGAAACTTTGCAGGCTTATCCTTTCGAGCGTCTGCGCACGCTGCTGGCGGGCGTGACACCGACGGACAAGGAGCTCATCGACTTCTCCATCGGTGAGCCGCGTCACCCGGCGCCGGCTATCGTCAGTGAAGCGATCATTGAGCACCTGCATGGTCTCGCCGAGTACCCCAAGGTGCTCGGCGGCCTGCGTTTACGGCAGGCCATTGCCGACTGGGCCACCCGGCGCTTTGCCCTGCCCGCTGGTTTTCTCGATCCGGAGCGGCATGTCATTCCCGCCAACGGCAGCCGCGAGGCCTTGTTCAGCATCGCGCAGGCGGCGCTGCCGCCTTGTCAGACCCCCAAGCTCCTGGTCTTGTTGCCCAATCCCTTCTATCAGATTTATGAGGGTGCTGCCTTGCTCGCCGGGGCAGAGCCCTATTATCTGAACTGCGATGCCAGCGGGCAGCCGGACTTTGCCGCCGTAAACGAATCCGTCTGGGCACGCACTGCACTGCTTTACGTCAACTCTCCCCATAATCCCACAGGGGCGACCCTGTCTCTGGAGACGCTGGGCTGGCTGATTGCCAAAGCCCGACAACACGGCTTCCTGCTCGCCGCCGACGAGTGCTACAGTGAGCTCTACCCCGAGGGACAGGCGCCTGCGGGTATTCTGGAGGCCGCCGCGGCAACCGGCAGTCTCGCGCAGGTGCTGGCTTTTCACAGCCTCTCCAAGCGCTCCAGCATCCCCGGTGCGCGCAGTGGTTTTGTCGCGGGTGACGCGGATATTCTCAAGGCTTTTGTCCGTTACCGGACCTATCTGGGTGCCGCCACGCCGCCCTTCATTCAGGCCGCCGCCATCGCCGCCTGGCAGGATGAGCAGCATGTGCAGCATACCCGTGCCGATTATGCCCGGAAGTTTGCCGCCGCCCATGATATTCTCGGTGCGGTGCTGCCGGTAG
>JAKACQ010000068.1:0-8834 GCA_021821285.1 Pseudomonadota bacterium
TTCGCCACAGCGGGAGAGGCGCGCGGGATCAATGCCGATCTCGTTAATCCAGATGTCAGCCGCCTCATCATCCTCTTCGTAAACCGTAATCCAGAGCTTTTCCGGCGGCAGGCTCAGACGTTCGGTGAGAAAGCGCCAAGCGAAACCGATGACTTCCCGCTTGAAATAGTCGCCAAAAGAGAAGTTACCCAGCATTTCAAAAAAGGTGTGGTGCCGCGCTGTATAGCCGACATTTTCCAGATCGTTATGCTTGCCACCCGCGCGCATACAGCGCTGCGAGGAGACGGCACGCCGGTAGGGGCGGGTTTCCAGGCCCAGAAAAACGTCCTTGAAGGGCACCATGCCGGCGTTGGTGAACAGCAGGGTCGGATCATTACGGGGAATCAGCGGGCTGGAGGGTACGATCTGGTGCCCCTGCTCCACAAAATACTCCAGAAAAGCTTGGCGAATGGCTTGCGCTTGCATCGGTCTTCCATTGTTCAAAGATAAAGTGTTTTTGTCTCCGGGCGGGGGGTCTCCGTCCCTCACCCGCTGTCAATCCGCAGAGAAATCCCCCTCTCTGCCGGTTGCCGCAAGTACGCGTCGAATGATGTCCCCGGTAAATCCACGTCCTGCCAGAAAACGGACGCGCCGAGCATAATCTTTAGCGTCCGCTGGCACTGTATCGCCAAAACGCTTCTGATAGACGGCCTTAGCCTGCACCAGCCAGTCAATCTCTGTGTCTGCGGCAGGTTCGACGCCTGCCCGTTGCAAGTCCTGACGCAAACGCAACGGCCCGTGCCCCTGACGCACGCGGGTACGGGTGAGCATTTCCGCGTAACGCGCATCATCCTGATAACCGGCAGCGACAAGTGCGTCCAGCGCCAGCGCCACGTCCCCTGCGTCATATCCCGCACGGAGCAATTTGTCACGCAACTCCAAGCGTCCATATTCCCGACGCGCCAGCAGCCGTAGCGCCAGCGCGGTGGGGTCGCGGCGTTCTGCCGTCAATTACTCGACCGCTGCGGACTCGACCACATCTTCGGCAAAGGCCAGCGGATGTCCTGCTGCCGCTGCCCGTATCCGCTGCTCGATATTGACCGCCAGTTCCGGATGCTCTTTGAGGTACTGGCGGGCATTGTCCTTGCCTTGGCCGATACGTTCTCCCTGATAGCTGTACCAGGCGCCACTTTTTTCGACGATGTCGAACTTCACGCCGAGGTCCACCAGTTCGGAAAGACGGGAGATGCCTTCGCCGTAATAGATGGCGAACTCGGCTTCGCGGAAAGGCGGTGCCACCTTATTCTTGACCACCTTGACGCGGGTATCGTTGCCCACCACTTCGTCGCTCTTTTTGATCGCGCCGATGCGGCGGATATCGAGACGCACGGAGGCGTAGAATTTGAGGGCGTTACCACCGGTGGTGGTTTCCGGGCTGCCGTACATCACCCCGATTTTCATACGAATCTGGTTGATGAAGATAACCAGGGTGTTGGTCCGGGAGATATTGGCGGTGAGCTTGCGCAGGGCCTGACTCATCAGACGGGCTTGCAGACCGACGTGGGAGTCGCCCATGTCACCTTCAATTTCCGCTTTGGGGGTCAGTGCGGCTACGGAGTCGATCACAATCAGGTCGACGGCCCCGGAGCGCACCAGCATATCGGCGATTTCCAGCGCCTGCTCGCCGGTATCCGGCTGGGAGATCAGGAGGTTTTCCAGATCGACGCCGAGCTTATGGGCATAACTGGGGTCCAGGGCATGTTCGGCATCAATGAAAGCCGCGGTGCCTCCGGCCGCCTGACAACTGGCGATGGCGTGCAGGGTGAGGGTGGTCTTGCCGGAAGACTCCGGTCCGTAGATCTCTACCACCCGGCCCCGCGGCAAACCACCGACACCTAGAGCAAGGTCCAATCCCAGCGAACCGGTGGAGTAGACCTCAATGTCCTTGATGGCATTATGATCACCGAGGCGCATGACGGCGCCTTTGCCAAACTGCTTGTCGATCTGTGACAGGGCGGCCGCAAGGGCCTTGCTACGCTGTTCATCCATCATGCTTTCCTTCTCCTGATATAGTAGGGTTATCCTATCCTTTCAAACCACCATTTTGCAGTGGCGCGCGGCGGGACCTGGTCACCCGGAACAGCGGGTCATCGGAACAACCTTTTCCGGCATTCTACCTGAGCGGGCGAGCGGGGCAAACGACTGATGGCCGGGGGACAGCCATTTGGCGGGTCGGCCGCCGTCCAACCTTGCTGGTGTCTTCGGCTTTTACTCTAGCAATAGTCCGAGCAACCCCCCCAGGGCCACCGAGCCCGCCGCATACTGCACCGACCAGCGATCTCCTGAGAAATGGCAGGTCCGCACTTGCGCTCCGGCATTCCGCGCACCCCAGGCAATACAAACGGTGCCCACGGGCTTGCCGGGCACCGCGCCCCCCGGCCCTGCAATACCCGTGATGGCCGCCGCGAGATCGGCGTCGCGCAAGGCGCCCGTCAGCATTTCCAGTGCGGTCTCCTCTGCTACGGCCCCGATCTGCGCGAGGGTGCTTTCCTGCACCTGTAGCCATTGCACTTTCGCGGCATTGCTGTAGGTGACAAATCCGTGCCGCAACAGCGCCGAGGAGCCAGATAAGGCGGTGATGCGGGCGGCAAGGCCGCCGCCCGTGCAAGACTCCGCCAAGGCGAGTCGGGGGCCTTGTGCACCGGCCTGCTGGAGCAGACACCATTCCGGCGGGGCCATTTGCAACGGCAAGGCGGCAGTTGTTCCCGATTCGACCCAGTACTCGCCCGGCAAAATCTCCGGTTCAGGGCCACGATCGTTGAACAGACTCCAAGGTAGCGGGCAAGCCGGCAAAGACGCGCGTGCCCAATCCCGCAATCCGCCCCAGTCACCGGCAGACAGATGGGTGCAAGATGCCGATTTTATCCAGTCTGCAGCGTTCACAAACTCGCCAATGGCCAAAGCCATGCCGGAACAAGCGGGCAGTGTGGCGACGAGGCCTACCCGGACATCCACACCGGCACGTCTGGCCCAGACCGCGAGACGCTGGGCATCCGGCAACGCGGCAGGACGCATGGGCAGAAATATCTGCAAGGATTCCGTAGGGGTATCCGTCATAACCAGCCCGCCCACAAAATCAGTCGTAAAATAATCAGTGCCGGGATCGCCGCAGCGATATCATCGAGCATAATGCCGGTGCCGCCGTGAACATGTTTGTCCAGCCAGGAAATCGGCCAGGGTTTGAGCATGTCAAAAAAGCGGAAGAGCAGGAACCCGACGAGCAATGTCCACCAGCCGAAAGGCACCAGCCAGAGGGTGAGCAGCAGACCTACCCACTCGTCCCAGACAATCGCCGGGGGATCCAGGGCACGTTTGCCGCTACCGCCATTTTGCATCTCCCGCGCCGTAACTCCGCAGAGCCATGGGCCTACGGCGATCATCCCCAGTAGAGCGAGCGTGTAAACCATATGATTTTGCAGCACGAAGGCCAACAGTAGATAGAGGGGGATCGCCGCGATAGTGCCCATAGTCCCCGGAAGCACCGGTGACAGACCGCCGCCGCCGCCGAATGCCAGCCAGTGATACCACGGTCTAGAGTGCATGGACATGCCCCCAGGAGGAAGGCAACGACAGTGGCTGATCCCGCCAGGTCAGGGTTACCGCAGCTTGCCCATTGGGATTCGGGGACAGGATGCTGCCCACTGCGGTCAGACGCAGAGACAGGGCAGCGGCTACCCGTTGTAAAGCCGCAGAAAGTGCAGCAGGGGCACAAAGAATGAGTTCATAATCATCGCCGCCGGTCAGGGGCCAACGTTGCCAGCGTTCCGGATCTTCACCGGCCAAATCCATCAGTTCCCGGCTGAGCGGCAGTGCATCCAGGGCAATCTGCGCATGGACACCCGATGCTTCCAAAATATGGCTGAGATCCGCCAGAAAGCCGTCGGAGCAATCCATAGCGCAACACACGCCGCATGCTGCGGCCGCTTCACCAAATTCGAGGCGGGGCGTGGGCCGCAGACGTCGTGCTTCCAGTGCTTCCCGCTGGGCTGCTGAACAGGAGAAACTTTGCCCCTCCTGACCAAGCTCCACCAAAGCCAAATCCAGAGCTGCGGCAGCATCTCCGAGACTGCCGGTGATCCAGACCATGTCTCCGGGCCGAGCCGTATCACGACGCATAACACATCGATCTACCAGCCCCAATGCGGTTATGGAGAGCGTCAGCGGTCCATCCGTAGCTACCGTATCCCCCCCTGCCAGGGTAACGCCATAGCGCTCGGCGAGCGCACCCCACCCCGCCATAAAGTCTTCCATCCACGCCCCATAATAGCCCGCAGCGCGCAGCGGCAGGGCCAGACTGAGCAAACACCAGCGCGCTTCCGCACCCATGGCGGCGAGATCACTCAGATTGACGGCCAGCGCTTTCCAGGCCAGATCATAGGGACGGACATCGGGAAAGAAATGGCGGTCGGCAACCAGCGTATCCATCGTCGCCACCAGTTGCCGACCCGCGGGGTCCAGCCAGGCAGCGTCGTCGCCGATACCGAGCCGCACACCCTTGCCCGTCTTACCGAGGCGACTCCGTAACTGTTCTATGAGCGCAAACTCTCCGCCCGCCATGTTCACTCCGTTTTTGCCGATGCTCGCGCTACTATAGCAAGGACATCACCTGAAGGAAGCCATGCCCAGCACCCCCACTGTCACCGGACGCTTTGCGCCCTCCCCCAGCGGCCCACTCCATGCGGGATCACTCATTGCCGCCATTGGCAGCTATCTCAGTGCCCGCAGTCAGGGCGGACGCTGGCTGTTGCGCCTGGAGGATGTGGATGAGGGCCGCGTGCGTCCCGGTGCCGCCGACACCATTCTCCGGCAACTGGAGGCTCTGGCCCTGGACTGGGACGGACCGGTGCAGACGCAAGCCACCCGCAAGAACGTCTACCAAGATACACTGGAGGCTTTGCAAGCACAGGGCGCCGCCTACCCCTGTGCCTGTACCCGTCAGGAAATCCGCAGCTTCGGTGCGCGTTATCCGGGTGTCTGCCGGGCGGGTCTGGCACCCGGACGGCAGACCCGCTCCTGGCGCCTGCGGGTGCCGGACATCCTTAACCCCTGGGAGGACCGCTTTCACGGCTGGCAGCACACCCCGGCAATCCAGGGCGATCCCATCCTGCTGCGTGCGGACGGTTACTTTGCCTATATGCTGGCCTGCGCGGTGGACGACGGTGAGCAAGGCGTCAGCGAAGTGATCCGTGGCGCTGATCTGCTCGCACTTACCGGGGTACAGCGTCACCTGCAAAGCGCGCTGGGCCTGCCGCATCCGCAATATGGACATCTGCCACTGCTTTTTAATGCCGCGGGACATAAGCTCTCAAAAAGTGCCGACAGCCCCGCATGGGCTGGCGACCCTAGTCAGGCTTGGGAAAAAACGTTGCATCTGTTGGGTTGGATTACGCCTCATGACCTTCATGGTGCCGACGCAGCGCTGTGGCGTGACTGGGCGTTGATACAGATGACTGAAGAGAAGCTTCTTTATCGCATGACTGCCGCTGGCCTGTAGCGCAGCGTAGCGCTAAGCTACCCTCGATGGATCTACCCTCACTAATCCCCGCCACTCTGCTCCGCCGCTACAAACGCTTCTTGGCCGATTGCCAGTTGGTCAGCGGCGAAATACTCACTGTGCATTGCCCCAACTCCGGGAGCATGCGCAGTTGTGCCGAGCCCGGTCAGCCCATCCTGCTCTCCCTCAGCGACAACCCCAAACGCAAATTGGCCTGGACCTGGGAGCTCTACTGGAGCGGCGCCAGTTGGGTCTGCGTCAACACCCAGCGCCCCAACGCGGTGGTCGCCGAAGCCCTCGCGGCGGGCAAAATACCCATCCTGCAACATTACACGCAATTACGCCGAGAGGTGCCTTATGGCAGCCATGAACGCATCGATATCCTGCTCAGTACCGAGGGCCAGCCACCCTGCTACGTAGAGGTAAAATCCTGCACGCTGCTGGAGGACGACCGCGTCATCCGCTTTCCAGACGCAGTCAGCAGCCGTGCCCTGCGCCATCTAAAGGCCTTGACCGAGGTGGTCCATAGCGGCGGGCGGGCGGTGATGTTCTTCTTGATCGGGCGGGAAGATGGTCAGGGTTTTGCTCCTGCCGACGCTATCCATCCAGCCTATGGAAAGGCCTTGCGCCAAGCACGCGCCGATGGTGTGGAAATTCTGGCCTACCGGACCCGCGTCAGTCCTGATAAAATCATCCTCAGTGCGGCGGAGACGCTTCTCTTTTAGCCGTTTCAGGAGAATGATATGTTACAACGCAGCAAAAAGTCACCCCAAGACAATATCAAGACCACGGAAGAAATCGAAAAAATGCGGGTCGCCGGCCAGCTCACGGCCATGGTGCTGAAGATGATCGGCCCCCATGTCAAAGCCGGCATCTCTACCGGTGAGTTGGATCGCATTTGTCACGATTACATTGTCAATGACCTGCAGGGCATTCCGGCACCGCTCAACTATCAGCCCAGCCCGGAATATCCACCCTTTCCCAAGTCTGTCTGCATTTCTCTCAACCATGTGATTTGTCACGGTATTCCCGGTGACCGGGTACTGAAGGAAGGCGACATGCTGAACATCGACGTCACCGTCATCAAAGACGGCTATCATGGCGACAGCAGCAAAATGTTCACCGTCGGCGAGGTCCCTTTGCGTTCGCGGCGCGTCATGGAAGTGGCCCATGAAGCCATGGTGCGCGGCATTCAGCAGGTGCGGCCCGGTGCGACCCTGGGCGATGTCGGCCATGCCATCCAGGTCTACGCCGAGGCGCAGCATTGCTCCATTGTGCGGGAATTCTGCGGACATGGTATCGGTCGGGTTTTTCACGACGAACCGCAAGTATTGCACTATGGTAATCCCGGCGAAGGCATTGAACTGGTAGCAGGCATGACCTTCACCATCGAGCCCATGGTCAATGCCGGCAAACGCCATATCAAGGCCCTGCCCGACGGCTGGACCATCGTCACCAAGGATCACAGCGCCTCCGCCCAGTGGGAGCACACCATTCTGGTTACTGACGATGGCTACGAAATACTGACCCAACTACCTGGCGACCCTATCTAAGAATGACGAGCCGCGTCGCGCAAGCCCGGGCGCCAGCACCCCATGCGGCCTTGCGCGAGGCCCAGGGGTCGCTGCAAGCTGCCTTTTCGCCACAGCAGAGCAGCAGCATCTTGCTCCGCCAGCACTGTCGCCTGGTGGACAGCGCCTTGCGCAAGCTCTGGCAGACACCATCGGGCACAGACACGTCAACCGCTGAACAGCTCACCCTGGTGGCCGTGGGCGGATACGGGCGTGGCACGCTTTTCCCCGGCTCCGATATTGACCTCTTGATTCTGACCCCCAGCCTCCTGACCACAATACAAAAAGACTTCGTCGAAGGCTTCCTGACCAGTCTCTGGGATCTGCAAATGCAAGTGGGACACAGTGTCCGCAGCGTGGACGAATGCTTACAGGAGTCACATCGGGATCTGGGTATCGCTACCACCCTGCTGGAATCCCGTTATCTCGCGGGATCACATCCCTTGCTGCAGGATCTGAATCGCGCCTTGCAGGATAATCCCTCTTGGTCCCCACCGTTGTTTTTCGCCGCCAAGCTGGCGGAGCAGGAAAATCGTCACGCCCGGTGCAGCGATACCGCTTTTCATCTCGAACCCAACGTCAAGGAAGGTCCCGGCGCGTTGCGTGATATCCATCACCTGCAATGGCTCGCAGCCAGTGTTTTTGGGGAAGGCAGTCTGCGTCGTCTGCGCGATGAGGGCACCATTACCGGCGAGGAATACCGCCAGATCCTGCGCGCCCAGGCCCTGCTCTCCCGCCTGCGGATCGCCCTGCACTATGCCACCGGACGCCACGAAGACCGTCTGCGCCTCGACTTGCAGGTACCGCTGGCGCGGCAATTGGGTTACACCGACCGGCCCGGGCGCAGTGCCGTCGAACAACTGATGCAAAAGCTCTACCGCGCCTTCGCCGACATCCTGCGCGTCTCCGCCATTGCGCAGGAGAATATCGCGCAGCAACTGGCCACCCGCAAAACAGTACCGATGGTCGCCGACCAACGCGTCGCCCTGCCCCTGCCCACGCTGCACCGCGATGATCCGCAATTGCTTCAGCACATTCTGAGCCTGTTCCGCAGTCTGGCGGAGGACTCCCGGCAGCGCACCCTCGATGCCCAGACCCAACGCCAGCTTTACGCATTACGGAACGCTATTCATCCATGTGATCTCAATCGTGATCCTATTGCGCGGAGGGAATTTCTCGCCATTCTCGCCCAACCGGACGGCGCCTATCGCAGCCTCAAAATGATGCAGCAATGTGGCATTTTGGCGCGAATACTCCCCGCTTTCGGACACATTACCGGACGCATCCAGCACGACCTCTTCCACGTGTATACCGTTGATCAGCATACCCTCTTTTTGCTCCGCAACCTCGGTCAGATATGGACCAGCGAGACACCACAGATGCCTGTTGCCAACGCCGCCCGGGAACAGGTCGAAAAACCGGAGTTGCTGGTGCTGGCCGGCCTCTTTCATGATATAGGCAAAGGCCGCGGTGGTGATCACTCCAAAATCGGCGCGCAGGAAGCCCGGCGTTTTGCCCGGCGTTTACAGTTGTCGCCCCGCGATACGGAACTGATCGTCTGGCTGGTGGAACAACACCTGCAAATGTCCAGCGTCTCCCAGCGGCGTGACCTCGAAGATCCGCAGGTCATCCGCGATTTTGCCCATCTGGTCCAGGATGAACGGCATCTTGCCTATCTTCTGCTCCTCACCGTCGCCGATATGCGAGCCACCAATCCGGATCTCTGGAAT
>JAKACQ010000069.1:0-8806 GCA_021821285.1 Pseudomonadota bacterium
ATCAGCACCTTGGCATCCGTATCCTCCAGACGATCCTTGAGGGCTTCCGCCGAGAATCCGCCAAATACCACCGTATGGATCGCCCCGATCCGCGCACAGGCAAGCATGGCGATCACCGCCTCTGGTACCATAGGCATATAGATCGCGACCCGATCGCCTTTTTCTACGCCTTGATGTTTGAGCGTGTTGGCAAAAAGGCATATTTCGCGGTGTAACTGCGCGTATGTCAGAGTCTGAACGCTGCCATCCTCGCCTTCCCAGATCAGTGCCGCTTTATGGCGCGCAGCGCCATGCAGATGGCGGTCCACACAGTTATGCGCCACATTGAGCTGGCCATCGCTGAACCAGCGATAGAAAGGGGCCTGCCCCGCCTCCAGCACCTGCTGAAACGGGAGATCCCAGTCTAAATACTCGCGCGCCAGATTGCCCCAGAAGCGATGAGGATCTTCTATCGCCTGACGATTCAAACGGGCAAAGGTTTCCGCATTTATATTGGCCTGCCGGGCAAAATCGGTGGGGACGGCAAAGGAGCGGGTTTCAGCTAAGGTAGAGTCAATCGATGGGGGCATGAATTACTCGGCGAGGGCGTCAATACGGATGAACAGACAACGCTTAAATATAGCACTGCGCAAACACTGTTGCCACTCAATGTGGCCAGTTGGCTCACGCTGTTGCTGCTTCCTGTACCATATTACCTTCCAGTACATAGAGCTCGGCTTTGGTGAGTGCTGCGGGCGTCCCGAACAACACCAGCACATCCCCTGGCTTGAGTACCGTATCAGGAGAAGGTTCGCGCCCGCGAATCCCATGGCGGCGCACGGCCACGACTGCCACCCCGAAACTGGTCAGGTTCAGTTCGCGCAGACTGAGATGGAGACCAAAAGCTGTTTCGCCCAGGGCGATAGACGCCAGTCGCGCCGAACCCTGATCTTCGCCCGGCTCCGAGCTTCCCCAGAAGGCCCCCCGAAAAAACTGGTAACGCTCCTGCCGGAAGCGTCGCACCCGGCGTAGCACCGTACTGATCGGGAAACCAATCAACAACAGAGCCTGCGAGGCCAGCATCAGTGCACCTTCGGTCACTTCCGGCACCACTTCATCGGCACCGGCGGCCTCCAGCTTCTCCAACTGACTGTCGTCATGGGCGCGGACGACTACCGGCAGATCGGGCCGCAATTCCTTGATAATGGACAAAACTCGCTGGCTCGACGTAACATTTGCATAGGTGATCACTACGGCTCGCGCCGAAAAAATCCCTGCTGCCTGCAATACATCGCGGCGACTGGCATCGCCATAAAAGATGGATTCACCCGCGGACTGCGCTTGGCGTACGCGTACCGGGTCCAGATCAAGGGCCACAAAAGGAATACCTTCTTCTTCCAAGACCCGCCCCACGCTTTGTCCCACCCGGCCATAGCCACAGAGCACGACATGGGCCTGCAAATTTGCCGAGCGGATATCAGCCAGTTGCTGATCGCGATGGCTGCGATAGCTGCCCACCAATTGGCGCGCCAGCCAGCCATTGCGCTCCACCAGGATGGGCGCCAGCATCATAGACAGGAGCATGCCGCCCAGGACCGGTTGCAGCACGCGGGCAGGCAACAGTTGGTACTGATTGGCTAACGCCAGCAGCACAAAGCCAAACTCTCCCGCCTGCGCCAGCACAATGGCTGAACGCAATGCCACGCCCGGCTCGTAGCCGAAAAGACGGGCCAGCCCCCAGACCAGTGTGCCTTTTAGCAGCAGAATCAGGGCCAGCACGATCAGGACCCAGCCCAGATTCGCCCACCACGCCGGCAAATCCACAAGCATGCCGATAGTAACAAAAAAGAGCCCCAGCAAAATGTCGCGGAAGGGCGCGATATCCGCTTCCACCTGGTAACGGTAAGCCGTCTCAGAAATCAGCATCCCCGCCACAAAGGCTCCCAGGGCCAGCGACAATCCAGCCTGCTCGGTGATCCATGCCAGACCCAGGGTCACCAGTAACACGTTGAGCATAAACAGCTCTGTGGATTTACGATTGGCCACGAACTGAAACCAGGGCCGCATCACCGGCCTCCCGATCACCAGCAAGACCAACAGCACCAGCACCGCCTTGAGTCCGGCCATAGCCAAATCATGGGGCAGATTAGTGGTCGAACCGGAGAGGGCAGGGATCAGAATCAGTAGTGGCACTACGGCCAGATCCTGGAAAAGCAGTACACTCACCGCAATACGCCCATGCCGGGTTTGCATTTCCATTTTTTCGGCCAGTGCGCGCACGACCATGGCGGTGGACGACATGGCCAGAATTCCGCCGAGAATCACTCCGGTCTTCCAGGAAAGTGGGATGAACAAAGCGATCCCGACGAAGGCCAGACTGGTCAGGACCACCTGGGCCAGCCCCATTCCGAACACCAGACGACGCATACTCAGAAACTGCGCCAGACTGAATTCCAGTCCGATGCTAAACATCAGGAAAACCACACCGAAAGCGGCGAGTTGCCGGGTACTGGCAAGATCCGGCACTACGGCCAAGGCGTGTGGACCGAGAATGACGCCGGTCAGAAGATAAGCAAACACCGCCGGCAGGCGCAGGTAACGCAGAAAGCCAACCAGCAGCACCCCGGTAGCCAGGAGCAGGATGATCGTCAACAGACCGTGGTCTTGCATGTTCCTCCTCGGATATGGCAGCACCCTCTTTGGGGCGCCCTTTATTTTTTGTAGCAGGAATGGAGGTAGGTCTGAGCCCGGATAAAGGAGCAGGACGACGGCGCCTTATAGGAAGACGTCGACTTTCTGCTATCATAGCTGGAAAAGGAGGATCACGCATGTACATCGTCACTGGCGGCGCCGGTTTTATCGGCGCCAATCTCGTGCAGGCCCTCAATCAGCGAGGCATTACGGACATTCTCGTCGTGGACCACCTGACCCGCGCCGACAAATTTCTCAATCTCACCGATCTGGAAATTACCGACTATATGGAGGCAGAGGTTTTTCTCCGCCTGATAGAGAATGGGCACCTGAAGGGCGTCGAGGCTATTTTCCACGAAGGAGCCTGCTCCGACACCATGGCCACTGATGGCCGTTACGTCATGGAAAACAACTTCGCCTTCAGCAAAACGCTGCTACATTGGTGCCAGCGTCACAATGTCCCCCTTCTCTACGCCTCCAGCGCCTCCGTCTATGGTATGACTGGCGCCTTCGTCGAGGAGCGTGCCGCGGAATCTCCGCTCAACATCTACGGGTTCAGCAAATTTCAGTTCGACCAGTATCTCCGACGGATGTGGGCAGACTTGCGCGCCCCGGTGCAGGGCTTTCGTTATTTCAATGTCTACGGTCCACGCGAGTTCCACAAAAATCGCATGGCCTCAGTGGCGCTGCATTTTTTCAAACAATACCGGCTGGACAATCATGTTCACTTGTTTGCGGGTACAGACGGCTATGCCGATGGCGAGCAACGGCGTGATTTTATCCACATTGACGATGTGGTTGCCGTCAATATGCATTTCCTGGATCACCCGCACAGCGGAATTTACAATGTGGGCACCGGGCAGGCGCAGAGTTTCAACGAGGTGGCGGTCGCCGTTATCAATAGTCTGGAACGCCGTGCAGATCGCCCGACACAAGACCTGCCTGCACTGCAGAAAGCGCAGACTATTCGCTACGTCAGCATGCCCGAAGCCCTGAATGGCAAATATCAGAGCTTTACCCAGGCAGAGGTGAGCAAGTTGCGCAGTGCAGGATATGCCAGACCCTTCCTGACGGTGGAACAGGGGGTGGATCGCTACGTACAATGGCTGGCGGAGCGGTCGGATTGATGGACGGACGGGTACTCATTACCGGGGCGGCAGGTTTCATTGGTTTTCATATGGCCCGTCGCCTGCTGGCAGACGGCTGGATTGTCAGCGGCATAGACAATCTCAATGACTACTATGATCCCGGCCTGAAGAGGGATCGCCTGACGCAACTGGAGGGGCATCCCGCTTTTCAGTTTCAGCCCCTGGATCTGGCCAATCGTGGGGCTATGCAGACGCTTTTTGCGGGACCACACTTTGACATCGTCATCAATCTGGCTGCCCAGGCGGGGGTGCGGCATTCTCTGAAAGCGCCGCACAGCTATGTGGACAGCAATGTTGTCGGCTTTCTGAACGTGCTGGAGGGCTGCCGTGCGCAGGGGGTGAACCACCTGCTCTTTGTTTCCTCTAGTTCGGTATATGGTGCCAATAGTCGCCTGCCTTATAGTGTCCATGATCCGGTAGATCATCCGGTCAGCCTCTATGCGGCTACCAAGCGGGCGGGCGAACTTATGGCGCACAGCTACGCCCATCTTTATGGCATCCCCAGTACGGGATTGCGATTTTTTACGGTCTACGGGCCTTGGGGGCGTCCCGATATGGCCTACTTCAGTTTCACGCAGAAGATTCTGGCCGGACAGCCCATCCCCGTATTCAACCACGGCCAAATGCGGCGCGACTTCACCTATATCGATGACATCATCGAAGGGGTGACGCGACTCATTCTGCATGCACCGGAAGCGCAAGATGTCTGGCCGGAAGATCCGGCAAGCAGTGCGGCACCATTCTGCATTCACAACATTGGCAACCACACGCCTGTCATGCTCACCGACTTCATCCATATTCTGGAGAAATGCCTCGGCAAATCTGCGCAGATTGAATGGCTCCCCATGCAGGATGGCGATGTGATAGCTACCTACGCCGACGTTTCGCCATTACAGCAGAGCGTGGGCTTTGCTCCAGACACCCCATTGCACAAAGGCCTGCAACACTTTGTGACCTGGTACCGCCAGTATTACGGCTGAGAGAAGCTCCCTGAATATGATGCGTAATCATCAACCGTTAACCCTTCGCAGCCGCACGGAATTCCTGTGGCGCCAATTGCGTTACACGGGGGCAGGTCTGGGTTTCATGCTGCTTTCCCTCGGAATGGGCGTGTTGGGCTATCATTTTCTGGCGCATATCGACTGGATCGACAGCCTGCTGAATGCCAGTATGATTCTCAGTGGCATGGGGCCGGTTTCTAACTTACACGGCATGGTCGCCAAACTGTTTGCCAGTGCTTATGCACTTTACTCTGGTGTTGTCTATCTGGCTGTTTCTGCGGTACTTCTGTATCCTCTAGTCGAGCGGCTTCTGAAGATTTTGCACCTTCGGGCGCTCAATACGACCTCTCCAGCACAGAGAAACCAACACCCGGAGCTCTCAGAAGACTGACTCATTACTCATCAGTGCGCCGTTTTGCCTGGGTACACAGACGAGGCAGCGGATACAGCGATGTCAGCGGCCTTTTCCTCAATCCAGCTGCGGCCGGAACGGAAGCTCATCCAGCATTTCCCCTCATAATCATATAGCTTACATTCTTTGAAGATGCGCCGAACCTCAAAAAAGCTGAAGCGCGTTTCATGAATATACTGGCCGTATTCCGCGCGCAAATCTTCGTAGGCCCCCTTCAGATGGTAGAAGGGAATCCGCGGATCCACGTGATGCGGTGTGTGCATCAAAATATTGTGGATCAGGTACTCGCTGATCTTGGAGCAACGCACAATAGTGCTGCAATAAAGTTGGCCAATGCTTTGACTCCACTCCTCTTTCTCTGAAAAGAAGGGTACTTTAGGGTGCGTGTGATGAAGAAAGACAAATAACGCGATGTAGTAGTTGAATAACAGAAAAGGCAGGATCACCGCCGCAATGACGCCCATCAGACCCGCAGCCCAGTATGCCAGCGCGGAAAAGCTGAGAAAAAACACCAGTGTCACCATTTTGCTATAGAAAAATACCCGCCGATCCTTGCCTTTGGCATCCGTCTTGAAACGCACCATGCCCGGCCACCAGATCCGCAACAGATAGTGCAGAGCGCAGGTGTAAGGGCTGCGTTCCAAGCGATAGACCATTTTCTGCCAAACCGTCTTGCTTCGATACTCTTGGGGTGTCCATGGACGCCATACCCAGTCGATAGTGGTCAGGCTGGTAAAGCCATGATGGACGCGATTGTGCCCGAAGGCCCAGAGGCGATACATATTCAGCGAGGGCAACATGAAGATTGTGCCCATGATTTCGGCAGTGCGTTTGCTCTGAAAAAGGGCGCCGTGCGCCGCATCGTGCGCCCAGACGAACATAAAGGCGACTGCCGACCCTGCAAGGAGCCCGAACAACAGCTTGAGCCACCAGGCTTCGACGAGCAGCGTACCGGCGATAGCAAACAGATAAAGAAGCGCATCGAAACCATACCAAGCTACGGCAGTAGCTGCTGAACGCTGATAACGTTCCGGCCGGATGGCCGCGCGGATGGTTTGAAGCTTGACGGGGTGCAATGCCTTGTAGTCAGCACCAGAAGAGGTAAGTGGCATGGCAATGTACTCCCTGACAAATCCATTTCGTGGCTATAATATACCCACGTATCCTAATTATGCAAATGAAAGACGGGGCAAGCCTCCGGTAAAACCGTTCTAACTGGTATTGATGGAAGGGGACGGTGCTGGTTAGACTCCCGCATGTCCAAGCAGGTAGCCGACCAGCGTAGTGGTGATCATTTGAGAGGGTTCCCCAGAAGAGAGAACGCGGAGAGCGCCCTTTATCATGGATGCACCGATGGAACGATGATCTTCTCGTGGGAGAACCCGCAGAGAACACGGAGAGCGCCCTTTATCATGGATGCACCCCCATTGGCAGCAACCGCGCCGAGGATCACCAGCAAGCAGAATGGTGGTCGTAAACAGGACAGGCAGCACCTCGCTGTGGAATACGAAAGCGGCGATCAGCACTGGGAATATGGAGCCACATACAAACAAAAGATGCGGCTGAGGCTAAAGCAGTTCGCCAGGCCGGGCCATGGCCATTTCCGTCAGGCCTGGTTCATCGCGCGCATGCACGCGAGGGTGTCACGTTGCATAAGTTGTGCAGCGACTTGCAGGGCCAGTGCTTCGTCGGGGCTGCGCGCCATATAAATATCGCGGAGCTCAAGAGAGATCTTTAAATTGGGATTCTTCTTCATCTCCCGTCTTTCAATCTCAAGATCCGCCAACTGGGTATCGGCCTGTGAACTCACGGATACCTATTCACCGGCCGCTATAGCAAAGGCGCCAGCGACCAGCGCTGCGGCACCAGCGAGTAAAATTTGTTCGTGGCTCGCCCGCCCAGCCGCCACACCGGCAAGCAGGCTTGCAGTCGAAAGCAGGCCATCGTTAGCGCCAAGCACGCTGGCTCGGAAGGCATGAATGTGGCCACTTTTAACGATAGCACCCGAACATTTCACCGTGGAGAGAAGGGGAAAATCACCCTGATCAAGGTTGACGGACAACAGTGGGTGGGATCAGCAGAATTGAGGCGCGCAGAGATGATTACGGCTGATGACAGTGACTCCAATGATGTTAGTGGTCCCATCAGAGGGTTTTTTTGTTAGGTTTTTCTTTCCTAATCAATGGACCTGAGGACACACTATCTCTAGGGCAATTTCTGGAAGGCACCTTGGATATCGACTGATGAATGGATCGGCAGTTGTGGTAAGTTAACCAAATGTTTTTTACGGACAAACACCATGCCCAACCCACACTCCGTTGACGAACGCCTTGAGGCCCAATTTTCCTCCTGGGATATTGCCCCTGTGCCAGAAATCCCTGACCTCCTCATGACCCTCCGCACCAAAGGCACAACCATCACGCTGTTTAAGGACCAAGTGCAGCAGACTTTTACGGCAAAAGTTGCCCAGCTTGAAGCCAAATCCATACGGCTCACTCTGCAGGATGACTCTACTGAAGGTGATCCATTTCAGATGGGTGGAAAGGTCCTGTGTGTGGGTTATGGCAGAGACTACGCTTTAAGCTTCGTGGCTAATGCCGCAGCCGCAGTAAATAATATTCTCCATATTTCCTATCCTATGAAGGTGTATATCCATAAGGGCCGTATGCATGAACGCTTTGCTTTGAAGGTCCCCATCTCAGCACTGTGGAGCAAGAATAATCATGAGGTGATCTTCGGGGATGTAATGGACATCAGTCTTGGCGGCTTTCTTGGGGGCATGAATGTAGCTTCGTTTGATGACGGCACCCGGGCTTTTCAGCGTGGAGAAATTGGGCAAGTCACTTTGACAAAGCCTGATGGGCAAAAGTGGTTGGGTTCGGCAGAGCTCAGACGTTTTGACCGAATCACCGCAGATAAACGTGACCCAGAAGACATCATTGGCCCTATCAACGGATTCTCATTACTGGGCTTTGCTTTCCTGTTCAAAGGGCCTGAACAATCGTTGTCCCTAGAGAAATTTCTGGAAGATACATTGGAGACCTTATGATGGTTATCTCGCGGCTGGCCTTTTTCCTCTGCTGCTCGTGGCTTCTTACGGCCTGTGTAACAGAAGTTTCTTCCCATCCTGCTGCCTTACCGAGCTACCCCGTTCATGTGAGTGCCCATGGTTGGTATTCCATAACGTTCCCAGTGCCCATGAATAAAGCCACTGCCGCAGTCAAAAGGTCTGTACGGCAACTAAACATGCGTTATTATGCCGTAACAGAAGATACACCCTCCAAGATAGTTATTAACGGAGTTACCAACCAGCATGATCCCATTCAAGTCACGGTGACGGCTATCAACCCAAGAAGTAGCTTGGTAAGCTTCCATTCTGGCTATATCGGTAATAAACCACTTTCTTTGCATTTCTTCGAGATTTTAAATAAGGAACTGAAGCGGTGACAGAACTCCCCGACTACCAGTTCTTCATGTTGCCCATTCTGGAATACCTCTCCGATGGCCAT
This sequence comes from Pseudomonadota bacterium, assembly GCA_021821285.1. Taxonomy (GTDB): domain Bacteria; phylum Pseudomonadota; class Gammaproteobacteria; order Acidithiobacillales; family Acidithiobacillaceae; genus Acidithiobacillus. The sequence continues at coordinate 8,741 of JAKACQ010000069.1, forward strand.
GATCACGGCATGAAAGACATACGTGACCATCTTGCTGCTCGATATGCCATTTCTACGGAACTGCGT
>JAKACQ010000070.1:0-8757 GCA_021821285.1 Pseudomonadota bacterium
AAAAATTCCTGAAAATGCGCCATATCGCGCACGGCGACCTTGATCTGGTAATCCGCGTCATGGCCGGTGATGAGGTAGCACTCCAGTACCTCCGGCGAGCGACTGATTTCCGCCTCAAAATGCTCGAAACGCTCGGGGGTATGGCGGTCCATGCTGATGTGCATCAGCACCATCAGCGCCAGGCCCAGACGCTGCGGATCCAGCAGGGCCACACGTTTGCGGATGATTCCGGCTTCTTCCAGAGCCTGCACCCGGCGCAGGCAGGGGGAGGGGGACAAAGCGATGCGCTCGGCGAGACGCTGATTGCTGAGTCCGCCGTCGCGCTGTAGCTCCTCCAGAATGCGGCGGTCGTAGCGATCTAACTCTCTGGCAGGGGCTTTCGACTTCATAGCACAATATTACTCCGTTAATGGGTGTTGGTGCGCAATAATCATGCGACATAGTCGCTTTTATGGCCCCAATTCGCAAGCACCTGCCGCGACTTCTTCCCTATACTGCGCCCATCGTCACTTGCCGCAGGAGATTGGACCATGGGGACTTTCAACCACCGCCGTTACCGCGCCTTCGCGCCCGTTCACAAACCGGACCGGCGCTGGCCTAATCGCCGTATGCACCACGCGCCCGTCTGGACCAGCGTCGATCTGCGCGATGGCAATCAGGCGCTGGTCTCCCCCATGAGCGTCGAGCAAAAGCTCCGGATGTTCGATTTGCTCGTGCGTATGGGCTTTCGGGAGATCGAGGTGGGTTTTCCCGCCGCCTCCCAGCCCGACTTCGACTTTGTGCGGCGTATCATTGAAGAAGGGCGTATCCCCGAGCAGGTGACCATCCAGGTGCTCACTCAGGCGCGGGAAGCCCTGATTGACCGCACTTTCGAGGCGCTGAAAGGGGTGCGGCGGGCGATTGTCCATGTCTACAACTCCACCAACCCCGCCCAGCGCGCGCAGGTGTTCGGCCTGGATCGGGAGGGCATCCAGGCCATTGCCGTGCGGGGCGCGGAGTGGGTGAAGGCCGGAGCCGCACGCTATCCGGAAACGGAATGGGTCTTTCAGTATTCACCGGAGAGCTTCAGCACCACCGAGCCGGATTATGCGGTGGAGATCTGCGAGGCGGTCAACGGGGTCTGGCGGCCCGACCAGGGGCAGGCGGTGATCCTCAATCTGCCCGCCACCGTCGAGTCGTCCATGCCCAACGTCTTTGCGGACCAGATTGAATGGTTCTGCGACCATTTGCGCGGGCGTGAGCACGTGCAGATCAGCGTCCACACCCACAATGACCGCGGCTGCGCGGTGGCGGCGGCGGAACTGGCGGTGTTGGCGGGGGCCGACCGGGTGGAGGGCACCCTCTTCGGCAACGGCGAGCGCACCGGCAACATGGACATTCTCACCATGGCCATGAATCTCTACTCTCAGGGCATTGATCCGCAACTGGATATGTCCGTGGGCACGGAAATCGCGGAGATCTATACCGCGTGTACGGGCATGGTCGTGCCGCCGCGCCATCCCTGGTTTGGCGAACTGGTCTACACGGCGTTTTCCGGCAGTCATCAGGACGCCATCCGCAAGGGCATGCAACATCGGCGAGGACGGGAAGACGCCGTGTGGGAGGTGCCCTATCTGCCCGTCGATCCTACCGATTTGGGGCGCAAGTACGAAGAGGTGGTGCGCATCAACAGCCAGTCCGGGAAGGGCGGTGTCGCCCATGTGCTGGAGCGCGACCACGGCATTTCCTTGCCGCGCTGGTTGGCGCAGGACTTCAGCGTGGTGGTGCAGGCGGCTTCCGAACAGGAGACGGGTGAGGTCAGTTCAGCGCAGATTTATGCCCTGTTCCGGCGTCATTACTGCCATCCCGCGGAGGACTGGCACCTGCGCCGCTATCGTCTCAGCCGGGAAGGGGAGCAGGTCGCAGCGATCGTCGTTGTTGGTCCGGAGGCACGGCCGCATATTATGCAGGGCAAGGGGAGCGGCGCCGTAGGGGCCTTGGTCGATGCACTGATGCAGAGTTTGGGTGTACGTGCCGAGGTGGAACAGTTCGACCAGCATGCCCTCGGTAGCGGTACCGGCGCCCGCGCCATGGCTTGCGCCCGGGTCAGTGTGGACCATGGGCATGCGGCGGCATCCGCAGTGGCTTTTGGTGAGGATACCACCGAGGCCGCTTTGCAGGCGGTGCTCAGTGCTATTGGTCGGTCCGTTGCAAAAAACGTGGTTCCGCTTGCCGACGCCATTTCCTGCCCAGTGCTTATCGACGGCTAATCGTCCGTGAATGACAATGGGGATGGGGCCTAACATGTTCCGGCGCATTGGTCCTGGTCACACCAAGTGTGAAGTCAGTGCAGGTTTCGCCGACTTGTCTGTAAAACGCGGTTCCGGTCATCTGTGTTGTCCATCATGGATGCCCTCAAATATCCAGCACCTGCGCTTCTGTCACCCGCAGCAGTTCATCCAGGTCATTATGGGAAAATATCTCGGTACCTGGCCTGGCGGCCGTGCCGCTGCCGCAGGCGACGCCCAGACGCAGGGCTTCTGCCGGGCTTTGGCCGTGGACCAGCGCGGCGACGAGGCCCGCGACCATGGAGTCTCCTGAGCCGACTGTCGACTTCACTGGAACGGGGGGTGCCTTGGCGAAATAGCTGCCATCAGGCCCCACCAGCAGCGCACCGTCGCCCCCCAGGGATACACAAACATACTGTACCCCTTCTCGCTGTATGGCGCGGGCCTCCTTCGCCACCTCTTCCAGTGTGGGCAACTCGCGCTGGCGCAGCAGGGACAGCTCATAGCGGTTAGGTTTAATAAGGAAAGGTTTATGGGGAAGGGCGTGTTGCAGGAGGGCGCCATGGGCATCGACAATGGATTGTCCACCGACGGCGCGGACGCGATCGACCATGTCTCCATAGAAATGCTCATCCACGCCAAGGGAGACGGAACCTGTGAGTATCGCAAAACCGCCTTTGCACAGGTCCAGAAAGGCTTCCCGGACTTCGGCGAGAATGAGTTCTGAAACCCGCGGCCCGATGCCCGTGATTTCGAACTGGACGGCGGGATCACCCTGCAAAATAGTAGCATTAACGCGGGTTTCCCCCTCTACATGCACGCAGTGCGGATCATCCAGTTGATGCTGTAACAGCTTTTGTAGCAGTTCGCCGATATTGCCAGCCACGATACAGCAACTGTGGGCGTAGACCAGCAACTCCTTGAGGGCACGGGCGACATTGATGCCGTTACCGCCGGGATCGTAGCGGGTGGATGTGGCATGACTTTTCTGATCCGCAATCAGGTGCGCCACCTCGTAGGCGATGTCTACGGCCGGGTTGAGGGTGAGGGTGGCGATGGGCGGGCGGTGGGCGTTTTTTTCGGTCATGGCAGCATCTTGAGACGATGATAGTGCACCAACGCCGCCAGTCCGGCGGAAACTAGGCGGGCGCGGGCGGGATCAGCACGGGAGGTGAGAATAACCGGCACCCTGGCGCCCATCACGATCCCTGCCAGCGTTGCCCCGGCCAGATATTCCAGATCTTTGGCGAGGATATTGCCGGACACCAGATCGGGCACCAGCAGAATATCGGCGTCCCCAGCCACGGCACTGTGGATGCCCTTGATTTCCGCCGACTCCCTGGAGATGGCATTATCGAAGGCAAGGGGGCCATCCACCAGCGCGCCGGTAATCTGCCCGCGTTCCGCCATTTTCGACAGGCAGGCGGCATCTACGGTCGAGACAATAGCAGGATTGACCACTTCGACCGCCGAGAGAATGGCGGCTTTGGGTTGTGTGACATCCAGAATCCGTGCCAGATCAATGGCATTTTGCAGGATGGCCGCCTTGGTGGTCAGGTCCGGTGCGATATTGATGGCGGCATCGGTGATGAGCAGGAGTTTCGGATACGTCTTGATATCCGCAACAAAGACATGGGAAAGACGCCGATCCGTGCGCAGCCTGGCGAGGATGGGATGGAGGAAGGCGTCGCTATGCAGGTGCCCCTTCATCAGCGCTTTGGCCTCTCCGGAGAGCACCAGTTCGACGCCCTTTTCAGCGGCAGCTTCGGCACTGTCGACGTGGATGATGCGAAAATTAGGGCAACTGCCGGGATCATGCCCCAATTTGAGCAGCAGGCTGCGAATTTTGTGTTCATCGCCGATGAGAATGGGCTCGACGATGCTCTGGGTTTTGGCTTCGCAGGCACCGCGCAGAACGTGTTCTTCGGCAGCATCTACCACGGCCACGGGGATGTCTTCCAGAGGGGCGACAGCAGCCAACAGGGCATCAAAGTGGGCGTAGGGCATGGATGATCCTCGTTCAATAGCCCGTTTTACGGCAGGGCGGGGCTGTGGTGTTCTTCCAGCGTCAGACCGTGGCCCTGGACGCGGAAAGTATACGTGGTGAACAATCCGAGCAGGCTGACCCCGACCATGAGCGCCAGCACCGCGGCGACGCCCAGGGCAGACTGAATGAGGGGTAGCAAAAACACACTGACGGTGGCCCCGATTTTGGCCACGGCGGCCGCGAATCCGGCACTGAAGGCGCGCACCTGGGTTGGATACATTTCCGTAGGCAAAATAAAGGTGGTGGCGTTGGGTCCTGCCGTCATAAAGAGATTGAAGGTCATAAAGCCGATCAGGACGAGGGGCAGATGGGTGCTCGTATCTCCGCGCATGCCGCTGGCAAAATAGAGTAAGCCCATCCCCAGTATCATACCGGTGAAGCCGATAATCTGCATGTGAATCCTCCCCAGACGGGGCACGGCCCAGAGGGAAAGCAGCGAACCCAGCAAGAGAAAAATATCGACCTTACCGCTGTCCAGGGCGTTAGCGAAGTCCTGGCCGATGATGTGGATGCTGCCGGTTTCGCCGCCGCGCATGGTACCGAGCAGAATGGTCGTGAACAGACCGACGCCATAGGTAGATATATCCATGAAAAACCAGGGCATGGTGACCAGGAAGGTACGGCGCCGGTACTCCGGGGAAAAAAGCGTGGCAATACCCATGTGTCGGCCCGGCTGGATCTTCGCGACATGGTGGATTTTCCGGCCCAGATGTTTGGCCATGGTGACGAGCAGCTCTTTTTGCCGGGGTGCGAAGTGCTCCAGAATATGTACGGCCTGGGCGTTGCGACCATGCGCTATACACCAGCGCACACTTTCCGGGAGCGTCAGACGGCCAAGCAGGTAAGGAAGTACCAGCAACGCTTCGCCGGCCAGCAACCAGCGCCAGGTATTACCTCCGGGATGGGCACTTTGCAAAAGGATCAGAGCGAAACCGGCACCCATCAGCATGCCGATGGACTGCACGGCGATGGAGGCGGCCATCATGCGTCCGCGCCGACCCTGTGGCATGAATTCCGCTAGATAACTACTCCCCACGGGGAAATCCATGCCAATACCAACGCCAACCAGCAGTTCAGCACTGATGAGGACCGTGCCACTGGGCGCCAGCGCGGTCAATAGGGCCGCGATGATGAGCAGTACCATATCCATGATCATAATGGGCTTGCGTCCGAAGTGATCGGCCAGATGCCCGCCGGCCAGCGCGCCGATCACCGTTCCGCCCATGAGCATGCCCGCCGCCAGGCCGACGCTGGTGGCTGGCATGGCAAATATGGGAATGATCAGGGGGAGCGTGACGCCGAGCAGGAACATGGAGACGCCACTGAGTAGGGTGCCGCCGGTGGACAGCGCCCAGATACGATAATGAAAGGGCAGCATGGGGCTTTCGTCGAGAATCCGGGTCATGCTGGCATGATCGGGGTGGACCGGGTGGAGGAGCGCCTTTGGGGTTGCAGGGTGGTGGGTTGTACCAGATTTCAACGATGCTGCTCCTGCCCAGGTAAGAGTCGGTGGCTGTGTCGGGCGATCATCAGATCTTCATTGGTGGGGATGACAAGGATTTCGACGGGGCTGTTTGGCACTGAAATGCGTGATCCGGGGCCTTCGTTGGCGACCGGATCTATTTCCAGACCCAGTCCCAGCAGGGGGCGGCAAATAGCCCAGCGGACTGCGGCCGCGTGTTCGCCGATGCCCCCGGTAAAAACGAGGCGATCCAGTCCACCCAGCACCGCCATCAGGCTGCCGATGGCCTTGCGCGCACTATAAGCGAATATGTCGATGGCCTGTGCCGCATGGGGATCGCCACCGCGCAGCTTCAGCAGAGTCTGCATGTCGCCGCTGCAGGCAGAAATACCGAGCAAGCCGGATAAATGATTGAGGACGCGCTCCAGTTGCGCCGCATTGTAGCCCTTTTCTTCCAGCAGATAGAGCAGGACGCCGGGGTCGAGATCGCCGCTGCGCGTGCCCATGACCAGTCCGCCGGTGGGGGTGAGGCCCATGGTGGTGTCGCGGCATTGCCCGTTATGTACCGCCGCCATGCTCGCGCCATTGCCGAGGTGAGCGATGATGGTCTTGCCGGTGGCGTGATTGGGGAGCCGACTGACGATATATTCGTAAGAGAGACCATGAAAACCATACTTATGGACCCCTTCCTGCCAGAGATTGCGCGGCAGGGGCAGGCGGCTGGCTATTTCCGGGATGGTCTGGTGAAAAGCCGTATCGAAGCAGGCGACCTGCGGAATATGGGGCCACACCGCCTGTACGGCCTCAATGGCGGCGATTTCTGCGGGGAGATGTAAAGGGGCAAAACGCAGGGCGGCGCGCAGATCGTTGAGAATCCGGGCATCCACCAGGCAATGCGCCTGATGATGCGGTCCGCCGGAGACAATGCGGTGGCCGACGCCATCCGGCGTTGCACACTGTACTTCCGCCAGGACGGCAAAAACGACCTTCAGTGCCTCCTGCTGCTGGGGCATGGCCAGCTGCCGGTCAATGGCCCGCTCTTCTCCCTGTTGCAGCCACAAACGCCCTACACTCTGCCCGATACGCTCGGCGGCGCCTTCCGCGAGTTTCTCTTCTCCCTCAGCCCCCAGCGCAAAAACCGCGAACTTGATGGAGGATGAACCGCTGTTGAGGCAGAGAATATGTCGGGTTGCCGCCATGCTCACAGGCGTCTTTCATCAGCGGCTAACCAGCACAGGTCCTCCAGCCGTTTACCAAGACGTTGCAGGAAACGCGCAGCGTCCGCGCCAAAAATCACCCGATGATCGCAGCTCAGGGTAAAGTCCGTACGTCCATCACTGCCCGCGGCAGCCACGGCAAGTATGGCGGAGGCACCCACTGGCACGATGGCATTGAAACGCTCCACTTCCGGGAAAACCCCGAGATTGGAGAGGTAGAAGCTGGCGCCCTGATAATCTTCTGGATAAATCCGGCCTCTTTTGATCTTGCCCAGCATTATTCGCCAGTCTTCGGCAAGCTCTTTGAGTGGACGGACGGCCGCATCGCGCAAAACGGGGGTAATCAGGCCGCCTCCTGAATCCACCGCAACGCCTACATCCACCCGACTGCGCCTGGCCAACCCCTGTCGGGTCCAGACATGGTTAAACCAGGGATCTTCGGCGACGGTCAGGGCGCAGGCGCGGGTCAGGGCGAGAGTCAGACTGAGGCCCACCTGTCTGGCGGCAGTGTGTAGGGGCGCCATGACAAAACGGCTGCTGATGAGGAAGGTGGGAGTGTCGAGGGTCGCCGACATATTGTGGGCCACTGCGGCCCGGAGCATGCCGGGTCGCTCAATGGTGTAGGGCGGACCCATGTGTAGATCGGTATCTTCGGGCGCCAGGGCGCTGGCCGGCACCTGGACTGCGTGAATGGTACCATTGCTGGCTTGGGTGGCCTCCTGGGTATCAACAATATAGCCAATAGCCTGCCGCACCGGAATGTCCGTATCCACTGCGACCAGAGGTCCTGCCAGATAACCATCGGCAAAGGCTTCCACATCCAGAATCGCTTTATCTGTTTCGACCTCGGCAACGGCTTCGCCTTTCTTGACCGTTTCACCGACGGCCTTGTTCCAGCGGGTGAGGCGTCCGGTCTGCATGGTGTCGGACAACACCGGCATGGTGATTTCTGTTTTCATGTGCTTTCTCCTTGGATGCCATGTTTGAGGAGGATGCTGTGTCCGGTCATGGCGTTGGGCTGCGGCAGACCCATGAGCTCCAGGATGGTGGGGGCGATGTCAGCGGTACCACGACCAATACCCAGATGTGCGTCCGGTTCGCCAATCAGCAGCATAGGCACCGGATACACCGTGTGCTGGGTATGGGGCTCGCCGCTTACCGGGTCCACCATTTCGTCGCAATTGCCATGATCGGCGGTGAGAATCACCTTGAAGCCCTGCCGCTGCGCCACCTGCAGCACCCGGTGAAACTGCAGGTCGAGGGTCTCCACCGCGCGCAGGATGGCGGGGATTTTGGCGGTATGACCGACCATATCGCCATTGGCAAAGTTCACCAGGACAAAGGCGTAGTCACCACTCTCCAGTGCTGCGATGATCCGGTCCGCCACCTGAGGCGCGCTCATCTCTGGCTTCAGGTCATAGGTGGCCACCTGTGGTGAGGGGATGATCTCGCGATCTTCCCCCGGAAAGGGGTCTTCCCGCCCGCCATTGAAAAAATAGGTCACGTGGGCATATTTCTCGGTCTCGGCGCAGTGGAACTGCTTCAGACCGGCGTCGCTGACCACTTCGGCCAGGACCCTGTCGGGAATTTCGGGGGGGAAAAGGACTGGAAAGGGATACTCGTCGTTGTAGGAGGTCATGCACAGGGCACGTCTGGCGGCCTCGCCCTGCCGGTCGAAGTGCTTGAAGTCGGGCATGGCGACGGCCGCACTCAACTGACGCATGCGATCCGAACGGAAGTTAAAGAAGAAGACCGGCTCATCGG
>JAKACQ010000071.1:0-8555 GCA_021821285.1 Pseudomonadota bacterium
TCGCGCATCCCGCCCCGCCACAAAACTGACGGCCGCCAGATGGTCGAGGATATCCTCCGTCGCCGCCGACATGGGCGCTCCTTAGCCCTGCTCCGGGAAAAAGGTCCGAAAAATCTCCAGCAGCGCCTCAGCCAACTCCGGATCATCCGTCTGCGGATGGATGATCGCCACGGTACAGGCCTCCAGCGCGTCCAGACCCGCCACCATCAGCGCACCCGCATAGATCAGGGCGCGGGTAGAGGTCACTTCCTGCAATCCCTGATCCTTGAGGTTCCGCGCCTTACCCGCCGCTGCCACCAGCGCCCTGGCCCGATGCTCATCCATGCCCGCCTCTTTCATCACAATCCGCGTTTCCACGTCGGCGGGCGGATAGTTGAAATTCATCCCCACAAAACGCTGCTTGGTCGAAGGCTTGAGGTCTTTCAGCACCGTCTGGTAGCCCGGATTGTAGGAAATCACCAGCATAAAATCAGGGTGCGCAATAATCTCCACGCCGAGCTTCTCAATGGGCAGATGACGGCGATGATCGGTCAGCGGATGGATGACGACCGTGGTATCGGTACGCGCCTCGACGATCTCGTCCAGATAGCAGATCGCACCCTCGCGCACCGCTTTGGTCAACGGGCCGTCCTGCCAGACCGTTTCGTCGCCCTCGATCAGAAAGCGCCCGACCAGGTCTGAACTGGTGAGGTCTTCGTGGCAGGCGACGGTCACCAGCGGCCGCTTCAAGCGCCACGCCATGTGCTCCAGAAAGCGGGTTTTGCCGCAACCTGTCGGCCCCTTGAGCATGACCGGCAGACGCCGATCCCAGGCCGCCATGAACACCCTTACCTCATTCGCCACCGGCTGATAAAACGGCTCCTCGAAGGGCAAACGCAAGCCGTTGCTCTCTGCCATTTTCGTCTCACTCATATTTGTCCCCATGATTTTGCTCGACATGACTACGCAGGTATAGATAGATATGGCGCAGGGTATGAATCACCATGCGCTCCGGCTCTGCGGGCAGTGCATCAGCACGCTCTGCATTCAGACAGTTCTGGTAGTAAACCAGTTCACGGCAATTGTCGCGAAGGGTATTCCAGTGGGGTGAACCCTTCACCAGCGTTTTCCACAACTCCAGCAAATCCGCATCACTGACATAGGGCTTGTGCTCTGCAACCAGCATGATACGCACCATGGCTGCCGCTTCTTCCACACCTGCCGCCACCAGTTCCGGCAACGCCATCCCGTCAACCTGCTGCCGCGCCAGCACTTCTATACGCTCCTGCGCTGCATCTAATGCACCAATTAACTCGTTTGACTCGGTCATCATCACTCCTGATGGGCTTCACGGTCGCGCCCCGCTATCACTCCGGGCGATTTTCGTCTAGGATAAGAGCGTTTTAGCTGAATGCGTGTACAATTCATTTTATAGTGCGATTAAGAAGGGGCTATCATGAGCACGAATCTGATCAAAATGATCAAACTCAACAACCTGCAATACAACGCCAACCGCGACCCGCAAGTCTATCGCCGTGTCGCCGGCCATCCTTTCCGGATTCAGGCCATGCTGGAAGGCAAAGGCAGCGCCAAGATCAGCGTCGCCTGCGAAGGCAAGACCCTGAAAGAAGCCAGCCTCGAATTGCCCGGCATTTTCTCCTACGAAATCACCTTCAAGGACGCCGGCATCCGTATCGCCACTCTCACCGTCAGCGCCGACGGCCAGAGCGAAAGCCACAATCTGCTGCTGGACACCGAGGCCCACGCCAAAGTCGGCTGACACTGCGTAGCTGACCGCGCTCATCAGCTCTCCGGCCGATGAGCGGTACTCCGGCATCTACCAGCCAAACTGGGCAAAAAATTCCGGCAAACGCAGCAAACCTGCATCCCGGTCAAAAAAACGATCCGCTCGTGCCGAACGCGCTGCATCCCGCCGCTCCTGGCTCCCGCCCAGACAAAATATCGCAATATTCAACTGAAATTCCCGCCGCAAGGTGTCAATCAGCTCAATAGGATCCTCAATCTCCGGATCATCCAGATTGAGCAGCATAAAACGATGCAGCAGGACTTCCTGCCAATCGCCGAGGTCGTCCAAGTCCGTCGCCGCCGTCATCTCCCAGCCTTCGGGCGTCGTCATCACAACCGCCGTGCGTAGTTCCGGATCACTCGCCATGAGAATAAAACGCTTGCGCATCCGATCGCTGATACTGGGCACCAGGCCACCTCCAATTACATTGCTATTGATTGGGAACAAGCCGCCAGCACCGACGGGCTCAATCCGCCCAGACCGCCGTTTCTAACAGTCGTTCACCCCAGAGCGAAGCCTCTTTGCCGACAATTTCTCGCAACTGTTCACCAAGCTGAACAGAATCAGGCTGCAGACCTATTAACCGGGTCCCCTGCCCCACCGACCAGGCCGAACCCGCGACACGCCGAAAGGCACCATTCTCCGTCCACACCCGCAACCAGTCGCCCTCCGGCCAGTGCCGCTCCGTCAGAAAAGCTCCCGCTTTGAGTTTGATACCGGCGCGCACCCGACGACGGAGCGGCTGATCCCAGTCCATGTCGTCCAGCTCCGCCTGACCCATCGCATACCGTTCTGCCTCCGTAGGCTCTGTCGGGAGGGTCAGGTCATAGCCTGCAGCCTGCAGCAACATCGGACAGGCTGCCAGCACCACACCTGGCTCCACTACCCTGTCCAGCAACTGCGACCAGCTACACAGCCCTTCCTGCAACGCCTCTAACAGCCATGTGCGAAAACCCGCCGAAGGCGCTGCCACGCAGTCCACAAAGGACGCCCACTGCGCCTCCAGGATGAAGCTGCCGCCCAGCACCAGACTGTGCCTGATGGTCGCGGCCCCGGTACCGCCGATCTTGCGCCCTTGATACCAGAAATCATGCCCTTCCCTTGGCTCCACTTTCAGGCCGAAATACGCATGCACAGCAATCACCCAAGGGGCAATCAGAGCGAACAACTCAGGCGCGCGACATATTCCTGCAGCAGCGGGAAAGATAAAGAAATAATTCAGTTGACCAGGATCTACCCAGACCAGACCACCACCCAAGGCTCGTTGCACCACCGGAATCCTCAGCCGCTCGCAAGCCGATCGATCCAGCTCCGCAGCCAGCCCCTGCGCGGCTCCCAGACTCAGATGGGCGCCAGACTGCGCCAACAGCAGAATGGGCACATCCTGCTCACCCTGCGCCTCCGCCAAGCCGACATAGGCGCGGTGCAGCGCCTCCGGAGCCAGAGTCCCCAGATGGATCAAGCGGATTCGCATCACCTGCAAATGCAACCGACCGAAGCGATCAACCCGCGCTCATCAGCTCTCCGTGGTCTCCGCTTGCGTCTCTTTATCCTTCGGCCGATAAAAAGCCGAAAAATAAAAGTCGCGCTCATTGAGGGCCTGGTGCCAGCGCATCCGCTCTTCCACGCCCGCCTGCATGATCCCTGCCATGGCCATGGACTGCTCACTGTCGAGGATCAGAATGGTATCCTGCAGGTCCTCGTCCAGCTCGATGAAATGCGCCGCCAGTCCTTGCGGCTCCTGAATATGCACCAAAAAAGACTTGCAAGAGGAGTCTTCCGGGTCCAGCGGCGTCATCACCAGTCGCCCCATGTAAGCCATGCGCGCCAGTTGATTGAACCGGGGAATCTCCAGCTTCTTCCCCATCTTGTACTTTTTCAGCTCATTTTTCAGGCTGCTCACATCGGTAATCGGTATCGACTTCATGACAATCCCTAGCAATACGGTCGGCTATATATTCCCCCAAAACCCCCTCCCCATGCAAGACGCCCACAAAAAAGGAGACGGTTGCCCGTCTCCCGCATACCCTGAGGAGGGATTTTTTAGAAGTCGTAACCGACCTGAAGGCCGTAGGAATTTTCGGCGAGGGTGGCGCTGGCCGGGGCTGCCCCAAAGAAGGGTGAGGAGCCGACAGGTCCGTTGACTGTATTAGCAAAAGCATGCATATACGCCTCCGTGAGCTTCCATCCCATACCCAGCTTCTGCGTAGCACCAAACGTAACTGCATTCGTTACCACCGCTGGGAAAATCAGGTTATTCGCTATATTGCCACTACTGATCGGATTAGTACCATAGGTATAACCTGCCCGCACCTGTAGCCAGTTGGTAAGATCATATTGAGTACCAATATTAGCTACCCACTGGTTACTCCAATGCATAGGTAAGGCAACACTCGACTGCCCATTCCAAGGTCCGTAGATGGTAAAGTTATTCATGGTAGCGTGCCAGTTTATCCACTGCCCTTCCACGCTAATTAACCACTGAGGAATAGGCCGGATGGCCAAGCCCAAAGCAATCTGCTGTGGGTAATTCAAATGCCCACTATATTGTCCAGCTCCCCCTTGCACATTTCCGGGACCAACCTCGCCAGATTCTTGCCATGTCATTGGCGTGAATATTACAGGTGACTTGTAAGTAGCACCCAGCGTCACCATATCGTTCACCTTGTACAGAGCACCCAAAGTCACACCTACACCATAGGCCCATGATGGCGAAGCCAGGTTCAAACCTCCGCCAACATAATACGCGTTCGACTGCCTTGCAAAAAAGGCATTGTTATTTGGCGTAAACGACTGAAGAAAAGACCCCTGCTCCGCAGCAATATTCAAAGACGCGCCCACTGCCAAATGGCTATTCACTTTCATCGCAAGAGAAGGGGCCATTTGCATAAATGTAATGCTGCTATACGCATTGATCGTACCCGGTGCAAACCCCTGTGCGGGTGGAGTGGCACGCATATCGAATGCAGGACCATTTACGTTAGGCTGAACATAATTCACCCCCAGGCCAGAGGTACCATAAACACCACCACCAAAAACGATACCGTCACCAAATGCCGGTGCCACCCAACCAATGGCCGGCACACCGTAGACATTACTGTGACTACCAATCTCGCCGGAACCAAAATTAGTTTTACGGGTTGGATTAAAAATCTCCGCCGAGAACGCCGCCTGCGGAGTCAACAACGCCAACCCGGCCGGGTTGCTCATGGCCGCAGACAGAGGATCATCGGGAGCCGCAACAACGGCACCCGCCATGCCCATGGCATACTGCCCAATACCAATCAACTGATAACCATCTGTTGCAAATGCACTGGCCGACAGGCCCATCGCCAACGTCGCGCCAACCGCAATTCCTAAAATCCGTGATTTTTTCATTTGAATTCTCCGTCCCCAGTTGTGTCGCTAATGACACGGTGATTGTGTCGGAACCGGAACAACGTTGCAAGCCCTTAGTTCTATCAATTTTTTAATCCTTTTATCAACCCATAAAATATTGGTTTATTAGCAACAATAAATATTATAAAAACCCATAAGAAAAAATATAACACTCCAACAAAAAAGGGGCCGAAGCCCCTATATGCACATTACATGATGCGCCCCCATTCAGCGCGAAATTTTAACGCTAGCCCAAAAACTGCAAATCCTGCAAGCGCATCTGGCGCCGCACGATCTCCACATCTTCCTTGTTCAGCACGAAAGGAAAGGAGCGAATGTCCGAAGGCGAGGAATCCCCATAAGGCCGGTTACAGGCGCTGACTTCTTCATCATCCTTCCCAGGGCAACCGGAGGTCTGGAAGGGCTTGCCGGAATTGATAATGTCTTCCAACTCGGCCTGCGGGTATCCGAAGTCTTCGACCCGGCCATGGGCGTCAAAGCCCATATCTTCGTAACGGCCACCGGCATAATCGATCAGGAAGCGGCCCAACTGCACCCGGCGCCAGTGATCCTGCGGCACGGCATCCCAATCCTCCATCATGGAACCCTTCTCGGGGAAGAAGGCGAACATGTGGTTATGCCCACCCATGTCCTTCATCTGCTGACAGACGGCGAGGATTTCCTGTTCCGTCTCGCCCATGCCGCAGATCAGGTGCGCGCCGAATTTCTCCGGTCCGTAAATTTCCGCCGCCCATTCGATGGTCTGCCAGTACTTATCCCAGGAATGAGGGCTTTGCACGGTCTTGCCACGGGTGCGCTCAAAGATTTCCGGGGTTACAGCGTCCAGTGCGACGGTAAAAATGTCGGCACCCATCGCCTTGAGGTCGATGAGATCCTGCTTCTCCATGGTGGTCGGGTTGGAAAGAATGGAGACGGGAATATGGGGCGCCACTTCCATCCAGCGCTTCAGCATGACTTGCGTATCATGGTCAGAATCGGGATGGGTGATCATACTGATGCACATGCGCTGGAACTGGCCCTTGTCACTGTTCTGGGCGATACGTTCGAGCATTTCATCCACGCGCACCGTCGGCCAGTCCACCCGGATGAAGTTGCGATCCGCATAATCACGACTCTCTTCACGATGCCGGGCCAGACCACAGTAGGTGCAGTTGGCACGACAACCTTCCGGATAAGTCATCAACAGGTTCAGGCAATTGGTACAGGAGGTACGGTGCATCACCCCGGGCACCAGACCCAACGTAATCGCCGCCGCGGTGCTTAACTGCACATATTCCGGCGACCGCATCGTCGGCGTTTTGACGAAATAATCCGGGCGATAAAAGTTCAAGGTCTGAGAATTTTCTTGCGCTACCGCACTCATGGAAGTTCCTCCTGTCATTCCGCCTTAAGCGGCAAAGTATTCATCAAAGGCAATCCAACCGGATCGCATCACCCTGTCTTCCCGGGCCGCAGGCTGACGCCAGACGGCCTCCAAAGATTTTCTACGCTGCACAGCCCGCGCCAGGGCCGGACCAAACTGATCCTGCATATCTTCTGCGTAGCTCTCTAATGCGTCCTCATCACCCGCCAGGTAATCAGCGGCTGCCGATCCTCCGCCCTCACCACTGATTACCGCCGCGGGGATGCCCGCCCCGGTAATGGGGTGGGTCAGCCCGGCCGCATCTCCGGCAAGCACCACGTTGCCATGCACCATGGGCCGAATACCGCCTACGGGGATCGCGCCGCCGGTACGCCCGAGGACTGATTCGCCGACGATGCCGCGCTCCACCATCTGCCGATGCAACTGCTCCAGCGGCAATTTAAGATTGTCCTCAAAACGCCGATCCGCCCCCAGTCCGAGATTAGCCACCGGCCCGCGGGGGAACAACCAGCCATAGCCGCCAGGAAAGGCATCCGAGAGGAAAATATCCGTATCCGCATAGGGGCGCAGCAGCGGCACCGTATATTGACGGGTATAAACGACCTGTTGATGCGGCAAGCCCACCGCCTCCGCCACCAGGCTGTGCGGCCCATCGGCGCCAACCAGCAAGCGGGGACGCACCGTGAACTCTTCATCTGTACCGCGCCGCAAGCGGGCCACTGCGCCATCCCAGGCGAGGAATTGGCAACGCATTTCCACCTGCGCGCCCGCCGCCTGCGCCAGTTTTACCAGGCCCTGATCAAAACGTGCCCGGTCAATCATCATGCCGGGGAAGACGCTGTGATGCTGTAGCCCGGACGGCAGTACCGTCAACATCCCTTCTATGTCCTGCACCCGCGAATCCGTTTCATGCACGGTACGCAGGAGCGGCATGGGGACAAACTCGGCGCATTGCACCGGGACACCGACCTCCGCACGGCGATCAACGCAGATCACCGTAAGGCCTTTGCCCGCAGCGGCACGCGCTGCCGCCGCGCCGGCCGGACCAACACCAATCACCAGTACATCTATGGCCAAAGGATTCACGCGTCTTTTGCCGCCATCCGCAATACCGTCGCGAAATGCTCCGGCTGTAAGCCGAAGCCATCGACAGCCTGCTTCTCGAACAATCCCGCAATGATGCCATCCACGTCATTCAGATGGACATTACGCAGCGCCGCCTCCAGATCGACGATAGCGCGCCGCGGCTGGATAAAATAGTCACCGCTAAAGCGGACTTGCCGCACTCGGTTCCCATAGCTATCCCAGAGCATTTCCGCTTGCAGCGTGCCACCGGGGGCGCGCAACGTCGCTTTACGCAACGGCATAGCGTCACGCGCGCGGCGGTTGATACCGAGCCACTCCGCATCACGCACTCCCGCCAATGCCTCCGGCAATAGCGCGGTTATGGTATCCGGCACGTCCCCTTCGACGAAAGACAGCCCCAACTGCGCGCGGAAACCATCCAGCAAGGCTTTCTGCACTGCCATCAACTCCGGCGCCTTACCCAACAGGGCTTTCAAGCTGGTCACCCGTTCCGCCACCGAAGAAACTGCATGGGCGTCCAGTTTCTCCAATGGCACGCGCAGTACGCGCAGCATGCGCGGGATATCCAGATCGACGAGCACCGTGCCCTGAAACAGCAACACGTCTCCATCCATAATCCCTCCGGTGCCGGAAATCTTTCGCCCTTCCACTTCAATGTCATTGCGCGGACGAAACTGCGCGCGCACCCCCAAAAGTGACAAGCCGGCCGCTGCCGCTTCACAGATCTTCCGTGCCAGTGACGCCATATCACCCTGGGGCAGTGCGTCCCGCCGACACACCAACTCCCAGCCTATCTGGGTGGGATCAAAAATCAGTGCGCCGCCGCCGGTGAGACGACGCTGCACGGCGATCCCCTGTTCACGGCAAAACTCCAGGTTGAGTTCCTGCTCTGGTGATTGGTGATAACCGACCAGCGCGGAT
>JAKACQ010000072.1:0-8485 GCA_021821285.1 Pseudomonadota bacterium
CAAGCCTTGTTCCAGCTTGCACAGCGTCTGGGCGTGGATATGCCGATCACCGAGCAGGTATATCGCGTGCTCTTTGAGGGCACGGCGCCGCGCGCTGCGAGCGATGTGCTGATGCGCCGCGCCCTGCGTTCTGAATTGCATATGCCATCCGATGCCGCGTTTTCCTCGCGCTAGCGGGTGCGTAAGCTCGGATTGGGTGACGACAGTGCATCGTGTGCGTCTGCGCAGGATGGGGTCATGGGTCTGCAACACTTGCAGAATGGGCTTGGGATCGTTACATTGCCGCCAGATGACAGGGTGTTTTGCACACCCGGACAAATTAGAATAAGGAGTTTGGATGTCACCAGACAGGACCGCATGTTGACGGCGGCGCTGGCGCAGGCTTTGGCGTACCAGGCACAAAGCCTCCAGGCCGTTTCGCGGACTTTTGCCCTGACGATTCCCCAGTTGCCGGAAGCCTTGCGGGACGCGGTCGGTAATGGCTATCTGTTATGCCGAATTGCGGACACCATAGAAGACGACCCGGATTTGCCCTGGGGAAAAAAAGCCTACTGGCAGGCGGAGTTTCTCAAGGTGGTGGAGGGGGCGGGCGATGCCGCCGCTTTCGCCGCGGCATTTGGGGCGGCTCTGTCGGCAGCGATGCCGGAAGCCGAGCACGATCTGATTCGTCATACCCCTGAGGTCGTTGCCATTACCCACAGTTTCACTCCGACGCAGCAGTCTGCGCTGTCCCGCTGCGTGCGGATCATGGGTATGGGGATGGCGGAGTTTCAGCAGCACGCTTCGTTGCAGGGGCTTGCGGACATGGCGGCGATGGATCGCTACTGCTACGTAGTGGCGGGCGTCGTCGGCGAAATGCTCACCAGCCTTTTTGTGGACTATGAGCCGCGACTGGCGCCGCATGATGCGGAGATGCAGCAGCTTGCCGTGTCTTTTGGGCAGGGCCTGCAGATGACCAATATCCTCAAGGATATCTGGGATGACTGGCAGCGCGGTGTGAGTTGGATGCCACGCGCAGTGTTCCAGCGTCATGGTTGCGATATTGCCGCGGTGCAACCCGGCAGCCATGATCCGGCTTTTGCGGCGGGCCTCAGTGAACTGCTGGGTATTGCCGCCGGGCATTTGCAGAATGCGCTGCGTTATACGCTGCTGATTCCGGCCGAGCAGACGGGGATGCGCGATTTCTGTCTCTGGGCTATTGCCATGGCGGTGTTAACGCTGCGGCGGATCTCCGAAAACCCCGTTTTTGCTTCTGGGAGCGAAGTGAAAATCAGCCGGAGCACGGTGCATCGGGTGGTGTTCCTGTCGCGCCTGCTGCATCGCTCCGACATGCTCTTGCAACTGAGCTTCCGGGTGGGTGTCAAACCGCTATCGCTGTCTCCTGCCGCAGGGCGACCATGAATCGTATCCTGCAACCCATGCGCTACGGCGCGCGCATGTTTCGCACGCCGCTGGATCGGGTCATTGCTGAAGCGCGTACCGCCCTAAGCGGTCTGCAGGCGGAAGATGGCCACTGGTGCTTCGAGTTTGAAGCGGATTGCACCATCTCCGCCGAATATATTCTGATGCAGCACTACATGGACGAGCGCGATGGGGCTCTGGAGGCCAAGATCGCCGTCTATCTGCGCAATAAACAGGCGGATCACGGCGGCTGGCCCCTTTATTACGGAGGTCCTTTTGACCTGAGTGCTTCGGTAAAGGCTTATTACGCCCTCAAGCTGGCAGGGGATAATCCGGAGTTGCCGCATATGCGGCGCGCCCGTGAAGCCATCCTGGCGCATGGCGGGGCGGAACACGCCAATGTGTTCACGCGCATTACCCTGGCACTGTTTGCCCAGGTGCCGTGGCGGGCCGTGCCCTTTATTCCGGTGGAAATCATGCTGTTGCCGCGCTGGTTCCCCTTTGGTATTTACAAGGTGGCATCCTGGTCGCGCACGGTGATGGTGCCGCTGTTTATTTTGTGTAGCCTTAAGGCGCGGGCCAAGAATCCCTTGCAAGTACACATCCGCGAACTGTTCCGGCGGCCGCCGGAACAGATTGCGGACTACTTCAGCCATGCCCGGCAAGGCATTGTGGCGCATCTCTTTTTGTCTCTGGATCGATTTTGGCGGTTGATGGAAGACTGGATACCCCGGAGTATTCGGCGCCGTGCCCTGAAGAGGGCGGAGGCGTGGTTTATTGCGCGGATCAACGGGGAGGATGGCCTCAATGGCATTTTCCCGGCTATGGTGAACGCGCACGAGGCGTTGGAATTGCTCGGTTATTCATCCGACCATGTCTATCGCCAGCAAACGCGGGCAGCCCTGCGTAAATTGGTGGTGGAGCGGGCAACCGACGCCTACTGTCAGCCCTGTGTGTCACCGGTCTGGGACACCTGCCTCGCGCTCCATGCGTTGCTGGAGCAGGATGGTGAGGTGTCTCCGGCGGTGCAAAGCGGTATCCAATGGCTCAAGGACCGTCAAATTGGTGCCGAACCCGGCGATTGGCAGGAACAGCGGCCCAATTTGGCGGGCGGTGGTTGGGCCTTTCAATACGCTAACCCTTATTATCCGGATCTGGATGACACGGCAGCGGTGGGTTGGGCACTGGCGCGGGCTGGGCGTGCGGAAGATCGCGACAGTATCGAAAGGGCGGCGAACTGGTTGGCCGGCATGCAATCCAGTAACGGCGGGTTTGCGGCTTACGATGTGGATAATACGCACTATTACCTCAACGAAATTCCCTTTGCCGATCACAAGGCACTGCTGGACCCGCCGACAGCCGATGTCACCGGGCGGGTCGTGGCCTTTCTGGCACATCTGGCGCGACCACGGGATCGCGACATTTTGCGGCGTGCCGTGGCATACCTGTTGCGTGAACAGGAGTCATCGGGGGCTTGGTTCGGGCGCTGGGGGACCAATTACATCTACGGGACCTGGTCCGTGCTTATGGCGCTGGCTGAGCTGGATGATCCTTCTCTGAAGCCTGCCATGGAACGTGCAGCGTATTGGTTGCGCGCGGTACAACAGAGCGACGGCGGCTGGGGTGAAAACAATGACTCCTACGGCGATTCCGGGCTTGCCGGTATGGGTCAGACTTCTACTGCAGCGCAGACAGCCTGGGCCTGCCTCGGCCTGATGGCGGCGGGAGATCGGGATAGTACCGCCTTGCATCGTGGTATGGCCTGGTTGCAGATGCACCAGGAAGGGGATGGTTGCTGGCCGGACCTTTTCTTCAATGCGCCCGGATTCCCCAAAGTTTTTTACCTGATTTATCATGGCTACAGCTTGTATTTTCCGCTCTGGGCGCTAGCTCGTTACCGGAATTTGGGATGTATCGCCGGCGATTAGGGGTGGTGGTGGCCTTGGACGCGGAGGCGCAGGCTCTCCATGCCGGTGCCCTGCGCCATGATGTGGTGGTAGAGGTGAACGCGCAGCTCTTGCTGGTGGTCTCGGGCATGGGGCCGGAGCGGGCGATGGCGGCGGCGCGTACGCTGCTTGCTGCGGGTGTCGATGGGTTGGTCTCCTGGGGTACGGCGGGTGCCTTGCAGCTGGAACGGCAGCCGGGAGATTTGCTGTTGCCGGAAGTCGTGTTCTGGGCCAGCCAGACCTGGTCGGTGGATTTGGCATGGCGTACGATTCTGGTGCAATCCCTGTCCTTTCCCGCCTACGCTGGGGGGCTACTCTCGGTAGCTACTCCTTGCAGTTCGGTGGCGGCTAAAGCAGCCTACTTGTCGGATTATCCGTCAGCACAGGGGGTAGATATGGAAAGTGGTGCCATTGCTGCGGTTGCCGGTGCTGCAGGCAAGCCATTTGTGGTGATCCGCAGTATTGTGGATCCTGCGGATCAGTTCCTGCCAGACGCAGCCACGGGGGGGGTCGATGCGTACGGTGGTCTGCAGGCGCGCAAACTCATGCGCGGGTTATTGCGCCACCCTGCTGCGTGCGTTGATTTGATGCGTTTGGGCGCGCAGATGCAGAAGGCGCTGAAAACTTTACGCGCGGTTGCGCCGGGTCTGCAGGCGGGGAGGGTGGCATGAAGGCCTTGCTGACCGGTGCATCGGGTTTTGTGGGTGGTGCGGTGTTGCGCCGACTGCTGGCCGAGGGGCTGGAAGTGCGGGTGTTGCATCGTGCTGGTGCCGATCCGAGCAACTGGCAAGGACTGAACGTGGAGTTGGCGGTCGGTGACCTGACGGATGGCCTCACTCTGGATAACGCGGTCGCCGGTTGCCAGGCGGTCTTTCATGTGGCAGCGGATTACCGGATCTGGGTACCTGAGCCGCATGCCATGTACGCCGCCAATGTAGGGGGTAGCGAACGCCTGGTGCGCGCAGCGCTCAACGCGGGTGTCGAACGGATCGTCTATACCAGCAGTGTTGCCGTACTGGGCCATTATGCCGATGGCCGGGAGGCGGATGAAGAAGTGCCCTCTCATCTGAGCGAGATGATCGGTCATTATAAACGCTCCAAGTTTCTGGCGGAGGAGGCCCTGCGTACTCTGTGCCAGGATGAAGATGCCCCCATCGTCATCGTAAACCCCTCGATGCCCATAGGCCCGGCGGATCGCAAGCCGACCCCCACCGGGCGGATGGTGCGCGATGCCGCGGCGGGCCGTATGCCGGCCTATGTGGATACCGGTCTGAATGTGGTGCATGTCGATGATGTGGCCATGGGCCATTGGCAGGCGTTTACCGATGGTCGGGCGGGGGAGCGCTATATTCTCGGTGGCGATAATCTCCCGCTGGCGGCGATCCTCACCCGCATTGCCGGCCTCACCGGGCATCACTCGCCGTGGCTGCGTATTCCGCGGCGCCTGCTTTATCCCCTGGCCTGGGGCGCAGAGAACATGGTACGGCTGCGCGGTAAGGGGACGCCGCTGGTGACCGTCGATGAACTGCGTATGGCCGCGCACAAAATGTACTTTTCATCGGCCAAGGCGGAGCAGGTCTTGCATTATACCCATCGTCCTGCAGAGGAAGCGTTGCGGGATGCCGTACAATGGTTTGCTGAGTACCGCTATTTATAGCATGTCTGTCCATTTGCTCGGTGCGGGTTTGGGGAATTTGTGCTCTGGTGGCTAGGGGCTACGGCGGCGCTGCTTTCTCTGGTCGCCATCGCCTATTTGTTGCTGGCGCTCTGGGCGATGGGGCACTGGCATCCGTTGTTGCCGGAGCGCGATGCTGGCGCCACAGAAGAGGCCGTGTGCGACTGGCCCGGCATCAGTGTGCTCAAGCCCCTGTATGGCGATGCGGATTATCTTTACCCCGCGCTGCGCAGTTTTTGTAACCAGGACTACCCAATCTTTGAAATTGTTTTTGGCGTGCAGCGCCCGACCGATCCTGCTATTGCTGTGGTGCAACGTCTGCAAGCCGAATTTCCGGCCTTGTCCCTGCGCTGGGTGTGTTCAGAAGCGCACATCGGCAGTAATCCCAAGGTCAATAATCTGGCGGGCATCCTCGCCGCCTGTCGTTATGACAATCTGGTGATCAGCGACGCGGACATCGCTGTTGGCCCCCATTATTTGCGCCAGATTTGCGCGCCCCTGCAAAATGGGGATGTGGGGGTGGTCACTTGCCTCTATCGGGCGCGTCCGGTGGTGACATTCTGGTCGCAGGTGCTGGCCAGTCAGGTGAACAGTCTGTTTTTGCCTTCGGTGCTGGTGGCCGCGCGCCTGGGTCCCAATATCTTCTGTGGCGGGGCAACCATGGCCTTGCGTCGTGTCACCCTGGAGGCCTTTGGCGGACTGCCCCGGTTGGCGGATCATCTGGCGGATGATTACTGGCTCGGCGCCTATAGCCGTCAGCTGGGGCAACGTACCTGGCTGGCGAACTACGTGGTCGATACGATAGTACAAGAGGCCGGTTTTCGCGCGTTTTATCAGCATGCGTTGCGCTGGTCGCGCACCACTCGGGCGGTACAGCCACTGGGGTACAGTTTCTCTTTTTTGAGCTATCCGCTACCCTTGGTGCTGGTGCTGTCTCCCTGGATGGGCTTCTGGGGCGGGTTGCCGTTAGGTGTGGTTCTTGTCTTGCGCCTCGTGTACCATAGGCAGATTAAGCACAAACTCAGTGCAGACAGTTCTTTCGGAGTGGCCCTGCTGGGAGATTTCCTGGGCCTGTGGATTTGGTTTCATGCCCTTTTCGCGCGGCGAATTGCCTGGCGAGGGTCGCAATTTGCCATCGGCGCCGACGGGCGGATGGATGGCCATGACGGAGCAAAACAATGACGATGAAAACGCTTTTCTTGCAAGCCCCTTCTTTTGAAGGGTTTGACGGTGGCGCCGGTTCGCGCTATCAGGCCAAGCGGGAAATTCGCTCTTTCTGGTTCCCCACCTGGCTGGCCCAACCCGCCGCCATGATCCCCGGCAGTCGTTTGCTGGATGCCCCTCCAGGGGATGTCAGTGTCGAAGAGACCTTGCAGGTGGCGGCAGCGTATGAGTTGTGCATTATTCACACCAGCACCCCGTCTTTCCCTTCAGATGTACGCATGGCCGAGTTGCTCAAGGAGCACTACCCCAAAATGCTGATCGGTATGGTTGGCGCCAAGGTGGCGGTAGAGCCGGAAGAATCCCTGCAAGAGGCTTCCGCTGCTGTCGATTTTGTGGCCCGCGAAGAGTTCGACTATACCCTCAAGGAAATAGCGGAAGGGCGGCCCCTCAGTGAAGTGGACGGCATCACCTATCGCTCCAGCAATGGTCAGATCGTCCATAATCCCGATCGTGCCATGATTGAAGACATGGATGCCTTGCCCTTTGTCTCCGAAGTGTACAAGCGCGATCTACACATTGAAGACTATTTCATTGGCTATCTGAAGCACCCCTATATTTCTTTTTACACCGGGCGTGGTTGCCGCTCGCAGTGCACCTTCTGCCTCTGGCCGCAGACTGTTGGCGGACATCGCTATCGCACGCGCAGTGCCGCCAGCGTCATTGACGAGGTGCGCTACATCCAGAAGAACTTTCCGCAGGTTAAGGAAATCTTCTTCGACGATGACACCTTTACCGATGATCGCCCCCGCGCCGAAGAGATCGCCATCGGCCTTGGCAAGCTGGGGGTGACCTGGTCCTGTAATGCCAAGGCCAATGTGCCCTATGAGACCCTCAAGGTGCTCAAGGAAAACGGTTTGCGTTTGCTGCTGGTGGGTTATGAGTCGGGTGATCAGCAGATTCTCAATAATATCAAAAAGGGCATCAAAATCGAGGCAGCGCGTAAATTTACCGCCGATTGCCATAAGTTGGGGATTGTGATTCATGGTACCTTCATTCTCGGCCTGCCCGGTGAGACGAAGGAGACCATTCAAAAGACCATCGACTTCGCC
Source organism: Pseudomonadota bacterium (assembly GCA_021821285.1). GTDB lineage: Bacteria > Pseudomonadota > Gammaproteobacteria > Acidithiobacillales > Acidithiobacillaceae > Acidithiobacillus. Next base: position 7,296 of record JAKACQ010000072.1, read on the forward strand.
AAGGAAATCAATCCCCATACCATTCAGGTCTCGCTGGCCGCGCCCTATCCGGGCACTTTCATGTACAATCAGGCCAAGCAGGAAGGCTGGCTGACAGACGAGGATGAAGCCCATCTGGTCAATGACCGTGGTGTGCAGATCAGCCCCATGAGCTACCCGCATCTTAATCATACGGAAATCTTTGATTCGGTAGAGATGATGTACAAGCGTTTCTATTTCCGCGCGGGTAAGATCGCCGAAATCACGGGCGAAATGCTCAAGAGCACCCAGATGATGAAACGGCGTCTGCGTGAGGGCGTCGAATTCGTTCGCTTCCTGCGGCAGCGTCACGGCTGAAGTGGGGCAGGTCGGCGGTCGGCGGGTCATCTTTAACGCCGACGACTTCGGCTTGGATCTGGCGGTGAATGAAGCAGTGGAGTCGGCACATCGTGATGGTGTGTTGACCACCGCCAGTCTTATGGTGGCAGCCCCAGCGGCTGAGGATGCAATTGCCCGTGCCCAAAAACTGCCGCAACTGGGCGTAGGTCTGCATCTTACACTGGTAGACGGTGCACCCCTGCTACCCCCGGAGCAAGTGCCTGATTTGATAGATGGGCAGGGGCGTTTTGCGGCTGATCTCTGGCGGCGCGGGCTGCGTTATTTCTTTCTGCCCCGGGTGAGAAAACAACTGGCGGCTGAGATTCACGCCCAATTTGTGGCTTTTGCGGCCACCGGTTTAGCACTGGATCACGCCAATGCCCACAAGCATCTGCATTTGCACCCCACGGTACTGACGCTGATGCTGGATGTTGGGGCGGAGTTTGGTTTGCGGGCGGTGCGCTTGCCTTGGGAACCTTTGCAGGCAGCGCGCTGTGGCGGTGCAAAGGGTTTGGCGCCTGCACTGTGGTCTTTTTTTCTATACCCCTGGCTGGCGCGCATGCGCCGCCAACTGGACCGTCGTCAGGTCATGCATAATGATCTGCTCTACGGTCTGGACGCCACGGGTCATATGGATGAAACGCGCCTGCTCCGAATGCTCCATTGCCTGCCCGCGACAGGAATTGCAGAAATCTATTTCCATCCGGCAACAACACAGACCTTTGCGCTGCATACCCTGATGCCGGAGTATGAGCAGCACGTCGAGTGGACGGCATTAATGAGTCCTCGGGTAAAAGATTATTTACGCAATCAAGATATCGTGAAGGGTACTT
>JAKACQ010000026.1:0-37579 GCA_021821285.1 Pseudomonadota bacterium
CCATCCCGGAGATAAAGATCGCGCAACGACAACTGACGCCGGCGCACCCACCAGTAGTCGGTGATCATGATCCCGGCGATAGCGCCGAGCAGACTACCGTAGCCCGCGAGCCAGGTGAAAATATAGGCGGAGGCATGCTCCATGAGCAGCCAGGGGCACATCAAAATCCCCATCACCCCGGTGATGATGCCGCCCGCCCGAAAACTGATCGCCTGGGGTGCCAGATTGGAGAAATCATTGGAGGGGGAGACCACATTGGCACCCATGTTGATGCTGGTTTGCGCCAGTAAAATGGCCCCCATGGCGATCACCAGAATCCAGCCGTTCTGGCTGATGGCCGGAATCAGCGTGATGGGATTCCACAGGGTTTTATGAAAAATACCCATGGCCGCGGCCGTCACAAAAATGCCGATGAAACTGGTGCCCATCATCCCCAGCGGCAAACCGATGGACTGCCCCAGTATCTGCGCCTTCTGCGAGCGGGCGAAGCGGGTGAAATCCGGGATATTCAGACTCAGAGTCGCCCAATAGCCTACATTAGCGGCGAGACCGGGCCAGAATATTTCCCAGAAGGTGTGCGTAGAGGGCTTTGCCAGTAGATCCGAGTGACGTAACACCGCCGTAAAACCCTGTCCGGCGATCAGCGCCCAGAGGAAGAGCAGCAAAAGCAGTGCGATCAGCACCGGCGCGGCCATGGTTTCAAAGCGCTTGATCGCGCGCATTCCCCGCAGGACGATGGCCATCTGCAGCATCCAGAACAGGCCGAAGGCGATCAACTGATGACCACGGATCTGCGTCCACGGGCTCCAGAAATGGCTCATCAGTGCCGACAGCGCCAGTCCGCCCAGCCAGGTCTGAATACCGAACCAGCCGCAACCCACCAGACCGCGCGCCATGGCCGCCACCTTGGCGCCCACGGTCCCGAACGATGCGCGGACAAAAACCGGGAAAGGAATGCCATAGCGCACACCCACATAGGCGTTGAGCAGCAGGGGAATCAGCACCAGCAGGTTGCCGAGCGTTACGGTGAGCAACGCCTGCCACCAGGTCATCCCCGCCATCATCAACCCGGAGGCCAGAGTGTAGGTGGTGAGGACGGCGGACATGCTGATCCAGAGCGCCGTGATATTCCAGGTGTTCCAGGTCCGCTCCGCGGCTCCCACGGGGGCGAGGTCCGGATTGTAGAGGGGGGAATCCGCCACCTCCGCCTTCAGTCCGGCCAGCGCCGCCCCTTCCGGGACGTCAATTGCCGACCAGGAGGACTTCCAGGGGCCAGGCAACAGGTTCATTTCAGGGCCACACCCACGGCTCGACCGCGGTTCACGATCCGGGCCGGGTGGCGGTCGTTGTGCTGTTGCTGGGCGCGCATGAAGGGAGCAAACGCCGGACGCGAAACATAGCGACCCGCGCCGGATTCCACCTGCAGGCGACCATGCGCGAACACCACTTTCCCCTGACTGATGGTATATACCGGGCCACCGTTGACTTCCATACCCTCGAACACGTTGAAATCGACCTGCTGATGCTGGGTTTCCGCGGCAATCGTCCGGCGCGATTGCGGGTCCCAGACGACGATATCGGCATCGCCGCCCGCCTGGATCACTCCCTTGCGCGGATAAATGTTAAAAATCCGGGCCGCATTCGTCGAAGTCAGCGCGACAAAGTCGTTGGCCGTCAGGCGCCCCCTATTCACGCCGTGATGCCAGAGCACCGCCATCCGATCCTCGATACCGGCGGTGCCGTTGGGAATCCGCGCGAAATTCTCCCGACCCATGGCCTTCTGATTCCCGCAGAAGCAGCAGTGATCGGTCGCGGTGGTCTGCAGAATACCGCCGCTCAAGGCCTCCCACAGGGCTTCCTGATGCGGACGCGGACGGAAGGGTGGGCTCATGACGTGCGCCGCGGCGCGCTTCCAGTCCTTGTCGTAATACACCGATTCGTCAATCAGTAAATGCTGGGTCAGGCATTCGCCGAAGACCCGCTGCCCCTGACGGCGCGCGCGCGCAATGGCGTCCACGGATTCGATGGCCGAATTGTGGACCAAATAGATAGGCACGCCGAGAATACCCGCGATTTGAATAACCCGTTGCGCGGCCTCTCCTTCGACTTTGGGGGGGCGCGATTGGGGATGCCCCTCCGGACCGATGATGCCTTTTTTCAGCAAGAGTTTTTGCAGATAGTCGACCAGTTCGCCATTTTCGGCATGCACCGTCGGCAGCGCACCCAGGGCCAGCGCGCGCGGGAAACTCTGGGTGAGCACGCCATCGTCGGCCATGATGGCCCCTTTATAGGCCATGAAATGCTTGAAGCTGTTGACCCCCCAGTCGCGCACCAGAGTCCCCATGTCTTCATACACCGATTCGTCCCACCAGGTGATCGCGACATGGAAGGAGTAGTCGGCGCAACTCTTCTCCGCCCACGCGCGCCACTTATGGTAGGCATCCAGGAGACGCTCGCCGGGATGGGGAATGACAAAATCGATGATCATGGTGGTGCCGCCCGCCAGTGCCGCCGCCGTGCCACTGAAAAAATCCTCGCTGGCGACCGTGCCCATGAAGGGCAACTGCATATGGGTGTGGGGATCAATGCCGCCGGGCAGGACCAGGCAGCCGCTGGCATCGACGATCTCCGTTCCTTGTGACGCACCAAGCCCCGGTTCGACGGCGACGATCTTTCCCGCCTCGCAATACACATCGGCGGCAAAACTCCGGTCGGCATTGACCACGGTCCCGTTTCTGATCAGTAGTGACATCGGCTAGTCTCCCTGGCGTTCGCCACTCAGGCACGGTGCCACCGGATTGTTGGGGTGTTGCGCCCAGTTCATGGGCTGCGTGGTGATGGGAACACCCGTCCGTGGATCGACACCGCTGTCCAGGGTTTCCATGCTGATGCAATCGCTGACCGGGCAGACCGCAACACAAAGATTACAGCCGACACAGTCTTCGGCACGCACCTGGTAACGTCCGGTATCCGCGACGCGCCCAATGGCCTGATGGGAAGTATCCTCACAGGCGATATAACAGCGCCCGCAACCAATGCAGCGATGAGCGTCAATTTTAGCTTTCGTGACAAAATTGAGATTGAGCTGGCTCCAGTCGCGGACGTTGGGAATCGCCCGCCCGATAAAGTCTTCCAAGCGGGTATGACCCTGCCCGGTCATCCAGCTCCGCAGGCCGCCCACCAGATCCTCGACCATGCGAAAACCATAGAGCATCGCCGCCGTACACACCTGAACATTGCTTGCACCCAACGCCATGAACTCGGCAGCGCCGCGCCAGTCGCTGACGCCCCCGATGCCAGAGATGGGAAGGCCGGCAAGGGTGGGGTGTCGAGCGATTTCCGCCACCATGTTCAGGGCTATGGGTTTGACCGCCGGCCCGCAGTAGCCGCCATGGGTCCCTTTGCCATCCACGGTCGGCATGGGGGCCATCCGCTCCAGATCGACGCTGACGATAGAGTTGATGGTATTGATCAGCGATACCGCATCGGCGCCACCCGCCCGCGCCGCCGCCGCGCTCCAGGTGATATCGGTCACGTTGGGCGTCAGCTTGACGATCACTGGCAGGCGCGTATGCGCCTTGGCCAGGCGCGTTACCCTCTCGACCAGTTCCGGCGCCTGCCCCATGGCGGAGCCCATGCCGCGCTCCGACATCCCATGGGGACAACCCAGATTGAGCTCAATCCCGTCGGCGCCCGTGGCCTCGATGCGCGGCAGCCATTCCGCCCATACCGACGCCTCCAGCGGGAACATCACCGACACCACCACCGCCCGATCCGGCCACTGCGCCTTGATCTCCGCAATCTCCCGCAGATTGATCCGGATGGGACGATCGCTGATCAGTTCGATATTGCTGAAACCCTGCACCCGGCGATTATCGCCCTGCCAAAAACCATAGCGAGGGCCACTGACGTTCACCACCGGCGGATCGACGCCCAGCGTCTTCCACACCACCCCACCCCACCCCGCCGTGAAAGCCCGCTGCACATTCACCGCGCGATCCGTGGGCGGCGCCGAGGCCAGCCAGAAGGGGTTGGGTGAACGGATACCGGCAAATTCGGTGCTTAAATCAGGTGTCATGACGCAGATCCCCGGCTACCATGGTCGCGCCTTCACGCAGCGCACCGAGTATGGATCGCACCGCGCGTTTGGCGTCAGCGACGGCGTGCACGGTGAGATCCGCGCTGCGCCCCACGCAATCACCGCCCGCCCAAACATCCGGCAGACTGGTGCGAAAGTCCGCGTCTACGGCAATTCTTCCGTGCGCGTCCAGTCGCGGGGACGCGCCGTCCTCACCCCAGACTTCCGGATTGAAACACTGGCCAATCGCCGTAAATACCTGATCTACCGCCCAGCGCAGGGGTTGCCCCTGATCGACGCAGCGCCCCCCCTGCAATACGGTGGGCTGCAGCCAGATCGCCACACAGTCCCCGCCTTCTCCTTCAATCCACACCGGACGCCGGTAATGATGAATACAGACCCCCTGATCCCGGGCCAGTCGCTGCTCCCTGGCGCTGGCGCCCATCGCCTCGGGACCACGGCGATAGCACAGATGCACCTCCTCGGCCCCCAACAAGCGAATTTGCACCGCGATATCCATGGCGGTCATACCCCCGCCGATCACCGCCACCCTTTGTCCGACCGGCACAGATTCACCCCGGCGCATCCGGGCGATAAAAGGCACCGCGGGGAGTACCCCGGCAAGATCTTCACCAGGAATCCGAAGGCGGTGCTGCCCCTGTAATCCGAGGGCCAGGAAGACGGCGTCATAGTCGCTGCGCAATTGCGCGAGGGCGATATCCCGGCCCAAAGCCATACCGCAGCGCACTCGGATGCGGTCCCCGGCCAACAGGTGCGCGACTTCGCGCTGCGCCGCGTCATCCAGCATCTTGTAGGCGGCAATGCCACTTTCATTGAGGCCGCCGGCCTGCGCTTGCGCCTCGAAGAGATCCACCGCGAGACCCTCGCGAGCCAGCAAATGGGCGCCGGCAAGCCCGGCCGGACCCGCGCCCACTACCGCGATTTTTTGCGCGCGCACCACTGCCGTGGCCGCGGGAAAGAGGTCAGGCGACGCCTGCGCCATAGACAGACGCTGCAACAGCCCAATGCGCACCGGCCCCCCCTCCTCGCCCTGGCGCACGCAGGACTGTTCGCAGAGGGTTTCCACGGGGCAGACCCGCGCGCAGGCTCCTCCCAGCGGATTGGCCTGCAGGATACGCTCCGCCGCCCGTGCGGACTGCCCCACGGCGATCGCCCGGATAAAGCCGGGGATGTCGATATCCGTCGGGCAAGCGGCCACGCAAGGGGCATCATGACAGTAGTAACAACGCTCCGCCTCCGTCAGCGCTTCACTCGCCGGAAGCCCCTCCTCCAGCGGACGGAACCGCGCCTCCAGCAACTCCGGGCTCAGTATTACGGCGGATAAAGACATCGCTCCCTCCGACTTATGGCCGACAGAGGTCGCCGTACATCTCCGGCCGCCGGTCCCGATAAAACTGCCAGAGGTCCCGCACTTCCGCGATCTGCCCGAGATCCAGGTCACTAACCAGCACCTCTTCCTGGTCGCGACTCGCCTTGGCGATAATCTGTCCGCGCGGATCGGCGAAATAGCTCTGCCCGTAAAATTCGCCGATATTCCACGGCGCTTCGGTACCGATGCGATTGATCGCGCCCACGAAATACCCATTGGCGGCGGCATGGGCCGGTTGCTCCAGCGTCCAGAGGTATTCGGACAAGCCGGCCACCGTCGCCGAGGGATTCAGCACGATTTCCGCCCCGTTCAGGCCCAAAGCCCGGGCGCCCTCTGGAAAATGACGGTCATAACAGATGTACACACCGACTTTGGCGTAAGCCGTCTGGAAAACCGGATACCCGAGATTCCCGGGCCGAAAAAAGAATTTCTCCCAAAACCCCCGCACCTGGGGGATGTGGGTCTTGCGATATTTACCGAGATAGCGGCCATCCGCATCGATCACCGCCGCCGTGTTGTAATACACTCCGGCCATTTCCCGCTCATACACCGGTACGACGATCACCATCTGGTGTTTCTTGGCAAGCTCCTGCATCAGGCGGGTCGTCGGACCATGAGGAACTTCCTCGGTCAATCCATACCAGCGAATATCCTGACTTGGGCAAAAATACGGTCCATAAAACAATTCTTGCATACATAAGATCCGTGCCCCCCGCGCCGCCGCCGCCGCGATGTGTTGCAGGTGGCGCGCGATCATTTCTTCCTTGATTTGTGCCGGTGACAGCGACTCGGCCCCCGCCGTTTGCGCGGCTTGAATGAGGGCGGTAGGAACGATTTGACCCATGGCTGACCTTCCTGAGAGGCGAAGACGATATCCTGATTTAAAAATTGCCCATAGCTTTCTAAAATAATCATGCAATGCGCATGCCAAAGCTGAAAAATCCACAGAGCGATCAATAAATCGTGCACATGACTCTGTTTTGAATGGTTTAATGTCATATGTGGCCTTGGCAGGTCCGCCTCCGGCAAAAAGCCATAGGCATAACGTAAATATTTTTTTCATCAACGGGGTGCCGTGATGCACCAATGAAAAGCGGGTCCGCCCCGCATTGCACCAATATGGTGCGGCACATTATGATAAACAGTGCATGCTTGTTCGATGTGCGCACTGGATAAACGCCGGCACCTCATCTATTGAGGCATGAACTTTGCTTAATATCCTCAACATCCTTAGCCGCCCCACCGCACCAATGGATAGACCATGGACGAACTGACGAACACTGCGCCGCTCGTTGATCCGGCCTGCTGGTTACCCTTCACGGCAAATCGCGCCTTCCTGCAGCAGCCCAGGCTCCTGAACCGGGCCCAGGGCATGCATTACTGGACTCCTGACGGACGTCCCGTGTTAGACGGTACCGCCGGTCTCTGGTGCGTCAATGCCGGACACTGCCGCCCGGAAATCAGCGCGGCCATTGCCCAACAAGCCGCGGAAATGGATTTCGCACCCACTTTTGAGATGGGGCATCCCCTGGTGTTCTCTTTAGCGAAACGCCTGATCCAATGGATGCCGCCCACGCTGAATCATGTGTTTTTCACCAATTCCGGTTCGGAATCCGCGGATACGGCCTTAAAAATTGCGCGCGCCTGCCACTTCAACCGGGGCGAACCAAAGCGCACACTCTTCATTGGCCGCGAGAAGGCTTATCACGGTGTCGGTTTCGGCGGCCTCAGTGTCGGTGGCCTGCCGCGCAACAAGGAAGCCTTCGGACCACTGCTGGAAGCGGATTTTTTACCCCACACCCTGAATCAAGACCGCAATCGCTTCAGCCGGGGCTTGCCCGAATGGGGAGAGGACCCGTCCATCGCCCTGGACGAGATCGTCAAGCGCCACGGGTCCGAACACATCGCCGCAGTCATCGTTGAACCGGTTGCGGGGTCTGCCGGAGTCATCATCCCCCCTCGGGATTATCTGCGGCAACTGCGCGAAGCCTGTGATAGACATGGTCTCCTGCTGATTTTTGATGAAGTCATCACCGGCTTCGGCCGCCTGGGCACCCCCTTTGCCACCGATTATTTCGGGATCACGCCCGACATCCTGACCACCGCCAAGGGGCTGACCAATGCCGCCGTTCCCATGGGGGCCGTCTTCGTCAGTGACGCCATTTATCAGTCTTTCATGCGGGATCGCGATCGCGGTATCGAACTGTTTCACGGTTATACCTATTCGGGTCATCCGCTCGCCTGCGCGGCCGGCCTGGCCGCCCTGGACATCTACGAGCAAGAGGGGTTACTCACGCGTGGAGCACGTCTCGCTGCCTACTTTGAGGAAGCTCTCCATAGCCTGTGCGGCCTCCCTCATGTCATCGACATCCGCAACATCGGTATGATGGCCGCTATCGAGATGGCAAGCCGTCCCGACACTGCCGGGGCGCGTGGGAGGGCCGCCTTGCACAGCGCCTTCGAAAAAGGTCTGCTGATTCGCACAACAGGAGACACCATCGCCTTGTCTCCCCCTCTGATTATCCAGGCCGATGAAATCGATGAAATCGTCGACACGCTCCGCAACGTGCTGCGGCTACTGAAATGAAGGCTACGCCACCCCAGAATCATTGGATGCAAAACAATACTCCCCGCCCTCGAAAAGGGGCGTGCCGATTTCTTTGCGTCACCTCTCCCGTTCTCCATAACGCAAAAACTCTTATCCCTTGGATGTATTACCCATGAGCAATAGCGACGATATAGGCCAGCGCCTCCTGCTGGTACGCAAAATTTATGGCTTGACCCAGCGTGAGTTGGCCCGGCGCGCGGGGGTCACCAACGGCGCCATATCCCTGATCGAACAAAACCGGGTCAGCCCTTCTATCAGCTCCCTTAAAAAGATTCTGGATGGTATCCCCATGTCCATCGCCGAGTTCTTTACCTTGGACTTGGTACCTTCCGATGAAGTTTTTTTCCGTGATGACGAACTGCCCGATATCGCCATGGATCCCAAAATCATCATGAAACTTTTAGGGCGCCGATCCAAAGGCAGAGCCATCCAGATCATGCACGAATATTATGAACCGGGCGCAGACACCGGTGAAGCCATGCTGCGCCATAACGGTGAAGAAGGTGGCATCGTCGTCCGGGGCACGATCCAACTGACCATTGGGGATAAAGTACAAAGTCTTGCGCCCGGTGATGGATACTACTTCGACAGCCAGCTCCCACATCGTTTTGTCAATGCGGGCGATGAGGTATGCGAAATAGTCAGCGCGAACGCACCCCCCAGCTTCTGAATATCGTCACTCTCAAACACCCCTAAAACACCATTTTCACCGTACCAAAAAACGCGCGCGGCATCATCGGCTCCGCTACGAGATAGTTGCCGGGCTGGTTATTAATATAGGGGAACTGCTTTTCCAGCACCGAGGCTTCGGAGTTCAAGAGATTCACCCCGCTCAGGCTGAGTGTCACGTTTTTTATCCCGTAATGATATATCTGAAAGGTATGCGCAAGATTGAAGTTCATCGTCGCGTAGGCGGGCATGCTGAGAGCGGTCGGCGCACCCGTACTGGCCTCAATATATTGCGGACCGACCAGATTGCCGTACAATCGGGCGCGTGTGCCCATGTAATGCCCTTCTATCCCCATACCCGCCAGGTAAGTCGGGGTATTGGCCCGCGGTTCGCCGACGCTGGTGGCAACGCCATAGGCGCTTGCCGAGTTTGAGGTGTAATGCGCCTCCTGCACTGAATAATTTCCATAGAGCGATACAAAATTATCCAGCGCGTAAGCTGTCGCAATGTTAATACCCTGATACGCGGAAGAACCAATATTGTATTCGTAAGTCAGCCCGGTCGTCGCATCGTAGTAGGAGCTGAAGGTATTCCCAAAATCTGAGCGATAAAACGAGATGCTCGCGTCAATACCGCCCCGCTTGTAAGCCGCCCCAATCTGATAGGTATTGACCCACTCTGGTTTTATTGTCACCGGCGTCGAAGGTGACGTCGATGTGGCATTGCTGTCAGCCGCATAGAACGCGGTGATGTTCGGGTACTTGTACCCGACGGCGTAGTTGGCATACAGGGTTACCGCCTTTATCGGCTTATATTGGATGCCCACGTATGGACTCGCCTCACTGTAGGAGCGGCCACTACTCGCACCCACAGTGTAGTAATACCCCGGTACGTCATTGATATGCGTGCTTACCGTCTCGTATTTCAAACCCGGGGTGATTGCCAAGGAACGGGTCGGCTTGATTTTGGCTTGCGCATAGAGTTTGCCATAAAGACGCCAGGCATGTTCGTCCCAGAGGTCATTGTAGCCAGCCACTTCGGGGACATTCGGACTTCCGTACACATAATTCCGCGAGTGATACAAAGAAACCGCGCCCAATCCTCCGGCCTTCAAATCCACATAGCGGTTGAGCCACTCGACAGAAGGGTTGAAGCCGAACGTACTTGTGGTGTAACTATAACTATGGTAGTTATCGCCGTTGATGGTTTGCGCCTGACATGCTGCGGAGGGATTACCCGAAAAGTCGTTGCCCGAATACTGGCAGACGGTTTGCGCCGGACTCAGATAAAAGGTGACAAAGCTGTTGTAAGGCGTATTAACGGCAGGATTCACATATTCCAATCGATGCGAGTTGGTGTATGCGTAAAATCCCTTGAAGCCAAACACGGCATGGGAGGATATGAGCGTTTTATTTTGCAGAATGGTCATCATGTGCTCCGCCGTGCTGTTTGCATAGGTAAAAGACCGCGGCCACTGGTAATAGGGTCCATATTGCCGTAACAGCGCAATCGGCATCCGCGCGGCGGTGGCGCCCTGGTTTTTATTCAGCAAAAATATGACAGACCATTTCGACGTCGGAGAAATTTGCGGTAAATCATAGGCCGCGTAATAGGAATACTCCCGGTCCGGACTGTGATTCAGGTAACCCGCGGTTTGGCGCGAGGAGAATCTCAGCAAGAGGTTGCCATAACCAGGGGTTGCACCCGTATTGATCTCCGTTCCATAGCTGCGCGTATCAAAAGAACCATAACCGGCAAACACGGACGCGTACGGTTTCGCCGAGGGAATCTTCGGCAGATAATCAATGTTTCCCCCAATAGCCCCAATGGCGTTGATATCCGGAGCCGGGGTACCGTAAGTCACCCGGATACCCGAGGTTTCACCCAATGTGATGGGGATAAGATTCGTCAGATCCGCATAGTTATTATTGCCTCCGGACAAACCGCCATTGAACAGATCCGCAATCGGCAGATTATCAAAGGTGTATCCTACTTGCGTCTGCGAAAAACCGCGCACGGAAATATGCGTCTTCACACCTATCGGGTTCGTACTGGTCGCATTGACGCCAGGCACGAAACTCAGAATGGTGGAGGCATTTTGCGTGGACTCCTGGCCTTCCAGGAATTTTTTGGGGATCAGCGCCGTTTCAGCACCATATACGGGCCTGACGTGGGTAAGCGCCGATTTTTCCACCGTGCGCAGCAAAGCTTTGGACACCGATTTTATCTTGTACACTTTTTTAGCCGGGGGCGGTGTGGTGGTGGCCGCACTCGCGTACGTTGGCAGAGGCACGCTGCCCAACAACCCTGTTGCGACCAGCAAGCTCTGCCTCAGAAAGTGTTTATGGACTTTGTGCATTACATGCTCCTAATACTTATGCAAGATGTCAACAAGCAGCATACGTGCCAGAATGACGCAACCATATTCTTGCCCAGGCCGCGAATTCCTTCACAGTAATTGCACCGTTGTAGTGCGAAATGGCATTCCCCGCCCCAAAAAAGGGCATTCCGATTGTTCTACTGATGAGGGCTTTCCAAACTCGGCCTATGGCGCATGCCGTTATAGTGGTCATATACAACGCGCGATTAAAGTGTTATTTTCTTGTGCGCGCGTTACATAAAACACAACGGTCAAGACCCGATCATGAAACATCTGCGCCTGTTTACTTATATCGATACGATCGTGCGGGAGGGCTCGGTTCGCCGTGCGGCCGAAAAACTGCACATCACCGCGTCGGCTCTGGATCGTCGCGTTCAAGACCTGGAAGAGGAACTCGGCACCAGCATTTTTGAACGGCATCCGCGCGGGATGCGTCTCTCCGCCGCAGGCGAAGTGTTCCTGGGCTATGTGCGTCGGCACCTTTCCGACATGCAGCGCTTGCGATCGGAAATAGATAGCCTCAACGGATTGCGCCGCGGGCATGTCGCCCTCGCGGTCAGTCCCGCTCTGGCCACCGACTTCATCCCGAGGGTGATCAACCTATTCAGAGCGCGGTATCCGGGGGTGTCCTTCTCCGTGACCGTGGCGAAGCACGGTGATGCGATCCGTGCGCTACTGGCGTTTGAAGCAGATCTGGTGGTTATCGTGGCGCCACCCAGACATCCGGACGTCATCGATCTCGCCGTATCCGAACAACCGCTGATGGCGACCATGGCCCATGCGCACCCCCTCGCCAATCAAGGCACGCTCCGCTTGAGTGACTGCATCCAGTATCCGCTGGTATTACCAGCGCCAGGGCTTACCTCGCGCGAGATGCTGGAGTCCGCGCTACATGGTCGACGCTCGGAAACACACATCGCCGCCGAAACCAACTCCTATGAGGTAATGCGCGGCCTGCTACCCGGAACCCAAAACATCGGCTTTGTCATCGCCACGGGAAGGCCTCAAGACCATCCCAACGAACATATCGTTTACCGGCCGATTTCCGCCGTGGACATACGCCCCGTACCGCTGGTGTGCGCCCAACTCAAAAACCGCGGGATTTCGGTCTCTGCCGCCCGTTTTTCCAATTGCATCGCGGAAGAGCTCAACAATCTCACGGAAGCATAGCGGACGCACCTCATGGCACCGCCACACCCCCGTCACTACGGGGATCGGCCGCGCCCGCAAACTCCCCTGCGGAATCACGCGCCACCATGCCCGCGTGACCCATGAAATCACTATAACGCGGCACCCACGACACCTGATGCCCCCATCGCTCCAGATCCTGAAAGACCGTTTCCGGATATCGCCGCTCCACACGCAGACCCGCCGAGGCTTCTCCCCAGGTCCGCCCGTACAGCCAGCGCGGGCTGGATACCGATTCGGCGAGGGAAAGTCCGTAATGCTTGGCGCGCATGAGCAGTGCCGCCTGAGTTTGGGGCTGGCCATCCCCTCCCATACTGCCGTAAGCGAGTTGCACCCGCCCCTGCTCGGCATAGAGCGCGGGGTTCAGGGTATGAAAAGGACGTTTTCCGGGCTCCAGCACATTGATGTGTCCCGGCGCCAGAGAAAAAGCGCAACCGCGGTTGTTCCACAGCACTCCGGTATCCCCTGCCACCACGCCGGTGCCAAACTCATGGTAGAGGCTCTGAATCACACTCACCATGCGCCCCTGCCCGTCCACCACGCCAAACCAGACGGTATCCCCTTTGGCAAGACCCACCGGTGGCGGCGGAGCCGCCGTTCGGAAATTCATCCCTTTGATACAGTCATCCAGAAAAGCGGGGGTCAGCAGAGGGGCAATGTCCACATCGCCAAAGTCGGGATCGGCCACCAGTCGATCCCGGTATTTAAAGGCCAGTTTGGTGATTTCCACCGTGTGGTGAATCAACTCGGCACCCAGATGATCCCCACTGCCCAGTCCACGATGATGGAGCAGGGCGAGGATCATCAGCGAGGCCACCCCTTGCGTGGGCGGTGGCAGGTTGATGGCCTCTCCCACACCGAAGCTGGTCCGCAACGGTTCCACCCAACGGGGCCGGAAGGCCTGCAGATCGGCTTCCGTCAGCAAACTGCCGGCCGCTTTGAGCCCCTTCGCCATTTGCCGGGCCAGCGGGCCGTGATAGAAAGCCTCCGCGCCGCTCTCCGCCAAGTGTCCCAAGGTTTGCGCCAGCGCCCGCTGAGTCCATAATCGCCCCACTGGCGGAATTTCTCCCCCCGGCAGGTATTGCGCCGCGAAGCCCGGCTGGAGACAGAGCGCATCGCCGAATCTGGCGAGGGTACGGCTCTGGTTAGGACTGAGCGGAAAACCGGCGGCGGCATGGCAATACGCGCTGTTCAGCAAGTCGGACCAGGACTTGCGGCCTTGCCAGTTATTCCGTGAGAAATTGAACGCCGCCCCCCATCCCCCCACTGCGCCCGGCACCGTCAAGGCGGACAAGCCGCCACGAAACGGAATCGCACGCAGCCCCCGCTCACGAAACAGTGCCGCTGAATAATGTCGTCCTGCCGGACCGGCAGCGGCCAGTCCGCGTACGTTACGTGCATCACCATCCGATATCAGCCAGAACGCGTCACCGCCCAACCCGTTCATGTGGGGGTAGACCACGGAGAGGGCCGATGCCACCGCAATGCCCGCTTCTATGGCATTACCGCCGCTACGCAAAACAGCGGCTCCGGCCTCGGCGGCCAGGGCGTGAGGGGCACTCACGGCGCCGCCCTTCGAACTGGCCGCCAGAGAGATTTTAGTCACGTCCACCGAGAGCCTCCTGATAAAACCCGTTCATGGCTTCCGCCTCAGCCTACGATGCGCCGACCGCCATTCCCGGCCGGTGTTCAGCCGGGGATAACGCAAAAAATGATTCCACGGCAAGCGGACATGCGCCGTCGCCGGCAAATGGTCCAACTGCCGATCCAACCTTGCATCGGCCGCCTCCACAGACACGGCGCGGAGTGACTGCGCCCAACGCCGCGACACCATCACCGGATGCCCGCCGCCATCCCAACGATCTATCGGGCTGGCCGCCAGAATATCCCGGGCATGAACGATGCGCCGCAATCGCCTGAGCCAGGGCGCCGGCGGTAAAATCGTATCTACCGGTACGACCAGCGCGGCCCCGGATAGATTATGCAGGCCAACCTGCAGCGTCGAAAAGGGTCCATGCCCTCTCTTGAAATTGTGCCGCCTGACCACACGATGGTGCAGGCAAGTCAAAACCCGCCTGGGTCGATATCCCGTCAGCAGATACACCGGCGCAAAACCCGCCCGCCGCAAGCATTCCACCTGTCGATCGATCCAGCTCCGGCCCTCCCCGGGCAAACGCCGGCACGCTTTGTGCCCTCGCCCGGAGCGCCGGGACCGGCCGCCTGCCAGAAGGAGGGCCGCATCCATGCCGTCGCTCAAGCCCCCTTTGGCATCAGGCTCACATGCGCCGCGACGACCCGCCAGCCTTCCGCGGTACGGAGCCAGGTCTGGCTCTGCCGACCATGCACCTGATCCCGCCGGAACTCCGTGTTGGCGGTCGCGAAGCTTCGTCCATAAGTGGTGATGGTCGTGTTGACCAACTCCCGACCCAATGCCGGGACCGGACGGGATGCCCGAAACTCGGCAATGGCTGCATAACCGTAGAGATTCTCCGCCACGCCGTAACGCAAGGTGTATGCGCTATTCCAAAACAACTCGTCCAATACACGAACATCGTTTTCAACCAATGCTTTTTCATAGCGGAAAAAAGCGGCCCGCACTTCTTTCAGGACTTCTGGCGCATTGATTTCGACGTCTTCCATAAGGACTTTCCTCTTAGATAGGGGGGGTTAGACTGGTAAATCCTTGTACCTCAAGCTGTCTGGCCGCTTTGAGCGCATGCGCCTCCTGCCAGGGCGCGGCAATGATCTGGACCCCGATGGGCATCGCTCCCGCACTGATCACGGGCACCACCACCACCGGGAGGCCGATAAAGGAAAGCGGTTGGGTGTATAGCCCCAAATGGGGACGCACCATCATCTGCTCGCCGTCCAGCGCCATGTACCGCTGGCCGATGGCGGGCGCCGACATGGGTGTGGCCGGTGCCAGCAGCAGGTCGTAGCGGGCGAAAATCTTTAGTACCTCCGCCCTGTACCAATGGCGAAAACGCTGGGCCTGGATATTCCAGGAAGCGGGCAACAGCATACCGGCCAGCATACGATCCCTGACATCGGGATCGTAGTCGGCCGCACGATGGCGCAGACGGTCCAGGTGCAGAGTGCTGCTTTCCGCATTCGTCATGAGATAGGCGGCGGCACGCGCCTGCGCGGTTCCGGGAATGTCCACGTGATCCGTCACGTTCAGCGCCGCCGCCACCCGCGCCAGCGCCTGCTCCGCCGCCGGTGTCATCTGCTGCGCGAAATAGCCGCCGGCAATGGCGATGTTCAGATCAGCGATACCGTCCGCCAGCTGCCCACTGACCGGTTCGCTGGGCCTATCCGTGCAAACGGGGTCCGCGGCATCCGCCCCCTGCATGGCATCATAAGCCAGCGCGATATCCGTCACACCGCGTGCCAGAGGGCCGATATGATCGAGACTGGGGCAGAAGGGAAAAGTCCCGGCCCGGGACAGGCGGCCATAGGTCGGCTTCAGTCCAAAAATACCGCAAAGGGAGGATGGCACCCGAATAGAACCATTGGTGTCTGAACCCAGGGCGATAGGCACCATACCGCCAGCCACGGCCGCGCCGCTGCCGCCACTGGAACCACCGGTCATCCGCGAGAGGTCGTGGGGATTGCGGGATGCGCCATAGTGAATATTCTCACCCGTAAAATCATAGGCGTATTCCCCCATATTCAGAGCGCCCACCAGGATGGCGCCCGCCGCCGTCAGACGCCGGACGGCGGTGGCATCGGCTGCGGCGGGCGCATCCTCCTGATTGATCCTGGACCCCGCGAGGGTAATCTCGCCTTGGAGATCAAAGAGGTTCTTGACGGCAAAGGGCACGCCGGCCAGAGGTCCGGGGTCCTCGCCACAGGCCACCTTCCGGTCGACCGCCTCGGCCTCCCGCAAGGCGCGCGCCGCCGTGATGCGTGTGAAGGCGTTGATCTCGCCATCATTGGCCTGAATATGATGGAGCGTGTCCTGCAACACCTCCGCTGCGCGCCACTCACCGCGACGGACCCGCCGCGCGATTTCCGCTGCCCGCGGAAATGCGTCGCCCCCGGTTTTCATGGGCGGAATACCGGGGCCAATGCTTCCGTCATCTCCAGCGGATGCGCCTCCAGCACCTTGGCCATCCGCGCGCTCAGCATGAAATAACGCTTCACGTCGGCGCGCCATGCTTCGCGGACATCGAGCCCCAAAACATCGAAGAGGTAGTCCATATAGATATCCACGGGTGTGTCAGCATCCGCTTTGGGTGGGTTCATCCCGCTTCTCCTTCTGTGAGCGACCCGCTTTTTGCTGCCGTAACTGCAGTAACTCCGCCAACACGCTGATGGCGATCTCCGGTGGTTTTTTACCCAATCCGGGTAAGCCCATGGGCATATGCAGATGATCCGGAATATCATATCCGGCGCGGGACAGGGCATGACCAAAACGCGCCGCCTTGGACCGGCTGGCAATCACTCCCAGATAAGCCAGCGGTTTCTCGATGAAATGCTCCAGCAACGCATAGTCCATGGCGTGGCTGTGGGTCACGATCAGTACCACGGCATCGGTTGCCGGAGTCTGCAAATCGGCCCAGGTCCATGCGTCCACCAGGACGGCCTCCGGCGGGAAGGCGGCGGGATCGGCCCACTCGGGGCGCCGATCGAATACGGACAACTCAAAATCCAGCGCGCGGGCCATCGCCGCGATCGCCCGCCCCACATGACCGGCACCGAAGATCCACAAAGCCGGACGGTGGGGCGTGGGGAGCGCAAAGCAGCACCCATCGGCATCCCACTCGGGCGCGGCGGCGCGCAAAAGAGCGGCCAGGGCTTCGGGAGCGCCGATGTGTCGTCCCCGGCTGGTGATCCCGGCCACCAACCGCAATCGGCCCGCTGCATCCCGCTGATAAGCCCGGGAGGCACCGGTCCGATACAATTCCGAAAAAAACCGGGGAACCTCCAGCACACAGATTTCCACCTGTCCACCGCAGCACTGATCATCCGCCGTGCCCAGCGTAAAACTCAGGGACACCGAGGACGCATCGGATCGCGGTGCGCGCAGGACCTGACAGATCCGATATTCCATGTGTCCGCCACCCACCGTGCCCAACAGGGAGCCATCTTCCCACAGACACATGCCGGCACCGACCGCTGTGGGTGCGGAACCCCGCACGCGGGTCACGATGGCTTCCCGTACTGGACGCCCTGGCCGCTGGCGGTTGGCGAGGGCGTTCATGGCGCGTAGCCGATCACGGCTACCGGCCCGCCCCCTTGGGGGCCTTGATGCTCCGCACGCGTCGAGACATAGACCCCGGTCTCACCGGTGATTCCGGCCAGCAGGGCCGAGACCACGCAGCGGGAGTAACGCATATCGGAGATATCCGCGTCTGTCCACATGGTATGGCGGCGATGGCGAATGCTGCCTCGCGGATCGGCATCGGATTTGGCGAAGACCGCCAGCACCCTCTCCGCGTCGGCGGGCATCAACTGCCCATGGACGGGTTGCAGTCCCAACTGATTCAGCACAACATGGATCGCCGGGACATCGATGATGTCCCGCATCACCCCGTGGGCGATGACCAGATCACCTTCCCAATGGCGGGAATTGGCGAATAGCACGATTTCGGAACGCCGCAATAAGGGCTTGGCGGAAACGCTGGCCCGGCTGGAGTATAGAGACCAGTCCCGGTTGATCGCGGCATCGGACAATTGGGATTCGGCCACCTCCCCCAATGCGAGCGCCACGCCCAGGGCCGATGCACCGCGCGACCAGGCCATGTCACAGCGCAGTTGCCCGGCGTCCGCGTCACCGGCTATCGCAGGCGCCGGTATCGCCCCTTTGACCTGCACCAGATGCACATCCTCGGGCGCCACGCGCAACGCGTGCATGAGCCCGGTAACCGCGCGTGCCGTTTCCCGCACCATCGCCATCCGCCCTACTTCCTGCGTATGGAAGGATCGGGTATGGCCGGTGGCGACGGCCAGCCTTTTCACCGGGTATGGCTGCTCCACCGCCCGACCCGATACCGTGAAAACCAGTATGTGCGGAGCCGTAACCCCCTCACTGCCACCGGAGAGGGACAAGACGATGCGATCTTCCACCGCCTCCGGACGGCAATCCAGATGTGCGGCCAGCATCTGGCTCAACGCCATGGTCGCCAGAACCCGGGTGAAATCGTTCTCCCCCCCGTTGCCCTCGGTTTTCCCGATAATCGCGACAATATCCATGGGATTTACCGCTCCCTCGGCAATCGCCCGCGACAAACCGGAGACATCGGCGGGGTCCGTAGTGAAAAACCGGTGGAGTGTGGTGCGCATGGCATTCACTCCGCGGGACTAAAAAGGGACCCGGAGCACCCGGCCGGTGCGGCGGCGAATGTCGATCTTGTACACGTCACCATCATCCATTTCATCGGCCGACCGGGCATTGGCCAGGGCGGTTACCACCTCATCGGAATTCATGGTCATGACGGTCACCGGATCACCGATAGACATCGGGAAATCGTGCCAGGTGCCGGCATGGATCATCACTCCCTGTCCCGCCGGAATGCGAAAAGCGCGCACCTCTTCCAGACGGGGAAGATTTTCTCCGCTGTCCTGGTTCGGCTTACCCAGCACCATGGCAAAAGGCACACTGCCCAGACCGACAAAAATCTGCGTCATGTTGAGATGCCGCTCCAGCCAAACCACCTCGGGACTGCGGTGCGATATTCGCGCCGTGCGTACCACCGCGCGACCGGTATAGACAAAGTCGAGATTTTGCCCTTCCTCGACACTCCCCTGATAAAAGGGGATCGAAAGTCCCGGCCGGTGCACCGCCTCACCGATCATCACCCCATATTCCGCGAGATTCTCCGGGGTGGCTTCCCATAAAGGCACCTCCACATAAACCATATCCGAATGATTCGCATAGGCATTCATACTCCATCCTCCTTCTTTCGCGCAGCGCGCGGGTCAATGGCCTCCAACACCAGCCGGGAGGCTATCTCCAAACGATAGGCCGCCGTCGAACGGATATCCTTGACCGGTGCGATATCCTGCCTCACCCCCTGCCGAACGGGTGCCTCCGCAACATCGCGGACAGCGCGTCCTTCCAGATATCGGCTCACGGACGGCAAAGCGCACGGAACCGCCGCCACGCTCGCCATGCCGAAGCGCGCGCGCTGAATCACCCCCTCGCGATCTTCCTCGATGAGCGCCGCGATACCCACTTTCGCGATCGCCTGCGCCGCCCGTGTTCCAACCTTCCGAAAATAGCCGCGGCTATGTGGGGGGGGATAAGGGATCCAAACAGCGCCGAGCAGTTCTCCGGCCTGCAAGGCCGTCTTGCGGTAGCCTTGATGAAAATCCGCATAAGGCAGCCATCGCGTGCCGTGATGATGCACGATTTCCAGGCGCGCCCCATACGCCAGCAACACCGGCGCGTTGTCCGCGGCCGGGGAAGCGTTGCAGATGTTGCCACCCAGCGTAGCCCGGTTTTGGATGGGCGGCGCCCCGGTCACCGCCGCCGAAGCGGCCAGCATCGGCCAGTGGACGGCCACTTCCGCATGTCGGCGAACCACCTCCAGGGAAGTGGCGGCGCCAATCCGGATACCCTCTTCCGTAATCTGCAGCCCCTGCAACTCCCGCAGTCCGCTGATATCCAGCCAGGAGTCCGGGCGCCGCTCCGGGGCGAGATGACTCTCCACCATAAGATCGGTCCCGCCCGAAATCACCCGATACCGGCCGGGGGCTGCCGCCAATATCTCCAGGGCTTCCGGCAAATGCCGGGGCCTTGTCCACTCAGACATCAGCAGGCCCTCCGGCAGCCTGGGCAATGGCCGCATAAATGCGCCCATACCCGGTACAACGACAGAGATTACCGCTCAGACCCCAGCGAATCTCCTCCAGGGTCGGGTGGGCATGTTCCGCCAACAGGGCGGTCGCCGCGAGCATCATACCCGGCGTACAAATCCCGCACTGGGTAGCGCCGCACCGAACAAAGGCCCGTGCCAGGGCGCTATCTTCGGGAAGACCCTCCACCGTGGTAATTTCCGCCCGCTCCATTTGCCCGAGAGGCACCAGACAACTATTCACCAGCTTGCCATTCACCAGTACCGCGCAGGCGCCGCATTCTCCTTCGCCACACCCTTCCTTCGTTCCCTTGAGATTGCAGTCATTACGCAATACATCCAGTAGACGGGCCGTCGGCGCTGAGCTGCTCTGAAATGCCTTACCGTTGATGCGCATCGTTGTCGGCATGGTCAATACTCCCGGCGCACAGTCAGCATCCCTTGCGCGGGTGGTTTGACCGCGCAGCGTTCCAGCAGATATTCAGGCAGGACCGGAATCTGGCAGATATCGATATCCAATGCTTGTTGAATGGCATTGACGACAGCCGGGGCGGGGCCGTCCATGGGCAATTCGCCCACGCCCTTCGCCCCTTTGGGGCCCGCCCCTAGTCCGCCTTCCAGCAACACCACATGGATATCTCCCAAATCCGCGCTGGTCGGAATGATGTAGTTGGTCAGGCGATCGTTGGCCATCACCCCGCGCGCATTCCAGAGCACCTCCTCATAGAGCGCGAAACCCAGGCCCTGAGCCACGCCGCCTTCAATCTGACCCTGCACGATCACCGGATGCACCGCCTTACCGATTTCCTGGACCGCGGTGAAATCGAGCACGCGCGTTTCCAGGGTCAACACATCCACTTCCACTGCGGCAATGTAAGTCGCCCAGGCATAACTCGCGTAAGCCCGCCCCCAAAAAGTCTGCTCATCCCAAAGCATACCCGCTGGAGGGTGGTAGTGCGCGGTCACCAGTGCATCACCCTTGGCTGCGTGGAGCCGGCCACAGGCCGCCGCAAAGTCCTGTGCATCATAGGACGCGGGTAAATCCGCCGCTTCCCGCAGCCGCCGCAACAACCGCTCCGCAGCCTTCTGGATGAGGTCACCGACCACCATGCAGGTACGGGAAGCTACCGTCGGCCCGGAATTGGGCACTCTGGAGGTGTCCGTCTGCGCCAAATACACGCTGTCCATGGGCAGGCCCAGCGCTTCGGCAGCGATTTGCACCAGCGTGGTCGCCGCGCCCTGCCCCATTTCCGTATTGGAGCAAAGAATCTCGACATGGCCATGGGCAAGGACCTGGAGGGAAACCCGGGAGGCCAAATGCAGTTCGCCATTACCGGTGAACCCGGCACCATGCGCGAAAGTCGCCAGACCGATCCCCTTACGGGTCGGGTGCCCGGCGGCGTTCCAGGTCTTGTACTCCGCCAGCCGCTGGTGATAATGCGTTCGCTCCAGCGCCACATCGAGCGTTGCATGCGCGAAGCAATCAGCCCCCACCACCTCTCCGGTCGCGCTCACATCACCGCTCCGCAGCAGATTCTTTCTGCGTAGCTCGGCGGGGTCCATACCCAGTTTTTTCGCCAAACGATCCATGGCGACTTCCATGGCAAAAATGCTTTGCGGTGCACCAAATCCGCGAAAGGCCCCAAAAGGGGGGTGATTGGTCGCGACCGCACGCCCCCTGACCCGGATATTGGGGCACTTATAGGGCCCAGGGGCATGGATGACCCCCCGTGAGAGCACCACCGGACTCAACGTGCGATAAGCGCCGCCATCGATGGCGAAATCCATGTCGATAAACTGTAGTGCTCCGGCCTTGTTGGCTCCCAAACGGATCAGGGTGCGGGAAGGGTGGCGCTTCGGGGTCACCCGCAAATCCTCGCCCCGCGTATAGATAAGCTTTACCGGACGACCGCCCGCCTTGAGCGCCAGCAGGGCGGCATGGCAGGCAATCATCGAAGGATAATCCTCTTTGCCGCCAAAGGCCCCACCCGTGGTACTTTGCACTACCCGCAGGTGATTCTTATCCATCCCCAGGCACTGCACCAAGGCATCCAGCACGTAATAGGGGCATTGCAGGGAACCTTCTATCAAAATATCACCGTTCGCCTGCACGCGCGCCAACATGCCTTGCGGCTCGATATAGAGCTGTTCCTGAGCAGGCGTGCGCAGACACTCCTCGATGACCACTTCGGCGCGACGTTCGCCCTCCGCAAGATCACCGCGGTTCAGCAGATAATCCGTGTACAGATTTCCGGGAATTATCTCCCGCTCGGCTTGCAGGGCCTCGTCTATGTCAAAGATCGGGGCCGGGTTCGGCTGTTCCACCAAGAAAACCCGCTTCAGCGCCGTCCCGAGCACTTCGCGGTCCGCGTGGGCCAGCAACACCACAGCTTCCCCGGCGTGACGGAACGTGCGCTCCACCAGGACGACCTGATCATTTTCCAGGAGTTTGACCGCGTTGACCCCCGGGATATCTTTCGCGGTGACGATGACAAAATCCGACCAGTCCATGGCGGGATCGAAGATCACCTCCTGCAGGATTCCGCCGGCCATTGCAGTGCGTACCGTGGCCCCGAAAAGTCCTCCCGCGCAGGGCAGATCATCCACGTAGAGCGCCGATCCCGTTATTTTGGCAAAGCCATCGACGCGGGCTGGACTATCCGCGCGCTGATCACGTTGCGAAGGCGCGCCAGTCAAAGACATGGCGATACCCCTGGTTCCCGAAGCGGAACTTCGCCACCGGATGTCTTGATGATGCGAGCACTCACGCCGGGGCCCGCAAAAGGTGTGCGATGACGGCCTTGGTGACGATAACCGCATTACGCTCGGCGAGAGCGCCAGCGTACAAGTCACCCGTTTTCCAGGTTTCCTCTTCGGTCTTCCCCGGAGGCGGGAGATCCACATCGGAGATCCCCCGTATGGACAGATAATGATCCGCCAGACCGAATCGAGAGAGTGCGGCCACGTCCCCGAGATCCTCCATGGCCGTATTGGTATATTGCGCCTCGCCATGGGTATAGAGGCGCACGATCCGTTCGGCAATGGTCTGCTCCTCTTTGCCGATCCAGAAATCATCGCCGGTGATAGTGGCGCCCACCATCACCTTCGGCAACGTGGAGACACCGAAGATTTTATCCAGCTTTCTGGCTTCCGGTGAGTCTTCCAGTTGTACGTTGGCCGAGGCCTTGACCGCCATGCTCAGGAGGGCCGGATTGATTTTATAGGCCAGGTTCTCGTAGAGATTACGGGTGTACGCCCCACAATGACCCGGAGCCGCATAGTCCGCACAGCCCGGAGGCAACCACGCCAATCGCTTCCGGTCACTCAAGTAGTGATGCCCGAAAGCCCAGGATATTACCCAGCTATTGATGTATACGCTGCCCAATGCAGAGGATTCGGCCTGCACACCGCCCGCGATCCCGCTACGGATGAAAATGGTTTTCCGCACGTCCAGAGCAACATCTTTCACCAAACTCGCAACGGTTACCGCGGCATTGATTTCTCCTTCCCCGGTTTCGGTGACACAGACGCCCTGACGGTCGCAAATCAGGGGCGTCATGAGGCCAGGCACATGCACCACCCGATGATCGAACGACTTTTGCTCCGTCCACGCGTGCCACTCGGGGGGAAATGCCGTCAATATGATGACTTTTGGATGCATCTTTGGGGCCACCGGGAGAACGTGCGCGTGCGCCAGCGGCGCGATGAACGAAAGTCCCACGGCAGCGCATAACGCCATACTTCCCCGCACCATATTTTTCTTCACGAGCATTCTCCCTAGTTTTTTCATGGTCAGTTCTGTGGTGAAGCGGCGTACTGGTCCAGTTCCTTGAGCAGGGACTGTTTTCGCTGATCACTGCAAAACGCGGCCGTAACGGCATTGCGCTCCAGAATCAGCGCGTCTCTCGCGGTTAAATCCAGACTGGAAAGGGTATCGATCATATTTTCATTCAGATATCCGCCAAAGTACGCCGGGTCATCCGAATTGATGGTCACCCACAAACCGGCTTTCAATAACCGGGCCAGATTGTGTGTGGATAATTGGTCAAATACCTTCAGGGCGACATTGGAGAATGGACAGACCGTCAGGGGAATACGGTCATCCACCAGGCGATGCACCAGTACCGGGTCCTCCAGACAACGCACCCCATGATCTATGCGTTCCACGCCAAGCACATCCAGCGCTTGCCAAATATAGGCGGGCGGACCCTCTTCCCCGGCATGGGCAACGCGATGCAGACCCAGGGACCCGGCCACCGCAAACACCTCCTGAAACCGCCCTGGCGGATGGCCCAACTCCGCGGAATCGAGGCCGATGCCCGCGATGCCCCCCAAGCGACACGCCCGCTCCAACAGCGCCACCGCGGGTTCGGGATCGCGATCCCGCTCAAAACAGAGAATCAGTGCACTGGAAATATCCCAGTCACGCTCGGCATCCCGCAATGCCGCATGGATGCCACCGATCACCGCCTCCAAAGCCACGCCATTGGCGAGGTGCGTCTGCGGGTCGAAAAACAGCTCCGTATGCCGGATCCGCTGAACTTTGCAGCGCGCCAAATAGGCCTGGGTCAACTCATAAAAGTCCCGCTCTTTCCGTAATACCGAGCCACCCAGATAATAGACATGCAGAAAACTTTGCAAGTCGGCGAACTGATACGCCGCTCGCGCGGCATCTATCGTCCGATACGGAATGTGCACGCCGTTACGACGGGCGAGGGTAAGCAGCATTTCCGGTTCCAGAGTGCCCTCGATGTGCAGGTGCAACTCGACCTTGGGAAGAGATTTCACAAAATCGGGGAGCGTCGCCGCGGCGTTCGTCATGCTTTCCATAAAAAGGCTCTTCCTGTGTTGTGGTCGCGTGCGGCGTGTTTTTCCTACGCGGCGCGTTCGCCGCTTAACCAAGTGCCCAGCGGGCGGCCTTCCAAATCGGCCGGCGCGCCGCTCAGGCAAGCCTCAAACCAGCCCTCCACAGAATCCGCTGCCGATTTTTGCGGCAAGAGCACAAAGTCGGCCCGCTTTCCTACCGTCAACTCGCCACCAGAAGCCCCTCTGCCCATGCACTCGGCACCCGCCTTGGTAGAACGATACAAGGCCTCTTGCGGCGTAACGGGAACGCCGGCATCCCGATGCACCCCCAAAAACCGTTGCATGACATGCAGCATGCTGTGACTGGGGCCCCCGCCTATGTCGCTCGCCAAGGCAAAAGGAACATGATGGGCACGCAATTGCTCCAGTGGCATGCGCCGATTACCCAGCGCCTCATTACTGGTGGGGCAGTGCGCGACCCACGCGCCTCGCGCCCGGACACAGCGCCATTCCTCGTCACGCATTTCAACGCAGTGCCCCAATATCGTCCTGGGTGTCAGAAGACCCGCGCGATCATAGACTTCGGTATAATGCGCGGCGTCCGGAAACAGCTCTTTGACCCATCGCAGTTCCGCCAGAGATTCCGCGAGGTGCGTCTGGATTAGACAGGGATGCGCCGCCGCCACCCGGCCCAGCATCTTCAGCGATTTTGCGGTCAAGTTCGGTGCAAAACGGGGGGTCAGCGCATAATGTGCCATATCCGTCCGCTGCAGGAAGGCGCGTAACGCCCCGGGATCATGCAGACTATGATCGGTCAATGTGTGCGGCGCGTGGACCGCCATGAGGACATTGCCGATCACCCAATCACCCCGCATGGACGCCAACGCAATCTGGGTAGCCTCGGCATGCGGACTGGAATAGCTCATGCCCATCACCGTCCCCGCGCGCAGCAGATCGGCATAGAATCGGACCGCCGCCACGCGAGCCAAATCCGTATCCGCATAACGCGCCTCTTCAGGCCAGATGTGCTCCTGCAGCCAGGTCAGGAGCTCTCCGGAAAATTGTCCGCTGACACGGTGCTGTACCCAATGCAAATGCACATCCACGAAGCCCGGAACGATCACGCCGTCTAAATGTTCAATGTCTGGATTGGAACCCATCTCGCCAGCGATCACGCAAAAATCATCGAGACCCATAATGACGCCATGGTCCACCCACAGCGCTCCGTCCCGATAAAATCTCCAGGTATTCACATCTATCGGGTTGAGTATCGACGCCCTGAATATCTTTCGCATATCCGTTACCCACCGAGACGCTGGTCTCGGACTTCGCCGACGGCAACATTAGGCGAAAACAACAGCTTGTACAGTAGCGACATAACGATGGTCGTAGACACGCCAATTAATGGCGATATATCTGTACCGTGCAATAATCGCGCCCCATATCCCTCCCAAATCGGATTATTCGAGAACAACACGGTGACAACGATTCCCAACGCCAGGGTCCCGGCATTCGCAGGCATGCTATGCAGTCTGCCGGGTCCTCCACGCGCTTCCGGAACCACATCCCACAAAACATAAATGATCATTACCCCGGTCCAGGGGGCAGCCACGACAATCAGCAAATCCAAAAAGGTTTGAAACGAATCCCAAAAAGAAGGCGCCACAAAAAGCATGTAGAGACCCAGCAGCGTTGCCAACAGGGCGTCCAGAATCGTAAATTTCTTGCGATCCAGATCCTGGCCCACCACCACCGCCAGACTAAAAGCGGAACTGTAGGAATTCAAAAAATTAGAGGCCAACAAACCTAATATGGCGAACAGACAAAAACCCAGATAAAGTACCGGGGTGCCTAATCCGGTGGCGGTGATGGTAATGCCGGATGCGCCCACCTGAATGCCGCCACGGACGTAAAGCGTAATCGCCAGCGCAAGGATGAGTCCTCCACCCAGAAATCCTCCCAGGCTGGGCCACAACGCCATCTTGCCGAGAGGCGTGTCACGGCGCACATACCGGGAATAATCAGAGGCGAACATCGTCCATGAGAACGCGCCGCCCATGAGGGCCAATGAAATTCCACCCAAGGCTTGGAGCCCGTCAACATGGCCGACAGCGGGAACCAGCGAAAGCGCCTGCCCGCCATGCAGGTGCATCAGTATCGCTAGCGCAAACAGCGCCAGAAACAGTGCCCCTACCGTCTGCGCGGCCACGATGGCCTTATATCCGATAATGGGCACTACAAAATTGCCCAGAATAGCCAATGCCAATGCGTAATAAATACTGCCGTTCGTGGGCACCACTCCATAGTTGTCAAAAACACTGCGGAGAATATAGACCACCAGCACCAATACCACGGCCTGCCAACCCAATTGAGACAACCAGTTACTTAGAGAAATCAATTTATTGACCGACTTTCCAAAAACGCGCGCAGACACGGCCATCGTCGGAATCCCATACACAAAGCCCGGGATGCTGAGGATACCCACGGCGGCGAACAGCGCGGAAGCCAGCAGTACGACCCATAAAAACGGTGCCAAGGGGAACCACTGAGCGATGAGAACTCCGACCGGCAAACTGGAAGCGGTCATGGTCGCGGCTAGCCAAATCAGGGCGACATGGGGCGCCGAACTGGTGCGTTCCGCTTCTGTCGTGGCGCTGATCGAATGCCGGTCACCCATCATCTTTCTCCCTTAGAGCTATCACCCACTGAAACGCACCATTAATGACCCGCACCACACTAATTTGATCCCGCGCTCACTTCGACATCAATTTGAAACACCGTACTTTGTTTGGGCATCTTTTTCAGAAAGGGCGGAAATCCACCCGCTTTAACCGCGGCAAGCGCCGCACGATTTACCGCGCCCAGGGGACTCGCTTTGATGATTTTTTCCCAGAGCAATCGGCCCGAAGGAGAAATCTCGAATTCCACGGTCGCCTTGCCACTCAGTCCCATCGCCTTCAACTCGGCCGGAACACGCAGGTTCTGCTGAATCATCGGCCGCAACAATCCGACATAGCGCCCCATCAATGACGCCGTTTGCTGCGCCGACATCGGCGGGGGTGCCGGTGGTGGCGTCACCACCGGCTTAGGTGCCGGTACCGGCACCGTTGGCGCCGGCGTTGGCGGCGTTGGCACCGTTGGCGGCGTGACCGTCCTTGCGGGTGGCGTTGGCGCCGGCTTCGGTGGAATCTCCACCCGCGGGTGGGGACGCGGCGGAGGCGGTGTCATTCGATGCATCACCGGCTTGGGTGGAACCGGCTTGGGTGGAACCGGCTTGGGGATGGCCTTCGAGGGCGGCTGCGGCAAGGTAACCATCTGCACCGCCATCACGTGCTGCTTCGGTTTCACCGGTTTTACCGGAGGAGTACTTTGGCCAAACCATATCAAACCCAGCACCAACAAGGCTTCAACCGCCACGGCGCCGGCGAGGGCATACTTGAAATGGCGGTCATTCGGCTCAGGCACAGGTGAATTATTCACCGTCATGAACATCGTGGTAGTCATGTGAATGGATCCTGTTTTCGAGTATGGCAACACGCGCCAGATACATCCTGTTTATTCCCTATATTTTTTCTCGTTCATATCCTTACGGCGTTCACGTCGGCTTCGCCGCAATACCAATACTGGTCACTCCGGCTTTTTGACACGCGCCCATCACCTGCACGAAATCCTTGAAAGGCACCATTTTATCGGCCGCGATCGTCACTTGCGTCCGTTTGGTATCGCCGTCCCCCGCCAGGAAATTCTGTAATTGCTCTAAACTCATTTTTTTACCCTTCACCACGACACCACCATCCTTCACCAGGTTGATCACGAAATGCGGATGTGGCAACACTTTGGTTGCGCTGGATGTGGGCAAATCAAGCTTTAACCCCTTATCCGTGATCATTTGCAAAGTAATCATGATGAAAAAGACGAGCAAAAATAGCATCACGTCGATCATCGGAATAATTTCGACACGTCCTTTTTTACGGGAGCGGCGTTGGGGTAGCATATGGTCCTCCTTACCGTGACATTATGCGGTGGCCTTGACGGTTACGGGAACAGGCGGGGGATTGACCGCAGCCGTCTCGTCCAGCACCACCGGCGCGCCGTCCAAACGGTTCATGAGCACCAGCTTCAGGGATTCGAGCTGAAAAATGGTCTTCTCTATAGCGTTATTGAACGCATTGAAACTCAGCAATCCGATCATCGCGATGAAAAGCCCGGAAGCGGTGGCAATCAGTGCATCGGCCACACCACCCGTGACTGCGGTAGGGTTGTGACCCGGAGCCGCAAGAACGGAAAAGGCATGAAACATGCCGAGAATGGTCCCGAACAGACCGAGAAGGGGTGCCAGGGTCACTATGGTATCCAAAACCCAAAGGCGCTTGTCCAGCGTCGGCGTGGTCAGGAAGATAGCTTCGTCCAAGCGGTTCGCAAAAGCTTCTCCACGGGCGCTGCCATAATGATGAATCAAATTGAAATGCCGGAGGGCCACGCCAAGCAAGGACTCTTCCGGCAACCCTTTCGACAAGACAACCAGTTCTTCCAGATCGGGACGCCGCAACTTGCCACGGGCGGATATTCCCCATAGAATCTTTTTGCCTTTGCGAATAGCGTTACGCAGATACCAGCTCCGATCGAAGATCACGGCCAATTCAATGACCAAAAGAAGCATCAACAAGTACAAAACACCATCCGAATAATTGGCGAGGTGTATGAGATAGCCCAACGAAATCATCCAATAGACTCCTGCTCAGCGTGATCAAAAAATCATCATTGCTTCATCGTAGCGATAATCGTACCAGTTCGGGTAAACATGGTTTTCTTTTTTTCATACAGTCGGTTATATAAACTTGAAAAGATCCTGGCCCACCATTTTGGTGCATATCATCGTCATATGCACCAAACCGGTGCATATGGGCTATATCCGTCGGAACCCTTCGCTTCCTTGCCCCCCGGGTAGGAGACGTGGGTTCGCGAACGTCGGTCGGCTCTTGACCCTGACCCGACCATCATGCCAGTTTCAACATATCGTTAAAGTGCTATTTTTTCGCTAATGCGTTTCTAAAAAGGCAACGCTACTGCTGACGCTGAAGCAGCGCCAAAAACGAGGGAACTTCATCATGGTCCACCAGTTGAAAAGAGAAGTGGGGTTCTCAGGGCTTATTTTTGCCAGTCTGGGCGGCATTATTGGTTCTGGTTGGCTCTTCGGTCCGCTCAATGCCGCGCGGGTCGCGGGCCCCCTCAGTATCTATTCATGGCTGATCGGAGCAGTCACCATTCTGTTTCTGGGTCTGACTTACGCTGAAGTGGGGCCGCTATTTCCCCGCGCCGGCGCGGCTACCCACATCGCGAACGTCGTCCACGGCAATCTGCTCGGTAAAATCTGGGCTTGGCTCCTGTTCATGTTTTACATCGCCATTGCCCCGGTAGAGGTGGTCGCGGTACTCACCTACGCCAACAACTACATCCCCGGGCTGCTGACAAGCAATACCGGCCTGCTCAGCGGGCCAGGGATACTCGCCGCCATCGCTTTATTGGGTGTGATGTTTCTGCTCAACTTCCTCGGCATCCGGCGCGTAGCGAAGGTTTTTACCGGGTTGGGCTGGTGGAAGTTAGCCATACCCATTCTGACGATCGTGCTCCTGGTAGCCTTTTCCTACCACCCGGAGAATCTCCACATCGTGCACTGGCATGAGAATGTGCATGGCATGTTCGTGGCGGTGGCTTCTTCCGGCATCGTCTTCAGCTATCTGGGCTTTCGGCAAGCCATCGAACTGGGCGGAGAAAGTCGTGAGCCCGGCAAGCATATCCCCACGGCGGTCATCGGCTCTATCCTGATCGGCGCGATCATTTATGTCGGATTGCAATGGGCCTTTCTGGTCAGCATGCCCCCGTCAGAATTGACCCAAGGCTGGGCCAAGTTGAGTTTCACCGGGATCTTCGGGCCATTTGCCGCTATAGCCTCCCTGATTGGCATCAGCTGGCTGGCGGTACTGATTTATATCGATGCCTTGCTCTCACCGGGGGGCACGGCGCTCGTCTATGCCACCTCGGCGGCACGCGCAGTGGTCGCCAACGGCGAAGTGGGGGCCGGGCCCCGCGCCTTCACCAAAATCACCGAAGGCGGCGTTCCCTGGGTCGGCATCATTGTCGCCTACGTTATCGGGTGTCTGTATTTTCTGCCCTTTCCTTCCTGGCAAAAACTGGTGGGTTTCATCACCACCATTTCCGTCATCACCTACGGCATCGGACCTATCGTTCTGCTGCAGTTGCGTCATTCCGTCCCGGATATGGAACGTCCGTTCCGCTTGTGGGGTGCCCACGTCATTGCGCCCATCGCCTTCATCCTCTCTTCCCTGGTCGCTTACTGGGGAGGCTTTCAGGCGCTTTCTTATATCTTTGGAACCCTGTTCGGCGTGCTCACCCTCTATGGCATCCAGCATATGATTCGTGGCAACAGCGATGGCAAGATTTTGGGGTTCCGACACATCACCTGGATATTTCCCTACTTCGGCGGACTCTGGGTGCTCTCCTGGTTCGGACCCAAAGTGCTGGGAGGAACCGGCGGCATCCCTTTCTACTGGTCGATGGCGGCGGTGGCCGTGCTGGCGAGTATTTGCATGGTCTGGGCCTTGAAGGTAACGGTTCCCGATAGCCAGGTAACGGACTATTTTTCCGCCATGGATCATGAAGGCATCGAACTGTGACACCTGCCGGCGCCCCCATTGCCGGCATAGGAGATCCATACGTCATGCGCACGAAAAACTATGCCCTATCCGCCGCACGCGCCATACGACGGCTAAAACCCTCCAGAACGGTATAGATACCCGGCATCACGACCAGAACCAGCGGCAACTCCGCCAGCAGTCCGGAAATAATGGCGATGGCAAGGGGGGCTTGCATCTGGGCCCCGGCACCGAGGCCCAACGCTAGCGGCAGGAGGGCAAGAATAGCGATGATAGCGGTAATCAGGATGGGCCGCAGACGCGCCCGCCCCGCCCTGACCAGCTCCACGGTGTCGCTGGTCCGCGCCTCCGCGAAAAAGAAGATAGCGGTTTCCGTGACGATACCGACGATCATGGTCATACCGATCATGGCGGTGATATTACGCTCGGTGCCTGTCAGCCAAAGACCAACAAAGACGCTGCCCAGCGCCAGCAATGCCGTCGCAAGGATGCTGAGCACAATGGTAAAACGCTCATAGAGGAAGAGCAGCAGGACGGCTACCAGCAGAATGGCGGCCAGCAGTACCAATGCCAAGTCATGCATGGCCTGCTGTTGTTCCCGATAGAGACCACCGTACTGCAGATATACCCCATGCGGCAGCGATAGACGGGCCAGTCGGGCCTCGACCTCACCCATGACCGTACCCATGGCCCGTCCCTCGATACGAGCCGTAACGGCCACCATGGGTTTCAGATTTTCGGTATGCAACTCGGCCTGCCCGGCTTTGATCCGTATCCGGGCGACTTGTCCCAACGCCAGATAGTGGCCGTCCGGCGCAATGATGGGCAATTGCCGCAGACGCCGGATTTCGTTCCAAAGCTCGTGGGGCGCGCGGACCCGCACCCCAACCCTCTCTTGCCCTTGAGGGATGAAGCTGACCACCCGGCCCTCCATCAGACTTTGTAACTGAGTGGTCACCTGGCCCGGTGTCATCCCCGCCAGCGCCGCTTTCACCGGATCCACATGAATATCCACCGCATCCCCGGCAATGGTCACCCCGTCAAAGACCTCCACCACACCCGGGACCGTCCCGATCCGTTGCGCCACCTGTCCGGCGATTTTTTCCAGCGTCCGCGGGTCTGCGCCGAATACCTTGACTTCGATGGGCTGCGGCACGGCGGTCAGGTCACCGATCAGATCCTCCATCAACTGTCCGGTTTCGACACGCAGGCCGGGTACCCGGGTATCGATCTGGTCGCGGACACTGCGCATCACCTGCCAGATATTGCGTCGGCGCTGAGATTTCAAGCGAATGAAGAAATCTCCGGTATTGGCCTCGGTGATACCGCCACCCAGTTGCAGCCCCGTCCGCCGGGAATAACTCGCCACTTCCGGTGTTTTGGCGAGAATCTGCTGCACCTGGTCCAGCAAACGGTCGGTTTCGGCGAGCGAGGTGCCTGGGGCCGCCTTGTAATCGAGAACAAAGCCGCCCTCATCCATGGCGGGCATGAAGCCGCTGCCCACCTGGGTATAGGACCAGCCCCCGAAGGCCAGAAAAACCAATAAAACAGGTAGCAGCAATATGGGACGCCGTAAAAGCCTCTCCAGGATCCGGCCATAATGCAGACTGACCCAGCCCAAAAAATGGCCCTGCCGCTCGACTCTTTCGGCATCCCGGCGGGTGAGCAGGACGTCCGCCAGAATCGGCACCGCCAGATAAGCCACCAGAAAGGAGATCACCAGCGCCGCGGCGATGGAGAGAGCCAGCGCCTGAAAAAAGGCCCCGGTCACCCCTGACAGGAAGGCCAGTGGTGCGAAAATCACGACGGTGGCCGCCGATGATCCCGCCAGGGGCCGGCTCATTTCCAGTGCGGAATGCAGCACGGGGACGCGCTCCCCGGGATGCTCGCTGATGCGCCGCATGATATGTTCGAGCATGACCACGGCGTCGTCCACCACCAGCCCCACGGCCGCCGCCATGCCGCCCAGGGTCATGATGTTAAAACTCTGATGAAGCACATGGAGGATCAGCACACTGGCCAGCAGCACACTGGGCAGAACGACAGCGACGATGAGCGTCAATCGCAGATTACGGAGAAAGACGAGAAGCACCAATGCCGCCAAGCCGGCGCCGATAAAAATGGCGTCACGGACACTGGACGCCGCCGCGGTGATCAACCGGCTCTGATCATACCATATGCTGATCTTTACCCCGGTTGGGATATTGCGGGCATTCTGACGCAACAAGGCACGGATGGCGTGATCAATGGCCACCGTGTTCCCTCCCAACTGCTGTTTGATATTGACCAGCACCGCAGGCTTGCCGTTGGCGGTCACGGTCGTCCACTGGGGGACGACGCCGGAACGGATTTGCGCCACATCACGGAGATCGACCACACCGTCGGCACCTGTTTTGAGGATCGTGTGGCCAATGTCCCGGGCATTTTTCAGGGGGCTATCACTGAGAATCTGATAGAGGCGGTAGTGACGCTGGAGGCGCCCCACCGCAGTGATGATATTACTATTGGCGAGGGCATGTTCCACCTCGGCGAGGCTGAGACCGTAGCTTTGCAGACGCATGGGGTCGACGATCACCTGGTATTCCGCCTGCGCCCCACCTTGAATATTCACCTGTCCTACGCCATGAACCGCCAGCAGCAGAGGACGCAGATCGTAGTACGCGTAGTGCCGCAAGGCTACCGGATCGAGGCGATTCGAAGTCAGGGAAAGGCCGAGGATGGGGAAAACCGTCGGATCCATACGGCGGGCATTGAAGCGGGTGCCGGGCGGCAAAACCGGAAGTACGCGGTTGACGGCCGACTCCGCCTGCAGCAAGGCCGAAGTCATGTTGGTACCCCAGGCAAACTGCACGGAGATCTCCGCCGCGCCGCGCGCTGTCGTGGCACGAATGCGCTCGACACCCGGTACCGCGCGCAGGGCCTGCTCCAATGGCTGGGTGACGGCAATCTGCGTCTGCGAGATGGGCATATTGCCCGAATCCGCGGAAACCACGATGCGCGGAAAGGTGATATTGGGGAACAAGGCAACGGGCATTTTCAACGCCGCCATCAACCCGGCCAGCACCAGCACCACCAGCATGAACAACAGGGAGCGGCGGTGCCGTTGCAACCAGTCACCCATCAGGACTTCCCTGCCACACGCAGGGCCATACCCTCCCGTAACTCATAGTTGCCCAGACTAACGACCTCCTCTCCCGCCTGAAGCCCCTCCCTGACCGCAATCCAGCCCCCTTCGCGCCAGCCGGTTTCAATCCAGCGCTGCTGCGCTTTACCGTGAACGTCCACAAAACAATAGGCGCGATCCCCCTGCCGCAGAACGGCGCTATCGGGAATAGCCAAGGCTTTCTGGCGTCCCAGGACGATCTCCGCACGCACCATGGCCCCGGGTAGCAGACCTGGGGCCGCGGCCATGGGAACGACCACCTGGGCGAGACGCGTTTTAGGATCGACCTGCCAATAAATCTGCTGAATCGTGCCAGACAACGGAGACCGAGTGCCGTAAACGGGACGGATCCGCACGCTATTCCCTACCTTGACACGGGGTAAATCTTCCGGTTCGACACCCAGCACAATACGCAAGGCGTTGCCGGTGCTGAGGTGCAGCAAGGGCTGTCCGGCGGCAATCAGATCACCCTGGTGGACGGATACCGTTTCGACAACACCGTTGATAGGCGCACGTACCATCCCGGCTTGCAGAGTTCTTAGGCGCACCCGCAGGTCGTGAAGGGTGGCTTGCGCCTTGGCGAGAGTCTGCCGGGCGACCTGCACCTCGGCATTGGTCGCCAGTTGCCGGGCGCGCAGAGATTCCAGACGCTGCTGGTCCGCGAGGGCGAAACGCACGGCGATTTGCGCCTGCTGCAACTGCAGCCGATCACTGATGGAGGGCGCTACCCGTAAGAGTACCTCCCCCTGACGCACCCGCTGCCCGCTGGCCACCAGCACCTGACTGATCAAACTCTCGGCTTCCAGCGACAGGGTCCGTCCACCCTCTGGCGCGAACTCTACGGTACCATAGGCTCGCAGGCGTTCCGCCAAAGGCATCACGCGCGCGGGAGTCAACTGGACCAAGGCCGACACCGTCGCCGTCGCGGGCGGTGTCAGCATCCCCAGGCCTAATCCTAGGCATCCCCATAGCCACCCCGGTATCTGTCGCATCACCGCCGTGCTTCCCATTGTTGCCAGGGCAGGCCCACCGCCATTTCCAGGGCCGCCTGTTGTTCGGCATCCGCCTGCTTCAGAGCCAGCAACTGCAGGTTCTTGGCAAGGGCCTGACTGCGTACCGTCTCATAATCGATCAAAGTGACGTTGTGCTCCGCCGCCGCCCCGCGCAGTCGCCGCTCAGCACGCTGCAGCTGTGGTACCTGTTGCTCCAACGGATTGATCTCTTGACGTAATCGGTACAAATCGGCCACCAGGGCGCTGATTTCGGCGCGCGTCTGAAACAGGCGGGCCGTGTAGGCGGCGCGCAGTTGTGCGCGGGTGGCTTCGGATTCAGCGATCACGCCGCGATTCCGATTCCAGAGCGGGATATCGAGACTGAGATTAGGCCCGATGGTTTGGATGTTCGAGGTGTCAGCCGCCCTGGAAATACCGATGGTAAAGCCCGGATATTGACCGAGAATGGCGCGGCGCACCCGCGCTTCCTGCGCGGTGTAGCCCGCGCACAAAGCGAGCAGGTCGAGACGATGGCTGTCAGCCAGCGCTACCAGATGCGCCGTGTCCGGAACCTCCGACAGCAGATGCGGCGCCCGGAGGGAGACCCGCATCTGCGGCGGCAACCCCATGGACTTATTGAGTTCATGCCGCACTTTGGTCACCTGTCGCCGCAATGCCAGTTGACGATCTCGGCTGTCCAGCCAGGCAATTTGGCGCAAGGTGGTGGTGGTAATGGTGGCGTCTCCCCGTCGCAGGTTTTCCGCCGAAATAAGGTAGAAGCGGTCCGTGGTGCTGGCAGCGGTTTTTGCTACAGTTTCCTGCTGTCGCAAGTAATATAGCCGGCGCGCAAGAATCCTGGTTTGATTGGCGATCAGCCATTCCTGCCAAGCCACCTGATAGTGGACCGCACGCGCCTGTGCCTGTGCGATGTGCAGGTTGGCGGAGCGGGTGAAGAGACTGGCGAGACTCCAACTCAAGCCGATGCTGTAGGCGTTGTAGTAACCTGAGACGACATCGCTGGGCAGGTCGGCGCTGAGGGCGAGTCGCGGATCAGGCAGCAGCCCGGCGGCGAAAACCTGCGCCTGCGCGACGCCAATCTGTGCCCGCATCGCCCGCAGGTCCGGATTGAGCAGCACGGCGAGCTCGCCGAGCGTCTCGCCGGACAGGGGGGCATGCAGATTCACCGCTCGGGTAGAAGAGGCGGGGTGTTCCCGATGCAGGGCCGTGGCAATTTTCTGCGCGACCTGCGCCATGCCGGGCAGGTGATTGTTCAGGGGTAACGTGTGATAACTGGCACAACCCGTCAGGAACAACAACGGCAGCGCCATGCCTACTCCATACACTGCAAGCGCCCATCCGCCCGGGCCGTTGGCGATCTTCAAAAACATAAATCCCATGCTCTGTGTTCAGGATACGGTACCGGTGCGCCCGCTAAGATACTTCGCGCCACAGACAGTATGCCATCATGGGTGATCGGGTGACCAGCAAGTCATGCCGCAAAGGCCCCCATTCGACACGCGATCTCCTTCCCTCACCTTCAGTCGTCAATATTGCCACTGGGGTAATCAATATCAGGTCGTTCGATTTCTGGGCTACTGACTTCTGGGCGTTCTTCCTCGTTTTCGGGTCGTTCCAATGCCTCCGCCATCCCCCCGGCCATGGGTGGCAGGGTGGGCAGATCGAAGTCCATGGGGTTGACCCGGAAGGTGATCCTTTCCACCGCGATGACTCCCGGGGCTTTGACTTCCCCGGCGATGGCCACCAGACCCCCCACCCGCATGTCCCCGGCATCCCCGTTCCGGTACAGCGTATGCGCGCCCTCCTCCAG